>CBDVCE010000020.1:0-66484 GCA_965372405.1 uncultured Sunxiuqinia sp.
AACTTTCCTCTATACCCCGAGGCAGAGCCTCGAGGAATTCTCTTGATTAAAAAAGGCTACCTAATTTGGTAGCCTTAGCTTGAAAAAAGTTGTATTAAAACTTCTTAGTCCGTCAATTTTATACCACCATATCTGCTTTTTATTCTTACTGTAGCTGTAGCAGAAGAACTACCGACAGTCCCATCCATTTTTAAGTGGTGTCCATCTTTTTCTCGATTTCCATTAAAGCTACCTTCAAGTACTTTCACATTGCAATAATCGCATTCTGCATCTAAAGTGTATGACAAATCACCAAGGCCAATATTAATTCCTCCGTAGCTGTTTGTTAGATCAATCAGTTCAAATTCTTCACCAACCTCTTCAATTCTAACTGATCCGTACTCTGTGTCAAGTATCAGACTTTTCTTAAGTTCTTCAATATTGTAATTGGTATACTTTGAGTTTGCTTTCAGCTCTCCTAATTCTTCAATTTTTACACCATCATATTTTGATTGAACTGCAAGCGAAGACAATTCTTCTGCGTTGATTGTAGAGTATTTAGATTCGGCTTTTAGAATGCCAGCTTCTCCAATATATAATTTGGAATATTTTGTTTCGCAAACCATACTGTTGAATGATTCCAAATCTGCTTTGCTATATGCAAGCTTAAGCTGGATTGGTCTTCCTTCCGGGGCAATCATGTTCCCAGTGTGGATACTTCCATAATGGATTTCAAAGCTACCATTAGCGTTTAAACTATTAATGTCAACATTTCCATATTTGTTAGTAATCGTTAAGTCCCTATCTGATGGAATATTGACCGTATAATCAATCGTGAAGTGTTGTTTTGTTTTGAAACTTTCTTTGATGGTTGTTTCTAAAATAAGTTTAGAGCCACTTTTTTGAATATCAACGTCAATCTGATCAAATAGATATTTGGCTTTATTTTCAGTTGGGCTTTCAACTGTTATTAGTACATCAACTGTTATGGAATCTCCTCCAATATCATTAATCCTTACTTCTCCATATTTATTAGTAACCTGTAAAGATTGAATGGCTGCTTTGATAAATCCTTCATGGATATCCTTGGTGAATTCACCAGCTTGCACACCAACTGACGTGGCAATCAGTAGCAAGACTAAAAAATTAAATTTCAATTTCATTTTTGGATATTTTTTGTTGTTTTACTTCTTGTAATTTGTCTATAATCAAAGTGATAATGCTCAGTTTTGCCTGATAATACTCAAGCATTGAATTAATCACCCGTTCATCGTCAGGATTTGCCTGAAGTTCAGTTTGCAATTCTTCGTACATTTTATCGAATTCCTGAATTTCGGAATTCATCATTTCTTGTTCTTCTTCATTTATAAATCCTTCACCAACTAATTTATCCCACTCATGCATGTTGTTTTCAATGGATGAAGTGAAATAAAACTCAACTTCAGAATATTCAGGTGCAATTTGTGATAGACTTAGCGGTTTCGCTGTTTCAGTTCCGAAATGTATAAAGGCCTGATTGGTTGCTAAAACAATTAATAGAACTGATGCTGCAATTTGTAGATAAGTTTTCCATCCCCAATTTGTTTTCGGTGAATGCATTTTGTCGAGTTTTGCTTCAAAACGATCAAAATGACCATCAATTGATTCTTCTTCAAATGCTTCTTTATTCTCTAGTATTGTTTTTTCTAATAAGTCTGTCATAATTTTCAATTTTAATTGATTGAAAAAACTTCATCTTTCACCAAATAATCCCTTAGCTTCAGTTTTGCCCTCAATAATTGAGATCGGGACGATGAGTTGCTGATACTCAGTATTTCAGAAATCTCGTCGTGGTCATAACCTTCAAACAAATAGAGGCTAAGAACAACCCGGTAGCCTTCCGGAAGTTGACCTATTGCTTTCTTAATTTTGGCTACGTCGATTTCTTTGGTTTCCATCATTGGGCTTTCTTCATTAATTATCTTTTCATTGATTTCTTCGAAAACCACTTTCCTCTTTTTTAAATAATCCAATGAACGATTTACAACGATTTTTTTCAACCAGGCACCAAAACTTACTTCGCCTTTGTAGGTACCCATCTTTTTAAAAGCACTTAGAAAAGCCTCTTGCATCACATCTTCCGCGTCTTCCGTATTTCCTACTATTCGTACACTAGTGCTGAACATGGACTTGTAATACAACTTGTACAATTGAGACTGAGCCTCCCGCTCGCCGGCTTTGCAGCGGTTAATCACATCCTGATGAATATTTTTATAAACTGATTCCAATCGTTATTGCTTTTCTGTTTGAAAGACGAATGTCTGAATAAAGATGTTGCATCAAATTCAAGATTTCTTTGTAAGATACTTGTTTATAGTGAGACATATCAATTAAATATTACCCACTTTCAGCTGATTTTAAGCGTTTAATAGTATGAGGTTATAACTGGTTTGTTTTTTCCGGTTACGTATTATTAGGCTAATATAAACAGAAAGCCCAAACGAATTAACATTTGGGCTTAGTATGATTTTTTTTGAATTTGCTTCAAAGTGTGTTGTAATATGAAATAATCTTAATCAGATCAGTTTCTTTTTTTGTTTTCAGCTTATTGCTTTTAATGTATTTTTCAACAATCCCCTTTTTGTTATCCATTAAAGCAACAATTCCATTCGTATTCTTAATTGGAAAGATTTTATTTTCATTTCTTAAAATATAGAATTGAGCAGATTTTGCGGCAAACTTTGCCGGTTTAGCCTTTTGGTAAGCTTTCTCAGGTTCTCTTTCTAATAGAATGATTTCGTGTCTTTTTAGTAAAGATATATTTCCCTTGCAAATTAATTGAAAGTAGGCGGATGATTTATTTTTTCCATCATTAAATCTGCCATATAGGAATGTTTTGTCTGAAATATGAATCTCTTTATATTCGTCTGGTTTTGTCAGAAATAGAACAGCACCAGTCTTATCGGTATATTCTATCCTGTCATCAAATGCATTATAGCGAAGTGGTACATTCTCGAATAAACTTCCATCTTTAGTGACAATTGTTCCCTCTATGAATTTTTCATTTATATATGGAGAGCCTTTAATGTCACTATAAGTCTTTTCTTCTATTTTAATTGATAAATTATTAGAATAAATGTAGTTGTGAAAATCAGGACTTGTATCAGTTGAATCCACCTGAGCATCACTTGTTACCGAAATTAAAAACATAGCAATCAAACTGAAAAAAAATACAGAATTTTTCATGTTATTAGTTGTTGGGTATAATTAATAATTGGGTTGCAGGCCTATGAAATCTCGTTGTAATACGAGATGATTTTAATTAAGTCGTTCTCTTTTTTGGCTTTTAACTTGTTTGCTTTAATGTATGCTGAAATTTCTTCTTTTTTATCTTTCAAAATTGAGATAATCGCCTTCCCATTTTTAATCTCATAAAGCTTTTTCCCATCTTTTAGAATAAAATACATGTCAGGTTTCGAAACGAATTTGGCTGGTTTCGGATCGCTAAAAGGTTTCGCAGGTTCAGCTTCACGAAGGCTTCTTTTTGTTTTCTTTAAAAGACTAACTTTTCCATCATTCATTAATTCATAATAGCTGGGAATCAAATCTTTCCCATTTGTAAAATCTCCATAAACAAAATGGGTGTCCTCAATTATAATTTCTTTGTAGTCTTCTGGTCTTGTGAAATAAAATGCGATACCACTTTTATGTTTATATTCCATCCTGTCATCATATGCATTGTAGCGAAGGGGAATTTTATCATATTTAACACCATCTTTTGTTATAATAGCACCTTCAATGAAATCTTTATGATAGTATGGTGATCCATCTATTTGGCTATATGTTTTTTGTTTTTGTGTCGTGGATAATCCTTCTGAGTTTATATCATTATAAAATTCAAATATATCTCTGATGTAAAATTTTTGAGCTTTTACTTGAAATGATGCAGATATTAAAAGGATAAGGACAAGTGTAAGAAGTGACTTTTTCATGTTTAATTTTTTGAATATGTAAGTGTTTCAGTTAATGGGTTCAATTTATATTAAGGTTTTCAAATTTATGAAATCTCGTTATAATATGAAATTATTTTAATCAAGTCTCCTATCTTTCTATGTTTTAGTTTATTCTTTTTGATAAATGAATTTATTTTTTCATTGTTATCAAGAAGTATCAAAAGGTTTTTTTCTCCTTTTATCTCATAAATCTTATTTCCTTCTTTTAGAATAAAAAATTTAGCTGCCTTCCGTGCAAGTTTAGCTGATTCCGCATTTTTAAAAGCTTTAGCTGGTTGGGCTTCTAGCAGATATATGATTTCTTTTTTTAGAAGAGATATTTTACCTACTTCTAAAGTCTCGTAATAACCTTTGACTTCATTTCTTTCGTTCATAAATTCACCGTAAATGTATTTTTGTTTTCCAATTATAATTTCTTTGAATTTATTGGGCGAATCGAGTTGAAGAAGAACGTTGTTTTTATGTTTAAAGACTATTTGATCATTGTAAATGTTGTATTTAAGAGGGATATTTTTGTAAACAGTACCGTCATTTTGAATAACTGTACCATTAATGAATTCTGTTTGAGCATAGGGTGAACCAATAACTTCATTCTTTTTATCTGATTCATTATTATTTAAATAAATATTTATTCCACCAACATTTTGATAAAAGTCATTTAGGTCCAACACCAATTGTGCTTTTAGTGTAGTTGGGATCAAAAAAAGAAATATAACAAATAGGAAAGTGTAATTTTTCATGGCGTTGAAATTTGAAAGTTATTTTATATTGGGTTATTAAATATATGAACTTTTGAACTAAATATATTGTTTTTGTCCATTAATGAAGCATATTCATAAACATACAAAGCTTGGTTTCACGATTGTATTAAATGTTTCTATTACAATTGCACAAATAATTGGTGGTGTAATTTCAGGCAGTTTAGCCTTAATTTCTGATGCACTGCACAATTTGAGTGATAGCTTGGCTGTATTTTTAGCCTATTTGGCTGATCGATTAGCCTCGAAGAAAAAAACAACTCAGAGTACATTCGGTTTTAAACGTGCTGAGATATTAGCCGCATTTATCAATGGTTTAGTTTTGGTGGGTGTTTCGGTTTATCTTGTTGTTGAGGCTATTCAGCGTTTCTCAGACCCACAAGAAATTGATTTTAGATGGATGCTAAGTCTTGGTTTTATTGGGTTTGTAGCCAATACAATTTCAGTTTTTGTTCTTCATGATGAAAAAGACTCCAGTCTAAATATTAAAGCAGTATATCTGCACTTAATGGGAGATGCACTTACATCTTTTGCGGTAATCATAGGAGCTATGTGCATTTGGTTTTGGGAATGGTATTGGATTGATCCGCTTGTTACGATATTGATCAGCGTATACTTGTTGTTTCATACTTATAGTATTCTTCGTGAATCCACTGCAATCTTGATGCAGTTTGCACCATTTGAAGTACAGCCTGATGATGTTGCTACAAGGCTTTCTGAATTGGAAGGTATTGAACGTGTTTATCACATTCACATATGGCGACTAACTGACAAAACTGTTCACTTTGAGGCACATGTTGTCTTAAAGGATGATATAAAACTCTCTGAAACCAAAATGATCAACCAGAGACTTACTCAGGTTTTAAAAGAAGAATTTGACTTTCAGCATTTAACTTTTCAGTTTGAATATAAATAAGACAATTAGTAATTCTTGTGGGCCAAACATACCGAGTAGTGTTATTATTTCTGATTTTTATTTAAGTAGTTAGTTTATTCTGGATATTCAATTCGGACATGATAAATATTCATCAGCTTTTCCAGCAATGTTTGTTTCAAAATTCGAATTTCATTAAGTGTTAAATTGGCATTGTCCAATTGGCCAGCTTCCAGTTTTTGAGCAACCATGTTTTCAATAAGCGATTTTAAACTGTCTTGCGTTTTGTCTTTTAAGGCTCTTGAAGCTGCTTCAATTCCGTCGGTGAGCATAACTACTGCTGTTTCTTTACTTTTTGGTTCAGGACCAGGATATGTAAAATCATTTGGATTGATATTCGTGTCGGGGTTTTCATTCTTATAAAGTGTAAAGAAATATTTAGCTTGTGTAGTGCCATGATGACTACTAATGAAATCAATTAACATTTCCGGCAAGTTATTTTTTCGGGCAAGTTTAACTCCATGAGTCACATGATCAATGATGATCTTTGCACTTTCTTTGTATCCTAAATCACTATGGGGATTCATGCCTGCTGATTGGTTCTCAATGAAATAAGCAGGATCGTTGGTTTTGCCAATGTCATGATAAAGAGCACCTGCTCTTACTAAAAAAGGATTTCCACCAATTCGGATAATTACTTCTTCTGCTAAGTTTGCAACCTGAAGTGAGTGCTGGAACGTACCAGGAGCATCTTGCGATAACTTTCTTAACAAAGGTTGATTTGTATCAGAAAGTTCAATTAGAGTAACATCAGAAACGAAGCCGAAAATCTTTTCAAAAATGTAGATAAGCGGGTAGGCTAGAAGTAGTAAAAGTGCATTGCCCCCAAACCATTGAAGTTCTTTCCATGGTATGGTGTCAATATTTCCTTCTTGCACCATTGATAATGAAAGAAACACGACAGCATAGCTTATGAATACCCAAAATGAAGTAAGAATCAAATGCGATCTTCGGTGCAACTTATCAAGACTGAAAACAGCAATAGTTCCTGTAATCATATTTAGAAAGATAAATTCATAATTGTTCGGAGCAAAATATCCAACTAATAGAGAAGTTACCAGAAGCGCAAAGATTGCAGTTCTGGAATCGAAGAATATTCGAAGTAAAATTGGAAGAATTGCAATTGGAACGATGTATATACTTATATTCTCTTGTTCATTCGCAAATCGGAAAAGAAAAACCATAAATACGATCATTAAGAATATAAAACTTAGCTTCCTTTTCTGAAAAAAGATATCCTTTCGGTAATAGGCGAGGTAGAATCCAAGTATTAACATGCATGAGATAATTAATATTATTTTCCCAAGCATAACAAAATAGCTGTCAAAATTTTGCCCTCGTTTTGTTTTATAGGTCTTTTTTAATGATTCAAGTATTAGAAGCTTATCTTGAGTAATAATGTCTCCCTTGAAAATAATTCGTTCGCCAGCTTGTACCATTCCTTTAGTAAATGATAGTGTGCTAAGCAGATTTTCCATTTCAAGTTCATTTAGTTCTTTGTCAAATGAAACATTGGCTTGTAGGTAGTTATTTAGGTTTATCGATTTGCTAAAGTTCTCATACTGATCGGCTAATAACAGTTTTGCGGAATCGCTCAAACTGGTGTATGCTGTTTTTAATGAGTAAAGCTGATTGGTTTTAACCCTCTCTGCCGTTTTGCCACGAACCAAAAAAACTTCATCTTTTCCTTCAAGTTGAGGTCGCGACTCAATTGATTGAGTAAGTAAACCTGAATGGTAAATGTTTTCGAGTAGAATCTTGATTTTAAATATATTATTTAAAGAATCAAATGCAGAAAGGTCAGTGTTAAGTTCAGAAATTAAATGTTGCTCAATTGTGCTGTCAGCAAGTAGATAAGGTGCAAATTTACTTGCAAGTGAATCTTTTTCAATTTCAACTTCTTTATCTGTTTTTAAGATCGCAAAATTGAATGGAGCCACCAGTGTTTCATGTCGCCAAGGGGCGTTTTTTTGAAACTCATATTTAAACCGAGTTTCACCCGGAATTGAAAGATATAGGAGTGCGATAGAGGCTAAAAATACAAATGCGATATAGAATAATTGGTAATATTTGGTCAGCTGCGTTAATAACTTTTTCATAAATACCTTTTTATAGAAGTCTTGAGTACTGGATATCTCGATCCGATGTTTTTATCTTTGAAAAATAAAATTAATAATTTCTTTGATGAATTACGGAATTTCCGGTTTAAGTATTATTCCTGTTAGAAAAGAACCTTCAGAAAGAAGTGAAATGACTACACAGGTTCTTTTTGGTGAGCACTTCACGGTTCATGAGCAAATTGTTGGCTGGACACGTATTGAAATGGCTTACGATGGTTATGAAGGCTGGGTAGATCACAAGATGATAAGTCCTTTGTCCGAAAGGACTTACCAGAAGATTGAGCATGCTCAATCAGCAGTTTGTACGGATATGTTTAATATCATACGAATGAATGAAGAGCAAACAACAATGATTGTTGCAGGGAGTACTTTGCCTTGCTGGAGACCTTATAAAAAAGAATTTTCCATCAATAAAGAAGTTTTTCCTATGACTGGGAAATTCATGTATAATCAGCCGGATAATGTGCGCAAGTTTATGATCCAGCAGTCCCTTTTGTATTTTAATGCTCCTTATTTATGGGGTGGGCGTTCGCCATTTGGAATTGATTGCTCTGGTTTAACACAGGTTATTTACAAACAAGCTGGAATATTTTTGCCACGTGATGCAACAGAACAAGTTCATCAGGGAACGGTATTTTCATTTGTTGAAGAAGCTGAACCTGGTGATTTGGCGTTCTTTGATGATGAAGAAGGAAATATCATTCATGTTGGAATTATTTGGGAAAAGGGAAAGATTATCCATGCATCTGGAAAAGTACGTATTGATAATGTAGACCAGTTTGGGATCTTTAATATTGACACTAAGCGATATACTCACAAGATGAGGGTGATGAAACGAATCATTAATAACTAGTAACA
This sequence comes from uncultured Sunxiuqinia sp., assembly GCA_965372405.1. Lineage (GTDB taxonomy): Bacteria > Bacteroidota > Bacteroidia > Bacteroidales > Prolixibacteraceae > Sunxiuqinia. Next base: position 8,642 of record CBDVCE010000020.1, read on the forward strand.
TGCATACATATAAATATCCACGTCCTGCACTTACTGTTGATGCCTTGGTTTTAAAAAAGGAAACAGCAGAGGTGTTATTAATTCAAAGAGGTATAGAACCATTTAAGGATAAATGGGCACTTCCCGGAGGATTTGTAGATATGGATGAATTACTGGAAACCGCTTGCTTACGTGAGTTGGAAGAAGAAACCGGATTAAAACTTGACAGTTTATCTCAATTTAAAACCTATGATGCTGTTGACCGGGATCCCAGACACCGCACAATTTCTGTCGTTTTTTGTGGCTTTGCCGAAAAAGATGCTGAAGTAAAGGGTGGGGATGATGCTTCTCAGGCAGCCTGGTTTAAAATTGATCAGTTACCTGAATTGGCTTTTGATCATTCCTCAATAATTGCTGAGTTCTTTTCGGTGATTACTCAATCAAAATAATTTCTTAGCAAAATAATTAAAAAGGACAGGGCATAAAAAAAGCCCCCAATTGGGAGCTTTTTAAGTATATTAAAATTCTTTTTAGAATCTTTTTTCCTTGATTCTTGCTTTTTTACCGGTACGTTCACGCAAGTAGTAAATACGAGCACGACGAACGCTACCTCTTTTATTAACTTCAACACCGGCAATAGATGGTGAATATAATGGTATGATACGCTCAACACCAATATTCCCTGACATTTTTCTTACAGTAAATGTTTTGTTTGCGCCTTCGCCTTTTACTTGAAGCACTACACCACGAAAATCCTGGATACGTTCCTTGGCTCCCTCTTTAATTTTGTAATGTACAGTAATGGTATCTCCAGCTCCAAACTCAGGAAGTTCGTTTCCTGGCTCAAAAGCTTGCTCTGCTACTTTAATTAAATCCATTTTCTAATAGTTTTGTGGCAATATTACACATTAATATGTTGTGTAAGAGATTGCAGAATTTGGCGCAAAAATAGTAATAATTCTATTCTAACAAAAGTTATTAAGCCTTTCTTTTACGAATAACACTTCTGAAAAGGCTTTAAAGTGGGGAAACAATGTTTTATCGACACAAATTTATCCGTTTTCCCTATTTTAGTTCTTCAAAATTAATGACCTGCTCCACCAATCATTTTAAAATGATCGCCTGTGCTTTTAACAATAGCTTTGTACCACCATTCAGGATAACCTGGTTGATCAGGACCAGCTGGGAGACCATACTCATTGCGTTTAAACTTGCCGTTTTCTTCTTTTTTAATGTTTCCATCAATATATTTCACCATCATATACTGGAATAGTTTTTCCCAGCGAGCAGTCATGTTGTTGGATTCATTTACGGAATATTGAGTCAAGAATTTTCTGGCTTTTTCAGCACCTTCATTTTCAAATAGCATTTTGGCTGCTGCATCAATTGCTGGTGTGTATGATATGAATTGATCTTCAATTTCTGTCTGTAATTCACGAACATGCTTAATCATTGAATCATAACGCAGGTAAGCCAGATTGGTAACCTTGTTGAATGTCCAGAAAGCTGCAGTTTTAGAGTATGTCAGCATATCTCCGTTGCCAACTGCAAAACACTCAGGAACTTCAGTAATACTGCTGTAAATCGGCACATAACAGGTGCTGTAAGTATCATCAACCCCAAACCATAAAATTCCTCCAACTGCATCAGGAAGCCATGAGCGGCTCTGACTAACAAAAGAAAAACCAGTTTGCTGGGTTGAAATTGCTCTTTCATTGCAATAGTCAACAGAGTCTACTTTCCAGGTTAAACCTCTCCAACGGTAAGGATTTGCATAAGGACCAGCGCCTAAATCTTTTGTCATATCCAATTCAGTTCCTTCAAAGTGGTCACGCATCATTTCCATAACGTCTTTCACAGATATTTTTTCATCTGCTTTAATCCAAAGTGGCATACGGTTGCTGGCAAAGTTGTTTTCACCTCCATGTTCAATAACTCCAGTAGCATATGCTGTGTATTGATCCATTCCTTCGGCCACTTTATTAAAACCAGCCCAAACACGAGCTTCACAAAAACGTGCACCACCAAAATCAACAGGTGCATAAACATCAGAAAAACTGAAGTCTTTATTTTTACCATCAAACCATTCTTTTTCACGAGCAAAAGAAATTACATCTTTCGAATACATGCAATTTTGAGTATCGTTTAACGGGAATGTTGTAATACGCGCTTGATTAGCATGACCACTAATGTAACCATCGGGAATACGCATTGCTACCCATACAGCTCCTTTTTCTCCATCTCCTTTACCAATCATTTCCATGATCCAAACCTCATTTGGGTCAGCAATTGAAAACGACTCACCAGAACTGGCATATCCATATTCTTCAACCAGATTAGTCATGACTTGAATGGCTTCACGGGCTGTTTTAGCTCGCTGAAGTGCAACATAAATTAAGCTTCCATAGTCCATGATTGCTCCTGGCTGTTTGCCCAATTCTTTTCGTCCACCATAAGTTGTTTCACCAATCGCTAACTGAAACTCATTCATGTTTCCAACAACGCTGTATGTATGTGCAGGTTGAGATATTTTACCAAGATATTTACCTGTATCCCATTCGTAAATGTCTCTCAAAGCACCCTCAGGATAATCAGCAGCCGGCTGATAGTATAATTCTCCATAAAGGGTATGCGAATCTGCTGCATAAGTAATCATGGTTGAGCCATCTGTTGATGCTCCTTTAGTAACCAGAAAGTTTGTACAAGCCAGTACCTGACCTGAAATCAGCATTGCAACAATGGCAATCAACGAAATTCTTTTCATCATTATTTCTAAGGATTTATAATTTTCTAAAAAACAAAAATACATATTCTGAACTCAACTTTTAAAAAAGGTGAAAAATGAATGGAATAACCATGAGAAAGCTCAGGTTGAACTAATCAGTTTTCTAATTGTCTTTTTAATTTATTTGAATGAACTTAGGGTTTCAAAAATATAATCAACTCTATAAGTATAAAACATCATAAAATATTACATATATGAAGTTTCAGGCTTTTCATAAACTATCATACGGGATGTATCTGGTTGCCTCCGAATTCGAAGGAAGTAAAGCAGGTTATATTGCCAATACTGCATTTCAGGTAACTTCCAATCCTCCACAAGTGGCTATTTCAAGTCATAAGAAAAATGAAAGTACATCGATTATTTTGAAATCGGGTATATTTTCAATTTCAGTTCTTAGGAAGGAATTGAATGTAAAACTGATTGGTGATTTTGGTTTTATGTCGGGTAGTGATTTGGATAAATTTAAGGAAGTGGAAACCACAACTGCCAAAACTGGAGCTCCAATTGTATTGGATGAGTCAGTTGCCTGGTTTGATTGCAAAGTGCGTGAGAAAGTTGATTTAGGCTCGCATTGGTTGATAATAGGAGAGGTGCTTGAAAGTGAAATGGTGAGAGATGAAGAACCGCTAACCTATGCTTATTATCGTGAACACCATAAAATGTTCTCACCTAAAAATTCGCCAACCTACATTGAGAAAGATAAACTTGATGAGGAAGTAACTCAAGGAAATAAGGATGTCATCTTTTCAAAAGATGACATCCCTTCTGAATCTAAAGATGAAGCAGCACCTCATGTTTGCCAGATATGTGGTTATACCTATGATCCAGAAGTTGGTGACCCATCTATGGGTATTCCTCCCGGAACACCATTTGAAGATTTGCCTGAAGATTATAAATGTCCGATTTGCAATGCAGGGAAGGATTATTTTAAAGCGATTTAGTAAGCTGTTTTTTTTGAATATCGATTAGTTTTGTGCTTGGCGACTAAATAAATTGTCCAAATACGAATTGAACAGTAAAGGGAACTGTGTCATTTTGTATAAATGAAATGACAATCTGTGCATTGCTAAAGCTTCTTAACAATTCTACTTTTGATTCTTGAGATTTAAAAATCATTCGAGTAACTTGTATTTTCTTTCAGGTTTTAAATAGCTGATGAATCGATTATGCGAATGACAACTAAACACAAGCAAACCTAAAAACCAGTAATTATTATGAGGCATTCATTCTTATTGCTCATCCTCTTCTTCCTTTCAGGCTATTCAAATTCAAGTTTAGCAATTGATTCAACGCATGTTTGGAGTAATGCCAAATGGATTGCCTATGAAAAATTAGACGATCATTTAAAGCAAGTTCCTGCAATACATCAACTATCGGATGATCTAAATGGCAAGTGCGTAAAACGCTCTGTTGTCCCCATGTTTCGAAAAGATTTTGAAGTTGAGAAGAAAATTGAAAAGGCTACAATCAATATTTCAGGAATAGGACATTACGAGTTAAGCATAAATGGTAATAGAATTGGTGACCGTTTTCTTGCTCCAGGTTGGACTTTATACCAGAAACGAAGCTTATACAATACTTTTGACATTACTGATCAATTAAAAAAAGGTGAAAATGCGATTGGCGTAATGGTAGGGAATGGTTTTTACAATATTAACCGCGAGCGTTACCGAAAACTGGTTGTTGCTTATGGTTATCCAAAACTAATTTTCAATATCACTCTTCATTTTAAAGATGGTAGTGTGAATAATATAGTTTCTGATGAAACATGTAAGGTAAGTCCATCTCCAATTACCTTCAGCAGTATTTATGGTGGTGAAGATTATGATGCAACACTAGAGCAGTCTGATTGGGATAAAGCGGGATTTGACGATTCAACGTGGCAGAATCCTGTAATATTAAACGATTCAAGAGAGCAGCTTTCTCCTGAAACTGACCATCCATTAAAAGTGATGGAGATCTTTAATGTTCAAGAGGTAATGAAATCAAAATCAGGCAAAACAATTTACGATTTTGGGCAAAATGCATCAGGTATAATCTCATTGAAAGTAAAAGGAAATAAAGGGGCGCTAATAAAAATTCTTCCTGATGAACTGGTAAACAGCGAAGGGAATGTTACGCAAGTAAGTGGTGGCGGGCCATATGAATTTAACTACACGCTTAAAGGTGATGGAGTTGAAAAATGGCAGCCAAAATTTTCATATTACGGATTTCGATATGCTGATGTTGAAATTATTGAGCCAGAAGATGTAAAACAACCAACTAAGATTCTGGATCTAAAAATGCTACATACCCGTAACTCATCTCCTAGGGTTGGCTCATTTAATTGTTCCGATACCTTATTTAATCAGATATTTGAGTTAATAAACTGGGGAATTAAAAGCAATATGGCCAGTGTTGCTACCGATTGTCCCCACCGCGAAAAGCTTGGTTGGCTGGAACAAACCTACCTGATTGGCCCATCCATGCAATACAATTTTAATATTCATAAGCTATACACAAAAGTTGTGCAAGACATGATTGACTCTCAACTGAATAATGGACTTGTACCCGATATTGCTCCCGAATATGTTCCTTTTGGCGGTGGTTTTCGAGATTCTCCTGAGTGGGGAAGCGCGTCGGTAATCATTCCATGGCAAATGTATAAATGGTATGGAGATAAAGATATACTCGTGAAAGCCTATCCAATGATGAAACGATATGTTGCTTATTTGAAATCGAAGTCAAAAGACAACATTCTGGATCATGGTCTGGGCGATTGGTATGATCTTGGACCGAAGCATCCAGGCGAAGCGCAGCTAACTCCCAAAGCATTAACCGCCACTGCAATTTATTACTACGACTTAAAGATTCTTAAGAATATTGCCAGTCTGCTAGGTAAGGATGATGATAATGAAAAATTTACAGCACTTTCGGAAGAAGTTAAGTCTGCCTTTCAATCTAAATTTTTAAATGAGAAAACTGGTGAATGCTCCACCGGTAGCCAGACAGCATACGCCATGCCTTTGTATGTCGGTTTAATTCCTGAAGAAAGCCATGAATTGGTGTTTAGCAATCTTGTTGATTCCATTAAGAATAACGATTATGCACTAACGTCAGGCGATGTTGGGTATCACTTTCTAGTGCGCGTTTTAAGCAAGAATGGAAGATCGGATATTCTATACAAGATGAACAGCCGTAGTGATCGTCCGGGTTATGGCTATCAGCTTAAAAGAGGTGCAACTGCTTTAACTGAAAGTTGGGCAGCATTGCCAGGCCCTTCTAATAATCATATGATGCTTGGTCACTTAATGGAATGGTTTTATGCTGGTTTAGGTGGTATTTATCAGTCTGAAAATTCAATAGCATACGACCATATAATAATTGCTCCGAAGCCTGTTGGTGGTATAAACTGGGTTAACTGTTCTTATAAATCCGTAAAAGGAATAATTTCTTCAGAGTGGCAGATTAAGGATAACAAGTTTAATTTAAAGATTGAAGTTCCCAATGGTTCATCAGCAAAAGTTGTTTTACCTGAAAATTATTCAAATTCTGTAGAAATAGTTGATTTAAAGAGTAAAAAGCAAATTTATCCTAAATTGGTGAATCGTTTTATTGAGATAGAATCTGGAAGATATCAGGTAGTTTCAAAATAATGTAGCTATGGGTAAAACAATTGGAATCGCAGCTAATATTTAATTGAACGAAATAGATAATTGATATGAATTATTTTCGTCTCTCATTCATTTTTATTTTAATTTTTTTTTCACAGAGTATATATATTAAGGCTAGCCCTAAATCAAAGGGAGAAAAACCTAATATTATTTTTATTCTTACCGATGATCAGCGATGGGATGCATTGGGTTATTCTGGAAATAAAATCATCCAAACTCCTGAGATGGATAAATTGGCAAGGAGTGGTGTTTATTTTAAAAATGCGATTGTAACTACACCAATTTGTTCAGCCAGCCGGGTCAGTATTTTTTCGGGAGTGCAGGAACGCACCCATAAATATACCTTTCAAAGCGGAGATATTCGTAGTGATCTTATGGAAACCTCCTACCCAAAGGTTTTAAAACAAGCAGGTTATTACACAGGATTTTACGGGAAATTTGGAGTTAATTATCCTGAAAAAGATAAACTTTTTGATGTTATTGAAGATTACGACCGTGCCAATCAATACAAAGATTACCGGGGATATTATTATAAAACTTTGAATGGTGACACTGTTCATCTCACCCGATACACGGGTCAAAAAGCAATCGATTTTATTGATGATGTGCCGGATGACCAACCCTTTTCATTGTCTTTGTCTTTTAGTGCTCCACATGCTCACGATGGAGCTCCCTTACAATATTTTTGGCAAGAAGAATCGGATAAACTATATCAAAATAGGAATATGCCCGAGCCGGAACTGGCCGATGAAAAATACTTTAATGCACTGCCCAAAATTGTACGCGATGGATTTAACCGTTTGCGATGGTATTGGAAAAACGACACCCCGGAAAAATACCAGCACAGTACAAAAGGGTATTACCGAATGATTAATGGTGTGGATAGGGAAATTGCCAAAATAAGGGAAAAACTGGAAGAAAAGGGTTTAGATGAAAACACGGTGATTATACTAATGGGCGACAATGGCTTTTTTCTAGGCGAACGTCAAATATCCGGAAAATGGTTAATGTACGATAACTCAATCCGTGTTCCTTTAATTGTATATGATCCGCGTGTAAAACAACACAAGGACATTGAAGATATGGCCTTAAACACAGATGTACCTGCAACCATTGCTGATTTGGCCGGCGTTGAAGCACCGGAATCATGGCAAGGGAAAAGTTTAATGCCCTTGGTTACAGGCAAACAAAAATCGATAGGTCGCGACACTATTTTGGTCGAACATCTTTGGGAGTTTAAAAATATTCCTCCAAGTGAAGGAGTAAGAACGAATGAATGGAAATACTTCCGTTATGTGAACGATAAATCCTTAGAAGAGCTGTACAATTTAAAAGATGACCCAAAAGAGACAAACAACCTTGCCTCAAATCCAAAATACAAAAATGTACTCCTTGAGTTCAGGACTAAAAACGATGAACTTGGACAACGGTATGCCGATCCGTATTCAGGAGTGCCTACTGGATTAATGATTGAATTTATTAGAGAGCCGGCAAAATCATTAATAGTAGATAGGAATCCTGAATTTACATGGATTGTTCCTGCTTCCTCTGAAAAACAAACTGCCTATCAGATAATTGTGGCTTCTAGTCTTCAGAATATAAGAGAAGATATTGGAGATGTTTGGGATAGTGGAAAAGTTTCAGATAGCAATTCTGTAGAGGTAGAGTTCAACGGAAAGAGCCTTCGGGAAAAGTCTGATTATTATTGGAAGGTAAAAGTGTGGGGAACGAATGAAACTGAAAGCCCATACTCAGAATACCAAGTATTTACAACTGGAGAATTTCGTGGATATTCAAGCACTAAAAATTGTTTTCAGTCTGAACTTATTACTCCTTCTCGAATAGAACAAATTGCCAATAACCATTATTTTATTGATTTTGGGAAGGATGCTTTTGGAACTCTGCAAATAGAGCTAGACTCGCCTGCAGATGATACAATCATCGTTCATTTAGGTGAAAAATTGTTAGATAATCAAATTGATAAAGATCCTCCTGGAACAATTCGTTATCAGAAAGTGAAGTTGGCAGTTAAATCAGGAAATCATAAATATTTGCTTGATCTTCCTGCAGACAGAAGAAATACAGAGCCAAGAGCAATTCAACTTCCTGATTCGTTTGGTGTGATTATGCCATTCAGATATTGTGAGTTAGAAAATTGCAAGGCTGACGTAAGTAAAAATAACATTAGACAAAAAGCATATTGGTACTACTTTGACGATGAACAAAGTCATTTCGAATCGTCAGATACCATCCTTAATCAGATTTGGGATATCTGCAAATACAGCATGAAAGCAACTTCATTTACAGGCTTATACGTTGATGGTGACCGGGAGCGAATTCCGTATGAAGGTGATGCATTAATTAACCAGTTGGGGCACTATTGCACCGATCGGGAATACTCAATTGCCAGAAGAACCAACGAATATTTTATTGATCATGCAACCTGGTTTACAGAATGGGTTTTGCACACTTTACCTTTGTTTTACTACGATTATATGTATACAGGAAACATCGAATCGGTGGAGTATTATTATGAGGAGCTAAAAATTAAAGCATTGCTGGATATGGCTCGGGAGGATGGTTTGATTTGTTCTGGATCTGGAGATAAAGAATTATTGAAGAAGATTGGATTCAGTGGAGTAAATGAGACATTTAAGGCTTTAATTGATTGGCCTCCAAAATCGAATTGGGGAGGTAAAACAGCAGTAACGAAACGTGTTAATGGCGAACGTGATAATTATGATTTGGTTGAATACAATACGGTAGTAAACTCATTCCATTATTCGGCACTCAAGATTATGGAAGGCTTTGCAGAAAAGCTTAATAAAACTGAAGATGCTAAGTTTTTCTCTCAGCGTGCACTAAAAGTAAAAGCAGCAATTAACGCTACAATGTTCGATTTCGAAAAAGGAATTTACCTTGATGGAGAAGGTTCGGAGCATAGTTCATTGCATGCAAATATGTTCCCACTGGCACTTGGCGTAGTTCCGAAGGAGCATGTTAAATCGGTGACTGAATTCATCATGTCCCGTGGAATGGTTTGCAGTGTTTATGGTGCACAATACCTGCTTGAAGCTTTGTATAAAGCTGGAGAAGCCGACTTCGCATTTGACTTGTTAACCGCAACTCATGATCGAAGTTGGTGGAATATGATTGCAGTTGGATCAACTATCACACTCGAAGCATGGGACTTAAACTATAAAAATAACTTAGACTGGAATCATGCGTGGGGAGCTGCTCCTGCTAATATTATTCCTCGTTACATGTGGGGGATTAAACCAATTGAACCTGGTTTTGGGAAGGCTATAATTCAACCACAACTATCAAGCTTAAAATCGTCTGAAATTACTTGCCCAACTATTCGTGGAAATATAATTGCAGCGTATATTAAAGGTGACGGTATTGATGAGTTTATTATTCAAATTCCAGCAAATATGGAGTGCGAATTTGTAATCCCAAATAATGAATACAGTTCTGTCCTTTTAAATAAAGAGCTTAAGGATGTAAAGCATAATAAGATTACCCTTTCTTCTGGAATGAATCATATCATTATTAATCAGTAAGTTTTGTTTCTTCTTTCCTAACTCTTGTAAATTCTTGCTAGCTTTGGTTAAATAGAATGGTTAACTTGGCTGGCGCGGATTTGCAATTCGTGCTCTGTTTTGCAGAAATAAAAATGTTGTTTTGTTGAATGGCACAGATTACAAATCTGCGCCAGTGTTGGGTTGAATTGAACAAATAGCTAATAATATAATGGATATGGAATATTGCAAATGCATCAATTCAAAATATGTTAACTGGAAATTATTAATATTCTCATTGATAGTGATTAGTTGCAGTTTCAAACTAGATCAAGACTCTACAAATAGAAAAGTTCTTCAATTATTTTTTGATACATATCCTTTCATAATCTCCGATAGCCCTACTCTTGATCAAAAACAGGTTGATGGTGAATTATTGTACTATTCTTATCATGACAAAATTAACGATACATTAATAAATTATTCATTTAGAATATCTAAATACGATTCAATTGTGGCTATTGGAAATTATGCAAAACAATATCAAGACGAATTATATATGTATAACTTACTTATGAAAGAAGATACTGTATATTTCTTTAAAGAAGATATAACTAATCCAAGTGAAAAGTTTTTTATAGTTGGCAAGTATGGTTATCTTTTTATGAATTTTGGATTTACAGATAATGAAATCGATTATTATATGTTGTATCGGGATTCATTGAACAAAGTAAGAGGCAATGATCTTTCTCGGCTCCCAGAATTAAATTTAGAGGAAAGAAAAAGATTTGAAAAACTTTTTGATTAACATTCTGTAGCCAAGCTGGTGTGGTTATGTTATCCGTGCTTTGTTTTGCAGAAACAAAAAATGTTGTTTTTTGGAATGACACAGATTGCAAATCTGCGCCAGCGTTGAGGAAGCAGAATAATTTTACTCCTGAGTTGTTATTGAGAACTTCAAAAAAGTATGTAATGCAAAAATATAGTTATGTGAGTTTGTTATTTCTGTTTTCACTAATCTTTGGATGTAGTGTAAATAAAGAATTTAACTACAAAAACATTCAAAAAGCATATAGAAACCCAGACAATGTTGTTTCTTTAGATTTTTCAAAATCTGGAATTAAATCGTTACCAGACGATATTTCAAGATTTTCTAATCTTAAACTGGTAAACATCAGTTATAATGAACTAGACAGTTTTCCTCCAGAATTGCTAGAATGTGAAAAACTAGAGGTCATAATAATGATTCGATGCAACTTGATTGAAATACCTGCTGATATTGATCAATTAAAAGAGTTGAAAGATGTGACACTGACACACAACAAATTGGAATCTTTACCTCGTAGTATCGGGAACTTGAAAAATCTAAGATTACTCTATATTGCTGATAACTGGTTCTCAGAACCAGAATTGGATAAAATACACTCTATAGTAAATGATAGTTGTAAAATTATTGATCGTTTCTGAGAGCACCACGCTTGCGCGGATATGTTATCCGTGCTTTGTTTTGCAGAAACAAAAGTTGTTGTAATGTTGAGTGGCACAGATTGCAAATCTACGCCAGCGTGGGTATTAAGGATCGTCTTATATTAATAAAAATATATCCATCTAAGTAATATGTATAAAAATGAATAAACTATTATTTATATTTTTCATCATAGGTACATTGTATTCTTGTAGTGATATTAGAAAAAAATACTATAATTCAGGGGAATTAAAAAGTGAAATAACTTACGATAACGATTCAATATATCACATTATAGACTATTACAAAAATGGAAACATTTTGAGTCAAGGAAATTATATAAATAACGTTAAATGTGGATTTTGGAGAGAATGGTATCCGGATGATTCTATAAAATGGGAAGGAAAATACATTGAAGGAGAACGTCAGATAGAAGTATTTCAGAAAACCCCAAAAATTTTATTTAGAGATGTTTCTGAATATTTCATAGTTGGTAAAACGTACTCTTTTAGAATTAGAGTACAAGGATTGCATCCGAGTGACATGCTTATAGCCTGTACAAATGGAAAAGTAGAACTTGATACCAATGATGACTTATTTGATTTTAAATTCACTCCCAATAAAAGTGGAAACCTCAAACTACTTGTATATCCTGGAATTATGGATGTTGAATACTTTGTTGGAGAATTAGTTTTCAATATTGAATAAACCCGCACAATAGCGAGCCCCGATACTTCGGGGTGTTATCCGTGCTTTATTCTGAGACTCTGAATGTAAATCACAGCAAGCGTTAGGGTTTGGCTATTTTGAGTTAAGGTTAGGGTCATCATCTTGTATAAGATGATGGCTATCTTATGGGTTAGCATCATGATCTTCTATAAGATGAAGGCAATCTTCCGGGTTAGCATCATGATCTTCTATAAGATGGTCTTGATCTTCCATCCGACAGCCATGATCTTGTATAAGATGAAGACAATCTTCCAGGTTAGCATCATGATCTTGTATAAGATGAAGGCAATCTTACGGGTTAGCATCATGATCTTATTGGTTTTTTATGGAGTCATTCTTCCTACTTTGGTTAAATAGAATAGTTATCTTTACCAGGCACAGATTGCAAATTTGCGCCAACGATGGGAATAATGGAATGGTTACAAAAAAGTTTTCAACTTAGAAAAGCCTCAAAAAAGAACTAGTGATGATTTATGAATTAATAGTATTTAGTGCATCAGTGATAATATGGGGAGTTAATAACTATCTAAAAAGGGTTGATGTAGCTCTCTGGGTTAAGATATCTTACTTGATAATAACATTCTTGTTCTTTCAGTATTATTTTGGAAGTTTTAGGATTACATTATGGGATTTTTATCGAAACGGGTTTGATGTATTTAATTCAACGACTGGAGAATATGCTTTCAATAAGAATGCAGATTTATCTATTTCTGTTCTATTTTTCTTAATATCATTTTTTGTTTCAGGTTTGGCTCTAAATATAGCAGTGAAAGCTAAAAGTCGAAAGCTGTTATTGTGGACTACTCTAATTATTATAATTATTACAATATTGGATTTTTATAAAGCATCAATATTAGAGTTTGGATTGGCAAGAAGTACTAAGACCTTTATTGTTTTTACGATTATGGTTTCTGTTATTTTAGGAATAATAAATTTGATTTATAACACAAACCCATGGAAACGGATATTTACTCCACCTGCTAACAATAGACACCAGCTTTAAATATGGGATTTGTAATCACAAATACACAAGCCTCGCTGCGCTGCAAATCGAATTTAGTTCCCCTTGCTAGCGCGAATATGTAATCCGTGCTATGTTATGCAGAAGCACAGATTGCAAATTTGAATTAGCTGGAAGCTGTCCTGAAAATTCCAGTTAAGTCATCCTGAACTGGTTTCAGGATCTTTTCAAGAAAGCTTAAACGCGTATTGACGCAGATTCCGTCCGGCAGCTGCCGGACGGAATGACTAATTTCTATTTTTTTAGTACTAGCCATGTTGATATGGCGACACCTGCTTGAGTTAGACAAAAACTCATATTGTAAGAATTAAAAGGAAATCAATTTGAGTTCACTCTTTTCTTACTATCTTTTGCTTGAAAATAAACTTGTCGGTTTGATTAAATTATGCACATGTTGGCGTTACAATCGGCAAAACTAAACGAATCATCATGAATATTGCTGTTGTTGGATTTGGCCTAATGGGAACTACCCATACTCAAAGCATTCTGAAGAATAAAAGTTTAAACCTACTTGCTATAGTCGATCAAAATTTGAATAGTATTAAAGAGGGATTACAAGCGATGGCTGATGATTTTGCATCAGAAGAGCTTGAGTCCATTAAAAAATACACTTCGTTTGACGAATGCCTGGAGCAGGAGTCGTTAGATGCTGTTCATATTTGTGTGCATACCAACCTGCATTATACGATGGTGAAGAAAGCCCTTTTACATGGTTTGCATGTGCTGGTAGAAAAACCATTTTGTTTTGATATTCAAGAAGGGGAGGAGTTGATTCAATTAGCCAAAGAGAAAGAGGTAATGCTGATGGTTGCTCATGTTGTGCGGTTTATGGCACCTTACGAAAAGCTGAAAGAATGGGTTCAGAATAAAACCTATGGCAAACTAAAATTCTTGTCGTTAACCCGTTTTTCGGGCGTACCACAATGGGGACAATGGAAAGAGAAGCAAAAGGACTTTGGCTCGTCTGGTGGGGCTTTGTTCGATTTACTAATTCATGACATTGATTATGCTGCTGACTTGATGGATGGAGCACCTGATAAGATTGAGAAAGTAGTGTTGCCCGGTAAGCTTAGTAAGCATGATTATATTAATGCCAGCTGGCACTACAATTCATCAGATGTGACTGTACGGCTGGAGGGTGGTGATATTTTTCATGCCAACTTTCCTTTTCAGGCGGGGTTTATGGCACAGTTCGAGAATGCCAGCGTTCAGTTTTCAACTCAAAAGCCAGAATCAATTTTTGTAGCTACAGATGAGGAGGTAAAAGAAGTTGATGCAGGTGATCTTAATGAAGGCTACAGCAATGAGATCAATTATTTTTATGACTGTATCAGAAACTCAGAACAACCCCAAAGATGCAAACCTGAGTCATCCCTGGAAACCATTCGTATTTGTAGGAGGCATGCAGTAGAATAAAAATTTTCAAATTGATTTTAAACCATTTCTTATTAAATACGTCTAAGCTTGAAAATTATAAAACAATATCCATGAAAAAGTTAATCTATTCATTTTTTGTAATTGTATTATTTGCACAGTATAGTTTTGCTCAACCCGGCAATGGAGGACAGCGTCAGCGAATGACTCCCGAGCAACGTCTAGAGAAAATGGCAGAGCAGCTTGGGCTTAGTGATATTCAAAAAAAGCAAATTGCTGAAATTGAAACTCAATACGCAGAAGAAACTAGTGATTTGAGAGATCGAATGAAAGAAACCGATGATAGGGATGAGCGCATGGAATTTATGACTTCAATGCGTGAAGTTATGTCTGAAAAGAATGCTGAAATTCGTAAACTATTAACTCCGGAACAGCAGGAGAAATATGATGAGATGCTAAAAAAGATGACTGAAATGCGAAAGAAACGACAGGGTAAGCGTGGAGCAAATCAAAGAGGTGGCGCAGTTAGGCCAGGAAAATGATTTTGAAAAAATCATCCTGAACTTGTTTCAGGATGATTCCAATTTTTTAAAAACAGATCCTAAGATAAAATTAGGGTGATAAGACACAAAATGAAAGGGGACTATTTGTCCCCTTCTTTTATGCTTGCATATCTTGTTTAAGCGCTACCATCTTTATTGCGGTAACTGCCGCTTCGTCACCTTTATTGCCTAGCTTTCCTCCAGCACGGTCAAGTGCCTGTTGCTCATCATTCGTGGTTAAAACCCCAAAAATAACAGGCTTATTGTATTTCAAATTTAAATCGGTTGATCCTTGCGTTACTCCGCTGCAAATGTAATCGAAGTGAGGCGTACCACCTTGAATAACACATCCAATTAGAATAATCGCATCTACAGCAGAATACTCCGCAAAATACTGTCCACCCAGCGGAAGTTCAAATGTGCCAGGAACGTGTTTAATGATGATGTCTTCATCATTTGCGTCATGCCTTTTAAGTGTATCAACAGCTCCCTGTGCCAAAGCTCCGGTAATTTCGTAGTTCCATTCGGCTACTACAATTCCAAATTTCATTCCTTTTGCTGAAGGCACAGATTCGATATTATATTCTGATAAATTTTTTGTTGCCATTATTCCAATTTTTTGTAAAAATAAAAAATCCCCTGCAAAGAGGGGATTCTGAATATATCATTACAAGATCTTACTTGTTCAATTTCAATTCTGCACGTGCAATATATTTGTCGATTGAGCGGCCTTCTGCTGTCGTTGGATATTTTTCTTTAATCTCTTTATACAGCGCCAATGCTTTTTTTGCTTCACCTTCTGACTCAAGCAATGTTGCAGCTTTCATCATGAAAATAGGAGTAGAGAATTCATTATCCGAGAATTTGTATGCTTTTTCATAAGCAGAAAGAGCTTTGCCCGTTTCGCCTAATTCAATATAAGCATCACCTTTAGCGCCAGTAGCAACAGGAGCTAAAAGAATATCTTCCGTACTAAATCCTTCAAGATATTCAATTGCATCTTCAAACTGACCTAATTTAAGATAAGAAACACCAGTGTAATACAAAGATAGATTACCGGCTTTTGTCATTCCGTAATCTTCAATAATATCTAGAAAACCAAGGTAGTTTCCATCACCGTTTATGGCAAGGTTGAATGAATCTTTTTCAAAATATTGTTCAGCCATAAACATTTGCTCTTGAGCATCAACTTCACGTGGCTGAATGTATAGTTTTGTAAACGAAAGATAAGCAGCAACAATTACTACAGCAACACCAATAACAATGGTGATAATCTTCTGGTTATCTTCAATAAACTGTTCCGTTTTTGTCAATGCACCTTCAACTTCTGAAAAAGTGTCTTCGTTCTTGATATTTTTATTCTTTACCATCTTATAATAAGGTTATTCCAAATTTGTGACGCAAAAATAGAGTTTTTTATAAAACTTAAGCCACAAAAGACTCATAAAATTTAATATTAATCAACACATTGGTGTTATTAACTTGCTTTGTGTCAAAAATGGTTCGACAACCATTTTTTATTTCTAGTTTTGTTCGATTAATGAATCGCTATTTACATGCACATTGAACACTTATCTCTGATTAATTATAAGAACCTGCAGGAGGTTGATATTGAGTTTTCAGCAAACCTGAATTGTTTTATTGGTAATAACGGGGCTGGCAAAACAAATATGATGGATGCCATCTATTATCTGTCGTTTTGTAAAAGCTTTTTGAATTCAGTGGATGGATTGAATATCTCCCATGACGAAGAATTTTTCGTGGTTCAGGGTAAGTATCATCGACTTGACTCTGACGAGAATATATACTGTGGATTAAAACGTGGACAGAAAAAGCATTTTAAGCGCAACAAAAAAGAGTATAAAAAGCTTGCTGAGCATATTGGGTTACTTCCATTAATCATTATTACTCCTTCTGATATTGATTTAATAATGGGTGGGAGCGAGGAGCGTCGAAAGTTCCTGGATGGCTTGATTTCACAATATGATCAAGTTTACCTTGATCAGTTATTACGCTATAATAGAGCTTTGCTGCAACGAAATAAGCTATTAAAAGATTTTGCTGCAAATCGTTATTATAATGAGGAAACACTTGAGGTTTGGGATGATCAATTAGTTCTTTATGGGAAACAAATTCACGAAAAGCGAGTAGATTACATAAAGAAGCTGCAACCCGTTTTTCAGCATTATTACGAGTTAATATCTTCAGGAAAAGAGGCTATTGAAATGGAACATCAGTCGCAATTGTATGATGGTGAATTTTCAGATTTGTTGAAAGAAGCGCTGCAAAAGGATCGTATGGTTCAGTATACATCAGTAGGTATTCATAAGGATGACATTCTTTTTAAGATAGGCGATTATCCAATTAAAAAACTAGGTTCACAGGGACAGAAGAAAACATACCTGGTGGCTTTAAAGTTTGCTCAGTTCGATTTTATTAAGCAAATGGCAGGGATGACACCAATTTTATTGCTGGATGATATATTTGATAAACTGGATAAAAATAGGGTGGAGCAGATTGTGAAATTAGTAGCTAAAGATCAATTTGGACAAATTTTTATTACAGATACAAATCGTGAACATCTGGATCAGATAATTGCTGAAGAGGATGCAGACTATAAAATTTTCACAGTGAACGATGGAGCGGTAAGCGAAACAAACCATGAGAAGAAGTAATACACAAAAACTTAGCGATGTACTAAAAGATTACATCAATGAAAATAAGCTGGATAGAAAGCTTAATGAACTTGACGTAGTTGCTTCATGGGAAGAATTGTTCGGAAAGACTGTTGCGCGCTATACCGAATCATTGCGCATTCATAACGGGACGTTATTTGTAAAAACAACTTCTCCAGCTCTTCGGAATGAGCTAATTATGATGAAAGAAGAGATTCGTCGCCGCCTCAATGAAAAAGCAGGACAGGAACTCATTCGACAAATAGTTTTTAAATAGATCGATTAAAACATCTATCTATCGCAAGACACCGTTCGGAATCAATCTTGCGTTATCTGCTAAAAACGCTCTATTTTGGAAAAGAAGAAATCACTTTCAATTCGTGCATTCTCATCACTATCTGAGCCATGTATTGCATTGTGTGATTTAGATTCTGCATAAAGTTTGCGAATGGTTCCATCATCAGCTTCTTTTGGATCAGTTGCCCCGATTAACTTTCGAAAATCTATAACTGCATTTTCTTTTTCTAAAATGATAGTTACAATTGGACCTGAACTCATAAAAGTTGTTAAATCTTCATAAAAAGACTTTCCTTTATGAACTGCATAAAACTCAGCTGCTTGTTCCTTAGTGAGTTGTACGAATTTCATCGCTTTTATTACAAAGCCAGCTTCATTAACTTTTTGAAGGATTGGACCAATTACATTGTTTTTTACTGCAATTGGTTTAATCATTGTAAAGGTTTGGTTTCCAGCCATAGATGCTTGTTTTTTTATAAATATTCGATTTAACTAATTTAAAAAAATAAATTCCTAAAATTAAATGTGGGATGCATTATTTTTATATTTGTATTCTCATAAAAATCAGGCAATTTGAAATCATTTGATATTGATGTAGTTAACCAGATAAAGGCACAATTGTTTCAGCTCAGCGGAAATTTAGTTATTGTGCCACATGTAAATCCCGATGGAGATGCTATAGGATCTGCTTTAGGGCTTGCCCAGGTAATAAAAAATTCAGATAAAAAAGTGACTGTCATTTCTCCAAATAGTTATCCCGATTTTTATAATTGGATGGTAGGGAATGACGAAGTTGTTTATCATTCTTCTGATAAGGAAAAATCGGGAAAGATTATTGAAGAAGCAGAAATGCTAATCTGCCTTGATTTCAATCACCTTTCAAGAGCTGGTGATATGAAAACCTTAATTGAAGAGTTTAAAGGAAATTCAGTTCTTATTGATCATCATCCCCAGCCAACTTCATTCACTCAGTTAATGGTTTCACACCCTGAATGTTCATCAACTGCTGAGCTTGTTTTTCAATTGATAAAAGCAGTTGGCTATGAAAAGCATGTAGATAAAGAAGCTGCTGAAGCTATGTTTTGTGGAATTATGACCGACACCGGTTCATTTGACTACAATGTTTCTGATCCGCAAACGTTTCAAACAGTAAGTGAACTGTTAGCTTTAGGTATTGATCAGGATAAAATACATTCAAAGGTGTATGATAATTATTCTGCCGACCGAATGAAGCTTATGGGGTATTGTTTAAGTGAATGCATGGAAGTATTTCCTGAATATCATGCTGCAGTGATGTACCTTTCGAAAGATGTGCAGAAAAAGTTTAACTTTGTGCGCGGTGATAGCGAAAGCTTTGTGAACCTGCCACTTTCAATTCAAGGAGTTCATTTTAGTACATTGTTTTCAGAGAAGGATGGTCAGGTAAAAGCTTCATTTAGATCGAAAGGTGATTTCCCTGTAAATGAGTTTGCCAGAGATAATTTTAATGGAGGAGGACATTGCAACGCAGCCGGAGGGGAACTTTCTGCATCTTTAAAAGAAGCACTTGATAAATACAGGTCTTTATTACCGGTTTATCAGAAAAAATTAATTGAAACAAAAACAGATTAAAAGTCATGTTGAAAAATTTTAAGTATTATACACTCGTTTTATTATCTGCTCTATTGGTCTTTACATCCTGTATGAATAATGATGATGACGATATTCCTGAAGAATCTGGAAATACTCTGGCTGAAGAAGCTGCGCTCCTACAACAATATGTTGCTGCATTAGTTGCCAATGGTAATGACCTAGACACTACTGATGTTGGAGTTGTAATTGTTGATATGGAAGCAGGAGAAGGAGATTTTGTATCAGTTGGGGACTCAATTGGAATCGAGTATGCCGGTTTCTTTCTGAATGATAATAACCCTTTTGATAGCTCTGCAAATATTGAGGGAGGTGTTTATAGATTCAGACAAGTTGATGGAGTACATATTGTAGGTTTCTATGATGCATTATTTCATTTAAATAAAGGGGCAATAGGAACTTTTTTACTGCCTTCTAATATTGCATATGGTACTTTGGGAGCAAGAGATCCTTTTGGAAATATTGTAATTCCATCTAACACACCAATTGTATTCCAGATTAAATTGGTGGATATATACGAAAAAGCAAGTGAAATTTAGATTTAATTTTGAATTGATAAAATAAGATATTGATGAAAAGGTATTTAATATTTACAGTAGTTGCTGTTGCATTAATAGCAGGATTGTCTTCGTGTAACAATGATAATAGTTTGCAGGAATTAGAAGATGAAGAAATGAAAATTCTTGAAGATTATATGAGTGTGAATTACCCGAATGCTACACCTACAGCTTCTGGCTTGTATTACATTGAAACTCATGATGCGGGTAAAGATTCTCTGATTGGCTCAGGAGATGAAGTTCAGATTTATTATTCGGGCAAGTTGCTTTCAAATGGATTTGTTTTTGATTTTAATGTGGATTCATTGGGGAGATATTATGAACCATTAAAATTTGTTGTAGGATCTGGAGCTGTTATTTCCGGCATGGATGAAGGAATGACTTATATGAAGGTTGGAGACAAAGCGACTCTCGTAATTCCATCAAGACTTGGGTATAAAGCAGTCAATGATTATGAACGAAATATACCAAAGTTTTCTACATTGATATTTGATGTTGAGATATATAAACATACGCTATTAGAAAATAGATAATATAAAATACAGCCCGCTTAATGCGGGCTTTCTTTTTATATGGAAAACCAACGAATTACTTTGCTTAAAAAATTGCTGCCGGGATTTATCCCGCTTTTTGTTTTTATAGCAGTTGATGAAATTTGGGGGACACGGGCAGGCTTGGTTGCTGCATTGGCAATCGGTTCCGTAGAGTTAATCTGGATATATATTCGTGAAAAACGTTTTGATCGTTTTGTGGTTTTCGATACACTGCTTTTAATGGTGTTAGGAGGGATATCTATTATTCTGGATAACGATATCTTTTTTAAACTGAAGCCGGGCTTAATTGGCCTTATTTTATGTGCCATACTTGGATTGTCAGCTTATTCAAAGCTTGATATTATTGGCGTAATGACACGGCGGTACATGAAAGGAACTGAGATTAAAGAAGCTCAGCTTGTTCAGTTGCGTAAGACTTTACGATTGATGTTCTTTGTTTTTCTGGCACATTCCGCATTGGTGTTTTATGCTGCTTTTCTCATGAGTGATGCCTCGTGGGCATTTATTAGTGGTGGGTTGTTTTATATTTTGTTTGGTGTTGTGTTTTTGTTCGAATTTTTAAAACAACGCAAGCAGCAAAAAAAGATATTGCTGGAAGAACAGCTACCAATTGTTGATGAATCAGGTAAAGTAATAGGAAAGGCTCCACGTTCGGTTTGTCACAATGGTGAAAAGTTGTTGCATCCGGTAGTTCATTTGCATGTCCTAAATAAGAGTAAAGCAATCTATTTACAAAAGCGTCCGTTGAATAAACTTATTCAGCCGGGGAAATGGGATACTGCTGTTGGTGGACACGTTGCATTTGGTGAAGACATTGAAACTTCATTGAAACGGGAAGCCTGGGAAGAAATCGGACTTCAGAATTTCTCGGCTCGTTTTCTTACAAAGTATATTTGGGAATCGGAAGTTGAAAAGGAACTGGTTTATGTTTTTATCACCCATGATTTTCAATCCATCAATTTACATTCTGATGAAGTTGAAGAAGGGCAGTTTTGGACTCGTGGACAAATTAAAAAGAATATGGGTAACGAAGTTTTCACCCCAAATTTTGAGCACGAATTCAAGATGTTGAATTTATAGCGCTTTATTCAATCGATCTGAAATCCTCTTTTGTTTTCTTTTTTCTGGATGAATCCTTCTTGATGTCAGGTAATGAAATCTCTTTGTCTGGTATAAATATATATTTCCCATTAAAGATATCTTCTTTCCTTTTAGGTCGTATGGAGTCAAACCAATTAAAACCAGGTAGGGTTTTTTGTTCATCCAATATGTCGATAAGCGGGAGTAGTTCACCTTCAGGATCGTTAATGAATGCAATCTTTTTAACCTTACTATCTGTTAGGAAAATATTGATATTGCTGCTTTCGGCCTTATTTAGCCCAATAATACCATGTGTATCTCTCGCATAGTAAATTGATTGCCCGTTTCCGTCAACCTCAATTTTATAAAGCTCATTTTTCCTAATGTAGCCCAACATATCTCTTCCTTTAATCTGGTTAAATTTAGTTGAGTCTTCCATCGAAACAATAAAAGCTTCCTTCTCCATTTTAATTAGGTCTGGGGCATTAGTCTGGGTTATCATTTCAATGTAATTTGCCGACATTTGGTTATTGCCCGACCAAATAACTGGTTCTTTAAATAGCTGAACCGTGGAGTCTTTTGACCAATAAACCATGGAGTCACATTTTCCCTGCATACCTTCTCTGAAGAACTTTACAGCATAGTAAGCTGTAATAATTTTTTCGTCAGGAATACTATCGGGCATTGTTTTCAAGGTATCAGCATGTAGGAATAAGGTATCCGTTTCTGAATAAAGTAGAAAATGAGCTGAATCAGTTACAATAGCTGTTTCTTCCTTTTCATTGTAAAGAATATTATTTCCGCGAATAATCATCCGATTTTCAAAGTCATGAATGTCTGCGTTTCCAATAGCTCTGCCATCACCTGTATTTCGATCGTAAAATATTGAATCTGCTATAATGTTCTGATCAGGAGTTTTAATAACCGAATTCTTTAGCAATTCTACTTTTCCAGTCATGCTATTGTAAAAACCATATTCGGTGTAAAGTGTGTTTTCATCTTCATAAATTGTTGTTGGCCCAACAATTGAAGCGAGCTTATTTTGGGTGAAATAAATTAAGGTGTCCGATTTTAGAATATAATCTTCAGTCAAAGCCACAACATTGGTTTTGAAATAGGCTTTATCTAAATCTGCATAATATTCTCCAATAAGACTGGTCAACGTATTTATACTATCCTGAATCTTTCCATTGTTGTCGTAATACCCAATGTTTAGATCCATGTCAAAGTTCATTGAGTCAGTGGTTAAGGTGATCTCTTTATTGATTAGTTTAACATGTCGTCTAGCTTTTGCCCATTTTGTATCACCATTATAGTTCACAAAGTCAGCATATAGATGAAGCGTGTCGTCCTTTAAAATATGAACATTACCAAAAGCATCAACAACATTGGAATTTGTATAAGAATAGGCACTGTCGCACCACATCCTAATATTTTCATGTCTGATGATTACTGTGGTAACACTGTCTCTAAGAATTCGTTGAGCATTGATTTTTATGGCTTTATTATGCTCAATTGATCCGGCTTGTTCAATAATAACCGTTTTCTTTGTTTGACTGAAACCAGCCAGTGCATTACAAAGTAGCAATATTAGTATGAGTCTGTATTTCAAAACGTTCATCTAAAAGAATTACATGATTTCATCAATTAGCTGATCAACTGAAATGTTTTCAGCTTCAGCTTTATAGTTTTTAATTATGCGGTGTCGCAGAATGGTTTTTGCAACAGCCTGAACATCTTCAATATCTGGAGAATACTTTCCTGATAGAGCAGCATGCGTTTTTGCTCCTAAAACCAAAAACTGAGAGGCTCGGGGGCCGGCGCCCCATTTAAAATATTTATTGGCAGTTGAGACAGCCAGCTTTGTTTTGGGTCTGGTTTTTGCAGACAGTTCCACGGCATATCTCAGAACATTATCATTTACTGGAATTTTTAAGATCAAATTCTGAAAAAACTTTATTTCATCAGCCGAAATAATTTCTTTTAATTCTACAGAATAATCAGAAGTCGTGTTTTTAACGATGGTTAACTCGTCTTCAAACTTAGGATAATCTAACCAGATTGAAAACATAAAACGATCAAGCTGCGCTTCAGGAAGGGGATAAGTTCCTTCTTGCTCAATTGGGTTTTGTGTTGCCAAAACAAAAAAAGGCTTGTCGAGTTGATGGCGTTCACCTGCTGCAGTAACAGCTCGTTCTTGCATCGCCTCAAGTAATGCTGCCTGCGTTTTAGGAGGAGTACGGTTAATTTCATCAGCCAAAATAATATTGGCAAATAAAGGTCCCCTTACAAACTTAAACTCACGATCTTTATCCAGAATTTCGGTTCCAATAATATCTGAAGGCATCAAGTCCGGTGTGAATTGAATCCGGTTGTATTTAAGCCCTAATACTTCAGAAATAGTATTTACCAGAAGTGTTTTCGCAAGTCCTGGAACACCTATTAAAAGGCAGTGTCCACGACTGAATAATGAGATTAGTACCTGCTTGATAATTTCATCCTGCCCATAAATGCGCTTCTGGATTTCAGCCTGTAGCAGGTCAATCTTATCTTTTAGTGCGTCAACTGCTTCAACGTCATTTTTAAAGTTCACAGCAACAGTTTTATATAGTCAATAATGATGCTCGTAATTCGATTTATTTCTTCCAGCCTTCAAATTTGAAATTACAATTTACATAGGAATCATCAATTGAGATGTAGGTTTTGGATTGCTTTTCGGAAATCCATTCGTTTAGAATTTTCTCTTTCTTTTTTGCCAGATATAATTCGCTTAAAGTCTGGTAGTCTTCCGTTAGGTTAGCGCGATGCTGTTCCGAGCGACTACTCAGTTTTACAACTTTATAAACTGTACGCTGTTTGTCATCGGTTGTTTTAAAAGGATCTGAAATTTCACTGATTTTCAACCCGTCAAGAATTTTACTTACATCTGGATCCAATTCATCTTTCTTCCACTTTGATGACATTGACATTGGATTAATTGCCATCCCACCACTATTTCTGGAATTCTTATCTCCTGAGTAAGCTTGTGCAGCACCATCAAAAGTAATGTCGCCTATTCTTACAAAGTTTGCCAAACTATCAAGCCTGTCATATGCTTGTTGCATTGCTTCTGGAGTTGGCTTTGGTTTCATAATAATGTGTCGTGTATTTACCCGCTCACCTTTACGATCTACCAGTTGGATAATGTGATATCCAAATTCACTTTTCACCACATTAGAAACACGATCGCCTCTAAGGTTAAAAGCAGCAGCAGCATATGTTTGATCTAACTCTGCACGTCCCATATATCCCAATTCTCCACCATTTCCGGCAGATGGTCCTTCTGAGTATAAAACAGCAAGTGTCGCAAAATTGTCACCACCTTCTATTCTCTTTTTGAACTCACGAAGCTTTGCTTTAATCCGGTTTTCTTCCTCTAAGCTGATAGGAGGGTAGAATGCAATTTGTGCATATTCAACCTGAGGTTCTATAATCGGAATCTCATCATTTTTAAGATTACGGAAATGATATCGTACTTGTGAAGGAGTTACGCCCACATCGTTAATAATATTTCCTTGCATTTGCTGTGTAAGCGATTGATTTCGGATAACTTCTTCCAAATCAGATTTAATCTGAACAATTGGTTTTTTGAAATATTCTTCAACTGCCTTTTCAGAACCTAAGTGTTGAACGAAATACTGAATACGTTGGTCAAGGCTTTGGTTAACCTGACTATCTGTAACTTCAATTGTGGTATCCAGTTCAGCTTCAGCTAATAATAGTTTTTCAACCAAAAAATCTTCTAATATTTCACATTTCATATCGCCATCAGAGATAACTCCCTGGGCTTGTTGTTGCAGATACATGTTCTCAATGTCTGATTTCATAATGATGTTGCTTCCAACAACAGCAATTATCTGGTCGACAATTTTATCCTGAGCACGTAAATTGTTTAAACTCGAAACTACTATTACTAATAATAAACCTGCCAATACTTTTTTTAGCATATCCTTCTATTTTTGAACATTGAATATTTTATACTTATTGTTTGCGACCCCTTCATCATATATGTCTTTCTCGACTTGTTTTAGAAACCTTATTTTTCGCTGATTTAGCAATAGGTTTTTAATTGGTGATTCGACATACTCAACGGGTGATGACTCGCCGCTAAGCCGAAAATCGCGAATACAAATAAAGTAATAATAATCTGTATCCTTGCTTTCCATAAACTTGTTTCTCCTCAAAAAACGCTCCTGGTTTGATATTTCAACTGGGAGTTGCTTTAATATCTGCTCAATATCAACCCACTTGTCGTTAAAACGATCGTATGATTTTGCATACCTGATGCAGTATTCATCTAGTTCTGCCATTTTATCAGGGTCATTATCAAGACTTAGGTTTTTGATGGTTTCAGGGTCAGAAACTTCAAGTGGAGTCTTTAAATATATAGCTTTGACAATATTTTTATTAAGAATAAATTGCTGCTTGTTTTGTTGATAATAGGATTCGATTTCCTCCTTTGAAAGGATTGTGTCCATTTTCTGAAACATCAATTCCTTTTTATACCGATAAGTTAATAATGAGTTTCTGTATTCATCCAGCTCCTTCTGAACATTTTTTTGCTCGAAAGTTAGATTTTGTTCTGCAGCCAAAACCACCAATTCTTTGCGAACCCAGTTCTCAATAAAATCATCAGCCCATGAGGTGCTGTCTGATTTTGAGAGAGCATTAGGAATGGTTTGTCCAACATCTTCCAAATAAAGAAATTTGTTTCCAACCTGTGCAACGGGGGTTTGTTCTATCTTTTCGGTACATGAAAAAACAAGAACAAGTAGTAAGGTTATATTTGAAAATCTCTTGATCATTACACTGCTTCAATAGATTTGATTGTTTTTTTCTTAATTTTCACTTTGTATTTCTTACGAAGTTGCTTAATCCACTCTTTCTCTAAAAAGTTTTGGTAGTCAGAAATATATAATCCTTTGGCTTCGTTTAATGTTTTTGGTTGTGGTTCGATTTTGTTTCCACGAATAAAATGGAGTCCATCTTTATAATTTTCAGGCTGAAGCCCATTCCAAACCAAATAATCAATTAGCTCATTATCCCCTTTTTCAAAGAAGCCTTTTTCAATTTGCACCACTTTTTCAGAATGTTGCTTGATTTGATCCTCAAGTTCTTCTTTTGATAACTCCGAATCAGATGATAAAATTTCATCAACCATATCTTTAGTTTTCTGATCAGGACATTTTACAACCCATCCTGAAAAGCGTTCTTCCCATTGATGCTTTCTTTTACTCTTATTATAAAAATGTTCTAATCCCGTGGAATCGATAGATGCTGCAGACCATATTTTTTCTTCTGAAATATTGAATAATAAAATACCATCATGGTATTCTTTCATCAGGTATTTAAAATCAGGATGTTTGTTTTCAAGGTTTTTATCTTCGTATGTGGTAAGCTGATCTGCAATAAAGTTTTGAAATTGAAGATCAATTGAAGACTTACTTTTTACATTATTCTTAAGGTATAATGCAAAGTCTTGTTGCGTAATTTGTTGACCTGCAAAGCTGAAGAGTATGTCTTCTGGGTTTTTAATTTCACTAATGCTCGCAGATTCTAAATTTAAAACAGAGTTTTCGTTAATCGTGAAATTATATTCGCTCTTTAACTTGTTAATAAATAGTTGCTTGCTGTGCTTGCTGATTTCAGGGTTCTTTCTGATTTTGTCAATAATGAACTGCTCCATTTCGTCAAATGGTGCGACTGGTTTTCGCTCCATTCTTTTAATGATGTGAAAGCCATATGGTGTTCTGATAACTGGAGAAACATCGTCATCATTTTTTAATGCGAATGATGCATCTGAAAACTCGGGAACCATACCTGAAGATGTGAACCACGATATTACACCGCCTTGACTGGCTGAACGCCTGTCGTCGGAAAACTTTCGAGCTAATTTGAAAAAATCATCACCTGATTCAATAAGTATTGCCAAGCTGTCGATGAGCTGTTTTGTTTGATTCACGGTCTCTTCGCTGGCATTTTTTTGCATGCGTTTCATGATGTGTGCCACTTTGATTTGTCCTTTTGCAGCACGCTTGTCAAGTACATGAATTAGGTGGTAACCAAAACGTGATCTAACGGGCATTGATATTTCACCAACAGGTGTTTTGAAGGCAATATTTTCGAAAGGAAACACCATTTGAAAAGCACTGAAATAACCAAGAACTCCTTTGTTACTTCTAGCTGATGGGTCTTCAGAGAATTGTTGAGCCAATTCTTCAAAGTTTTCACCAGCAAGTGCTTGTTCTCTAATTTTTATAATTTTATTGAAAACCCTCAGTGTGTCTTTTGCAGGTGCATTTTCATTCAAATTAAAAAGAATATGGCTGGCTTTAACTTCATTGGTCATTCTGTCATAAGCATCAGAAACCATCTTTTCAGAGAATTGCACATCTGTAAGGTAAGGTTTGGCAATCTCCTGTCGATATGTTTTTAACTCCCGGACAAAAGAATCAATGGTATCCATTCCTAATTGCTCAGCTTCATGAACTTTTAGTTTATAGTTAATATAGAGTTCTACATATTCTATAGGCGTTTTTTTATCCGAATTTTCCATCAGACTCTGGTTGTTTTTTCGGTAGAGCCTTTCAAATTCTTCTTTAAGTATTGGTTTGCCATCAATACTTCCAATAATTTCGGATTGACAAAAACCTGCAAGTGTAATTAATATGGAGACTAAAAGCGTGATGCTTCGATACATTTCTGTTCTATTTTAAATTTTGGACTAAATTTAGCTTGTGAATGAAAAAAAGTTTTGGTTCATATTGAATGATAATTCTTCTGAAAAAGAAGCAATTAGTATGATGTCTTCAAAAGCAAATTTATGAGCCATTGTCTTGTCGTAAAAAAAACACCTTATAGATGTATATTTTTATATTAACTTAAATGCCAAAACTACAAAAAATAACCGGATTTAGGTTTTACTTTTGCATTGCAACTGTCCATTAAAAAGTATAATTTTCATTAAAATTTGTTAAGTTGATTTGTTAATATATTCCATTCCTTGAACGATTTTAAATCCATATTGACCCGATATTGGGGATTTTCAAATTTCCGCACCATGCAGGAGGAAATAATTCAATCTGTGCATGATGGAAATGACACCCTTGGATTGATGCCTACTGGAGGAGGTAAATCGATTACTTTTCAGGTTTATTCACTTTCAAGACCCGGTATGTGTTTGGTGATTACTCCATTGATTTCATTAATGAAAGATCAGGTTGAAAACCTTACATCTAAAGGAATTAAAGCTATGGCTATTCATTCAGCCATGGCACCTCAAGAGGTTAGAATTGCGTTTGATAGTGCAACATGGGGGGATTATAAGTTTTTATATATTTCTCCGGAGCGGGTAGCAACAGAACGTTTTAGGGAACGATTGCCACAAATGGATATTAATCTTATTGCTGTTGATGAGGCACATTGTATTTCGCAATGGGGTTATGATTTTAGGCCTTCCTATTTGCGAATTGCTGAGTTTCGGGCATTGCTTCCCAATATTCCTGTTTTAGCATTAACAGCTACTGCTACTTCAAAAGTGGTTGATGATATTCAGGAAAAGCTAAAGTTTAAGAAGAAGCAAGTTATTAAGAAGAGTTTCTTTCGGGAAAATCTGGCGTATGTTGTTCGTGAACGGGAAGATAAGATGGCCTATTTATTACGATCTATTCAAAAGGTAAATGGTAGTGGAGTTGTATATGTGCGGAGTAGAAAACATACTCGTGAAATTTGTGACTTTTTAAGAAAAAACCAAATTTCGGCTGATTACTATCATGCTGGTCTTAGCGGAGTCAAACGCTCTCAAAAGCAGGAAGCCTGGAAGAAAGGTGAAACACGTATAATAATAGCCACCAATGCGTTTGGAATGGGTATTGATAAAGCTGATGTGAGGTTCGTTATTCATTTTGGAATTCCAGATTCTCTGGAAGCTTATTATCAGGAAGCAGGAAGGGCAGGGCGTGATGGTAAAAAAGCTTTTGCCGCATTAATCTATTCAAAAGCTGACGTACTCCGACTAAAAAATAATGTTAAGAAAGCATTTCCTCCAGCCGATGTGATTAAACGGATCTATCAGGCACTTTGTAATTCATTGCAACTAGCCGTTGGTTTTGGGATAAACCGAAGTTTTGATTTTCAGATTGGTCATTTTGCAAGCAATTACAAAGTGCCAATCACAACCGTATATAATAGTCTAAAAATTCTACAACGAGAAGGGTATCTGGAAGTAACAGAAGAACTGGATAATCCATCAAGGATTCACTTTATTATAAGCAGAGATGATCTTTATCGGTTTCAGGTAGCTAATTCTAGCTTTGATGGCTTCATAAAGCTGATGCTTCGTTCATATTCTGGTTTATTTACTAATTATATTGGTGTTGACGAAGAATTGCTTGCCAACAGGGCTGGTGTGCAGATTGATGCCGTTTATCGATTTCTGAACCATCTGAATTCATTTAAAGTCATTCATTATATTCCAAGAAAAAAAGCACCTTATGTAATTTTCACTAAAGAACGAGTTGAGATTGATCGATTAAAGATTTCAAAAGAACATTATACTGATCGCAAAAAAGAATATCAGGAGCGAATTGATGCCATCGTTCATTACACAACCAATCAGTTAAAGTGCCGGAGTCAGCTTTTATTAGCGTATTTTGATGAAAAAGATTCTGTTCGTTGTGGGAAATGTGATGTTTGCCATAGTCGAAATGAGCTATCTTTAAGTAAGTTGGAATTTGATCAAATTGCAGAGCAAGTAAAAGAACAGCTGGATGAACCCTGTTTTTTAGAGGAATTATTATTTAAAATGGCTGGGACAGAGGATGATAAGATGAAAGTTGTTCGGTGGCTTCTTGACAATCAAAAAATTATTTATCGTATTGATAACCGCCTGGAATGGCATTCAAAATCATAATGGGATTTCATATATTATTTCAAAAGGAAAATCTTATTACTTTTGCAGAAATCTTTTTTTATAATGGACGGAGAGCAATTAAATCCAATTGTATATTCAAAAAATACCATTGAATTTGTAACAGTAGCAAACGAGTATTGTCGTTTCGTAGAGGGTGTATCGAATGAACCAGCACGTGATTTTCTTCTGAAAGTGCAAAAAATTCTTCCACTTCTATATTTAAAAACGAGTATTCTTCCATCTTTTGAGAGCGAAGAAGAAATGTTGTTGGAGAAATTCGTTAGTGAAGTAGATTACAATTTTTTACAGCAAAAGATGATGAATTTACTGGGAGAGCATGATGATTACAAAGAGGTATTTGATCAGGGAATGCAGTTTAGTGAGCAAGCTCTTTCTGCTAGTATTTCTGAAGATCTAGCTGATGTCTATCAGGATCTGAAAGATTTTATCATGTCTTATCAGGTTGGTAATGAGTTGATAATGCAGGAGGCAATGTGGGCGTGCTTGAACAATTTTCGTAACTTCTGGGGACAAAAATTGGTGAATTGTCAACGTGCTGTTCATGAATTAGTATATAGTGACATTGAATTTGAAGACCATGTGAATATTGCGAATAAAGATGATGAAGACGGTCATTCACAAAAACCAGATTGGTTGAATCATCTTTTTAATAACGAGGAGGACTGAGAAGCGTATGTTTAGAGAAAATATAACGAAAGACGCGTTGGCTGATTTGCCATTAAATATGTTTAAAGGCAAAATTATTATTGTTGAAGAGTATTCAGAATTGCTTATGGCAGTAGATTATTTATCTTCTTTTTCAGTAATCGGCTTTGATACTGAAACGAAGCCATCGTTTAAACGCGGACAAATAAATCAAGTTGCATTATTGCAGCTCTCCACTTCTGATAAAGCTTTTCTGTTTCGTTTACAAAAAACAGGGCTGCCTAAGGAATTAAGATCTTTACTCTCAAATGGTGATATTGTGAAAGTTGGTGTTGCCATTCGTGACGATATTAAAACATTACAAAAAGTTGAATGCTTTAAACCTCAAGGTTTTATCGAGCTTCAAGATGAAGTGAAGGATTTTGGAATTCAGGATTTTAGCTTGAAAAAAATAGCAGGAATTGTACTAGGAGTGAGAATTTCAAAATCTCAACGCCTTTCAAACTGGGAGGCTGAATTAACTCCTGCTCAGCAAACATATGCGGCAACAGATGCTTGGATTGCCCATGAAATTTATCAATCCTTAGTCGCAGCACAATCATGAGCCTTCAAATACTTCCGTTAGTTACTTTAAAGCCAAAAAAAGAACAGTCACTAAAACGATTTCACCCATGGGTGTTTTCCGGTGCTATAAATTATATTGACAGGGAACCTAAAGAAGGTGAGCTGGTTCGCATTGTGTCATCACAAAATGAGTTTTTAGGAATTGGACATTTTCAAATTGGTTCCATTTCGGTTCGTATTGTTTCTTTTGATGATGTTGAAATCAACGATGATTTTTGGATTAAGAAACTGCAAACAGCAGTAGATATGAGAAGAAGTCTGAAGTTATTGAAAAATGATCAGACCAATGTTTTTAGGTTGATTCATGGTGAAGGAGATGGAATGCCTGGCTTAATTCTTGATTATTACAATAAAACAATTGTTTTTCAGGCGTACTCAATTGGGATGTATTTGATACGTGAGCAGCTTGCTCGTTTATTAAAAGTTGTTTTGGGTGATGATCTTTGTGCTGTATATGATAAGAGTGCAAAAACATTACCTTTTAAAGCAGCCATTGAGCCGATTAATGGTTATTTGCTTGGCGAATCTGAGCAAACTATTGTGCATGAGTATGGAAACGCTTTTAAAGTAGATTGGATCGATGGACAAAAAACAGGATTTTTTGTTGATCAACGTGAAAATCGTCGTTTAGTTCGTGATTATGCGAGTGGTCGCGATGTATTAAATATGTTCTGTTATAGCGGTGGCTTTTCCTTTTCGGCTATGCAAGGTGGTGCAAATTTAGTTCATTCAGTTGATTCATCTTCAAAGGCAATTGATTTGACACGGGAAAACGTAGCTCTGAACTTTAAGGATGATTCACGCCATGAAGCTTTTGTTGCTGATGCTTTTGATTTTATGCGTGACATTAAAAACAAATACGATCTAATAATTCTTGATCCTCCGGCATTCGCAAAACATAGAGGTGCGTTGCGTCAGGCATTGCAAGCATATAAACGATTGAACGCAAAAGCTTTTGAACAGGTAAAAAGTGGAGGCTATGTTTTTACTTTTAGTTGTTCTCAGGTTGTTAGTAAAGAGCAATTTAGAGAAGCTGTCTTTTCTGGTGCTGCTATCTCTGGTCGGCAGGTGAAAATACTTGAACAACTCAATCAGCCGGGCGATCATCCTGTTAATATTTACCATCCTGAAGGTGAATATTTAAAAGGGTTGGTTCTTTACGTTGATTAGTAGTTAATTATATACCTCGAAAATATTTTCATTCTATTTGTAAAAAAAAACTACGATTTAATTTGCAGATTAAAAACTATCTTTATTTTTGTATTGTATTGATCTGTAAAACTTTTCTACTTGTAGAACCTATCTCTTCATTTTGGTTAGTTTGAAGATCAATTGTATTCTTTGAATTAATTAATTTTTGGTAGGGGTGAGTTTTACAGATTTTTGATACTTTTTCTTTTCTAAAAGAACGAAACGATCCGTAGTTTTTGCATCCTACCTATGTTTTATTAAAATTTAGTTTTCTTATTATGAACATTTATGTGGGTAATTTAAGCTACAATCTTACTGAAGATGAGCTAAGTCAAATTTTTGGTGAGTATGGTGAAGTAGTATCTGTGAAAATTGTAATGGATCGTGAAACTGGACGTGCTAAAGGTTTTGGGTTTGTTGAAATGGCTAACGAAGAAGAAGGTGAAAAAGCAGTTGAAGAACTGGATGGAGCTGAAGTAGGTGGCCGTGACATGAAAGTTAACAAAGCAAGACCGAAACCAGAAAGATCAGAAAGAAGAAATTCCGGTAGAGATCGCTACTAGAAGAAACAACTCTAAAGAAAAAATAAGATTGGTTCGGTTGGATTTACCAGCCGAACCAATCTTTTTAGATTTTTTTTGAGATCATTTCGCATATTGTTTCCAGAAATTCAACATCTTTTTGCTTGAATGGGGAAGGGGAATGACTGTCAATATCTAGTTCTGCGATAAATTTTCCGTTGCTTAATACAGGGACAACAATCTCAGATTGCACATCAATACTGCAAGCAATGTAGTTGTCTTCCTGGTTGACATCCTGAACTACCATTGTTTCTCCACTTTCTGCAACCTGACCACAGATCCCTTTGCCTATTGCAATGTGGGTATGATCAGTTGGCTTGCCTACGTATGGGCCAAGTTCTAAACCTCCATCTTTAAAAATGTAAAACCCCACCCAGTCGTAATGATAGATCTCTTCTTTCAAAGTTGAGCAAATTAGCTTTAGTAAATCCTTGCTGTCATTTTTGATAAGTTGCTCAATCTTTGCCAGTACTTCTTCAAAATTCGTATCCATTTTCGTCTGATTAAGTTGCAAAAATAATATAGGCCAATTAAAAAGAAAACCCGGTTGCCCTGGTTTTTGTTATTTGATAACCATCTGATCGTGATGGGTTATTTTCTCGCAGTATTTACATTTTAAGTCCAAAGGTTCTTTTGAAACAACATCAAAAGAAGTGGTAATTGTTTCATTGTTGGTAATGCATTTTGGGTTAAAACACTTTACAATTCCAATAACTGTATCAGGAACTTCAACTACTTTTTTCTCAACAACCTCATAGTCCCGAATAATATTGAGCTTTGCATGTGGTGCAATTAAGGCAATTCGGTTGATGTCATCGTCTTCAAAAAATTGATTAGAGACTTTGATAATTGATTTGCTTCCCAGTTTTTCACTATCTAAATTAGCACCAAAGGTGATCATGTTGGTGGTTTTATCTAGCTCAAGTATTGAAATGACTTTGAAAAGGTTTTCAGAAGGTATGTGATCTATTACTGTACCTGCACTAATAGCACTAACTTTTAGTTTTAATTTTTTCTTTATTGAGTCCTTCATGATATTCTTATTTGAGGTTCAATGTATGTGCAATAATGGCTTCTCTGGTGAATACTCCATTTAATGCTTGTGTGAAATAATAGGCTTTGTCATTCTGATCCACATCAGGGTGAATCTCATTCACTCGTGGAAGTGGATGCAATATTCGCATGTTTGGTTTGGTATTTTCAAGCATGTCATTTTTCAGAATATAAACGTTTTTAACCTTTTCGTACTCAATAGGGTCTGAGAAACGCTCTTTCTGAACGCGTGTCATATAAACAATGTCTGCCTCTGAAATGATGTCCGTAAACTCACTATGCTCAAAAAAGCGAATGCCTTTTTCCCGGAGATAAATTTTGTATTCTTCCGGCATCTGTAGTTCTTCAGGAGCTATAAAGTTGAAAATTGGATTTTCAAATTGAGACATTGCCATTAGCAATGAGTGTACTGTTCGTCCATATTTCAGGTCACCAACCATGAAGATATTCAGATTGTCCAGAGTCTTTTGGGTTTTAATGATGGAGTACATGTCCAAAAGAGTTTGTGTGGGGTGCTGATTTGCACCGTCACCAGCATTAATGATCGGTACATCTGAGACCTCCGCAGCGTAACGTGCGCTTCCTTCCAAAGGATGACGCATCACAATCAGGTCGGAGTAATGTGAAACCATTTTGATGGTGTCGTGCAGTGTTTCACCTTTAGTAACACTTGATGATCCAGCATCAGTAAAACCAATTATCCGTCCGCCCATACGGTTAATTGCAGTTTCGAAACTTAGTCTAGTACGGGTGGAAGGTTCAAAAAACAATGAAGCGACCACTTGGTCTTCGAGCAGTTTTTGATTTGGATTCTTTTCAAAGTCTGCTGCCAATTCCATTATTCGAAGGTATTCTTCCTTCGAATAGTCCATGATGGATATTAGATCTTTCTTTTTCATTTAATATGATTTGTTTATGGTACTATTTCTACGCAAAAAAAAACCAACAGGAATAAATATCACTGCTGGTTTTTCAAACCGGAAATATGTCCGGGATAATAAAATGTATAAACCGTATTTCAGGTTTTTGATGTTACGTTGTTTCAAAAATGGAAAAAATCTTGTCCGGCGATCCCAATCACCCAGGAAGAATTTATATAGAACGTTTAAACGTCTCATCAAAGCACAAATTTAATATATCAAGTTACCAAGTTTTTATGACATAGCGCATGTTTTGGCGCTACTTATTAACATCCTTGTCTATTATTCAACAAGTTTGACTTTTACTCCACGAATATCGCGTAAGGAACTTATAATGCGTTCACTGTCATTTAGTCTTGCAGAGCTTTTAATCCTGCAATTCATTTCAAATTCTGTTTGCAGTTGTTGAAGCTCATTATTTTTGAAAATTTTCATAACCTCATTCATTAATGGATATTCATATTCTACCCAAAAAAATGCTTTTACCAGTTCTTCAATAATAATTGCATTTTCCAAGGCCTCCACGGCTGATGTTCGATAAGCATTAATTAATCCGCCAACACCAAGTAAAGTTCCACCGAAATATCTAACAACAACAATCAAAATGTTTGTCAGATTATACTTTTGAATTTGTCCAAGTATGGGTTTTCCTGCGGAGGAAGATGGTTCACCGTCATCATTTGCTCTGAAATGCTTCTTTTCAGACCCCAGACGCCATGCATAGCAATGATGTCTGGCTGAGTAGTGTTCTTTTTTTAATTGATGTAAATGCTCTTTAATTTGATCCTCATCAGTTACAGGATAGGCATAGGCAATAAATTTACTGCCTTTATCTTTAAACAGCCCTTCGCTAGTGTCTTTTATGGTTAGGAAAGAATCACTCATTATAAGCCATAAAAAAAGCAGATCGTAAGACCTGCTTTTCAATATTTTACATTTTTAATTTCTTTTCAATTTCATCAACAAAATGGCGGAAATTTTTATCAGTTTCTTTCAAATTATTGACTGTCTTGCATGCATGGAGCACTGTCGCATGATCTTTTTTCCCAATTTGTGAACCAATCGAGGCTAATGATGATTTTGTGAGGCTCTTGGAAAAGTACATGGCCAACTGACGAGCTTGTACAATTTCACGTTTACGAGTTTTTGCCTGTAGCGTATCAAGCGGCATATTGAAATAATCACAAACAACTTTTGAGATATAATCAATTGAGAGCTCACGCCTGGCACTTTTAACCAGTTTGTTAACCATGTCGCTGGCAAGCTCCAAGGTTACTTCTTTTCGATTAAGTGTTGATTGCGCTAATAATGAAACTAGTGCTCCTTCAAGCTCACGAACATTATTGCCAATGTGAGAGGCAATGTATTCCAGCACTTCAGTACTTATTTCAATTCCGTCTTTATACGTTTTGCGTTTAAGAATTTCCATGCGGGTTTCGAAATCAGGAATCTGCAAGTCAGCAGTTAATCCCCACTTGAAACGTGACAGTAATCGTTGTTCCATACCTTTCAGTTCAATGGGTGGCTTATCAGAAGTTAATATAAGCTGCTTGCCACTTTGATGAAGGTGATTGAAGATATGGAAGAATGTTTCCTGTGTTTTTTCTTTGCCGGCAAATTCATGTACATCATCAAGAATAAGTACATCAATCATTTGGTAAAAATGTAGGAAGTCATTTCTATTGTTGTTCCTTATTGCTTCGGTATATTGAGTCTGAAATTTATTTGCATTAACGTAAAGTACTATCTTTTCAGGGTACTTTTCTTTTACCTCTATTCCAATTGCATGAGCAAGGTGAGTTTTACCCAATCCTGAATTTCCATAAATCATTAATGGATTAAATGCTGTTCCTCCTGGATTTTGAGAAACGGCATAGCCAGCACTGCGTGCAAGACGATTGCATTCGCCTTCTATGAAATTTTCAAAGGTGTTGTCAGCCTTAAGTTGTGGATCAACCTGAAGCTTTTGAATGCCCGGAATGATAAACGGGTTTCTTATTGAAGCTTTGCCCTCGGTTTTTAATGGAACGTTAAGAGGCTTGTTTTGTAACTTGTTATTGTTTGTTGTTGGGTACTTTACTGTATACGGTTGTGAATTGTCATGGTTATTCCCCATTACAACCACATATTCAAGTTTGGCATCCTCTCCAACTTCTTTTCGAAGTGTC
Source organism: uncultured Sunxiuqinia sp. (assembly GCA_965372405.1). Lineage (GTDB taxonomy): Bacteria > Bacteroidota > Bacteroidia > Bacteroidales > Prolixibacteraceae > Sunxiuqinia. The sequence goes on from CBDVCE010000020.1 coordinate 46,656, forward strand.
TTTCTTAACAAATCAATGTATTGTTCTTCAAGATACTCGTAAAAGAATGGACTAGGAACTTGAATTGTAAGTACCTGCTCGTCGATTTTTACTGGAACAATCGGCTCAAACCACGTTTTAAAACTAATACTTGGAACATTATCTTTTATTACAGACAGACAGCGATTCCAAACATCAAGATGAATGTTAGTCATTTTGATCGATAGGATTAGATATTTGACAAATTTTTTCCCTTAATTTTTTCCTGAAAACAAAAATTGTGAAAAAAAAACGATAAAAAAAATGGTTTTGCTATTGACTTTTTGAAAATAATCATAACCTAGTTCAGCGTCAGGCAATTAAAAAATCAAAAAAAATGATGTTTTAGAACTAGCTGATAATCAGTGCTTTAAATATGTCGACCTCTGTATGCCCTATGGATAAAGAAGAGTTATTTTGGCGTACAATAATATAAATATGTTCATGATTAATTAGATATCTTTCTCAATGCCTTTTCCAGTCTAATTTTTCGGTCATTTTTGAAGGCAACAATGCTCGCTTCAGAAAAAATCGTCTTAGCTTGGGTATGTATTTTTGTAATTTCAGAAAAGCTTGTCGAGTTGCCAGTCATGTAATTATACATGCCTGTAACAAATACTTCTTCAATATTACTGAACTCACTAAAAATTACATTGGTTGTATCTAATCGGGTTGGGCTTGAAATAAGATGAATCTTAAAATGATACTTTTCATCAGCCTTCGTTTCCGGAGCTCTTGATGAGATATAGATATTCTTACCTAAATCAAAAGCGGAAAACTGGACATATCTTTTGGGATTATGTCTGATGTCTTTCATTAAAAGGTCAAGACTTGCACTTAAACTATTAAGGTTATCATACAGTTCATCATCATTTAGTAGTTTACCCGCAGAACCATCACCTTCATTTAATTTATGAACGATTGTACTAAGTCCTTGAGCCGAGGTGGCAAGTTGTTGTAGCATTGTCTGGATGTCAACCGATGCAATGCTATCGCTTATCGATGCAAAGTTTCCAATAATTGTAGAAATCTCATCAGAATTTTCATTCAGGTTTCCTGAAATTTGCTCTAGATTACCAATGATAGATTTTACATTCTGTTTTTCAGATGTCAGTAATTCTTTCAATGTGCCAGAGGTGTGTTCAAGGTTTAAAATTGTTTTATTAATACGTTTAAAACTTTCAGAAAGGTTTGTACGGGCTTCTTCATTAAAAACATATGTAACCACCGTAATTGCGGAGTCTAAAGAAGCAAGCAATTGTTCTGCCTTATTCTTTAATGGAAGCACTTGCATGCTAACCTGTTCCTTTAAGCCACTTTCAATGCTACCCGGAATAGTGTCATTTGCCTCATAATATTGATTTGATGGTGAAACCTGAAGTTTTATAGATTTAGTTCCCATTAAATCACTTGAAATAATTCTTGCAGAAGTTCCTCTTGGAATTTTAAAATTACCTTCCAGTGAGAATGTTACAACAAGACTGCCGTCGTTATTATCAGAAAAGTCAATGGTTTTAACTTGTCCAACTTTATATCCGTTTATGGTAACAGCACTCGATTCAAGTAATCCATCAACCCGATCATAAATGACAATATAGCTAGTATTTCTATTGAAGAAGTCAATTCCTTTCAAGAAGTTGAGACCCCAAATAAAAATAGCGAAGCTTAAAATAATTAATATGCCTAGTTTGGTATATCCTGTAAGTTTCATAATGTTTTCGTGGTTTTGCAATATAATACAATATTAAAAAGCATTCAGAAAGAAAACAAGTGAATACCTGATAATAGAAAGGAATTATTAAGGTTTCAATTTTTTAAGTGCCTTTTTTACTGAAATCGATTTTTCATTTTCAAAAGCAACTACGAATGCATCAGGATATTTATTCTTTGCTTTCTTTTTTAACTCACTGATTTTATCATAGGATTGCTCTCTGCCAAAGAAATATTTATAAAGTGAGCCTGATTTTTGTCGATAAACTGGTTTCAAACCTGAAAAATTCTCAGGAGAAGTATTCAATTTTGCGGAAGAAGCAATAAGCTGCACACTAAAGTAGATTCTCTTGTTATCAGTAATATTAAGTGCTTTCGTACTTTTAATCTTTTTCGTTTTAACGATTTTTTCAGGAATTTCTTCAGAGGAGGAAAGCTTATAGTCACTTTTATCCTCAATTTTATTTTTATATTCACGAACTGCTCTAAAAATTGCTGAAGCTAAAATAGACTGTCCTTTATCGCTGGCCATGTATCGAGCTTCTGATAGATTGCTTAAAAATCCAGCTTCAACCAATACGCTGGGCATACTTGTTCTTCGCAAAACCAAAAAACCAGCTTGTTTTACGCTTCGGTCTTTTCTTCCGGCACGCGTTTTAAATTGTTCCTGAATATCGGCTGCAAATTCAATACTTTGGTACAGGTAATCTCCCTGAACCATTTCAAACATGATATAGGATTCAGAAAGATTTGGATCAAAACCCTCATATCTGTTTGAGTAATCTTCTTCTAAAAGAATAACCGAATTCTCCTTTTTTGCCACTTCAAGATTTTCTTCTGATCGGTGAAGGCCAAGCACAAAAGTTTCGGTACCAGTTATTGAAGGTGTTCCACAATAATTGGCATGAAGTGAGATAAATAAATCGGCCTTGTTTTTGTTTGCAATTTCGGCACGACGGTGAAGAGGTATAAATTTATCGGTACTTCGCGTATAAATCACTTTTACCCCTGAAAGATTCTTTTGGATGTATTGTCCCAATTTTAATCCAATATTCAGCACAATATCTTTCTCCCGAATTTGTTTGTAAACTGCACCGGGGTCTTTTCCGCCATGCCCAGGGTCAATTACTACCGTAAATGTCCTTGGAGTTTTATTTTGGGCAACGAGTAGAAAAGGAGAGATCATAAAAAGAATGATCAAAATATACGTTTGGAAGTGATTATTCATATTATTTTGGTGTTTTACGAAACAAAAATAGAAATATTAGAATTATTTTACACTTCTTCACCTTTATGTGTGTATTGAATTTATATTTTTGCAGACCTAAGACAGAACATCGTAAAAAATTCAACTGATTTGATTCGAAGAATAACAACATACATTTTACTTCTGATAAGCATCACTGGTTTTTCTCAGGAAATCCCTTTTGATAAGTCAATTCAAGCTCCTACAGAAGATCTGGTTCCTGATAGTTTATTATTTGGGGATATATTATTAGAAGCTGATTCTATTGCATTGCAGGATACTGCCCGTACGTCAATGCTGAATGCTCCGATTACTTATAATGCAACTGATTCAATTATTATTTCACTCGATGGTCAGAAAGTTTTCCTTTACAAAGAGGGAGTAGTTAATTATGAAAGCATTGAATTGATGGCTGATTACATTGAACTGGATCTTGAAATCAACGAAGTTTATGCCGAAGGAGTGCCTGATACTGCAGGAGTGATGATGGGAGAACCCATTTTTAAGGATGGTGCAGATGAATTTGAATGCAAGACTCTACGATATAGTTTTGAGTCTCAAAAAGGTATTATTCAGGATGTTAAAACAGAACAGGGAGAGGGGTTTGTGCATAGTGAACGAACTAAAAAAATTGATGCAGAATCGTTTATCCTGAAAAAAGGAAAATATACAACTTGTGATGCTGATCATCCTCATTTTTACCTGCACATGTCGAAGGCAAAAGTTATATCCAATAAAAAAATCATCACTGGCCCTGCCTGGCTGGTATTGGAAGATTTTCCAATCTATTTTCCAATATTGCCATTTGGCTTCTTCCCAAATTCACCATCTTATTCATCGGGTATTATTATTCCTACTTATGGTGAAGAACAGAACAGGGGCTTCTTTTTACGTGAGGGTGGATATTATTGGGCGGCCAGCCAATTTTTTGATTTAACGCTGAAGGGTGATATTTATTCAAAAGGATCATGGGGTAGTAGTATTCTCACAAAATATAAAAAGAGATATAAGTTCTCTGGGTCTTTCAATTTCAGGTATAATGTAAATAAAATTAGCGAGATAGGATTACCCGATTATAGTCGTAGTCCTGGCTTTCAGGTTACCTGGTCGCATTCTCAGGATTCTAAAGCTAATCCTTTTCAGACTTTTTCTGCGAGTGTGAATTTATCAACTTCCAGTTACGATAAGCAGAATACTTATCTTAGGAATAATCAATCAGTTGATAGATATTTGAGTACGACCAAATCTTCAAGTATTTCATATTCTAAAAAATGGGAAAATTCACCATTTAATATGTCGACAAACTTTAGGCATTCGCAAAACTCATCAGATTCAACAATTACATTAAGTTTTCCGGAGATGACTTTTTCTATGTCAAAGATTTATCCATTCCGTAAGAAGATTAGATCTGGAAGTCCAAAATGGTATGAAAAAATTGGTTTTAGTTATACTGGAAATATTAAGAATTCAATTACTTCACGGGAAGATGAGCTTTTAAATAAATCACTTACTAAAGACTGGCGTAATGGGTGGAAGCACAGTATTCCAATTTCACTTCCTAATTTCAACATATTGAAATATGTCAATTTCAGCCCATCTGTTAGTTATTCGGAACGCTGGTATACAAATAAGTTACAACGAACAGTAGATTTAGATAACGAGTATGATCACATAAGAGATCTGCCTCATGTCAGACTGGATACGATTTATGGTTTTTATAGAAATTATGACTATTCATTTAGCGTTAGTTCATCAACTAATATTTATGGAATGTTTATAATGAAAAATCAGAAATCGCGAATGAAAGCTATTCGCCACAAGGTGACTCCTTCTGTAAGTTTTAGTTATCGTCCTGATTTTGGTAATCCACGATATGGATTTTGGGATAGCCATATTGATGAAGATGGAAACGAGGTTTTTTATAACCGATTTTCGAATGGTATTTTTAGCTCTGCCGGACAAGGAAAGAGTGGTGCAATTAGTTTCTCATTGGCAAATAACCTCGAAGCTAAAATGGCCGCAAAAAATGATACTACCTCAAGTGAGGAGCAATTTGAAAAGGTAAAGATAATTGATAACCTGAGTTTTAGTGGCTCATATAATTTAGTAGCTGACTCCTTGAATTTAAGTAATATCAGTGTTCGGGGACGAACTTCAGTGAAGGGAGTTAATGTTAGTTTTGGTGGAACATTAGACCCTTATATGACCGATGAAACCGGAAAAAGGAAAATTAATAAATATGTCTGGAATAATGCTTCCGGTCTTGCGAAATTAGGACGATTAACCAATGCTAATTTATCGTTCGGGATGTCGTTTAAATCCAAGAAAGAAGAAAATGAGGAAGAAGAGGATACTGATATGGTTCCTATTGTCCATCCTGATGGGTTTGTAGAATATTACGACTTTAATATGCCATGGGATTTCAGATTTGATTATAGTTTCTCATATAGAAAACCTAATCCATTTGAAAAGGCAACTATTAATCAAAGTTTGAACTTTAATGGAAGAATGAGTTTGACTGATAACTGGAACCTTTCACTAACATCTAATTTTGATGTTCAGGCAGGTAAGTTTTCTTTTACCACTTTCAATATTCAGCGCAAAATGCACTGTTGGAACATGGCATTTAACTTTGTGCCTTTTGGTCAGCGCAAAAGCTATAGCTTTACAATCAATGCTTCATCATCAATGCTAAAAGACCTCAAGGTAGATAAGAAGCGAAGCTGGTTCGATAATAATTAATATCGATTACTAATTAAATATTTTCAAGCCAAAGAAAATGGTTCTTGGTTTTGCCGGTCCATAGATGTAGTTGCTGTCCCGGAATTTCCCACTATCAAAGTCATCCTGATATGCATTGAAAATATTTGAAACTCCCGCAAATAACTGAAGTTTGGAGTCAACCTGACTCAAATCAAAATCATATGAGAATTTCAGATTGGTTTCAATAAATGAATCACTGGTTTTTAAAATATCAACTTCTGGTGTTCCTGAATCTCCAGGTAAACCGTAGTGTGGGATCAGCATTTCTCCGGTGTAAATGCCAGAGAGGCTTGCAGTAAAAGGAGATTCAGGAGTGTAAGAGACTGTAAAGTATCCATATGTCTCAGGAGCTCTTAAGTAATCTTTTGTTCCTGAGATATCTGCAGACCATTCAATAGGTGTGTCATATTGACTTTTTTGAATTGTCAATCCAGCTTCGATTTGTAGAATACGGTTAAAATTTGAACGCGCTTCAAAGGTTGCTCCAAATACTTCAGAATTGCCCCCATTACGTTTTTCAAGTACTGAATTATTTCCAGCCTGGCTTATTTCTTCCAGAATAAAAGATTCTTTTAAAAGGGTGTAAAAACCTTCAATTGTAAATCCCCAAATATGTTGTTCTGTTGCATGATCCCAATTCATTGATGTGCTAATGCTTTGGGAGCGTTCCTCGTCCAGATTGTCTGCAAGTTGTATTTGTTGAATACCACCTCCTGCAAAAGCAATATGCATATCTGAGTCAAAAGCCTGTGGTGCTCGAAATCCTGTTGACCATGACATCCTGAATTGTGTTTCCTGATTGGATTTATATAAAACCGAAAAGCGGGGATTAACGATGAGTTTATCGACAAGGTTGTGCTTGTCGGCTCGAAAACCACTAAGCAAGGTTAGTTTAGGATTTATTGCCCAATCACTTTGAAGGTACAACCCAAAGTTTTTCGAGGTTTGATCGAGGACATAATTATAAGCTTTAATTTCATCAAATACATCATCATAATTGTATTCAAATCCTCCGGTAATGACATTAGTTCCCCGAATGAAATCATAAATGGTGTGGTTCACTTGCACACCTCCTATAAAAGTATTGTTGTCAGTAACTCCATAAGGAGGATTTTCATAATGGTTTTGTATTCCAGCAGGATCATCAGGAATTATACCTGTGTAATGTTTACGCTTTGTATTTTGACCTGCTAGAAAAACCGATAAACTGGTTCTGTTATTATCAAAATTGATTTCATAATCTAAGCCCCCCATTAGTATGTCATGAGTTCGTTCTTCAGATTGATCTGAAAGATGTGCGGCTGCACCGTCATTTTTATTACCACCCCGACGATATTCATGCAAGCTTGCTAAATTGGCTTCAAGTTTCTGATTCGGACTTAGCTTAAAATATGAATTCATTCCAAATGAATTGTTCTGTAGTAGGGGCATTTCAGAATATCCATCCCCATTGTGATCGTAGGATTGACGGTCTCTTCGCGAAGTAAAGATAGTTACACCTGCATTTCTTTGGGGGGTTAATAAAGTAATATTTCCATTTATATGATTGTCATTTGCCTCACCATTAATTACCCCATTGTTAACTGAGAACTCATATGCATTCTTGGAAGGAAATCGTGTTATCACATTTACAGTTCCACCGATGGCGCTTGATCCATAAAGGGCAGATGCCCCTCCTCGAACGACTTCGATTCGTTCTACCATCTCTGTCGGAATTTGTTCGAGACCATAAAGTCCGGTAAGAGGACTGAAAATTGGACGGCTATTAATTAGTATCTGTGAGTAAGCTCCTCCAAGGCCGTTCATTCGAAGTTGTGAATAATTACAAGTCTGGCAGTCGGTTTCCATACGAAGCCCAGGCTGAAAGTTTAATCCTTCAGAAATGGTATTTGCCTGAACAAAATCAAAAACTTTTGAGTCAATTACATTTACAATTACAGCAGATTCTGTTTTACGTTTAAATGTTTTTGTTCCTGTAATTACAACTTCATCAACAGCCATTGATTCTTTTTTAAGTTCAAAATTAACCTCGAAACTTTGATCAGCTACTAAATCAACTTCCTTCTCAAGAACTTTATATCCTAGCATTTTGGCTACAATGGTGTGTTTTCCGGTAGGCAGATTTACTAATAAATAGTGGCCTGTTTGGTCTGTTGCAGTTCCAATGTTTGTTCCTTTTATAAAGATGCTTACAAATGGAATGTGGTCACCTCTAGTCTGAACGTCACCAAAAATATTGGCATCCGTATCCTGAGCCTTAATTGTGTTTAAGAATAGGATTGATAATAGTATAATGAGGAATGTATTTTTTTTCATTTTAATTCACTTTGTGTATTTGGGAAATAACCCCAAAAAGTGACAAATGTTTTAATTATTTTTGTTTTCAATATCAATTTAAAGAAATGTTTAAAATCGCTTCTGGTCCTCGTTTTTATTAAACCAATTGTTTTTTGTAATGTTAACCTTAAATGACATTCAGAAAAGAGATTATCCTTTCATAATGTCCATGTTTTTTATTTCTTTGCATGTTAATTATTAAAAATCAATCTAAATAGATGGATATGGCAATTACTAAGAACAAAATGGTTTCTTTGACCTACGATCTACGAATCGATGGGAAAGAAGGAGATTTGATAGAACAGGCTACAGCTGAGAAACCGTTGGAGTTTGTTTATGGAGCAGGAATTATGCTTCCAAAATTCGAAGCACTTATTGAAGGGCTTGATAAAGGGAAGTCATTCGAAATAAATCTCAGCAGTAAAGATGCTTATGGTGAACTTGACGAAAATGCTATTATTGAGCTTCCTAAGCACTTATTTCTGATCGATGGTAACTTTGATGCTGAAGTTGTAAAAGTTGGGAGTACCGTACCTATGATGAGTACAAATGGACAACGTATGAACGGTTTGGTGCTTGAAGTAAACGATGACATCGTAAAGATGGACTTTAACCATCCTTTGGCTGGTGAAGATCTTTTTTTTGTAGGTGATGTTTTGGAAGTTAGAGATGCTTCTGACGAAGAGATTGCTGCTACTGTTCAAGGCGGATGCGGTTGTAATAGTGGTGGTTGTGGTGATGGAGATTGCTCCGATGAAAGTTGCAATACTGAAGACAAGGGTGACTGCGGCTGTGGTTGCTAAAAAATATTAAGTTGACTGAATGTTGCTTCGTGTTTTCGGAGCAACATTTTTTTTTATTTTTACATTATGAATACATTCGGACATCTTTTTAGGCTTACTTCTTTTGGAGAATCTCATGGCAAGGGCATTGGTGGAATAATTGACGGTTGCCCTGCAGGGATTGATATTGATTTAGATTTCATTCAAAATGAATTGGATCGTAGAAAACCTGGACAATCAAAAATTACAACGCAAAGGCAGGAGTCAGATTCTGTTGAATTTCTTTCTGGGATTTTTGAAGGAAAAACCCAAGGGACACCAATTGGTTTTGCAATATGGAATAAAGATCAGCATTCGAAAGATTATGACATCTTAAAAGATGTTTATCGTCCATCGCACGCCGATTATACGTATACAAAAAAATATGGTAGTCGTGACCATAGAGGTGGCGGACGCTCATCAGCACGTGAAACGATTGCCCGTGTAGTTGCTGGTGCACTTGCAAAATTAATTTTAAAACAAGTTGGGGTAAGCATTAATGCATTTGTTTATCGCGTTGGAGAAATTCAACTTGATAAAACTTATCATGAACTTGATTTAAACAAGATCGACTCTAACATTGTTAGATGTCCTGACGGGACAGTTGCTGAACAAATGATTGCTCGAATAGAAGAGGCCGGACGTAACCATGATACCGTTGGCGGCGTAGTTCAATGTGTTGTGCAAGGTGTACCTATTGGATTAGGTGAGCCAGTCTTTAATAAGTTGCACGCTGATCTGGGACATGCAATGCTTGGAATTAACGCTGTAAAAGGCTTTGAGTATGGATCTGGTTTTGATGGAACAAAGCTTTCTGGTTCAGAGCATAACGATATTTTTGTGAAAACTGATGATGGTATTCGTACAAAAACAAATCATTCCGGTGGAGTACAAGGTGGAATATCCAATGGAGAAGATATTTATTTTAATGTTGCTTTTAAGCCAATTGCAACCTTGCTGAAAGAGCAGCAAACAATTAATAAAAAAGAAGAACAAACAACTATAAATCCTAAAGGAAGGCATGATCCCTGTGTTTTACCAAGGGCAGTGCCTATTGTCGAAGCGATGGCCGCAATGGTTATTGTTGATCATTATTTATTAAATAAAGTAAATCGAATCTAATGCCAAGGAAAAAAAGACAACGACGATTATTAGCTCCACCCTCAATTAAAGGATTTTCTGTATTTGGTTCTAAAAAAAGGACTGAGCAGATAGTTTTGTTTTTTGAAGAATACGAAAGTATTAAATTGCTTGACTTTGATGGACTTACTCAGGAAGAAGCAGCTGTTCATATGAATGTTTCACGACCTACGCTTACTCGTGTTTATGAAGCAGCTCGGAATAAAGTTGCAAAAGCAATGGTTGAAGGACGAGATCTGCTCATTCGAGGAGGTAACTTTGAATTTGACGATAATTGGTATTGTTGCAATTCATGTAAGGCCAAGTTCAATTTAATACCTGAAAATGACAAAGCATGTCCTGTTTGTAGTTCAGATGATTTTATAACTCTAAATGAATTCTATGCTGAAGGTTAGTTAAACTTTTAGTTTTTCTCCTTCACTTTTTGCAATTATTACAGCACCGCAACTGTCACTCCATACATTGATGGAAGTGCGGTACATATCCAAAATACGGTCAACAGCTAATATTAAACCTACGCCTTCAAGTGGTAGGTTTACAGCTGTTAATATAACTGTAATCATCACTAGCCCTGCCATTGGTATTCCTGCTGCTCCAATTGAAGCCAATAATGCTGTAATAACGATTAATGCTTGCTGGGTAATACTCATGTCAATTCCGTATACTTGTGCAATAAACATAGCAGCCACACATTCGTAAAGTGCTGTTCCATCCATGTTTATGGTTGCTCCAAGCGGTAAAGTAAAACTCGTAATTTTATTAGAAACTCCACTGTTGTTTTCAACAGCATCAATAGTTAAAGGCAATGTCGCACTAGATGATGAAGTTGAGAATGCTGTTAGGAGAGGGGATACCATGTTTTTAAAGTGTTTAAATGGCTTCGCTTTCCCAATAAATCGTGTTAATAAAGGTAGCGTAATAAAGGCGTGAATACTTAGAGCAATAATAACCGTTAGCATGTAAATCCCCATGCTTCCGGCAATTGACGTTAATTGTTCTGAGTTTCTGGCTACTTCCTTAGCGACAATACCAAAAATTCCAAGCGGTGTAAATTTGATGATGAACATGGTTAGTTTCATCATTACTTCAAATATCGCGTTAAAAACGTTTGTTAATTTTTCCTTGTATGATGATTTTACCTGGGTAATGAAGTACCCAAAAAGAATAGAGAAAAAGATAATTGCAAGTATATTTCCTTCAACCATTGCTTTGATGATATTCTCAGGAATCATCCGAATGAACATATCTTTTGCAGAACCAGTTGGTTCTATTATTCCTTCAACTTGAGAAGCAAAACCAAGGTTAACTCCAATTCCTGGTTTAATAAGATTTACCAGAAATAGTCCTGTTGTAATGGCTAATAGTGAAGTTACAATGTAGTATGAAATTGTTTTTAAACCAAGACGTCCAAGGTTTTGACTGCTGCCCATACTGGTTACTCCACTGATGATTGAACTAAGAATTAATGGAATGATAATCATTTTTAATGCCCGGAGAAAAAGGTCGCCCATCCAGGAAATGTATGGAATTTGATTTTCAAAATAATATCCAAAAATAACAGCAAGTGCCAATGCTATAAGGATTTGCCAGTGAAGCTTCATTTTTAGTAGTTGCATAGTCGTGGGTTTAATAGCAGCAAATGTAGCTTATTTAAAAAAGTTATTCAACTAGAATGTTTGTTTGAATGAAAGTTTCTATATTAGCAGCACAGTACAGGACAATATATCGTAGGATTGGGAATAAGTTTGATCTAATATTTGTATTGGGTTATGTCTGGTGACTATCAGTAATTTAATTGGTAAGAATAGAAATTAATTAATAATTCTAATAAATAGGAAATATGAGTAATCGCTTAATTGGACAACTGCCTAAAGTTGGTATTCGTCCGGTAATTGATGGACGCGAAAGAGGTGTTCGCGAATCATTGGAAGTTCAAACAATGGATATGGCTAAAGCTGCGGCAAAGCTGATTGAAGAAAATATCCGCTTTGCTTCAGGTGATAAGGTGGAGTGTGTAATCGCTGAAACAACAATTGGAGGAGTAGCAGATGCTGCTGCTTGTGCCGATTTGTTTAAGCGCGAAGGCGTTGGGGTTTCATTAACAGTAACGCCCTGTTGGTGTTATGGAACTGAAGTGATGGATTCAGACCCATTGCTACCTAAGGCTGTGTGGGGCTTCAATGGAACTGAACGTCCGGGAGCTGTGTATTTAGCAGCTGCATTAGCTGGTTATGCTCAAAAAGGCTTACCTGCTTTTGGTATTTATGGCCGAGATGTGCAGGATTCTGGCGATACAACTATTCCTGAAGATGTAAGAGTGAAAGTCCTGCGTTTTGTGAATGCTGCCTTGGCTGCTGCCGAAATGAATGGAAAATCATATCTATCAGTGGGTTATACTTCAATGGGTATTGCCGGATCAATGGTTGATCCTGATTTCTTCCAGGAGTATTTGGGGATGCGTACTGAGTTTGTTGATATGGTTGAGATTAAGCGTAGAATTGATCAGGATATTTTTGATCCTATTGAATATGAAAAAGCATTAGCCTGGACAAAAGAAAATTGTACTGAAGGTGATGATTGGAATGCAAAAGACAAACAATCATCTCGTGAACGTAAAGACTGGGAGTGGGAGATTGTTGTTAAAATGACATTGATTTGCCGTGACCTAATGATTGGGAACCCAAGATTGAAAGAACTTGGGCATGGAGAAGAAGCCAAAGGTCGCAATGCAATTGCCGGTGGTTTCCAGGGACAACGTCAGTGGACAGACTACTATCCAAATGCTGATTTTCCTGAAGCAATTCTCAATTCATCATTTGACTGGAATGGTATTCGCGAAGCATTTGTATTTGCTACTGAAAACGATAGTTTAAATGCAGTGCCAATGATGTTTGGTCACTTGCTTACAAAAACCGCTCAGATATTCTCTGATGTTCGCACATTCTGGAGTCCGGATGCAGTGAAACGTGTAACTGGTAAAGAATTGACTGGTCTTGCTAAAGATGGTATTATTCACTTGATTAACTCCGGATCAACAACTCTGGATGCTACAGCTCAACAAAAGGATGCTGAAGGTAATCCGGTAATGAAGCCATTCTGGAACATTACAGAGGAAGATAAAGCTAAGTGTTTGGAGAATACGAAATGGTGTCCTGCTGACTTAGGTTATTTCCGTGGTGGTGGTTATTCATCACAATTTAAAACTGCTGGTGAAATGCTGGTAACCATGTCTCGTGTGAATTTAGTAAAAGGCTTAGGGCCTGTACTTCAAATTGCTGAGGGATGGACTGTTGAGTTGCCAGATGATGTGCATAAAGTATTGGATGAACGTACCAACCCAACATGGCCAACTACTTGGTTTGTGCCTCGTGTAACGGGCGAGGGTGCATTTAAAGATGTATATGAAGTAATGGCTAACTGGGGTGCAAACCATGGTGCTATTTCTTATGGACACATTGGGGCTGATCTAATCACATTGGCATCAATCCTGAGAATTCCGGTTTGTATGCACAACGTTGATGAAAAAGACATCTTTCGTCCAAATTCGTGGAATGCATTCGGAAGTGATAAAGAAGCTGCTGATTACAGGGCTTGTGAAACTTACGGGCCAATTTACAAGTAGTAGGCTAACATCATTCAAAAAAAACAAAGATGACGCTAAAGAATCTTAGTATATTTATCAGCATCATTTCTATATTATCAGTGGGGGCTTGTTCTCCCACTGATAAAAAAAAGCAAACTATGGACTATCAAAAAGGCCAGTATGGCTATGATGTAGAGCATCTGAAGGAATATGTAACAACTATTGAACTGGTGGCAAATGAGTCACGTGTTGTTATTGTGCCTGAATATCAGGGACGTGTGATGACAAGTACTACTGATGGTATGGAAGGTTTTTCATTTGGTTGGATGAATCACGAGCAGATTGCAAAGGAAGAAATGTCTGAACAATTCAATCCTTTTGGAGGCGAAGAGCGTTTCTGGTTAGGACCTGAAGGTGGCCAATTTTCCATCTATTTTGAAAAAGGTAAAACCATGAGCTTTGAAAATTGGGACGTTCCCCCTGCAATTGACACTATGCCCTGGGATGTGAGCGAGGTAAATCCGGAAACGGCAACTTTCATCAAACAATTCAAACTAGAAAACTATTCTGGCAATTTATTTGATATAGAGATTACCCGTCGAATTAGCATTATAGATCCTACGGAAGTGAAAAATTTATTGAAGGTTGATGTTGGTAGATCTGTAAAATCGGTAGCTTATGAATCATTGAACCAGTTAAAGAATGCAGGTGAAAATGATTGGACAAAGGAAACGGGCTTGCTTTCTATCTGGGTACTGTCTATGTACAATCCATCAAACGGAACGACTGTTGTTGTTCCTTACAGAAAAAATGCTGAAGGAATGATTCTGAAAGATGATTATTTTGGGAAAGTACCAGAAGATCGTTTGAAAGTTGCTAATGGTGCTGCCTTCTTTAAAGCGGATGGAAAGAAGCGTGGAAAGATTGGCGTTCCTGCTCACCGTGCTCTTCCGGTAATGGGTAGCTACGATGAAGACAACAACCGTCTGACCATTCTGGAATGCTCCATTGATTCTACAAAAACTGACTATGTAAATTCTTCATGGGAAGAACATCAGGACGAACCGTTTAAAGGTGATGTACTGAATTCCTATAACGACGGGCCTCTTGATAATGGTGACCAACTGGGGCCATTCTATGAACTTGAATCTTCTTCTGCAGCCAATGAATTAAAGAGTGGAGAAGTTTGTTTCCACTTTCAGCGAACATACCACTTTGAAGGATCAACTAAAGATCTGGATGTGATTGCTCAAAAGATTCTTGGAGTATCGCTTGAGGAGATAAGAAATAGTTTCAACTAAATAATAATTCTAAACTAAAATGATCTGTCAGCTACTGCAATTAAACCAACATGGCTGTTGATTGACCAATAAATTGACTATGAAAGCAAAAGTAGTTTCAAAAGAAGTGATGGTGCCGTTTATCATGATCACTGCCTTATTCTCGTTATGGGGCTTTGCCAATGATATCACGAATCCGATGGTGGCCGCATTTAAAACGGTCATGGAAATCTCGAATGCAAAAGCATCTATGATCCAGTTTGCATTTTACGGAGGCTATGGAACCATGGCAATTCCGGCTGCTCTTTTTGTAAAGAAATATTCCTATAAAAAAGGGATTTTATTAGGACTCATTTTATATGCTGTTGGAGCCTTGTTATTTTTCCCTGCTGCACAGTTTGAAATGTTCGGTTTCTTCCTAATGTCTCTTTATATACTGACTTTCGGTTTGGCATTTTTGGAAACAACTGCTAATCCTTACATTTTGTCAATGGGCGATGAATCAACGGCTACACGTCGTTTGAATCTTGCACAGTCATTTAATCCACTGGGGTCAATCTTTGGAATGATTATCGCTTCAAAATTTATTTTGGCCGCATTGGAGTCTGATATTCGAAATGAGGCTGGGGAATTGATCTTTGGAACTTTAAGTGTTGCAGAGAAAGCTGTTGTGCGTACTCATGACCTTGCGGTGATTCGAGATCCATACGTAATGTTGGGTTTCGTGGTACTGGTGATGTTTGTAATTATCCTGGTATCTAAGATGCCCGAACGTAACAATTCGGATCATAGTATCCATGCATGGGATTCTGCAAAACGATTGTGGAATAATGTGAAATACCGCGAAGGTGTGGTTGCACAAGTATTTTATGTAGCTGCTCAAATCATGTGCTGGACTTTTATTATTCAGTATGCTGAGAATTTGGGGATTAAAAAATCAACAGCACAAAATTACAACATTGTAGCTATGGCCATCTTTATCTCAAGCCGTTTTATCAGTACAGCTTTGATGAAGTACGTTAATGCACGGATGATGTTGACCATCTGCGCTATTGGCGGCCTAATTACAACATCTGGCGTGATTTTAATTGAAGGTGAGATGGGGCTATATTGCCTGGTGGCAACTTCAGCTTTTATGTCGCTCATGTTTCCAACCATTTATGGTATTGCTTTGCATGGCGTTGGTGATGATGCAACCCTTGGGGCAGCAGGTCTGGTGATGGCAATTGTTGGTGGAGCATTAATGCCACCTCTTCAAGGTGCCATTATTGATATGGGAACTATTGGCTGGCTACCAGCCGTGAATGTTTCCTTTATATTGCCATTTGTGTGTTTTATTATGATCGCAATCTATGGCTATAGAACCTTAAAAGTGCATAAGTAGGTGCTTGATTGTGCAGAAATTGTTAATATCAACGCATTTTATGAATCAGTATGATGAAAGTCTGTCTGAAACTGTAGGTTTTTCATCTACTTTTTATATTTTTGAAGCGAATATTGAGATCTCATTGAAGATCTTTAGAACTTTAGTTGTTGCCCTATTCTGGGCGATGATGTTTTTCTACGATATTCAGATAAGTTGTTGGGTTTATAAGCCTGAATTGCAGAGGCAATTCAGGCTTTTCCAATTAAAAACAATATCACATGGCATTTAAATTTCAACTAGATCAATCTTCAACACAAACAAAATTGCAGCAACTCATTCATGCAATTACCGGAGCAATTAGCAATGGTGATTTAAAAGAAGGGGATTTTCTGCCATCGGTTAACAGCCTTAGCAAAGAAAGTGGACTTTCACGTGATACCATTTTTAAAGCATATACCAAGCTAAAGCAGCGTAGCGTCATTTCATCTACGCCAACTAAAGGCTACTTCGTAAGTAATGAGTCTTTTAAAGTATTTGTCTTGCTTGATAATTTTAGTGCTTTCAAGGAGCAGCTTTATAATAGTTTTCGCAATTCATTACCTGATAATTATGTAGTTGATTTACTGTTTCATCATTACAATCCTGATGTGTTTGAGCAGTTGATACTTAATAGTCTTGGTCGCTATAGCATGTATGTGGTGATGAATATTAACAACAGGCGTATTGAAGATGTTATCAAAAAAATTGATCCGAATAAGTTGCTTATTCTTGATATGGGAGAGCCTGATACTCCTGAAATCTCTTTTATTAATCAGAATTTTTCTGAAGCTGTAACGGCATGTTTGGAGGAAGGATTAGAGCAAATAAAGAAATATAACGAGTTCCATCTGGTGTTTCCTGAAGTTACTCCACATCCGCGAGAAACAATTGATTCATTTATTGATTTTTGTAAGAAGAATGGGTTGAATCATTCTGTAGCTACAAAGACAGCTGAGCTGCCAATTAGAGCCGGACAGGCCTTTCTAATTATTAAAGATGATGATTTAGTAGAGATTGTGAAAACCTGTAAAGGAAAAGGTCTTAAACTGGGAAAAGATGTTGGTTTGATCTCATTTAATGATACCCCAATGAAAGAAATCGTTAGTTCTGGGATAACCACTATCTCTGTTGATTTTCAGGAAATGGGAGAGAAGGCTGCAAAATTTATTAAATCCAAAGAGAAAGTCTTCGAAACCATTTCAACACGATTAATCATGAGAGGATCATTATAAGCAATTATTAGATTCTTTCTTAGTGACCTTTAAAGCTAAAAGATAGCTGAATGGTTGATATGTTTGTATTGGATTCTATTCAATATCAAAAACTCAAATTATATCATCTCTGCAAAGAAGTACCAGGTCATCATTCCTGAAGTAATCAATTTTAGCATTGTGCCAAGCAAAAAGCCTACAAATGAACCAAAACCAGCTTTAATGGCTGTTGATCGATCCTTGCCGCCTGAAAGCTCAGCAACTACTGCTCCAGCAAACGGGCCAATAATAATTCCAAATGGAGGGAATAAAAACAAGCCTAAAATCAATCCAATAATGCTTCCCCAAACGCCTCGCTTACTGCCTCCAAACTTCTTGGTTCCCCATGCCGGAATAACATAGTCTAATGCATAAACTACAATAGTTATTATACCCCAAAGTATTAGAAAATTAGCTGTGAAATGGTATTTGTCGGTAAAGTGAAGGAATAGTAAACCCAAGTAACTTAAAGGAGGTCCCGGAATTATAGGAAGAACTCCACCTGCAATTCCTAATAAAAGAAATAAGAGGCCGATGCCGATTAAAAAATAGTCCATTATTGTTTTTTTAGATTGTATTTTTTTGATGTAGCTGCGAAAATTCCAATAAGTAGCACACTAAATACAGCAACGAAATAACTGAGCTGCAATAAAGCTTGTTCTTCCATAAGGTAGATCGGAGATTCACTAATTTGATTGGCATATTGGATTTCAAACAAAACCATTCCGTTGTTAATCGCATGACCAATTATGCAGGCAAAAATATTTCGGGTAATAACCATTACCCAGCCCAATAACAGACCTAGTAAAAAGGTAGCTGGGAATTGCCATGGGTTTAAGTGAAATAAAGCAAATAGTAATGCCGAAACAAAAATGGCTATGATTTTGGGGTAATTGCGCATAAATCCATGCATGATTACTCCTCTAAAAATAAGCTCCTCAATGATTGGCGCTACAATAACAATTTTCAGAAATGCGCCATAGAATCCATAGTCACTATCAAAAACCCGATTAAAAAGCTCCCAGAACCAATCTGGAGGTGGAATTACCTTGTCGATAGCAATATTTATTTTTACCAAATAGATGTGTGCAGCCCAAAGAAATAATACGACCGGAATAAGGATAAGCGGGTTGAACCACTTTATTGGAAAAAGATTTGTGAGTTTTGTTTTAGCCTTTCTGTAGGCAAAGTAAAGGATGAATAATATTGAACCAACGCCAAGTGCAATCTTTTTTACAGGGTTATAAAGATGGTCAGTGCCATAGTTATAATCCCAAATGGCCAGTGGAAAATCAATAATAGTTTGAATGAAGATGTATAATATAATCAGGTGGGCTGCTCCCAGTACTGTTGGATAATATTTTACCTGATTTGTATTCATTCATTATAATTTGTTCCTAAAATAGTGACTTTTCCTCAAAAAGAACAGGAAGTGAATACGAATTCCACCCCCTGCTCATTAAATTAGATTCAACTCTATAAATCTTTTTTGGCCAGATAAAAGTCCATCATCTCATAATCAGACTTTTCGCGTTCTTCCATTTCTTCAACGGTCTTTGGCGGAGGCACAATAACTTTTTCTCCAGGCATCCAATTTAAAGGAAGTGCAACGCCATGCTTATCCGATGTTTGTAGTGCTTTTAATGCACGAATAATTTCGTCCATATTGCGACCTACATTTAAAGGATAGTACATTATTAGGCGAACTTTTCCTGTGGGGTCGGTAATAAATACAGCACGAACGGCAGCCGTTTCACTTTCGTTTGGCTGCAGCATTCCGTAAAGTTTAGACACTTTCATGTCAATATCTGCAATAATAGGGAAGTTGAAAAGTATTCCAGAGTTTTTTTTAACGTTGTTAACCCATGCTATGTGGGCGTGAATGCTGTCAATACTCAATCCTATTAATTTTGTATTAAGGGCTTTGAATTCATCGCTTCGAGTTGCAAAACCACTCATTTCAGTTGTACATACAGGGGTGAAGTCTGCAGGATGTGAAAAAAGGATAAGCCAGCTTCCTTTGTTGTATTCGGAAAACTTTAACGGGCCGTAAGTTGTGTTTGCTTCAAAATCGGGAGCAATGTCTCCAATTCTTGGCATTTGGTTAATTTGTTCTTCCATATTTTTTGTTTTAATAAATTGTCAATTTTACATCTATAACTATTATAAACGCAAGTTGTTCAAGATAAAAACACTTTTTTTGTTAAAGTTAATTCAATTTATTTTCTGGTATAGGCGCTTAGGTCGCGATTAACTAATTTTGCCGTATGGCAAAA
>CBDVCE010000021.1:0-66008 GCA_965372405.1 uncultured Sunxiuqinia sp.
AAACTTTCCTCTATACCCCGAGGCAGAGCCTCGAGGAATTCTCTTGATTAAAAACTAGACTTAAATATGAGACAAAAAGATACTTTGCGAATGAAATCATACTGCAAAGCAGCGAACGAAACTTTTGGGAATATCACCACTGGGTATATAATAAAGATTTTAAAGCATTTGAAACAATTAAGCCATACTTAAGGTCTATTGATATCTCAAGGACAGATAAAGTAATTTGTTTTGCTGATGAAAGTATAAACATTTCGCTCTATTTTATGGATCAGAAAGGATACACAAAATACGGATACGCACATTTATCAGATATGGAACGCATTGAATATGCAATCAAGAATGGATGCAAATACCTCATATTAAGAGAAGATCAATTAGAAAGCATTGAAACAATTCACCCATTCTTAAAGAATAAGATAGGGCAATATCATAACTTAATCATATTTTCTCTATAATCATATTTCAAGAAATTATCAACTTTTAAGATAGTTCTCTAAATACTCCTGAGCTTTTTTGACATGCGGTTCACGACTCTCGTAAAATTTGTAAAATGCTAGTCCTTTGCTTACCCCAAAACAAGAACATTTATTGACATTATAAAAATATTTCAACACCTCTTCAATTTCTTTGGCAGTGTTAACATGCTCATGTTTTAGTAGAGTTTCATAATTAAGTTTGTATTTAATCCTGAACTCTAGTCCGGTTGTAAACATCCACCCCAACCTCCATAAGATTGTTCCCTCGTTTGGTATTGCTGATCTCAAAGTACCATTTTTGCTTAACAACAAACATGTTTTAGCGACGACCTTAGGCAAATCGGTAATATGTTCAAAAGTGGCAACAGAACAAATACGATCATACTTTTCCTTTAAATCAACTTCATCAATATCAGCGTAAATCAGATTTATTTTATTCAATAGAGGTGAGCCAGCATATAATTTTTTGTATGGTTCAATAATATCATAATGAGCTGGTTGTTCATATCTTAATTGATTTAAGGTTCCTGCTCCGATCTCCAGGGTACGTTTATTGTTATCGTCCTGTACATCCGCAGCAACTTTTTTATGCAGCCATGCTTCCATTTTTTGTGCTGCTCCCGAAGCTACAGTCTCCCCTTCTCTATTACTTTTATAATGCTCGTTATAAATTTTCGTATATGCTTCGTTAAGCTCTATTCGTTGTTTTGGAAATTTTTCAAACATTGGTTAACAGTTAGTTTTGAGATATTTTATTCAAGATATTATTAGAAATATCCATTGAAATCTTTCTGCCATTTAAAAAAGATTGTTCTTTATCTGTAGAAAATAGCTGAAGCCCTTCTTGTCTAATCAATAGGCCATCAATCAGCGTGCTTCCATTCTTTAAAACATTATTGCGAATTGAAAGTTTTACTCGCTCACTCTCGACTTTTGTTTCAAAAGAAAACTCAACTAAAGCCCATTCTCCATCAAATCCTTTTATATGCCGATGAATATCAGAATAAAAATAATTAACGATAGAATCATCTAACGGATTTTTTTGAATCAACTCAATATTAGCCCTCATTCTACCATCCTCTGAATAATTTCTCACCCAGAAGCTTACGTAAATATTCTTCCCGTTAGCAATCCCATTAAGCTCTTTTTGGAATAATAGATTCCATTGTTGATGCAGAATATTTAATGAACAATCACCATCATATCCCTGATTCATTTCAAATTCTTCAAAACTATAGTAATCAAAATACAAAGTCGAATCTGACACAAAATACTCACCCTTTTTAATGAATTTTGAATGATTTATTTTTGAAACAAGCTCTTGTTTATATCCACCAGAAAGTGACTTCAGATCTTCTACAAACAAACGTTTTAACTGGAAGTGATCATTCTCATACAACAAATCTGCAATCCTTGAAATTCGTTGTTCATCCTCATTCAAATATGCAGTTTTATTAACTAAAAGTAAAAAAGGTTTTTTACTTTTAAGTTGATCCAGCACTTTACTGTAATTCAATGGTTCAGTAACCAATTGATAGTTCAGGTATGTTTGCTCAATAGAAGTTCGGCTAAGAATTACTCCATTTGTTGGTAATCCTGTTTTTAGAGATAGGTTCATTGTTAATTCTGCAGTTCCATCTTTACTATCAATCCATATATTTTCAGAGCCAACATGAAAATAAGGAAGCGGAAATATCGCCTGATAATCATCTACATTAATATCTTTTGACCATTCATTTGTCACCGTTTGATTTATCTTATCTTCAAGCATTGCATTTCGATTTGCCAAAATGGCACTAGTTGAGGATATATTCCAATAACCATCAAATAACAAAATAGTAGCTACTGAGATAATCTTCCATTTAAAACTCGTATTTCCTTCAAGCCACTTCTTATAAACCACATAAAAGAATACAATATTAATCATGTAGAAGAAAAGCCAACTAAAACGAGCTAAAGCCCTAAGTTGACGAATTGGTCCCAGAAAATCTACAAGTCCGTTTAACCCAAAAATAAAAGGGATTCCGAATGAAAATAGCAAAGCAGCAAAGGAAGCCCAAAACAATTGATTTAAAATCGGCGAATCAGTTACTTTCCAAAAAGCTTTTCGGGTAATTAATCTTCGAACAAATATGACTGAACCATACAAGAAAGCCCCAAGTGCACCAACACCAATAAAAGCTAATGACTCCCATTGTATGTGCCGAAATACAGTAACATGTTTCGTTATAAAAGAATAAGGAAAACCAGAGGGAAGAAATATTCCGACAGGATGTGCTTTATATGCAAAAAAGCCATATGGGAAAGCCGTCCGGTCAACTACCACATCATTAAAAGTCATCATTAACTGAATGATAACCACTGGTAAAACCAATTGCACCAGAAACATGAAAAAGCTATACGAATAAGCTTTTAACCGAGTACGATTCTTCCAGAGATAATTTGCCCAGTAGAAGCCAATCATAAAACCAAAAAATCCAACAAAATATAAATGAGTTCCGGATGCAAGGAAAGTTACCAGAGCTATTTGCAAGCTAATCTTCACAGATGGGTTTTTATCAAAACGTATGATCAGATATATCATCCATGGAATCCAGAACAAATATACAAGTGAAAAATGCCCTCCCATTCTGGCAATTTGAGGTGATAACATGCAAATTCCAATTGCAACAAGGGAAGAATACCACCAAGACAAACCTAATTCATATAGAATAAGGAACATGATCAGTGCCGCAATAAGTATGGATAATATCATACTCATATTTAAAATACCAACAATATGATCAGACAAATCAACAAAATTATTACTCACAAACTTTAGTGGATTAACAAGAAAGGGCTGACAACCAGTAAAAAAAACCATCTCGCCAAACGGATAGTTCATACCATTTACCCGATGAAGGCTGGTATCATGTTGCATATGGTAAATTGCACCATAATACGCCTGAAATCCATCTCCTGAAACTGTGAAATAATAATTATTTGGATCAGAGATAATCCTCCCAAAAAAAAAGGATAAAATAATAATGGATAACAAGAGAGTTAGAACAAGACCCTTAAGTTTGGTGGTTATATTCATTTTTCTGCTCTAGTATTTTTACAAATTAAGCTATATTTACCTATTAAATAAATATCCGATAATGAATTCTTCGAAAAAAGTTTCAATTGTTATTCCTTGTTTTAATGAAGAGAAAGTATTGGAGCAGTTCTTTCTTGAACTAAGTAAGCAATTGCCGACTTCATGCACTTTTGAAATAATTTTCATTAACGATGGAAGTCAAGATAACACTCTTCATATTATCAAAAAACTTGTTTCAGAAAATAGTTCAATAAACTATATTTCTTTTTCACGGAACTTTGGCCATCAAAATGCTCTCAAAGCTGGATATGACTATGCAACAGGCGATTGTGCTATTTCCATGGATGCTGATCTGCAACATCCACCATCTTTAATCATATCTCTTATTGAAAAATGGAACGAAGGATTTGATATCGTCAATACCATCAGAAAAGATCATGACAGCATTTCTTTAAGAAAAAAGTTGGGCTCAAAGCTATTTTATCAATTGATCAATCGTCTCTCGGATGTAGAGATTGGTAAAGGCATGGCTGATTTTCGATTGCTTGATCGCAAAGTTTTGGATCAATTGAAACACTTTACTGAAAATTTTATCTTTTTTAGAGGAATAGTTCCCTGGCTTGGTTTTAAACAAGCAAATATCCCTTACCAAGCTGCAGAACGTTTAGCTGGTGAAACTAAATACACGTTCAAAAAAATGCTGCATTTTGCCTCGGCTGGAGTGACCTCCTTCAGTGTCAGACCCCTTAGATATTCCATTTACCTGGGGCTATTCTTTGCAACACTTGCATTTTTGTATGTAATTTTTGCCATTTTTGCTTTCCTCTTTACAGATCAAACAATTACCGGTTGGACATCTTTAATCGTCAGCATCATGTTTTTTGGAGGGATCAACTTAATTATGCTTGGTATCATTGGTGAATATTTAGGTAAGCTTTTCATTGAAAACAAGCGTAGACCCAACTACCTCATAGACGAGACTAACTTATAAAACCATCTTCTTATTTTAATTTCCACACTGATGCCTTAACTTTGGATAAAACTCGTTTATGTCAAAATCTCTGATGAACAATCAGGTTAAGTTTGGAACGATGCCTGTTTTTTTAACAGCCCTATCGACCATACTTGGAGCTATCCTCTTTCTTCGTTTTGGCTGGGCAGTGGGTCAGGTTGGTTTTTTCGGGGTAATCGGAATCATAATTCTGGGTTATATTCTTCTGGGACATCCTGACTGGGAAAAAGGAATCATCAAAATCGTTGCTCTATACCCTCACCAGCATATTGAATAGCTTAAGTAACTATCATTCTATAATTGGTAATTGGTGATGTAATAAATTTGAAACTTTTTCGCCATAATCTTTTAAATTATCCGTTATCTTTGAAGCAAGAACAAAATCCAAAATCTATGGAACGAATTGCAATATTCCCCGGATCATTTGATCCATTTACTATCGGTCACGAAAGTATTGTAAAAAGGGCATTGCCTATGTTTGACAAAGTGGTAGTGATGATTGGTTTAAACACCAACAAGCAATCATTCTTTAAACTAAGTAGCAAGTTAAAGTGGATTGAACAGGTATTTGAAAATGAACATAAAGTGGTGGTTAAGAGCTACAAAGGCCTTACCGTTGATTTTTGCAAAAAGGTAAATGCCCAATATATTTTAAGGGGAATCAGAACTTCATCAGACTTTGAATATGAGCGTGCAATAGCGCAAGTTAATAAGCAAATGCACCCCGAAATTGAAACCGTATTCTTACTTACGATGCCAGAGCATACACCTGTTAATTCTTCAATTGTAAGAGATATTATCAGACATGGTGGCGATGCAAGTCAGTTTCTGCCAGCGGGTTTAAATATGGAAGAATTTAAGGATCATGAAGATTAGCCTGACTCTTTTCTTTCTCTTTTTATTGAATCATATTTTTGCTGCCGAATTGACTACAATCACCGGGCATGCGCCAGGATATTCGAATTCTGAAATTTTATTTTATCAATACAAAGATCCAATCTCCGAAGAAATAGAGGAACTATTCAAACTCAGGTTTGATGAGAATGGCAACTTCAAGGCAAAC
Source organism: uncultured Sunxiuqinia sp. (assembly GCA_965372405.1). Lineage (GTDB taxonomy): Bacteria > Bacteroidota > Bacteroidia > Bacteroidales > Prolixibacteraceae > Sunxiuqinia. Next base: position 5,634 of record CBDVCE010000021.1, read on the forward strand.
GTTCAGCTTGAGAATGTTACTCATGCATTTGCTGATTTTGATAGTTATTCGGCTAACATCTTTTTAATTCCCGGTAAATCTTACCAAATCATTTTACCTACTCGCAAGAAGATTACAAGCAGTCAGCGCCACAATCCTTTTTTCAAACCATTTAAAGTACAACTAGCTATAAAAAATTCGGATGAAACTGAACTCAATCGAAAAATTAGAGAGCTCGAAAAAGCTTTTATAAAAACAGAAGGGAGATTCTTCGAAAAGATTTACAGAAAAAAATCATCCGCAGCTGTTGATTCTGTACAAACAATTATGAATCGTGATTTCCCAAAGAGTTCTGATTCGTTTTTTGAAGATTATAAATTCTATCGATTGGCTTTTGCTGAATATGTTCTTCATAAAGGTGAAAATGAAAATTTCACATTGAAGTATTTCAACAATCACAAACCCAATTTCACAGTTGCTCCATATAAAACGTTATTCAATCGTATCTACTCCGACTTCTTTTCTCAATTGACAAACTCTGTTAATGGTGCCGAATTTCGAAAGATTCTTGGTAGTTCCGATCTTTCACAAATCGAAAGTTACTTGATGAAAAATCAATATCTAAATTCAGAAACAGCTCAGTTGGTTATTTTGAAATCAATTCATGATGCTTTTCATCAAGGACAATTCTCGCAAAAAAGCTTGCTCTCGTTACTAAGTAAAATTCAGGCAGGAAGTTGGAGCCCAGCTCGAAAAGCAATTGCAAAAAGGCTCGAAAAGAAATTGACTCATCTCCTACCCCATACAAAAGCTCCTTCTATTTCATTCACTAATTTTAATAGTAAAAGCTATTCATTAGTTGATTATCGCGGAAAATTAGTTTATCTACATTTCACAAGAATCACAAACCCCATTTGCAAGCAACATTTAAATGCATTGAAAAAGCTACCAGAGGCAGTGAAAAATGACATCACCATTGTTAATCTGGTTCTTGAAGAAGAAAGACCAGAGCTGGAACATATTTCGATGCAAAATTGGGAGGGACAATTCTTTGTCGTTTCTGACGAAATTGCTGAACAATGGAAAGTAAAGAGTTTCCCTAGCTCATTCTTAATTGATGAAACAGGAAAGCTTATTTTTTCACCAGCAAATAATCCATTGGATGGATTCAACAAACAGATTGGGGTTTTCCTTCAAAAAAGACATCTTGAAAAGTTAAGAAATCAAGCCAGATAATTGTCCAGCAATTCAATCAAATTATTATAAGTGGTATCATAAACTTCTTTCAAATCGTTTTTTGCGAACCAACGAACCTTTTCAATATGTTCAGAGGTTTGCGGAGTTGGCTCTTCATTTCCGTTATAAACCATCTCAAACCAAAAAGTTTCTTTCAAAACCAAATTATCATCTGAATTAATATATGGAGAGAAATACAAATGAAAAGTAGAATTAAGTTGCTTTTTGATCTTCACATTTCTTAATCCACATTCTTCTTCAACCTCTCGAATTGCAGCTTGTTCAATAGATTCTCCATCCTCAATTTTCCCTTTTGGCAAATCCCATCTGCCAAATCGACTAATAAAAAGGATTTCTGATTTTGAGTTGTTAAGCAATCCACCAGCGGCAGGTATTTTTGTTAATTTTTCACAAAAGCTTTTCCATATTTTTTCGGGATCAGAACAAACAACATCCAAGTTTTCAGTTAGTTCCATAAATGAATACTTTGAAAATAGCCTCTCGGAATCACTATGACACTCTATACCAGCTACTTGTGTTTTGTTATTTTTTAGTGAAGTTTTGTTTTTATGGTAAAAACACAACACATTGTCATTGAAAAAAACTTTGTACATTTGTCAAGAATTCAAGAAAAAAGAAAAACATCATGCAAGAAACTCATTTAGAAGTAACTAAACGACTCGTACAAATTAACACAATAAAAATCCAACCATCAAACCCATTCACATGGGCTTCAGGATGGAAGGCTCCGATATACTGTGACAACCGTAAATTATTGTCATACCCTGATGCACGTACTTTCGTTCGTGACGAGTTTGTAAAAATCGTTCGTGAAAAATATCCACATGCAGAAGTAATAGCCGGTGTTGCAACTGGTGCAATTGCTATTGGAATGTTGGTTGCTCAGGAACTTGGGTTACCATTTATTTACGTTCGTGCAAAACCAAAAGGGCATGGCCTTGAAAACCTGATTGAAGGTGATCTTAAGCCAGCAGACAAGGTCGTTGTTATCGAAGATTTGATATCAACTGGTATTAGTAGTTTGAAAGCTTCTGAAGCTATTTCAAATTTTGGTGGCGAAGTTCTGGGCATGTTAGCAATTTTCACGTACAATTTCCCAGTTGCACAAGAAAACTTTGAAAATGCAGGTATTGAATTAACGACTTTAAGTAGATATAAAACATTGCTTGAAGTTGCATTGCAGTCAGGAGAAATTAAAGAATCAGATCTTGACTCACTCGACAAGTGGCGTAAAAACCCTTCTGAGTGGGGAAAATAAAATAGAAATCACATCTCACAATTGATATATCCCCGGTTTTACCGGGGATTTTTATATTTACAAATCCATGAGCACAAGCAAGTACATTAGCGAAACAAAATATATTGGCCACAACAAGGAGGTAATTTTCAATTATCTGTCAAATTTTGAAAACCTTTCAAAATATCTCAATGAAGGTTTATTGGATAAAGTGACCGAACAAGTTCCTCAAATTAAAATTACTGATTTTGAAGCAGACTCTGATTCGTGTCGCTTCAACATTACTGGAATGGGACAAGCTGAAATCAGAATAGTTGACCGTGATCCACATAAAACAATTAAGGTTGAAAGCTCTGGTGGCTTACCTGTTGGAATTACATTTTGGATTCAACTATTACCGATTAATGCATACCAAACAAAAATGAAGCTTACGCTACATGCTGAAATGAGCATGATGATTAAAATGATGGCAGGCAAGAAACTGGAGGGTGGAATTAATCACATGGCAGATATGCTGGCTCAACTGCCATATCAGTAGGAAAATTACCCTGTTACATCTGAAAGGTAAGTAACTTCTTTAAAATGGTACGTATGAATTTCACCTCCGAGTTCCTGAATAAGTAATTGACCGATTTCATTTACCCCAAGAATTTCTCCCTGGTAAGTGTGTTTTTCATCCTTGTACCACTTCAATTCATTGAGTTGATATAATTTTTGAGCAAAAGCAACATTTATATCATGAGCATTGCCACTTTTCAATTTTTGGTAATAATAGTCAATTGAATGAAGTAGGTCTTTCAAAACGTGATCTGTTTTATATTCTCTATTTTTCAGAATCTTTAACGAAATAGGATTAGGAGCATCTGATACAAACTTATACTGATTTACATTCAGCCCAATTCCAACTACCGACTGCAAAATATTTCCATTCATAATTGAATTTTCAATCAATATTCCACAAATCTTTTTACCTCCAACATAAATATCGTTTGGCCATTTTATTTTCACGTCTTCTACTATTGTTGAAAGATATTCCTCAATTCCGAGGCAAATAACTTTAGAAAGCATGAATTGCTGACGAATTTCCAAAAAATATGGCTTAATAATTATCGAAAAAGTCAGGTTCATTCCCGGTTCACTTTCCCAATAATTATGCATTTGTCCCTTCCCTGCTGTCTGCTCATATGCCAAAAAGACAGTTCCTTCTTTCACCTCATTATCACGTACTTGACCGATGGCATAATTGTTGGTACTTGCTGTGCTCTCGATGTTAATAATGGTTTGTCCAATAAGCTGACACATTTTTGACTATTTAAAACGTTCTTGTTAAACTATTTTTTAAATTTTCAGGTTATTACCTGATACACGTAAAACTATTAAAATAAACTAAAAAATTTATCTTTGTAGTTCTAAATTCAATTTATGGATAAAATGCCAAAAGTAAAGGATAGCGAAGAATTAATCAATGCAATAATAGAAGGTATTCAAAGAAAAAAAGGGATTGACATTATAAAAATAGATTTAACAAAAATAAATCATTCAGAATGTAATTTTTTTATCATTTGTCACGGAAACTCAACAACTCAGGTTGATGCGATTGCACACTCTGTTGAAGATACTGTTGAAGAAATCATAGGAGACAAAGCATGGCAAAAGGATGGTTACAAAAACTCTATTTGGATTTTGCTTGATTACGCGAACATTATGGTTCACGTTTTTCAAAAAGATGCAAGGGAATTTTACGATCTTGAAAACCTTTGGGCAGATGCAACAATTGAAACAATAAAATCAGAAAACGAATAATAATGGCAGAAAATACAAATAAAAATAAGCAGAAACCAAGTTTCGGAAATTTTAAACCTGGGGGTAAAACTCCAAAGTTTAATCCCTATTGGATATATGGTGTCGTAATCCTGGTTTTTCTTGCTATTCAATATTTTAGCTTTGGAGGAGGTCCTGTTAAGTCAAATTGGAGTGAAGTGAAAAACATGTTATTGCAACATGATATTGAGAGAATATCTGTTGTAAACAATAAGGAAGCTCAATTATATTTGAAAGAATCAAGCTATGACAAATATGCAGACAAACTAAAAACTGGAATTAGCGCTCCTTCAAAGTTTGGGCCACATTTCTCATATCAAATTGGACCTGTTGACATATTTGTTGAAGATATACGTGAAACACAAAAGAACTTTTCTGATTCAGATAGAATTAGTGTTGAATACGAAACCGTTACCAACTATTTCGGGGAGATTCTTGGATGGATTTTACCTTTCTTAATTATTATTGCTATCTGGTGGTATATTTTCCGCAGAATGAGTAAAGGTTCTGGTGGCGGAGGTGGTGCAGGTAATATTTTTAATGTTGGTAAATCACAAGCTAAGGTTTTCGATAAAGACTCACGTGTAAGTACCAACTTCAAAGATGTTGCTGGTTTAGCTGAGGCTAAGCAGGAAGTTGAAGAAATTGTTGAATTCCTTAAAAGTCCTTCAAAATATACGAAACTGGGGGGTAAGATTCCTAAAGGAGCTTTACTTGTTGGCCCTCCTGGAACTGGAAAAACATTACTTGCTAAAGCAGTAGCAGGAGAAGCGGATGTGCCATTTTTCTCCATGTCTGGTTCTGATTTTGTTGAGATGTTTGTAGGTGTTGGTGCTTCAAGGGTTCGTGATTTATTTAAGCAAGCCAAAGAAAAAGCTCCATGTATTGTGTTTATCGATGAGATTGATGCAATTGGTCGTGCCAGAGGAAAAAACCCCAACATGGGATCAAATGATGAACGCGAGAATACACTAAATCAACTCCTTACCGAGATGGATGGTTTTGACACAAACTCAGGTGTAATTATTTTGGCTGCCACTAACCGTGCTGACATTCTAGACCGGGCTTTAATGCGTGCCGGACGTTTTGATAGACAAATTCATGTTGAGTTACCTGACTTAAATGAAAGAAGAGAGATTTTCCAAGTACACTTACGCCCACTTAAACTTTCACAAGAAGTTGAAGCTAGCTTTTTATCAAAACAAACTCCAGGCTTTTCCGGTGCTGACATAGCCAATGTTTGTAATGAATCAGCGCTAATTGCTGCTCGAAAAGAACGTTCAGAAGTTACCAAACAAGATTTTCTTGATGCAGTAGACCGAATCATAGGTGGTCTTGAAAAGAAAAATAAGATAATCTCTAAAGACGAGAAGAAACGAATTGCCTACCACGAAGCTGGACATGCAACTATAAGTTGGTTATTAGAACATGCCCACCCACTTGTAAAAGTAACTATTGTTCCTCGTGGAAAAGCACTTGGTGCTGCATGGTATTTGCCTGAAGAGCGATCAATTACTACAAAAGAACAGCTTCTTGATGAAATGTGTTCTGCTCTTGGTGGTCGTGCAGCTGAAGCAATTACATTTGGTACAATTTCAACTGGGGCACAAAACGACCTTGAAAAAATAACTAAACAAGCCTATGCCATGATCAGTATTTTTGGCATGAGTGAATCAGTTGGAAACGTTAGTTTTTATGACTCGACAGGTCAAAGCGATTATGCTTTCTCAAAACCATACAGTGAAAAAACAGCTGAATTGATTGATGAAGAATCAAAGAAATTAATTGACGATCAATATGCTCGTGCTCAAAAGATTTTGAATGATAATATTGAAGGTCATAAAAATTTGGCTGAAAAATTATTGGAGAAAGAAGTTATTTTTGGTGAAGATCTTGAGGGAATTTTTGGTAAGCGACCATGGCATAAAGAAATGCTTAGTGAGCCAAATGGAGTAACTGAAAATCAAACTGAAGCAAAAACTGACACTAAAGAAGATAATAACGAAACACCGACTACCTAATGGGAGCACGTGAAAATATTCTTGGAAGGCTAAAAAAAGCTAGTGACAGGCGCGGTAACATTGAACAGAAACAACCCGATTGGGAAACATCTGTTTATCTGGAACAAGGAAAAGATTTAGCTGAAAACTTTAAGACAAACCTGGAAATTGTAGCTGGTAAAATTATCCGCACTAAAAATATTGAAACAGCAACTGATGAATTAAAAGCATTACTTGCTGAACTTAGTATTGAAAAACCGTTTTGTCTTGATTCAAAACTCAAGACCGCCTTCAAAGATAAGATTGATTTCACTTCAGCAAAAAAAGATTTCGAAACTTTACAAGTTGGAATTACTCCTTGTGAATTTTTGGTTGCCCATCTAGGTTCTGTAATAATTAGTTCAGCTGGTGATTCCGGACGCAGACTTCATGTTTTCCCTGAAACACACATCATTATTGCACACGAAAAACAGTTGGTGAACTTTCTGGATGAAGGAATGGATAAAATACAACAAAAGTACAAAGACGATTTCCCCTCGATGGTAACCAACATTACTGGCCCTAGCCGTACTGCAGACATTGAAAAAACATTGGTAATGGGGATGCATGGTCCACGAAAATTATTTGTACTTTTATGTGAAGAACCATTTTAAGTATTTACTATGGAAAAAGATTTTGAACTTGTATTTTCAACCGGTCAGGAATATCAGGCCGAAATTGCACGTGAGATATTAGAAGATAATGAGATTCTAGCAGTTGTTCTAAATCAAAAAGATTCCATGTATCAATTAAACCATGGAAACATCGAAGTTTATGTACACAAAGACAATCTTGAAAAGGCAGAAGAAATCCTAAAAAAGTTGAAAAGTTGAAAAATCTGCTTACCCGAACCCTCACTGGAATTGTTTTTGTATCCGTTATTCTTGCTTGTATTTGGGTTGGTCAGTTCAGTTGCTTACTTATTTTTTTAGTCCTGATGCTTGGTGGCATGTATGAGTTCTTTCAGTTTTTCAGCCGTTCATCAATCAACCCTGCCCGCATTCCTGCGTTCTTTGGAGCTATCCTTGTTTATACATTAATTGCTCTAGTTGCTCAAGGAATACTCGTGTCTGGCTTCCTATTTTTGCTGATCCCACTTTCAATCATTATTTGTGTAGCTGAGCTTTATCGCCATACAGAAACACCGCTTGAGAATATTGCTGTTTCATTTTTAAGTATCATCTATGTAGCCATCCCTTTTAGCCTCATCAGCTTGATCGTTTTTCCGAATTCGGATACTTACAGCCCAAAATTACTCATTGGCTTATTTGTCATTATATGGCTATACGACTCTTTTGCCTACCTTTTTGGTGTCACCCTGGGGAAACATCGGTTATTTGAACGTATCTCTCCTAAGAAGTCGTGGGAAGGCGCTATAGGAGGAGCTTTATCAGCTATAATAGCAACTTACTTCCTGTCTGGTTTTGCACCAGAGATAGACAGGTTAAACTGGATGATAATTGCCCTCTTGGTAGTTGTATTCTCTACCTTTGGAGACTTGACCGAATCACTATTCAAACGTCAATTTGAGTTGAAGGATAGTGGTAATCTTCTTCCAGGTCATGGCGGAGTACTTGATCGTTTTGATTCACTTTTATTTGCTGCTCCCGTTGTTGTTTTCTATATCAATTTTATACTTTGATAAAACCCACCACCAATTTTTCTGAATTACTCAAGTTCGACTGCCGAAAAATATTTACATTTGCCACGGACTAATCATTAAACTCATGAAATTTCATCCTGCTGGCTACAGAATTATCTGGAATACACTGATATTCTTAATACTAATCAACTTAATATGTTGGTTTTATATTTCCATTCCAATAATCGATGGTCTAATCTCAATTGCAAGCCTGGTTATTCTTATTCTGATATTGCAGTTTTTTCGCTATCCAAAGAGATTTGTTGTTTTAAACGACAAACATGTAATTTCTCCGGCTGATGGTAAAATTTGTGTTATTGAAGAAGCCGAAGAGAATGAGTTCCTGAATAAAAAATGCCTTAAGGTTTCCATTTTTATGTCGCCCCTTAATGTGCATATCAATTGGGTACCAACACCTGGGAAGGTGGTTTATTGCCAACACAAACCCGGTGAATTTCATGCAGCCTTTAAAGATAAATCAGCAGAAGAAAACGAACGTTTTACAACCGCAATACAGCTTGCTGATGGTCGCCAGATTGTTGCCAAGCAAATTGCAGGTGCTGTAGCTCGTCGCATTCTCAACTTTCTAAAAACGGATGAAGAAGTAACCCAAGATGTAGAAATGGGTTTTATTCGTTTTGGCTCACGTGTTGATTTGTACTTACCACTCGACACCAAACTAAATATTAAGCTGGGAGAAAAAGTAACCGGATCTCAAACAATTATTGGGGAATTAAGCTAATGAGCAAAGTAAGTAACATATTTTTCTGGGTACCAAATTTCATCACTTCTTTGAATCTGGCAGCAGGTAGTTTAGCTGTATTTTTCGGAATTGAAGGCCAATTGGGATGGGCAGCAATATTTATTTTTGCAGCAGCCGTATTTGACTTTCTGGATGGACTGGCGGCAAGACTTTTAAATGCTTATTCTGAAATTGGAAAGCAATTGGACTCATTGGCTGACTTAATCTCTTTTGGTTTAGCTCCGGGAGCCATGTTATTTACCATGCTGGAATTAACCATGTTTAAAACCAACCAGCCTATTTTTGAAATTGAAGCCACTCCCCTTCAGTGGGTGTTTTTATTTTCAGTTTTAATTGTTCCTATTGCTGGTGCATTCCGACTTGCAAAATTCAATATCGATGATCGTCAAACCAATAGTTTTTTAGGATTACCAATCCCTGCAAATGCCATATTTTATGCTTCACTGGGACTACTTCTTGAATTAGGCTCACGAACTGAAATCAATGCCATTATTCTGAATCGTTTTAATTTAATGACCGCCATTGTTTTATTATCGGCACTAATGATTTCAGAGGTTCCCATGTTCTCATTCAAATTCAAAAACCTAAAATGGAAGGATAACCAGGTTCGCTTTCTTTTTATTACATTGGTTATTGTAATGGCAATACTCCTGAAGTTTTATGCAATACCATTGGTGATAATTGGGTATATCGTTACTTCACTTATCCAAAAAGTTATTTCATAAATAGGTGCAGCGGATTCCATCCTCTATTTTTAAGCGAATAGAATTCACTTCAATCAGAAATTAAATCATCCCAAAAAATATTTCGTAATTGCATAGGAAACTTGTGTTGCAAAAATTGAACAAATGCCCCCAAACGTACAAATGGAAAATCTTGCGCCACAACGATATCACCAAAAAACCATTCCCGGTTTGTGGTACAGATGGTTATAAAATATGCACCATTGGAACCGTAATCTCACCATTGTGCACGTGCTGATGGAATACGGTATTTGTTTTGAAATTTCTCAGACATGCTTGATGATTAGGGGTGAAATATGTCTTTCTCAAATTAGAGGTTATAAATTCAATTCAGGAATTAATTCAGCTCCCGCTCAATTGTAGCTTGAATATCGTTAAAGCTTTCTTTGATATTATTTTTTGGGAATTTGATTTGATGAATTTCATATAGGTCGGTTAATTCACCTGCTCCTTCTTCAACCAGAACAATTGCCCGATTATAGCCCAGTTTGCCCTGAAATAAACCAGTTTCATGAATTAAATGGGGTCTTGCAGATGATGCTTGCCCGTTCTGTTCATCTTCTTTTGTAAGCACTAAAAAGGCAATCGATGATTTAGAATTTTTTTCATCCAGAATATCTCTTATTGCATGTCCTGCTCTTGCCCCTGTTTCATATTCTTCAATCCGGTAGTCATAGGTTTTACTAAAATGATCTTTCAATAGCTCCCATTGATTGCTTTGTCCATGTCCAATAAATATAATTGGCTTTTTATCTTCTTCTCCATCGGTTCTTTCAGAAACCTTGAATTCATGAATATCTTTATCAAAAATCTTAAAAACGTTAAGTATTTCTGATCGGGTTGGTGCGGCAACTTGAATGGTGGTATTTTCTTTTTTCTTAGAAACGACTTCAAGCATGTAGTAAATATCATTGTCTCCCCAGTAGCAAATTCGATAATGCCCCATGTCATGATCTTCGGCGAAATCATTGAAAAATTCTTCATCCGAATCATAATCCCATGTTTCATTGTCAAAAACAATAATTCGGGCAAGCACTTCAAGCCTACCTTTCCGGGGTAAAATTTTTAACCACTTAAAAACTCCCTCCTTCAATTTCTCAGAAGAGAACTTTACATATTCATATTTTTTTTCTTTTCTCATGACCGTTCTGAACTTACGCTAAGGTATGAAATCTATAAAAGAAAAACACATGCTTTTCATATCCAGACAGATATAATGACGAAAAAGCTTACTAAAAAGTGCAAACTGGGTAGCTGAATGTCCCAACTCTCAAATCAATTTATCAAAGATTTCTCCAATTAAGGGTATAATAAAGAAATGCGACCTGCCAAAAGGCGGATCGCACTCAAAATTTAAGAGAGACGTTTCTTATTCTTCCATATTCTCAAATACGTCTTTGTATTTTTTCATCGTGTATTTTACCAACTGATAAGAAATAATTATCAACGCTGGCCATGTTAAAAACCACATTATTGAATTCCAGTACATATTCTATAAAAATTGTAAATATTAAACACTTTGTCTTTATCAGTAAACATGAGACTCCTCTTCCATTTCTTTCTCATCAATTTTCTTATTATTCATCATTTTCCAAACCCACCAAATATAGGCTATAACAAACGGAACAATCAATGAGACGTAACTCATGACCGTTAGGGTAAATTGACTTGATGAAGCATTCATGATTGTTAACGAAGATTGTAAGTCGGTATTTGATGGATAAAATGCAGTACCATTAAATCCTGCCACTAAAAATAAGGCAAAAACTGTTAGCACCGTTCCTGCTCCAACAAACCAAATTCCATTGGTCACTTTTTTAATGATTGAGATACCAATACCCCAAAGCACACCAACAACTCCTATTAATAAAATGGCTAAAACTACAGGCATTGCAATCAAATTGTGCAAGTATTTATATTTCTCCATAAATACTTCTCCTGTTGCAGTATCGTAGGCAAATCCTTCTTTCAATACTAAGCAAATCAGGAAATAAAGAAAGAATACTAAAAATGGAATCGTATTATAAATGATTTGTTTTTGCGAACGTGCAAAAATGGTCTCACTTTCCACCGAATTCATAAAATACAAAGCACCCAAAACGCGAGCAAGAAAAAAGACAGACAATCCAAGAGCTACATTGTGAAAAGTAAGAACAGCTTCTAATCCACGATATGGACTATCCCACAGCACATTATTCATATCATTCAACCGAAACATAGCTCCATTAAAAAATGTACCAACAGCTATTCCAATAAGAATAGTGCCAATAGCTCCATTCAATATCAAAAAAACCTCATACGTTTTTGCCCCAAGTAAGTTGGCTGGTTTCTTTCTGAATTCATACGATACTGCCTGAATTACAAAAAAGAACAGAATGGTAAACCAAACCCAGTAAGCACCGCCAAAAGAAGTGGAATAAAACAACGGAAAGGATGCAAAGAAAGCCCCTCCAAAAGTAACCAGGGTAGTAAAGGTGAACTCCCACTTCCGCCCCAGAGTATTAACTAATAGCGTGCGTTCAGTTTCATTTTTAGCGATGGTATATATCAAAGTTTGCCCACCCTGAACGAAGGTTAGAAAAACAAATAGCGCTCCAAGCAGGGAGATAATTACCCACCAATATTGTTGCAAAGCCAGATATGATAAATTTTCGAACATTATTTGGTTCCTCCATCCATTTTAGGTCCAATCTTAATTTGACGAACCATGATTTTTATTTCAGCAATCAAAAGAATTGTAAAAATAACAGCAAACAACCAGAAGGTAACCTGAACAGCACTGGTACTAATTTGTGTTACGGCAGCAACCGTTGGCATTAAATCCTGTATTACCCACGGCTGACGACCAACTTCAGCAACTATCCAGCCGGCCTGAGATGCAATATATGCCAGAGGAATTGTCCATATAGCCAAGCGTAAAAACCATCTTTTCTCACGCAGTTTGGTTTTAATTGCATAGAAAAAAGCAAAGATGAAAAAGAACATGAAGTAGCCACCCAAAATAACCATGATATGAAAGCTGTAAAATGACAGCGGCACACTTGGAATTAGCATGTTTACATCTTGAATGTATCCGTAACCAAAATATTTAAAATAGTTTTCCTGAAAACCGGGACTCATAAATTCTGATTTCAAACGTTCCGCCTCATTTATATTGCCAGCCTTCTTGGCATCTTTAAACGCTTTCAGTTTGGCAATAGCCAGCGTCCCTCGTTCAATCTTCTCCTTTGCCGACATGATGCCGTATTTTTCATTTCCATCAATCAAATCATTCACCCCAGGAACAAAAGCATCCCAATCCATAAAGGCCATGTAAGAAAGTACATTGGGAATTTCAATCTTCATATTGAAATCTTTCAGGTTCTCATTCGCAGGATCAGTTTCAGTGGTAGACATAAACCCTAATGCAATTAACCCAGCACCTTCACTTCCATTATATAATCCTTCAAAAGCAGCAAACTTCATCGGCTGATCGCGGGCAACATCACGTGCAGAACTATCTCCGGTACCAATTACATATACCGATGAAAGAAAGCCAAAAACTGCTGCAACAACAATGCTCTTGCGTGCAAAAACAACTTCACGTTTCTTTAGTAAAAACCATGCTGAAATTCCAATTACAAATATGGCAGCCAAAACAAAGCCAGATGAAATAGTATGTAAAAATTTATGAACTGCCGTTGGAGAGAAAAGAATCGCCCAAAAGTCAACCATTTCATTTCGAGCCGTTTCAGGATTAAATATCATTCCCACTGGCTTTTGCATCCAGGCATTGGCCACTAAAATCCAGAGAGCAGATAAACTTGCACCAATAGCTGTAAGCCAGGTTGATAAAAGGTGAACTTTCTTGCTGACTTTATTCCATCCAAAAAACATTACTGCAATAAAAGTAGATTCAAGAAAGAAAGCCAGAATACCTTCAATGGCCAGTGGTGCACCAAAAATATCACCCACAAACCAGGAATAATTTGACCAGTTGGTTCCAAATTCAAACTCAAGAATAATACCGGTAGCAACTCCAATTGCAAAATTAATTCCGAAGAGTGTCATCCAAAATTTGGTTATCTTTTTCCATTCAGGATTACCAGTTCTCACATACAGGCTTTCCATAATCGCTATGATAACGGTCAAACCCAGTGTTAATGGCACGAAAATCCAGTGATACATGGCAGTAAGGGCAAACTGCGCCCTCGACCAGTTGACTAAGGATAAGTCGATTGATTCTAACATTGATTCTTATTTTTTTGGTTCTGTTAAATTTTCAAGTACATGATTCCCTCGCTGCTCATCAGTTTCAAAATTAGTTTTGAGAAAATTCGGAAAAAAGAAAAGCTTTAAAATGACAAACATGATAAACAATTTAACCAGAATTACAATCCATACTTGCTTTCCCCACTTGCTCATATTTCTAAAACCGTCATAATACAAATTCCAAATCCGTGAAAATATCTTTTGTTTTGTCATCATTTAATATTTAGTAACACTATTAACTCGCCAAACACATATTCAAACAAGCTAATGTTCATTTTGTTATCAAATTTAATACTATTTCAATAATAGGGATTAGAACTCTTTTATTGAAAAAAACTCAAGTTCCTGAACACAATAAAATTAGAAAAATTACCCCAATTAAAAGTAATAATAATCTCACCTAAAAAAATAAAATTCATTAGATAGAAAATATCATGAGTTTTCAGGAAACCGCCAGCTACTTAGCATAGCTCGCATTTTTTTACAACCTTTAACTACAAAATATGTTTAAGTTGAAATACAAAAATCAACGACAAAAACAGTATCCTTGAAAAAAGAACATCATAATTGCATCCATTGTGGTGATGATTGCGGATCAGCACCTGTTTTCTGGGATGAGAAATCTTTTTGTTGTCATGGTTGTCAAACAGTTTACCAACTGCTGAATGACAAGCAAATGGACAAGTATTATGAGCTTGAATCTTCTCCAGGAATCAAATTGAAAACAGAGCAAATTCCAAATGAAGAAAAATATGCTTTTCTTGAATTAGATGAAATTAGAGAGCGTTTGCTTGATTTTTCAGATTCCGGCATTTCAAAAGTTCGGTTTTTTATTCCAGGCATTCATTGTGCATCTTGCATTTGGCTGTTGGAAAATCTTCACACTTTGCACCAAGGGGTAATTCAATCATCCGTTAATTTCCCAAAGAAAGAAGTCAGTATTACTTTCAATGAAGATGAAATAACCCTTCGAAAACTGGTTGAGTTGCTTTCATCCATTCATTATGTCCCCGAAATTAATCAGCAAAGTCTGGACAAACCGAACAAAGCAAAACCAGAGCATACATTACTAATTAAAATTGGCATTGCAGGTTTTAGTTTTATGAATGCCATGCTTTATCACTTTCCTCAATACTTGCCAGGAAGTGAAAATCTTGATACTGATTTCAGATTTGTTTTTGCATGGCTGAGTTTTATTTTAAGCCTTCCTGTTTTATTTTATTGTGCCAATGATTATTTCTTATCGGCTTATAAAAGTCTCCGAAAAAAGATCATCAGTATTGATTTACCAATTGCCTTGGGCTTAATTACACTTTTTGCACAGAGCACTATCGAAATAGTGGAAGGACATGGAATTGGTTATTTTGACTCACTTACAGGATTGGTTTTCTTCCTGTTAATTGGTAAATGGTATCAAAGCAAAACATATGCTGCTTTAACGTTTGAGCGAAATTACAAATCATACTTCCCGGTTGCCGTAACTAAGCTTTCCGAATCGGGAAACGAAACAATCCCACTTGACAAACTGAAAGCTGGAGATCATATTTTGGTACGAAATCAAGAGCTGATACCAGCTGATTCTACTATTCATAACGGACAAGCTAACATCGATTATAGTTTTGTTACTGGTGAATCCATCCCTGTTTCTAAAAATGAAGGTGATTTTGTTTTTGCCGGAGGACGACAAATTGGAAGTGCTATTGAATTACTGATTCAAAAAGAAGTGGAACAAAGCTACCTCACCCAGCTTTGGAATCAGGATAACCAATCGGACAAATCAACACCAGCCATGTCACTACTTATAAATAAAGTCAGTCAATACTTCACCATTATTATTATTTCGATTGCTTTGACTGCCGGAGCATTTTGGTATTTCAAAGATGCTGAGAAAGCCATCTTTGCATTTACTTCCGTTTTAATTATCGCTTGCCCTTGCGCATTGGCTTTAACTATTCCGTTCACATTTGGAAGTACCTTGCGGCAGTTTGGTAGAAAAGGACTTTACCTGAAAAACACGGATGTCATTGAACGTCTTTCAAAAATAAAATCTATTGTTTTTGATAAAACAGGAACCATTACTCATACTCAATCTTCTAAAACTGATTTTATAGGAGATGAATTAAGTTCTGACCATCTGAAAATGATTAAGTCACTAGTTTTTCATTCAAGCCATCCATTAAGTAAGATTATTTCTAGTTCAATAAAAGAAGATGAATTATTTAAGGTTGATGGATTCAAGGAGATCCCGTCCCTTGGCATTAGTGGGAAAATAAAGGAAGCAACGATTAATATTGGTTCAAAATATTTTGTGACTGGAGATAAGAGTGGGCAGGAAGATATAAAAACACAAGTCTGGATTTTCATCGGAGGAAATGTTTTGGGATATTTTCAATTTGAAAACATCTATCGTCAAGGATTGACAGAAACGATCTCACAACTTCAAACCAATTATGAATTGCATCTGATTAGTGGCGATAATGAATCGGAACGAGAAAACCTGACCCCTTTGTTTAAAAACCATGCACGTTTAAACTTTAATCAATCGCCAACCGATAAGTTAGAATACATTAAAACCTTGCAACAGAAAGGTGAATCAGCATTAATGATTGGTGATGGATTGAATGATGCAGGAGCATTGAATGAAAGCAAAGTGGGTATGGTAATCGCTGATAACATCTATAATTTCACACCCGCTTGTGATGTCATTTTACAGTCAGGCAAATTTTCATCTCTCCATCGGTTTATCCAATTCAGTAAAACCAGCATGACAATTGTGTGGTTAGGCTTTTCACTTTCATTCCTCTACAATTTTGCGGGAATTTCAATTGCGGTTCAGGGAAATTTATCTCCCATTATTGCAGCTATTTTAATGCCACTCAGTTCAGTTACAGTTGTAGCATTTGCAACATTCTCCGTGAAATTTATGGCAAATAAGGCTAAGCTTTAAATTCAATCAAAAAACTCTTGAAAAAAATAGCTAAATTGTAAAACAAAGTTTGGTGAATCTTGTTATTTCAAATTGATTTATGGTGTGATGTTTTCACACAAAAAAACCATTATCGATAACCATTAAGCTTAAACTACAATTATGTCAGTAGTGTTTTTGCTCATTATTATTGGAATATTAGTAGCATCCGTTTTTCTTATTGCCTTTATCTGGGCAGTAAGAACTGGTCAGTTTGATGATTCATACACCCCTTCCGTCCGTATTTTATTCGACGATAATATTCCTTCATCTGAAAAAGATAAAGACAACATGACTGATAGGGTTCTTGAAGAAAAAACAAATAAATTTTAATATATGGAATTACAGAAGTTTGCCTATGACAACAAGCTTACCCGCAATTTTGCTGTTGCAACACTAGCTTGGGGAGTTGTAGGATTGCTTTTTGGCTTGCTGATTGCTTTGCAGATTTTTATCCCGGCAATGAATTTCAATCTGGAATTCACCACATTTGGTAGAACCCGGCCAGTGCATACCAATGCTGTTATTTTTGCTTTTGTTGGGAATGCAATCTTCACCGCAGTTTATTATTCGATGCAGCGTTTGCTGAAAACACGAATGTTTAGTGATGTACTCGGGAAAATCCATTTTTGGGGTTGGCAATTAATAATTGTTTCGGCTGCCGTTACATTGTTGGCAGGTTATACATCAGGTAAAGAATACGCCGAGTTGGAGTGGCCAATTGACATTGCCATCACTCTTGTATGGGTAGTATTTGGTATCAATATGTTTGGAACAATTTTGCAACGAAGAACTACTCATATTTACGTGACTATTTGGTTTTTCATTGCCACCTGGGTAACCGTTGCTGTGCTTCACATTGTTAATTCCATTGAACTTCCTTTTAGCATGCTAAAAAGCTACCCGGTTTATGCTGGTATTCAAGATGCTCTTGTGCAGTGGTGGTATGGTCACAATGCTGTAGCATTTTTCCTGACTACCCCTTTTCTTGGGCTGATGTACTATTTTGTACCGAAAGCTGCTAACCGTCCGGTGTATTCTTATAAGCTTTCAATTGTACACTTCTGGTCATTAATCTTTATATACATTTGGGCCGGACCGCACCATTTGCTTTACAACTCACTTCCAGACTGGCTTCAGGCTTTGGGAACTACCTTCTCCGTAATGCTACTGGCTCCAAGTTGGGGAGGAATGATCAACGGTCTACTCACACTTCGAGGAGCTTGGGACAAAGTTCGAAAAGATCCAATTCTGAAAATGTTTGTGGTAGGACTGACAGCTTATGGTATGTCAACCTTTGAGGGACCGCTATTATCATTTAAAACAGTTAATGCAATTAGTCACTTTACCGACTGGACAGTTGCCCACGTACATATTGGAGCATTGGGATGGAATGGACTGCTAACTTTTGGAATGCTTTACTGGTTATTCCCAAGATTATATAAGACCAAACTATACTCCGTAAAATTAGCTAACGTACACTTCTGGATTTCAACGCTAGCCATTATCTTTTACGCAATTCCATTATACATTGGTGGTATTACTCAGGCCTTAATGTGGAAACAATTTACTCCAGAAGGCTTTTTAATGTATCCAAATTTTTTGGAAACAGTTAACCAGTTAATTCCAATGTATGCCATTCGTGCATTTGGTGGAGGACTATATGTAATTGGAATCTTCCTGTTAATCTACAATGTTGTTAAAACGGCTCAATCTGGAAGTTTTGTAAAAGAAGAAGCAGTTGAAGCACCTGCTTTAAAACCTCAGCCAAAAGAAAAGACAAGTTCTGAAAGCTGGCACAGCTTCCTGGAACGTAACCCAATCCGCTTCCTTATTTGGGCAACCATTGCCATTCTAATTGGGGGAATCATGGAGATTGTTCCTACTTATTTGATCAAAACAAACATTCCAACAATATCCAGTGTGCAACCTTACACACCATTAGAGTTACACGGTAGAGACATCTATATAAAAGAAGGCTGTTACAATTGTCATTCACAAATGATCCGTCCATTCCGATCAGAAACAGAGCGATATGGTGAATATTCAAAAGCTGGAGAATTTGTTTACGATCATCCATTCCAATTTGGATCAAAACGTACAGGACCTGATTTGGCTCGGGAAGGAGTAAAAACAGGTAGATTGTACAAACCGAATGCCTGGCATTACAACCATTTCATCGATCCCCAAAAGATGAATGAAGGTTCTATCATGCCTCCATATCCGTGGTTAGCTAAAAAAGATATCGACCTTAAATCAACTGCTCCACGAATCAGAGCCATGATGAAACTAGGCGTTCCTTATCCGGAAAACTACGAACACAAGGCCAATGAAGATTTAAGAAAGCAAGCTGATGAAATTGCACAGAACCTTCGCGAGGCAGGTATTGAGACTGAAAGCACGAAAGAAATAATTGCACTAATTGCCTACATGCAGCGATTAGGAACAGATATTATGAAACCCGCGGTAGAAGAAACTGAAGATCATGATTAAAGAACATTTACAAAGTATCTCAGGTGTAGAATTTTATGCCATTGGAGGATTTATTATCTTTTTTGTCTTTTTCATTTTAGTAACAATACATACCTTAAAAATGAAAAAAGAAAAATTAGAAAGGTATAGCAACATCCCACTTGAAGATGAATTATAAAATGACATTTAATGACTCAATGATCAGTTCACTAATCAGAATTGATCGATCAAATTGAAATCATATGAGTACACAAGAAGAAAAACAACACGATAATAACCAACAAGAAGTTGATGACGTGACAAAGGTTAAGCTAATTGGCGGTCACGATTTTGATGGGATCAGGGAACTGGACAACCCTCTTCCCCCATGGTTGAAATATCTGTTTTACGCAAGTATGGTGTTTTCCGCAGCATACCTGATTTTACTATTCGTTTTTAAAGATGAAAGTATCATTCAGGATCTCGAGTACCAAAATGAGATGGCTGAAGCCCGAGGTGAACTTGAAAAAGAAAACCCTGCAGAAGGAGAAGAAACGGTTATTGTAGTCCGCACTGAAGCCGACATCATGGCAAGTGGACAAGAAACCTTTACAAAGATATGTGCGGTTTGCCATGGTAAATTTGGCGAAGGTCTCGTAGGTCCTAACTTCACTGATGAATTTTGGATTCATGGTGGTTCGAGGGAAGATCAGCACAAGATTATTATTAGTGGTGTTATTGAAAAGGGAATGATCTCTTACAAAAACCAGCTGAGTGAAACGGCTATTCAGGATGTAATCACCTATATAAATAGTTTGTTGGGAACAAATCCTCCAAACCAAAAAGCTGCAGAGGGTGAAAAATACATTCAGGTTGTTGAACCAGTGGCTGAAGAAGTAGTTGACGAAACTGCAAGCGAGTAGTCATTATTCGAAAAAACCAAGAATGGAAGCTGAAGAAAAATCAACGGACTATCAGAAAGCCACTTTTCGTGACAGGATAGTTACTGTTGATAAAGAAGGTGAACGAGTTTGGGTCTTCCCCAAAATGCCTAAAGGGAAGTTATACAATTATCGGAGGGTAGTTGCTTATTCGCTTTTATTATTTCTTTATTTAGCTCCACACCTTAAAATAAATGGAGAACCATTAATTTTCCTCAATTTCATTGGACGAAAATTCGTACTATTTGGAAGCACCTTTTATCCACAAGACTTTCACTTATTGGTTTTGTCTTTTATTACGCTTCTGGTTTTCATCATCCTATTTACAGTTGTCTACGGACGAATATTCTGTGGATGGGTTTGCCCACAAACCGTGTTCATGGAATTTCTTTATCGACCAATCGAATATCTGATTGATGGTGATCGCAAAAAACAACGGGAACTTGCACAACAAGGTATGAACCCGATTAAATTGATCAAACGAATCGTAAAACATACTTTATTTTTCACTATCTCATTTTGGTCAATCATTACTTTTTATTCCTACATAAAAGGATATCCTGAAGTTCAACTTTTAATGGCTGGATGGCCTGGGTCGAATTTCTCAAGCCTGATTGTGGTACTTGCTTTTACTGCTGCTCACTATTTTATTTTCTCGTCTTTCCGCGAGCAAGTTTGCTCCCTGGTTTGTCCCTACGGCCGATTGCAAGGAGTAATACTTGACACCAACTCAATCGTGGTGGCATACGATTATATTCGAGGTGAACCAAGAGGAAGAGGCAAGAATGAGGACAAAGGAGATTGCATCGACTGCCATAAATGTGTTGATGTTTGTCCAACCGGAATCGACATTCGAAACGGAACACAACTTGAATGTATCAATTGCACTGCTTGTATTGATTCGTGCAACTCAGTAATGAATGCTATTAAAAAGCCCAAAGGACTAATTCGATTTGCTTCGGAACATTCCATTTCAGATCCGAAGAAGAAACTGATGAATGCACGGGCAATTGCTTACTCCGTGGTTCTGGTTATTTTACTGGGAGTAGTCACCTTTTCATTTATGAATCGAGGTGATGTTGAAACAACAATCATTCGCTCTCAAGGTACTATGTTTCAGGAATACGGCACTGAAGCATACAGCAATTTGTACAATCTGCAAATGATCAATAAAACCAATGAGCAGGTTTTTATGGATTTGAAATTAACTTCTCCGGAAGGTAAAATAATAGTTTTAGGAGATAAACTAAATATTGAAGTTGGCGAAGTTGCTAAACGAAACTTATTAATCGTACTGAATAAAAATCTATTACAAAGCTCAAACACACATCTAACAATAGCCATTTACATTAATGATGAATTATTAGAAGAGTTAAGCACAAGCTTTGTAGGACCAAATTCATTAGACAGATAAAAGATGAAACTAAAAATTAACTGGGGAGGCGGAATTGTTATTGCCATTGCAACTATGGTAACCGGAATGTTAGTGCTGGTTTATATCGCAGTCAAACAGGACTTTTCCCTGGTTGAAAAAGATTATTACCAGAAAGCTGTAAATTATCAGCAACAAATCGACAAAATTCAAAATGCCAATTCACTCGATGAAAAACTAAAGATAGTTTACTCCAATAAAAATTTAAAGCTACATTTTCCATCACTTTTTCAGGATGAAATCATGGAAGGAACTATTCAATTATACAATGCCGTTAATGCAGAAAACGATTTTAACATTCAACTAAAACTTAATGAAAATTTGAGTCAAAAAATATCACTTAATAAATTAACTAGAGGGCGATATAAGGTGAAAGTTGAATGGAAAGCCGGAGACAAAGAATTTTACCAGGAACTTGAAATAATGCACCAATAATGTTTGATCTGATTACACCATTGACGATTGGCCTGATTGGTAGTTTCCATTGTATTGGGATGTGTGGGCCAATTGCCGTTTCACTACCATTAAAAAACCACAGTCATTTTGCAAAAGTAGCCGGAGCAATTATTTACAATCTGGGGAGGAGTGTTACTTATGGCATTCTGGGCGTATTCTTTGGTTTATTAGGCCATGGTATTCAACTCGCAGGATTTCAGCAATGGACATCAATTATTTTGGGAATCATAATGATTGCCGGCGTATTATTCCCCTATCTTTTCAAGCAAAAAATCAATCTTAATTCATTGCTTACTGGGTATGCCGGGAGACTAATCAACAACTTACGAAAACTATTTTCAAACCGATCATACAAATCATTACTAGGAATTGGGTTATTGAACGGACTCCTTCCCTGCGGTTTAGTTTATGTTGCCATTGCCGGAGCCATTAATACCAATCAGGTTGTTTCAGGTGCTCTGTTCATGGTTCTATTTGGCTTAGGAACCATTCCAATGATGGTTTTGGTTTCATTAACCGGAAACCTAATTAGCACAAAACTAAGAACCGGAATGCGAAAAGCTGTTCCCTATTTTATCGTCTTGTTGGGTATATTATTTATTCTAAGAGGACTGTCTTTGGGAATTCCATATATAAGTCCAAAAGTTGAAAAACTGACTCCGGTTGAAAGAACTTTAGACGAAGGTTGTTGTCACTAAAACATTGAATAGTAATCACAAAAGAAAAAATTAAATCGTACATTGAGTATTCAATAGAAATAGAAAAAAACAATCAACAAAATGGACCATCAAAAAAATATCGATTATATTGATTTTTTCTAAACATTCGAATGTTTTTTTGGTTTGTAATAGTTGATAAAGTAATAGGTACCAGGCTTGAATAAAATAAAACCATAAGTCAAATAATATGAGGCACAGCCCTAAAATTATCATTATTTTATTCATCGTTTTGCTCCAATCAAATTTGCTTGGACAACAAACGGTTTTTAATCAGGAGTCCAAGGATCCGGAAATTGGAGTTGTTGAACATTTGAATGATTTCCTGCCTACTGACATTTATGTTGTTGGTGAAGATTCTCAGAAAGTCGTTTTGACTGATCTGATTGACAAGCCCACAATTCTAAATTTTGTTTATTTCCGTTGTCCAGGCATTTGCAGCCCGTTAATGGAAGGCATTGCCGAAGTGATGGATAGGTCAGATTTAGTTCCTGGGGAAGACTACCAGGTTTTGACCATTAGTTTTGATCCGTCTGAAGGATTGGATTTAGCACATCGCAAAAAAACAAATTATCTAAACCTGATCAATAACAAAGATCAGATTGCAAAAGGATGGAAGTTTTTTGTTTCGGATAGTGCCAGTATAGCCAAAGCAACCAATGCTGTTGGTTTTAAATACAAACGCACAGGAAATGATTTTTTACATGCCGCATCTATTACTGTAATCAGCCCCAATGGAAAAATTACACGCTATTTAAACGGTTTATACTTTTTACCTTTTGAATGGAAAATGGCGATCATTGAAGCATCAAAAGGGAAAAGTGGACCAACTATTAATAAAATACTTCAGTTTTGTTATTCATACGATCCGGTAGGGCAAACTTACGTGCTAAATGTTACGAAAGTGGCCGGAATACTGATACTATTTTTTGCAGTAGTTATATTCCTATTTCTGATTTTCAAACCTAAAAGAAAAAATAACTAATAATAAAATATGCAAGCGACTTCAAAAATCCCTACAGACGTTAGTTACCTTGAATACAAAGGGAAGTACAAAGGAATATTAAGCTGGATTTTATCAACAGACCACAAGCGTATTGCAATGCTCTACATGTATTCCATGATGGTATTGTTTTTAGTCGGGGTAGTGTTAGGGCTAGCCATGAAGCTAGAGCTGATTGCTCCTGGGAAAACGATCATGGAAGCCAGTGACTATAATGCCGTGTTTACCGTTCATGGGGTGATTATGATTTTTATGATTGTGATTCCCGGATTGCCGGCTGTGTTTGGAAACTTCATGCTGCCAATTATGATCGGGGCAAAAGATGTTGCCTTTCCAAAATTAAATCTTGCTTCGTGGTATATATACATTGCCGGAGCCATTTTGGTAATTACATCAATTATTTTCGGTCCGGGAACTCCTGATACAGGATGGACATTTTATGCTCCATATAGTTTTAAAACCGGAACAAATTTGTTACCTGCAATTTTTGGAGCTTTTGTATTAGGCTTCTCTTCCATTTTAACTGGTCTGAACTTTATTGTAACCATTCACCGCTTACGTGCACCAGGCATGAAATGGACAAAAATGCCACTATTCCCATGGACACTTTATGGCACTGCATGGATTCAGTTATTGGCAACTCCAGTAATAGGAATTACACTAGTATTGGTTGCTCTTGAACGAATTTTTGGCATTGGCGTTTTCGATCCTGCCCTAGGTGGCGACCCAATCTTATATCAGCATTTATTCTGGATTTATTCACACCCTGCCGTTTATGTAATGATTTTGCCTGCAATGGGTGCTATTTCTGAAATTATTCCAACATTCTCTCAAAAACATATTTTTGGTTACAAAGCAATTATCGTCTCTACACTTGCAATTGCATTTGTAGGATACTTTGTTTGGGGACACCACATGTTCACTTCAGGAATGAGTGGAACTGCACAATATACTTTTTCTATATTAACATTTTTAGTTGCCATACCAAGTGCGATTAAGGTGTTTAACTGGATTTCAACTATGTACAAAGGTTCCATTCAATTAGAAACTCCTTTCTACTGGGCTGCATCTTTCATCTTTATTTTTATGATTGGGGGTCTATCAGGCCTTGTACTGGGAGCACTTGCTACTGATATTTATGTACATGATACAGCCTTTGTTGTGGCACATTTTCACTTTATTGTTTTTGGTGGTGTAGGTTTCTCATTTATGGGAGCAATACACTATTGGTTTCCGAAAATTTATGGACGCATGTACGAAAAAAGTTGGGCAAATATTGGATGGCTTACATTCACCATCGGATTTCTAACTTTATACTCCCCAATGTTTTACTTGGGAATGCAAGGAATGCCACGCCGTTATTACGATTATTTAGAAGAGTTTCATTCAGCAAATATTCTTTCAACTTTAGGTTCATGGGTAATGACTTTTGGTTTAGCTATTATTATAATTAATCTTTTCCGTTCAGCTAAAAACGGGGAAATTGCGACAATAAACCCTTGGAAAGGAAAGACACTCGAATGGTCAGTTCCATCACCTCCACCTGTTGAGAATTTTGATGAAATTCCAGTTTACGGGGAAAAAGACGGACCTTACGAATATTAAAAAAACAAAATACCTATGTCAGAAGTAATTCACCACGATGCACATTACGATCCTGAAGGATCAAAGATTGGGATGTGGCTTTTCATTTTCACAGAACTGCTACTGTTTGGAGGGCTTTTCATTGTTTATTCCGTTTATCGATACATGAATCCAGAAGCCTTTCGAATGGCAGCTGAAGAATTGAATGTTACTATTGGCGCATTAAACACAGTTATCCTTCTGGTGAGTAGTATGACAATTGCAATGTCAACATCATCACTGATGAAGAAACACAAAGCAATGACGATTGTATTACTTGAGGTTACCTTGATGTTGGCTTTACTTTTCCTGATCAATAAATATTTTGAATGGGGTATAAAGTTTGATCATGGAATTTTTCCAGGATCAGAATATATGAAAGCAGAGATGAGTCAGGGAGAAATATTATTCTTCGGATTGTATTTTGTGATGACTGGCTTACATGCATTACACATCATTGTTGGAATGGTTATTATGGGATTTGCATTGGCACGAATTAAAAATGGAAGAGTGCATCCAGAACGACCATCGTTACTTGAGAATGCTGGTCTATACTGGCACCTTGTTGATTTGATTTGGATATTCCTTTTCCCATTATTCTACTTAATCACTTAATTCTTATGAGTTATGGAAAATGAAAAACATCATATTGTTCCTTACAGCACTTACATTATTATTTTGCTGATTCTGGTCTCACTTACCTTTTTGTCAATTGGAATCACCAATATTGAATTAGGTAGTTATACCGTTGCAGGAGCGTTGTTACTGGCATCAGTTAAATCATATTTAGTACTAACATATTTTATGCACCTAAAATATGAGAAGCCTTACATAAAGGCAATGGTTGGATTTGTTTTTGCTGTGTTTTTCGCTGTAATCATTATCACATTTTTTGACTATTCTTTCAGATAAAAGACTATGTATATACTAGCATCACCACAAGCCTCTAATTTTGTAACCGGTGTAGATCGGGCATTCTTGGTTATTCTTGGAATATCTTTTGTTTTCCTGATTGGATTAACAGCTACCATGATCTGGTTCATATATCGTTACAACAATAAACGGAACCCAAAGGCAACACAAATCAAAGGAAGCCACACTCTTGAGATCATTTGGACGGTTATCCCTACTATTTTGGTATTGGTCATGTTTTACTACGGATGGGCTGGATGGAAACCAATGACAAATCCACCCGACGACAGCTTCGAGATTAATGTAATAGGCCGGATGTGGAATTTTACTTTTGAGTATGAGAATGGAAAAAAGACAGACACCCTTTTCCTTCCAAAGGATAAACCAATTAAGCTAAATCTAATTTCGTTGGATGTTATTCACTCAGTATACATTCCTGCTTTTCGTGTTAAAGAAGATGTGGTTCCCGGCAGAGAAAAATTCATGTGGTTTGAACCGCAGAAAGAAGGAGTGTATGAATTGTTCTGTACCGAATATTGCGGACTACAGCATTCATACATGTATAACTGGGTAAAGGTTATGCCCCAAGAAGATTTTAACAAATGGTATGTAGACACCACTCAAACTGCTGCAATTGCAGTTGATTCACCAACAGCAGCAGGAAAGCGTATTATGACCAATATTGGATGTTTTGCATGTCATTCATTAGATGGTTCCAAATTAGTTGGCCCTAGCTTTAAAGGGCTCTACGGAAAAGAAGAGACTGTTGTGACGAACAAAGAAGATAGAACAATTGTAGTAGATGATGAATACCTGATCCGTTCAATTTACGATCCAAATACTGACTTGGTGAAAGGATTTAACAAAGGACTAATGCTGCCGTACGAAGGGCAACTTACCGATGTTGAAGTGGGTCAGATTATTGAGTACCTGAAAACTTTACGATGACAAAATTGAGCTTTTTTCAATACCTAAAAATTATACTACAACTGGGCAAAGCACGTATTTCTTTGCCCATTGCTTTATCTGCTCTTACCGGATATGTACTTATCACGGGGAAAATTGATATTCCCGGACTATATTTAATGCTTGGTGTTTTTTTAATGTCGAGTAGTTCAGGGGCAATAAACCATTGGCAAGAACACAAAATTGACGCTCTAATGCCCCGAACACAAAAGCGCCCAATTCCATCTGGTCAGATATCACCAGCTTTTGCCGTTTGGGTTTTTATTGCTTACTTTTTCTTGGGTAGCTGGGTTCTTTTTCTTCATTTCCCATTAGCTGCTCTAATTACAAGTGTAGCTACTTTAATCTCATACAATGCACTTTACACCCCCTTGAAAAAATACTCGGCATTTGCTGTTGTTCCCGGGTCTCTGGTGGGCGCACTGCCACCTTATATTGGATGGTTGGCTGCAGGAGGTTCCCTTACACATCCAACTATATTCTGGGTTGCAACTTTCTTTTTCATCGGACAAATACCACATTTCTGGTTGCTCCTGCTCATGTTTGGAAAAGAATATAAATTGGTAAACTACCCAACACTAACAGACATTTTTTCAGAAAATCAAATAAAACGACTTAGCTACACCTGGATTTTGGCAACCATAGCCTCAGCCCTGCTCATTGCTTTAATAGTAATTGAAGGAAGTACTGCCATGTTCATCCTTATTTTTTATATTTTCTACCTTTTATTTTCAACCACCATGCAATTACTGGTAAAGAAGAATCTACACGCCCGCCAAACATTCTTCAAACTAAATTTCCTATACTTATTTATGATGATTGCTTTAATCATTGATAGCCTCTTTCACCGTTGATGAACTTTTGATAAAAGTCAACGTTTTATTTACGCATATAGATTTTAAAATATATTTTACTATCAACCATGAAAAATAAAGGAACTATGTTTTTAACTGGACTTATTACAGGTGTTATCCTGACTGTATTAATCGCTCTTTTTTTAGCCCCAAAGATGATGTTTACTGTTTCTGAGAGTAAATATGATTTCGACAAAACCACTGAAATGATTATTGAATCAACAAAAGAAAATCAGTGGGCAATGCCTCACCACTACGATTTACAGGCAACAATGGATAAACATGGCTTTTCTGTAAAACCAGTAAAAGTTTTCTCCATTTGCAAACCAGATATTGCTGTTCGAATTCTTGATAGTGATCCCGATAAACATGTTTCGGCAATGATGCCATGTAGAGTAGCCATTTATGAAAAAAGTGATGGTAAAACATATGTTGCCCGTATGAATGCGGGATTATTGTCAAAACTATTGGGAGGAAACGTAAAAGCTGTAATGGGCGAAGCAGGAAATGATAGTGAAAAAATACTTAACCCTTTATTCAATTAACAACTATGAAAATTTCAACATTTCTTATATTATTAATTACCATTATAGGTTTTGCTTGCACATCAAAGCAAATAAAGAAGGTGGAAGAACCAACAGTTGAAGCCATTGAAATTGTATATCAGGTTGAAGGAATGACTTGTGATCACTGTGAAATGTCAATACAAAAAGGTGTAAATAGCCTGGAAGGGATTTCTAAAGTAATTGCGAATCATGAAGACTCAACAACAATTGTAGTCTTCAATCCATCTAAGACTGATAAAGTGCAAATTGCAAAAGCCATTGAAAAAAGAGGCTATAAGGTGATTAAATAAAAGCCACAAGTAACGGAATAATATGTACAGAAAACTTACAATTATTGGAGCTACAGGAAAGTTAGCAATCCCCATTATTTCTCGCTTACATAATAATGGAGTGGAAATAACTGCTATTGTTCGAAACTTTGAGAAAGCTCAAGAAGTTCTTCCAGAAGGGACAGAAATATTGGTTGCTGATTTAGCTGATAAAGAATCACTGGCTAATGCCTTACAAGGAACAGAATATCTATACTTAAATTTGTCTGTTCATGAACCAAACGATAAATTTGTACCTGAAATTGATGGTATCAAAAATATTTTAGAGGCCGCAAAAGGAACCCCTCTAAAACAAATACTTAAAATCTCAGGTATTGGAGCTTTGTATCCAGAATTCAATACCAAAGGAGAAGTTTATGATGCCAATGAAGTACGCTCTATTGGTCACCAATTAATAAAGGAATCAGGTTTTGCATACACCATCTTTCATCCAACTTGGTTTTTAAATGCCTTACCTTGGTTTATTAAAGATGGTAAGTTTGTTGTTTACGGTAATGATAAACAAGCTTTTTATTGGACAAACACTTCCGATTTTGCAGATCAGATTACAGAAGCTATTGGGAATCAGGCTGCATTTAATCAGGACTTTGCAGTACAGGGAAACAAATCATTTACCTTTAAAAAAGCTGCCAAACGCTTTCTTGAAGTTTATAATCCTGAGATTGAAATAATAAAAAAGCCTATTACTGAAGAAATGGGACGCTTTGGATTACTACTAAACTACTACGCAAATTTTAAGGAAAAATTTGTTGCTGATAAAACCTGGCAGCTCCTTGGCGAACCCAATACAAAGTTTCAAGAATTTGTAACTCAAATATTAAAAGAATAGTTCTTACGATTTTAAAAGAAATTTTTAACGTATCTAAGGCAACCTTTTTGGCTGTTTTCTTGTCTAAATAAATAGAAACAAGAAAACAGCCATGAAAACAGTTCCCATTTTTTTAACTTTTTTCTTCATCTCTTGCCTGCTAACCAACGCAGGAAGTGGGCAAACAATGAACATTAAGGGTAAGGTTGTCGACAAGAACACCCTTGAACCTCTTACAGGAGTAAATATCAGCCTTGAGAATAACAATTTGGGGATTGGAACAATAACCAATCACAAGGGTGAATTCAGATTGTGGAATCTACCTCATGATTCGTCAAAAATATTAATTAGTCACAATGGCTACGAAGCATCATTAGTTGAAGTTTCTATTCTTCAGAACCCAGAGAAGAATACAATATTTGTAATTAAGCTTGATGAAAAAACTAAGGTCAGCAAAAATAACTCGTCAGAACGCAGACTGGCTTTTATTAAGAAACGATCGATGGCAAAGAAATAGAATAAGCATATTCTGTTGGTGAAAGATAATTTAAAGAGGAATGCCTTCTTTTTATATTATACCATATTTCAATGAATTCGAGTGTTTCCATAACAATTGCTTTAGGGTTGATATTATTAAAATGGTCACTTTTACTATCTTCTCCCGTTGCTCCTTCTACATTTTGTAGATTTCCCAAATGTGTTTCCGGGAAGCTTCAACAATTTGTAGATCGTTCTCCACTGTTCTGCTGAAGCATCTACAAAACGTAGATGATCAATGCTGCTTTGTTGGAGCATCTACAAAATGTAGATGACTCCCTGATGAAAGTAAGGAGGATCTACGAATTGTAGCTCCTCCTTACTTTCTGATATTCACCCTTATTATTCAACGGAAAACATATTGTTTATCCAGTTTGAATATAAAAGTGGTTGGTATTGTGCTACCGATTGATTTCCATTCCTATTCTTGAATTAAGGCTGTAATAAATTTACGAAATCAGAATTTATCATTAAAATAATATTTAGTAAAATATATGAACACCCCCATATTCATGGGGAACATGCCTTTTTTTGACATGAACGGTCTTTTTTAGCTGTTTTATGTTCGATAGAATTACTCTTTATGAGTGGTTTTCGAGAATTTGCAGGGGGATATTTTGATGGGGAAGGTTAAAAAAGGCGTTTTTTAGACGGAA
Organism: uncultured Sunxiuqinia sp.; assembly: GCA_965372405.1. Classification (GTDB taxonomy): domain Bacteria; phylum Bacteroidota; class Bacteroidia; order Bacteroidales; family Prolixibacteraceae; genus Sunxiuqinia. The sequence continues at coordinate 36,581 of CBDVCE010000021.1, forward strand.
ATAATTTCCTGCATTTCAATTTTAGCTGAGTAACGCTGGTGTGATTCCAGGAGATCACCAACAGAAATGAAAGTTAAATACAACAAATACGGGTGCAGCGAATTTTATTCGCTGAATTATATAATGCGGATAGAATCCGCATCACCCAAGGACTTTCTGAAAAAACGAAGGGCTTCACATTTAAGTAAAGCCCTTGTATATCGATATGATTTAAGAAATATTTTAAAAATGATGATGGATGCTTTCTTGTAAATAAGGATGATTTTTAGGAATAAGGTTTGCTTTAGCAAGATAAGTCATAACAACAAGGCCAAATAATCCAACAAACCCAAGGAATGTCCCTACTTCAATTAATCCAAATTTGGCTTCGTGAACGGTAGCCGGCCATATCTCATAATACAATTCAGTGTATTGACCAATGATTAGTAAGATGATTACTGGCACCATCACAATGCGTGTACGAGAATTTTTACGTGGCATTAGAAAAAAGAAAGGCACTGCCCAGTTCAGCACAATGTTCACATAAAACAAAACCTTAAATGCACCATGCCAACGGTGTACATAAAATGCAGTTTCTTCCGGAATATTCCCATACCAAATCAACATAAACTGTGAAAAATTGAAATAACCCCAAATAATTGAAAGCATAAACATGTAACGGGTAAAATCATGTAAATGAGAACGGTTCATGACTTTTAAATAACCTGCCCTATTCAATAGAATAACAATTAAAGTGATGACTGCAGAGCCATGTAAAAAAGCTGCTATAAAAGCTTTGGCAGCAAAAAGTGCACTAAACCAATGTACCTCAAGCGACATAATCATATCAACCGAAAAAGCAGAAAAAGTAACTGCAATCACAAAAATGAAAATCTTCGAAAGATGTTCAGAGCGATGAAAATGAGCAATTCCCCCTTCCATATCCTCTTTAAGCGAAACCCTACGCATAATTTTAGTGAGTAAAATCCAAAGGGCAAAAAACACGACTATCCGAATTGCAAAAAATGGGAAATTAAGATAAGGAGATTTATGCTGAATTAGCCGATCAGTAGCAAGCGCTTCTTCATGAGACCATTCGTAAAGTGAATGAACCCCAAAAAGCAAGACAATAAAAAGCACCGCTGCAAATGGCAGATATGCCGACATGGCTTCAGGAATACGTTTAAAAGCTGCTGACCACCCTGACTGAGTAATATATTGAATGCCGATAAAAAAAGAAGCTCCAACAGCCAGCGAAACAAAGTAAAAATTGTTGAGCAGGTAGTTCGCCCATCCTCTTACAGGATCAGTCAGAAAAGCAACAGTCAAAGAGATGACGCCAATAGCGATCAATCCGTAAGCAATGTATTTTAGTTTTTGAGGTACGACAAATCTTTCTTCCATAAGCTATATATTTTGCCTTTCGTTAGTTCTTATGCAATTCGTTTTTAATGTATAAAACAGCCTTCCACCGGTCATCTGGTAATATAATTGAACCATGTTCAGCCATTACTCCCCAACCAACCGAAATCACGTGATAGATTTCACCATCAGGTGCAATCCGTATTTTATCAGTTAACAGATTTGCTGGAGGATATGGATATTTCTTTGATGTATAAAGTTGCCCCTGTCCATCTCCTGATGCCCCATGGCAACTTGAACAGTAAATATCATATACCATTTTACCACGTTCCATATTATCGGGTGTAGCTAATAATGGGTTTTCAAGTGACTGCCCTGCCAGCATTCGATCTTCATCGGTTTTTATATACATGTAAGGCATAAACCCTCGGGGAATTGTTCCCTCAATATTTGTTTGCATGGTTTTACCATCCTTAAAATTTGGGTTCGCCGTGTAGCTTTCATAAGCAGGAGAAGTCACCATGTCATCAAAATACTGCCATCCCGGATTGTTCCGGTTATGATCGCAAGATGATAAGGTAATTATCAAAACTGCTAAAGCTAAAAATTGTATTCCACGTTTTAGGTTCATCATATTCTTGTTTGAACAGGTTCTTTAATAAACTTCGGATGCCCCGTTTTCTTTCAGTAAACTCTCAATGTCTTTATCGTCCGATTCAATTACCATCACAAATTTGTCATCCGTTGCACGGATATCAACAATTTTCGCCTCTTTCCCTGGAAAAATCTTAGCTCGGATCGAAAAGGTAAATAGAGTCAGCAACGTAATAATTAAAATGGTAGCTACTATGGTCACTACAAAAAACGAAGGGAAGGTATTAAAAGGCTTTCCTCCAAAATTAAGTGGCCAGCTAATTACGGCCGCATAATACATACCGCCCATAACGGCCACAGCACCAAACAAACCATAAAAGAAGGCTGCATGGGTGATACGGGTTTTATTGCCCATTCCTTCTAAAATTTCATGAATGGGATATGGTGTGTAAACCTCATTAATCTTCACACCTTTGGCTTTTACTTTGTCAAAAGCTCCAACCAAATCAAATTCGTTATCAAATACACCAACCATAATTTATTCGTTATGATGTTCTTTAAGTTCCATCGGTTTATCAAACTTCGCTACACTTTTAACCTCAGATACTGCGATCATTGGTATGTAACGGAAGAACAAGAGCACACCTGCTGAGAACATTCCAAGTGTTCCAACAAAAAAGCCAATCTCAATAATTGTAGGCGAATAAGTTGCCCAGTTAGCTGGCAGGTAATTTTTCGTAAGTGATGTAACAACAATATTGAAACGCTCAAACCACATTCCTATATTGATTAAAATTGAAATGATAAAAACTATCCATATCCTGCGACGAACAGCTTTAAACCAGAAAAATTGAGGGACAACTGCATTGAAAATAAACATTGCCCAAAACTGAAGTGCGTAATCACCCGTTATTCGATTTCGGAAAAAAGTATACATTTCATATTCCGATCCAGAATACCAGGCCATAAAGATCTCAGTTAAATAAGCAGTTCCCATTATTAGTGAGATAAACACCAATATTCTACAAATTGCGTCCATATGAGAATCGGTAATGAAATCATTCATTTTATAAAGCTTACGCATCAGTGTTACAAGCGTAAGAACCATTGCAAAACCAGAGAAGATTGCTCCAACTACAAAGTATGGAGGAAAAAGAGTAGTGTGCCAGCCGGGTTCAACAGAAACAGCAAAGTCAGTTGATACAATGGAGTGAACAGAAACGACCAATACCGCAGCGATTCCACCCAAAACAAAGCTCAATGCTTCAAATCGTAGCCACTCTTTGGATGACCCAGTCCAACCAAATGCAAAGAAGCCATAAACAGCCTTTTTAATTTTTGATTTCGCGGTATCTCGAATGGTTGCAAAATCAGGAACCATACCAAAATACCAGAAACTTGCTGAAATAAGCAGGTAAGCAGAAATTGCAACGAAGTCCCAAAACAATGGTGAGTTAAAATTCACCCAAAGTGGCCCACGCGTATTTGGATATGGGAAGACGAAGAAAAATAACCAAGGACGTCCCATGTGTAACAATGGGAAAAGTCCGGCACACGCAACAGCTACGACGGTCATTGCCTCTGCTGCCCGGTTAATTGCCGTACGCCATTTCTGACGAAGAATTAGAAGGAAAATAGAGAATGCCGTTCCGGCATGCCCAATTCCAATCCACCATACAAAGTTGATGATTGCCCAACCCCAGCCAACGGTGTTGTTTACTCCCCAGGTTCCAACTCCTACCGTAATGGTAACATACTTACAATACAATCCCCAGCCAAACATTGCCAGGCTAACAAATAATGCAATGTACCACCATGTTGGTGTTTTAGCTTCAATTGGAGCTAAAATTTCTTTTGAAATCTGCTTCAGGGATTTATCCCCTGTTATAAGCTTTCCTCTTACTTCTGTATTATACATAGAGTCAAGTTTATTTTATCAATCAGGCTTTATTCCTGACTTTAGTTAAATATCCTACTGATGGTAATGTGTGTAACTCTTCCAATAAATGGTAATTACGTTCATCCTTGAACATCTTGCTGATTTTACTTTTCGGATTGTTCAAATCACCAAACACAATTGCATTCCCGGGACAAGAAGATTGACAGGCAGTCTTAATTTCGCCATCTTCAATCATTCTTCCAGCCAGTTTTGCTTCTTGCTTTTTCTCCTGAATGCGTTGAACACACATTGAACATTTTTCAACTACACCTCGCGAACGAACTGTTACATCTGGGTTAAGAACCATTCTTCCCAGTTCATTATTGGCATTGTAATCAAATTTATCGTTGTTTACATACTGGTACCAGTTGAAACGACGAACACGATAAGGACAGTTGTTAATACAATATTTAGTCCCCACACAGCGGTTGTAAGCCATTTGATTCAATCCTTCATCACTGTGAGGAGTTGCAGCTACCGGACAAACATTCTCACAAGGTGCATTGTCACAATGCTGACACATCACTGGTTGATGTGATACTTCCGGATTGGCAGGATCTTCAGAATAATAACGGTCAATTCTAATCCAGTGCATAATCCGTCTATTGCGAACTTCTTCCTTACCAATTACCTGAATATTATTTTCAGCCTGACAAGCAATTGCACAATTACCACAACCGGTACATGAATTCAAATCAATGGCCATGCCCCAGTGGTGTCCTTTAAAATCTTTTTCTTCATAAAGTGACACATGATGTTTTGCGACTTCTTTATGTAACTCGTTTCCGGAAGATTGATCTATCAAATACTTATCAAGATTTGTTTCACGAACAATAGGTCTTCCCTCCATTGAATTATGAGTTTGAGAAAGAGCCAAAGGATAAGTTTTACCTTCGACGATCTCAAGATCAGCATTTTCAATAAAGTACTTTCGCGCTCCATTTTCAGCTGAAACATACTCGAACATATTTTCCCCAATCTGCTCTCCTACTTTACCTGCATATGTTCGTCCATATCCTAAAGCAACAGCAATGGTATCTTTGGCTTGGCCTGGTTGAATAAAGACAGGCATTTCCAATCCATTTATTGTAATAACACTTTCATTGGTTAATCCTTTTTCTTCGGCAAAAGCAACGGGAACAGAGGCATAATTATCCCAGCTAATCTTCGCAAGCGGATCAGGTAATTCCTGCAACCATGGATTATTGGCGTATTTACCATTTCCAAGGGCAATACTTTCGTAAAGTATAACTTCTACACCTTGTTTTACGGTGGGAAGTTTATTCGCAGCTTCAACTATACCATCAGAATTATATACTGCCTCAACCGATGTGCCTGGTTCAAAAATCCCTTTTTGTAAAGTGGTATTCCAGAACATGCGAAAATCTGTAAATTCTGTTTGTTTTGCAAATTGGTTTTCCTCCCACTGCTGTTTGATAAAATCACGATAAGTGACTTCACTTCCACCAGTCCACTTCAACAAACTTTCCTGAACATTTCTGGAATCAAATAATTGCGAGATGGTTGGCTGCCCCAAACTAAATAAGCCAGCTTTTGGTTCCATATCACTCCACGATTCTAAATAATTTGGCTCAGGAAGAACAAATTGACAAGCTTTAGCAGTTTCATCTTTTCGTTCAGCAAAAGAAACCGAAAGTTCCAGCTTCTCAATTGCTGATTCAATATCTTTTCCTTGAGGATGATCATAAACCGGATTAACTCCCCATGCTAAAAGAGCATTCACTTTCCCAGCTTTTAGCTCCTCAATCAACGAATTTATTTCTTCATCCACCCCTTGTTTTGTCAACAAAGCTGAGCTCCATAAAATCGTATTTTCGAAGTTGCCGAGTAGCTGATTAATTCCATTAACCAGCAACTGAATATTTTCATCATTACTCCCCGAAATCACAATTGATTTCTCTTCATTCTGAAGAAGTTCTTCAGCCAATGATGACACATCAACGGCTGATTTTGAACCTGAAAAAGTTTCAGCGCCTTTCACTTTTGCAATTGCATTGTATAATGCCAAAACAATTCCAGCTTCTTCTGATGGTTTGATTGGGAAACGTACATCTGCATTTGATCCGGTCAAGCTCATAGCCGACTCAAACTGATAATGCCGAAGCATATCATTTTGCCCATCATCTAACTTTCTTCGTGATGTATATTGTTTTGTAAATTCAACTGGAGACAGCCAGGTTCCAAGAAAATCAGCACCAAAACTAACCACCAATTGTGATTTATCAATTCGATAATCAGGAATGGTTTTTTGACCAAAACTCTTCAAATTTGCATTTAGAATACCTGAAGCAGAAACTGCATCGTACTGAATCCATTCCGCAGAAGGATATTTATTTAAAAATTCCTGAATAATTACTTTAGTTGATGGAGAAATAATGGTGGAAGTCAGCAATGCAATTTTACCTTCTTTCCCTGAGATTTCACTTAAAGCCAATTGAATAGCTTTATCTGCCTCTTCCCACGAAGTTGTTTTTCCTTTTAGTTGTGGATGTTTATAGCGAGCACCATCGTATAAATTCAGAATTGAAGCCTGTACTCGTGCGCTTGTTCCCTGCTGAGAAATTGAGCTCAATTCGTTGCCTTCAATTTTAATAGGTCGTCCTTCCCGAACCTTAACCACCACACTGCAATAGTCATTAGCATCAAAATACGAAGAAGCATAATAATTGGCTTTACCAGGATTGATTTCTTCAGGCTTTACCAGGTAAGGGATTGCCTTATCCACCGGACGTTTACAACTGGCAACAATAGCAGAAGCAGCAACACTAAAACCAAGTGTTTTTAGAAAATCCCGCCTGGAATTTCCGCTAGCCGCTTTTTCCTTATATAATAAGCTTTTTTGTCTGGCTTCATCTCTGGCTTCACTAATTCGCAAAGCTTTCGGATCTTCCAGTTCTTCAAGACTTCTCCAATAGGTCTTCATTCAATATCTTTTTTCAATATGAATATTCTTAATAATGGCAACGCATACAATCATTGGCTCCTATATCTTCAGCTTTAATGCTTTTCAAATCACCAGCATCCAACTCTTTGTGAAGCTTCACAAAGGTTTCGTAATAGCCGTTTTCTGTAAATTTAACGTCTGTTTCCCTATGACAATTCACGCACCATCCCATTGACAGGTCAGCGTGCTGAGTCATCAAATCCATCTCTTCAACTTTCCCATGACACTTATTACAGTCCAACTTGGCAACACCTACGTGAACGGCATGACTAAAAAACACATGATCGGGAAGGTTGTGCAATCTCACCCATTCTACAGGCTTCTTGTTTTCAACAGCATCAATCACTTTAGCGATTTCAAACTTGCCGGAATTACTTCCTTCGCGAATAAGCACATGGCAATTCAAACAAAGATCCATTGATGGGATACCTGCTGATTTACTGTGTTCTGCAGTGTGGTGACAATATTTACAATCAATGCCATTTTCACCGGCATGTACTTTATGTGAAAACTTAATGGGTTGATCAGGAGCATAACCCTGTGAGCGTCCTAACTTGATGCCTTCATCAACCATCATTTTAACCTGAAACCCTAAAGCAGTAACGAGAATCAATACTGGGACAAAACGATATCTAATATTTCGAAGAAAAATCAGTTCCAATAATGCCCAAGTGATAAGAAGTCCAAGGAAAATAAAAATAATCAGGTTCTTTATGCTCGGCAATAAAGGACTAGGTCCCTTCATTGCTAAATCATCCAGATAAACTTTAACCTTTTTAAGGTCTTCATCTGCAATTTCAAAGTTTTGATGAACCTCAGCCATTTTGCCAATAGAGGCATTCATAACAACTGCTTTGAAGGATGCAAAATCTTTTTCAATATATTTTTCAGCAATATCCCATCCCGAAGGATTCCAGTTAAGTGTATCTGCAACAGTTAAACTATGACAAGAAATGCAAGATTCGTGCTTAGCATCAAAAGGCAGTAAGCCTCTAAAGAAACGTTCACCTTTCCTTGCATCAGCATGTGAAATTCCATGATCAGATCCATGTGAATTTTCGGAAGCGGCTAATAAAGGCAGCTGACATGTAAAAAGAAAGACAATGAAAAAAACCGATAACAATAACCTGTTAGCAGGTATAAAAGGCAAGTCAAGTTTCATTCTTTAGCTGTTTGTAAGTTTTTTTGACCCAGGATTTCGCAACTCACCAGAATTAACAATCTTTTGAGTTGAAGGTTTTCACTTACAAGATAAAAAATATAAAACAGAAAAGCCCATGCTTAATGTGCTAAATAATTAAGGCCCACAACATATTCATAAGTGATTGAATCTGAACAGAATCAACTAAGAAGAAGGATTCACGAAGATAAACAATAGCTATTTGGAGAAAATTTGAATAGAGAAAATCTATTAATTATTCTAAATTTTCCGTGAGCTTTCGAACGATTTTCAGGTTGTCTAAGAACTCTTTTGCAACAACCCGAACAATTGTGTAAGCAGGAATGGCGAGGATCATTCCAAGAATGCCAGCTAAACTTCCTGCGGCCATAATTACAAGAAAAATCTCAATCGGATGAGCCTTTACACTACTGGAATAAATTAAAGGCTGGAACAGAATATTATCAATAACCTGAACGATGACAAACACCAACAGCATAAAACCTAATATTGGCAAGGTATAGCTCATGAAATCGGCATTAACATTAATAGCAATACCAATAAGCAATCCAACAGTTGCCCCCATCCATGGTCCCAAGTATGGTATAACATTAAACATTCCACAGAATAAACCAATTACAACAGCATGGTTGAAACCAATACCTACGATAGTCAATCCAAGACAAACCAAGGATCCAACCATCGTAACTTCAAACATCAAACCAATAAAATAGCGCCTGAGCAGGTTATAAATTGAATGCAAAATTTTCGCCACCTTCTCTTCATAATCAGATGGCACAAACAATATAATACCATCTTTAAACATGTTCTCATCTTTCAAAAAGAAAAATGTTATAAATGAGACAGCAAAGAATGCGATAAATAACTCACCAATAGTTCCGGCAATAAAACCAAACACATCGGAAAGTTTCGAAACATCAACAATTTCAGACAGTTGCTCTTTCCACATTCCACTAAATCCACTTCCCTCTGTTGGTACATCTCTACCAGCAATTGCCATTAATTCCTGAATTGGCTTTTCAACAACTTCCAGTATAGTTTGAAAATCAATAGTGGAAAGCTGTTCAAATTCATTAAAAAGAAGTGGTATCAAAAATCGGAATGAACCAATAAAGAAAATCCAGAATAAGATTAAGGTTACAAAAGCTGAAAATGTCATTGAAACCGAAAACTTCCAAACCTTTAATCCAGAAAGAAAGCGTACAACAGGCCGGCCAATCAGGGATAAGACTGCAGAAATTAGAATATAAGTAATTATTGAACTGAAGTACCAAATCAAAAACAATATCAGAAGTGTTCCAACTACCAATAAAATGTTCCGTGCCCGGCCCTGAACTTGTATCATAACTGTTGCTTTTTTTACAAATATATTGGATTAATCGTAACATTCTCAGCCTAAAACTGAAATTAATACTTTTATATGTTTACAATTTGGTCTTCCAAAGTTACCTAACACATCAGATCTGAATGAATTGTGTTAGATCTATACAAACCCAAATTATCATTTTCAGCAGTAATTCGATGATCATTCAACTCTAAAAGTTTCATAATTTCTATTTAGAAATAAACCTGCAGAAATATAATATTGAAATAAGATGAACGTATCATAAGTAAAATCACACTGATTATCAACTAAAAATCAATAAACAAATAATTCAGCAGATGACACAACACTCTTAATAAATGGGACTTTCAACAAATTGAATGATCAAAATAATACTTTATATTTATTTTTTGGTAAATTTGTTTTTGATCAACCATCCTTGAATGAAAAAAATTAAATTAAAAGCTCTCATCGTTGAAGATGAAAAACCTGACCGAGATTTGCTTAATTATTTATTAAAAAGCAACTCGGGTATTAAGGAAGTACATGAAGCGAAGAATGCAGAAGACGGTCTTTATAAGTTTATAGATGTTAATCCAGATATTGTTTTATTAGATATCATAATGCCCGGGAAATCAGGCATTGATTTTATTGAATTAATACGAAAACGCAACCTGGAAACAAATATAATTATTATAAGTGCCTATCCAGATGCTGCTATCAAAGCAATTAAAAACCAAGTTTTTGATTTTTTACTCAAACCAGTAAACGAAAAAGAATTACACAAACTGGTAGAAAAATACAGAGTAAAAAAAGACTTGAACATCAACGAAAAGCTTGATAAAGTTCTAGTAGATCTTGACAACCCATTAAAACTTAAAATTTCATCTATAAACAGTCATATATTAATTGATCCTAGTGACATAATTTATTGTGCTGCAGAGGGAGCTTATACTGACATCCACCTTTCAAATGGCAATGTAGAGATTGCCAATACGTATATTTCAAAAATAGAGAAGCTATTAAAAGAATATCGTTTTTTCAGAATTGGCCGTTCAGCTTTAATCAATATGGATAAACTTTGGAAAGTTAGCCGTAGCGACAATTCATGTACTTTGCTTGCAAATAATAAGGAAATTAAGCTGCGAGGGGCTGCAAAGCAAATTAAAATTCTTTGCAAAATGAGTATATAGGAGGTTTAAGATGATTGACGAAAAAATTACTGCTATAATTATTGATGACGAGGAAGAGGCAATTTCATTGCTGGAAATTTACCTGCAACCTTTTCACGAAATCAAAATACTTGACAAGACTTCGAACCCACGAAAAGGGATTAAGCTCATTAAAAAGAAAGTGCCAAATCTGGTATTTTTAGATATCGACATGCCCGATATTGATGGAATTGAAGTTGCAACAATGATTAAAGAAGAAAAGCTAAATACAGAAATTGTTTTCACAACAGCTTATTCTGAATATGCATTTGAAGCATTAAAAGTTAGACCTTTAGATTACCTCGTAAAACCATTTGGACCAGAAGAATTAATCTCGGTAATAAACAGGCTAAAGACCAATAATAAACGTAAGGGACTCGAACGTCGGATGGATATTTTTGTAAAAAACAACAAATCCAATCCGAAAATTAAGTTTCCTACACGTGCTGGCATAATTTTGATTAATCCTGATGATATCATGTTATTACGGATTGAAAACGTCAACACCTTGGTTTATACAACAGATGGGAATTCAGAAGTAATTACCATGAGCATATTTAAAATTGTAGCAAAAATTGATTCCCCAAGTTTTGTGAAAATTAGCAGATCTTCATTCATCAACTTACAATTTCTGAGACGAATTGAGCGCAAAAATAAAACCTGTGTGATTCAGCATAAGGACATCAGTATTGAAGAGCCTCTGAACCGCACAGGTCTATCGTTTTTCGAGAAACTAAATTGCTTCCCAATAAACTAATTATTTTTTCAAAAGAGCGTACTCTAAAAGTTCGCTAACTGTTTTTACAAACTTAAACTTAAGCCCCTTTATATACACATCTTTTATTTCTTCAAGGTCTTTCTTATTACTTTCAGAAAGTAATATCTCCTTGATTCCGGCTCGTTTAGCTGCTAGAATTTTTTCTTTGATACCTCCCACCGGAAGAACTTTCCCACGCAAGGTAATTTCGCCTGTCATGGCAATGTTTTTACGAACTTTCCTACCTGTTAAAACAGAAGCTAACGATGATACCATGGTAACCCCTGCTGATGGTCCGTCTTTTGGAATCGCACCTTCAGGAACGTGAATATGAAAATTATTTTTATCAAAAACTTCAGACTTAATCTCAAATTCTTCGGTATGAGATTTAAGATATTCCAAAGCCAACACTGCGGATTCTTTCATCACATCGCCTAGATTTCCTGTCAATGTCAATTTTGAATTCCCTTTACTAATGCTTGACTCAACAAAAAGTATCTCACCTCCATGGGCAGTCCATGCCAAGCCTGTTACAACACCCGGTATTTCATTTCCCTGATATGTTTCACGATTGTACTCAATAACACCTAGATATTCGCGAATATCATCCTTATCCAGCTTCTTATTGAATGATTCCTCAAAAGCAATTTTTTTAGCAATGCGACGAACAACTTTTGCAATCTTTTTATCTAACTCACGAACGCCAGACTCTCTGGTATAATGCTCTACAATACGCTCAATTACTTCTTTTGAAAAGCTAACTTGCTTTTTAAGTACACCATGAAGTTCAAGCTGTTTTGGTATTAGGTGACGCTTAGCAATTTCAATCTTTTCTTCAACAATATACCCATTAACATTAATCAGCTCCAATCGGTCACGCAAAGGAGGAGCAATTGTGCTTAATGAATTTGCTGTGGCAACAAACATTACTTTTGAGAGGTCATAATCAACCTCAACATAATTGTCATGGAATTCACTGTTTTGCTCAGGATCAAGAACCTCTAACAATGCAGAGGCAGGATCGCCATGAAAGTCTTTAGACACCTTGTCAATTTCATCAAGAATAAAAACAGGGTTTGATGTTTTAGCCTTTTTAATATTTTGAAGGATTCGCCCTGGCATTGCACCAATATAGGTCTTCCTATGTCCACGAATTTCAGATTCGTCATGCAAACCACCTAAACTCATCCGAATGTATTTTCGGTCTAGTGCCCTTGCGATTGATTTTCCCAGAGACGTTTTCCCAACTCCAGGAGGACCATACAAACAAAGGATTGGTGCCTTCATGTCATTCTTCAATTTCAAGACTGCCAAATGCTCAAGGATGCGTTCTTTCACTTTTTCAAGACCATAATGATCTTCGTCCAAAACTTTTTCAGCATGTTTTAAATCGAAATTATCAGTTGAATATTCATTCCATGGCAAATCAAGTAAGGTTTGACAGTATGAAAATTGCACTGAATATTCACCAGCTGCAGGATTTAAACGATGAAGTTTATTTACTTCCTTATCGAAAAACATGGACACTTCCTCATTCCATTTTTTCTCTTTTGCTGCCGCTTTTAAGTCAGCAATCTCTTGTTCTATAGGATTACCACCCAATTCATCCTGAATGGTTTTTATTTGCTGATTTAAAAGAAATTCTCGCTGCTGCTGATCCAAGTCTGTTTTAACCTTCGATTGAATATCATGCTTTAGCTCTTGCACCTGTACTTCTTTCACCAAGAAAGAAATTGCCTGAATTCCTCTTTCACGAATATCATCAACCTCAAGCAAGCTTTGCTTCTCTTCAACTTTCAAATCAGTATTTGAACAAATGAAGTTGATGAGGAACGTTGAATTCTCAATATTTTTTACAGCGAAAGTTGCCTCTGGTGGTACGTTAGAAGAGTATTGTGCAATTTTAATCGAAAGGTCTTTCAACGAACCTACAATGGCACTAAACTCAGCCGTCTCCTTTTTTGGCACTTCTTCATCAAGTAAAGAAACCTGCGCTCTGTAATAAGGCGACTCCTGTACGTACTCTTCAACTTTGAAACGGCGTTTCCCCTGAATGATTACCGAAGTAGAGCCATCTGGCATTTCAAGAATTTTCAGGATTTGAGCAACTGTACCAACCTGATAGATCTCTGTTGTTGCAGGATCATCCAGCGAGGCATCTTTTTGTGTAACTGTACCTAGTAATTTATCTTCCTGAAAAGCCTCACGAACCAATTGAAGTGATTTTTTTCTACCAACAGAAATTGGAATTACAACACCCGGAAACAACACCGTGTTCCTAAGTGGTAATATTGGCAGTACTTCTGGTGCCTCAAAATTTCGTAATTCATCTTCGTCACCATCAGCTATTATCGGAATTAGTTCCGCTTCGTTATCTGATATACCTGTAAATATTAAGTCTTTCATGAGTTTTTCCTTATGCTCTCCCATTGTTCATTCTAACTTTTCAAATGTGACAAACTGACCGCTTGTCTCTTTTTCTTAAACAGCTTCTATGATTGGCAATAGCTGTGCCAAAGAATTAATTTATTAAAACTTTCTGTAGGCGGATGTTAGTTCAAAGACATTTTGTAAGATTTCACGATCTACTTCTGTAAATTTGACACTGCGTCTTGACATTACTTTTTCAGCAATATTACAAGCAGACTTTAATTGGTGAACCTTATAACCCGAAGCTCCTCCATCTGCAAATGAAGGCACAAATTGTCGTGAAAATCCTGCTCCATGAATATTGCAAGCAGCTCCAATCACGGTTCCAGTATTAATCATGGTACTAATTCCAGCCTTCGAATGATCACCCATAATAAGTCCACTAAACTGCAAACCCGTTTTAGCAAAACGATTCTCACTATATGACCAAACCTTTACTTTATCGTAGGTATTTTTGAGATTTGAAACATTCGTGCCAGCACCCAGATTGCACCACTCACCGATAACTGAATGTCCTAAAAAGCCATCATGCCCTTTGTTCGAATAGCCTATAACAACTGACTGCGCTATTTCGCCTCCAACCTTCGAAAATGGTCCAATAGTGGTTGCACCATAAATTTTGCTTCCCATATTCACCTGGGCATGATCACATAAAGCAAACGGACCACGAATTAATGATCCTTCCAGAATTGTAGCATTACGACCAATGTAAACCGGACCTGTTTCTGCATTAATAATGGAGCATTCAATTTTCGCACCTTCTTCGACAAAAATATTTTCATTCCCTATTAATTGATTTGTCTTACTTACAGTTTGAGATTTCCTGCCTTTAGTGATCAAATCGAAATCACGTTTTAACTGAACTTCATTTTGCTCATGAATATCCCAGGTATTTTTAATCGAATCTATCTCCCCATCATACTCAATCCAATTTACTGAACCTTCGTCTTTATTCAGCCAGCTATCTGCAGCTGATTTTGAAAGGTATAGTGCAATAGCCAATTCGTTATATTTTAAGCCTTCACCTTCTGACAAAGACAGAACTCTTTTTGTTAATTCATCGGTTGGACAAACTGAAGCATTAATCAATAGGTTTTTGGTCTCAAGTTTTAATGGGTATTTCTTTTGCAGATAAGCACTTGTTTGCCATGAATAAGCTCCATCAATACGATTTGTCCACTTTTCACGCAAACGTAAAATTCCAACCCTCAACTCAGAAACTGGACGGGTAAAAGTTAAAGGCCACAGGTTTTTAGTAAACTTATCATCAAAGAGGATAATATTCATGTCAGCAAAATTGATGAATTATAGCAGAAAAAAAAAGCTCCGTAAAAAACGGAGCTTTCAATATATCGTAAAAAATAAATTACTTGTTACGGTTATCCATGTGTTTTTTATAACGATTCATGAACTTATCTACGCGTCCTGCGGTATCAACAAGCTTCATTTTACCAGTATAAAATGGATGTGAGCTACTTGAAATCTCAACTTTCATCAATGGGTATTCAACACCATCAATTGTTTCTGTTTCTCTTACATTAACAGTTGACTTTGTCAAATAAATTTCTCCATTAGACATGTCTTTGAACGCTACTAAGCGATAATTATCTGGATGTATTCCTTTTTTCATTGCTGATCTCCTTTTCAACATTATTTTATTCGGTCTGCAAAGATAAGTACAGTTTCCTAAATTCCAAAGATTTCTATTTTTTATTTCTCTTTTTCTTCTCCAATAATTGGAGCTCTTTCAAAAGGCTTACTTCTATCAAAAAGATAACGCATGGTATAATGTGTCTTCACATGTTTCCCACCAACCGATTCGTAAAGAGCCAAAATCTTTGGATTAAAATCTCCCGCCCATGATAATTCCACTTCTGTGTATTGTTGTTTCTTCTTCATAAGCTTATCCTGACACCAGAAAATGGCTGACTCAATTCCTGACTTTTGAAATTTAGGAACCACTCCCATAATCAATATTCGTGTACGGTTAATTACTTTTCTTTTTTTCAAATAGAGAAACTTAATCATATTGATAAAATTCAGCTTTCCATTCAACTTTTGAAGAATTTGATTGATATCAGGGATCATGACAAATAAGGCAATCGGCTCATCATCATGATAGGCAAACCAAACCATTTCCGGATCCAAAACTGCTTTTGAGTCCTTCAAAAAGTCACGCAGATCTTGTGGATTAATTGGTTTAAAATGCTCATGAAACCGCCAGGCCTCATCGTATATGTAACAAAAATCTTTAATGAATTGCTCCGACTTTTTGTAATCAAAATGCTTAAAACTATAGCCAGGTTTTTGAGCCACCCAGCCAGCAATTTTCCAAAATCGCTCAGGAAAAGGAACAGAATAGTCTAAGTGAAAGCTAAACTGTTTAAAGTACATTTGAAACCCATAATTTTCAAAGAGCTCTTTGTAGTATTCTGGGTTGTATGGCATTCCATATCCCTGTGGCATAAATCCATCAACCAGCAAACCCCAATTCATATGGTTTTCGCCAAAGTTAACGGGACCATCCATGGCCTCCATTCCTCTTTCTTTCAACCAATCGCGTGCTGCTCCAAATAGCTTAGATGCAGATCTTTGGTCATTTACACACTCAAAATAGCCACAACCTGCAGTTGGCTGCTCAAAGGTTTTGGCTTTATCGTAATTAACAAAAGCTGCAATCCTCCCAATTGGTTTATTGGCATTATCAATAAGTACCCAGCGAATAGCTTCCCCGTTTTTAAAAGATGAATTCTTGTCAGGATCAAAGGTGTTTTCAACCATCCCCTCAAGTGGAGCTGCCCAGTTTTGGTCTCCTTTGTAAATTAAATGAGGAACTTTATGAAATAGTTTTGTTGTTTTCTTATCTGTAACTTTAATTAATTGCATGGCTTTTATTTAGGCTCTAATTTACAACTTTTAAAACATCTAATATGTGTTCAAATATCAGTCTTCAATAATTGGAGATCTCTTAAATTCTTTCTCACGATCAAAGAGATAACGCAGGGTCAAATGAGTTTTGGAATGCACGCCTCCTGCCGCATCAAAGATTGAAATCATTTTCGGGTTAAAATCACCAACCCAGCTGAGTTCCATATCATTGTACCAGTTTTTCTTCAAAAGCACCTTCCTAATATGATAAAATATGCCCGATTCAATTCCGGCTTTCTGGAATTTAGGTACAACTCCCATCACAATTACGCGACACCGTTTAATAACTTTCCTCTTCTTCAGATACATCATTTTCAGAAATCTGAAAAAATTCATTCTTCCATCCCAAAAGTTTTTCAAAATTTGATTTAGGTCAGGCATCATCATAAAAAAAGCAATCGGCTTGTCATCATGATATACAAACCAAATAAAATCTTCATCAATTATCACTTTTGACTCTCTTAACAAATCTCTTAAATCCTGAGATTCAATAGGCTTATAATTGTCATGACTCTTCCATGCCTTCTTATGAATGGTCAGAAAATCAGAAATATATTTCTCTTTATTTTTGAAACTGAACTTTTCAAAGCGATATCCAGGCTTTTTTACCATCCAGGCCGCAATTTTCCAAAATCGATCAGGCAGATCAGGACTGGTAATATCGAGATCATAACTATACTGCTCATAATATGTCTTAAACCCATAGCTTTCCCACAACTTTCGATAATAGGCAGGATGATAATTCATACCAAAGCTTTGCTGCTGAAATCCATCAACGAGCAATCCCCAGTTAAAAAAGTTCTCACCAATATTGATGGGTCCATCCATGGCTTCAACACCAAGTGTTTTTAACCAATCTCTGGCCGTGTCAAAAAGGAGGGTGGATACCTCCTGATTATCAATACATTCAAAAAAACATAGTCCGCCCGTGGGCTGTTCAAATTCGTTTGAATAGGATTTAGTATAGAACGCACCTACCCGCCCCACTAATTGATCATTTTTGACTACCAACCAGCGGCGAGCCTCTCCAGTTTGTAGAGCATTATTTTTTTTAGGATTAAAAACCGCCTCAACCATCATTCGAAGTGGTGGCACCCAGTTTTGATCGTCTTTATAGATTTTGTATGGAAGTTCGTTAAACGAATTGATCGTATTATTATCAGTTACTTCAATTACTTGCATGAAAATAGTTCTTGCTCTAAAAAATTGTTCCCGAAAATAGTTGTTTTCGGCATAAAATAAAAACACGGATAAAACCCAGAAATGCCAGCTGATCGATTGATCAATCTCTACTAGCCAGCTTTGCCAGCAATCTTAGTATTTCCAGATATAGCCAGATTAGAGTAACCATTAAGCCAAAAGCACCATACCACTCCATGATTTTGGGTGCTCCAGAATCTGCTCCACGTTTTATAAAATCAAAATCTAATATTAGATTTAGTGACGCAATTACGACCACCACCAAGCTAAAACCAATACTGAACATGCTGTTTCCATGAAGAAATCCAAAGTTCGCACCAAATAAACCAGCAATGAAACTGATAAAATATATGAGTGCAATACCTCCTGTTGCTGCAATGACTCCCATTCTAAATTTACCAGTAGCCCTTATTTTACCTGAACGATATAGAAACAACAGGATGAAAAATACACCAAATGTTAATGCAACTGCACGCATAACTAATCCAGGATACATACTTTCAAACAATGCAGAGATTCCTCCTAAAAACAAACCTTCCAACAGGGCATATATGGGTGCTGTAATATTGGCAATATTAGGTTTAAACACAGTAACAATTGCAGCTATAAATCCGCCAACACCACCTCCAATAAGCCAGGGAGCTAGCATGCCC
This sequence comes from uncultured Sunxiuqinia sp., assembly GCA_965372405.1. Classification (GTDB taxonomy): domain Bacteria; phylum Bacteroidota; class Bacteroidia; order Bacteroidales; family Prolixibacteraceae; genus Sunxiuqinia. The sequence continues at coordinate 55,103 of CBDVCE010000021.1, forward strand.
ATGGCATTTTCTGCAGACGAAAAATCATACACACTAAAAAACTTACGCCAAGTGAAAAGTGCTGCGAAAATTACAATCATTAACATGAGACCCGTTTTATTAACAGTTCCTTCAATGGTCATCCTATTTTCCTGAACTCCGGCTTGAGCACGTTCAAAAACGGCCTTCCCAAAAACAGGGTTCGATGATTTAGTCAAATTCATATTTCCAAATTAAAAAAGTAAAAACTATTGATCGATTTTATCAATAATCCTGCCATGAAAAAAGGCTGTCAGATTAACAAACACGACAAGGAGTTCTAAATGTATTCAATATCTTCTAAAAGCAAATTGGCCAATTTCTTTGCCGGTTCTTCATCCATTTCAGCAACTTGTTTCAAAAACTCTGCACAAGTATTCTTTAGATATTCTGACCGATTCATTATGATTAACAACGAACGATAGAGTACTTGTGTTAAAGCCGGATCCTTTGTTAATGGCAACATCACCTCAAAATAAGGCTCAAACATTTCATCAATGGCGTTCTTATCAACCATTGCCAACCGCCCCATTAATTGAATCCCTGCATACTTAACCAAGTATTTCTTACCTCTGCACCATTCTAATGATTTGGCAAACGCAAACTTAGAATGAACAAATAAATTAGCAACAGCCTGCTCCACTAGTTCAATGGTTTCAAAGCTTTTTACCCAATAATCCATTTGCTCCTCTGTAAGTGAGTTTGTTTCATCTAAAAGAGTAGCTAGAATCATAGATTCACGCCATTGTTTATTCCATAGTTTTAAAGCGAGCAGGTGGTTCTTTTTGTAAGCTTTTGCTATCTCACGCAAAGAAACAATTGAAACTCCCCAGTTTATTTTATAGTTCACTCCACGAGCCTTCATCTGAGCTACGGTCTCTCCATTCTTTCTTAAACGAATAAGAGCTAAAATTTCACGAAATTGCTTTTCAACTTCAGGATTATCAATCAGGATGTCCATTTCAATTAATTAGGAATTCAACAAGATAAAAATGATCAGCAAAAGTAATCAATAGATTATGTGCCCGAAAGAGTTGAGTGAATTTGTTGCATCGAAATTAAAATCAGCTTCTCGATGAAATCTAAAAGGCAAATGGGAAGATGACAAAATCCACAATAAAATATAGAAGCAAGAATGAAATACAGTAGACAGCATATAACCGAATGGAGACATATTCGCTTAGTTTCACATTCAATTTATTTTTAACAATCAATACCAAAAGTATCCTTTCAAGAAGATTAGCAATTACTGTTGCATAAGCAATACCTGCCAATCCGATTAACTGCACCAAAACAATACTTAAAGCAACATTCAACACAATTTCAAGAAATGACACCCCTAAAAATACTTTCGTAATTTGTTTCCCAATTAGAATTGTTTCAGGAAAAATCAGCCTTAAGGTTATTAGCAATAAGTAAACATTAAATATTTTGGCACTAAATGAAAAATCAGAAGTGAAAAATAATGGAAAAAGAAGGTTTGAAAGAACAAGTGCAATTGCAGTAACTGGAAAAAGGAAATGTATTAATTTCGTTGAACTTGATTTCAATTTTGCCAAGGCTTCTTTTAATGGCAACCTGCTAAAAACAGGTATCATTGCATGGCTCAATGCATTTGATAAAATTACCACAAGAGGAAACTCCCTTGCCCCATAACGAAAAACAGCAAATGTTCCAGTGTCAAAAAAACGAGCCACAATTGCACCATCAATATATTGCCCGGAGCCACTTAGCAATGAACTTACAATAAGCGGATAAGCTAATCGAAAATGCTTTCTAAAATACTGAATAGAAAAGTTAAACCTTGAATATTTGCTTAGAACAAATATTAAAAAGACAAAACGCAAACAACTTACAAGCACAAGTGCTTTAATTGAATAACCAATAGGCAGTCCAAATAATGGAGGAAAAATAACCAAGCCGAATTGCAAACCATATGAGATTATGCCATATGTTACAATTGAACCAGACTTATTCTTTTTCAAAAAAACATATTCGATAAAATACGATGGAGAGGCAAGAAATAAATAGGCTAAAAGCCAATCAAAAAATGGAATTTCCTCATTCCCATTTAGAAAATTTTGAGCTTGTTGTTTGAAAATTAATAGAAATAAAACAGCCAAGGCGCTGAAGAAAATAAGCAATAAGAAACTATTAAAATACTCTACTGTTTTCACAATAGATTTGCTGGAATTACCCTCATCATCACCTATCGCTAAAAAGGTTTGCAGAATTCCTCTTAACCAAAAAAAACTAACTGCACTGGCAATAAATAATACAGACTCGTATTGTCCTATATCATGTTTGGAATAATAACGGGTAAAGACAATACCAATCAAAAGTAAAACAGAAAACCGAAGTAATTGGATAAATTGAAGAGCAGAAATATTGGTAATATACTTCTTAATTATTCTCATAGAACAAGGTCACTTAAAATTCGTTTCATGATTCTCGTTATCGCTTTTGCTATGATAAATATAGAAAAAGGAATGATGTAATGTCAGATTTGATAGATCTTTCTCCATTGGGACAATAAAATGAAGCGCAACAAGCGACTACTCATTATTGAAGTAGGAGATTCAATTAGCTTTTTAAGATCAGCCTTTAATAAATCTGTATTTACAAAATCATCAATATTGTTTTCTAACAAATCCGGTATTTCATTTTTCAATTCATTCAGCCAGCTATGCTCAGGAGTTTGGAATCCAATTTTATCTTTTCTCGAAAGAATATCATCCGGCAAAATACCTTGTCCGGCATTCCTCAGGATATATTTATTGACACCATTCCTAATTTTATATTTTGAAGGAATTGACAGTGCGAAATTGATAAGATGCACATCATCAGCGAAAGGAGTTCGGGATTCCACTGAAAAGTTCATTGACATCCGATCTTCCAATCGAAGCATTGTCTGCAATTTCTCACCTCCACTATATTGTTTGAGTACCGAATTCAGGTTCGCACCAAAAGGAAAACGAATATTACCAAACCTTTCCCGATATTCATTCTTTAATTCAGGCTTTATATACTTCAGCTCAAAAACAGATTGCTCATATAAAATCTTTGACACACCAGAAGGAAGACCTTGGGTTAAATGACGTAAATCAGCTAGCAGCCACGACTTTATATTCTTAAAAAGCGCATTCTGCAAATTAAGCTCTTTCTTCAAAGTCATCAACTTAAACCGCAAGGCAAGTTCATTAAAGTATACATGATTATAATGCGAATAACCAGCAAACAGCTCATCAGCCCCTTGACCGTCAAGTAAAACTTTGATTTTATTTGCTCCGGCAATTTTCATTACCCGGTATTGTGCATAGGTACTTGTTGTTAGCATTGGAGTATCAGCGGCATACAGCATACTACTGAAATCCTCCATTAATTCACCTGCCTTTGGCTTAGTTACCACCCAATCAAAATCGGTTTTATCAACAACCTTCTTTGCCCATTTTTCTTCATCAAATTCGTAACCAGGGAAAGCTGCTGTAAATACTTTTGGATTATATGATTTATTCTGCTTTCGAAAGAATTCATTAAGAATAACTGCAATGTAAGAGCTATCAATACCACCACTTAAACAGGCGCCAATCTCAACATCAGAACGAGTTCTAATAGTAATTGCATTTTCGATTAGACGGGCAAGCTCACCAGATAATTCTTGAACTGAATCAACTCCTGAATACTCAGAAATATTAGAAGGAGAGTAATATTGATATTTTGTAAAACTAAACGAATCCAGCTTTAATTCGAAACAATGCCCAGACTCTAGCTCAATAATATTCTTAAAAAAGCCTTCAGATTCTGCCTGACTATGGCTCAAAACAAGGTAATCAAAAACAGCTCGGTCATTAATCTCTGTATCAACTAATCCACTCTTTGCCAAAGCTTTCTGCTCTGAAGCAAAAACAAAACGATTTCTATTAATGAAATAATATAAAGGCTTAACCCCAAGCCGATCGCGTGAACCAAAAAGAATATTTTTTTTACGATCATAAATTACAAAAGCCCACATTCCATTGAAATGATCAACACAAGATTTCCCCCAGTGCACGTATGCATTTATAATTACCTCTGTATCAGAACCTGTTTTAAATGAGTAACCAAATTGCTCCAATTCTTTCCGAAGTTCAATAAAGTTATAAATCTCACCATTATACACAATCCACACGTCTTCATTATCCGAACACATTGGCTGATGCCCATTGGCCGTAATATCTAAAATGGATAATCTACGATGTCCTAAAAAAAGCTGTCCACTTTCAGAAAATGAATCAATGTAATTATTTGGGCAATATAACCGAGATGAGCTAATTACTTCTTTGGGAGTATCATCCCCCGCTAGAACATATGAATTATTTGCATTTTGGATAAAATAGCCTTCATCATCTGGCCCCCGATGCTTAAGCATTTGGTTAAGATTCAAGATATGTTCTTGCCCAACTGAAACACTATCTTTTACAACAATTCCACAAATACCACACATAATTCTAAAAAATACAATTGAAAGGTTACAATGATTAAGTCATTAATTACAGGATTTTGAAATAATCACTCAGTAAATCTACAAATAAACAAAAAAGCTGCCCAAAATGGACAGCTTTGAATTTTAGTTTTCTTCTCGTAAGAAAAATAATTAATTACCTAACCACAGGTAAATCATTTAGAAAAACTAATCATGCATGACTCGTCTGGTTGTTACTCCAGCTTGGTCACTGCTATTAGCAACCTCCTTGTACCCCTTTTTTCTTCTTCCTTTTCACAATTGGAGGTTTAGCAGCAGATGCATTGGCTTTGTTGGATGAAGGAACTACCGCAGCTCCTCCAAGAGCAGCACCTGCTCCTTTTCTAAAATCGTATTTTGCTATTTCTTCATTCGGACTTGTTTCGGCTGGTTTTTCAGGATTCATAATTGTTTCAACCCAAAAATTTAAACCGCCTTGCAGTACGTAATTATTTTTATACCCTAGCTGCCGGGTAATCATCCATGCTTCGTTTGCTGAATTTGATCCGTTGGAATAAAATACATTCAACTTGATATCCTGATTGATATAATATTCAAAATCATCAGATAATAAATTTTCCAATGGAACATTAATAGCCCCTGGCAAACTGAACTTTTCAAATTCAGCACTACTGCGAACATCAATTAATTGCAAACTGGGATCCTTGCTCACCAACATATCTGCAACCTGATCAGGATGAACAAACTGAAGTTCTTCTTTTACTTCGTTGAGCAATTCAACTGCAGTTAGCTTATATGGTTTTGTTGTATTCTCTGGCACAGCTGCAATTATCAATCCGAGCGGAAGAATTACACTTGCTAATATGAGTCTTGATTTCATTTTTCAGATAATTAGATATTAGATTATCAGATAACTGGATAATTATTTTTGATTAATTTGGTAATCTTCTCTGGCAAATTTTTTCTCGGCCCATTCGCCAACCCAAAACATCCCTAAAGCGACAAGAATTAGTAGAAATGTAAACATTCCACGAGAAATATTTAGCCAATCGCTAATCAGTGGATTTCCTAAAAATTCATCTTTATAAAAGCCTTCCCACAAAGGATAGCCTTCCATAAAAATGAAGATTCCAATAAACAAACCACCGATAAAAGCTAATGCATCCAGCTTCCCAATAGAAGCTGCGGTAAATGACGTTCCAGGACAATAGCCACCCAGAATAAATCCGCCCCCCATAATTACGCCTCCACCTATTGCAGACCACAAAAAGGTTGGATTGATATAAATAAAGCTTAGGTCAATCATGTCAAAAAGACTTAAAAACAATAAGCCAATACTTCCGGTTATTGCTGCAGTGAAAAATACTTTTAGCACTGTAGTATCATATCCGTAGAACATTCCAGCCAATCGACGGCTGGAAGAAAATCCGTTTGATTCAAGCACAAACCCAAAGCCAATACCGATAAAAAAGGCAATAAAAAGGTTTGAATTTGCTGATATTATTTCGTTTACAATTAAAGGTCCCATATTCTATTATTGAATGTGTGAATTACTGAATGATTGAATTAAAGCCAAAGTTTTCTAACAAAATACGCGAGGCCAAATGCAGTTCCAAAGATGGCTGCCATACTTATAAATCCACCAACTGAGAGGACTGCCATCCCTGTTAACGCCGATCCACTGGTACATCCACGTCCCAACTGAGCCCCAAATCCAAATAAGATTCCGCCAAATACAGCAAAAATGATCCGTATTTTACTAGTAACATTCGACCCTTTTTCAACTTTAAAGTTTAAGCGCCCACCTAATGCGCCAGAGAGAAAACCTCCAACTAAAACTCCAAGCATCTCAAAAACTAACCATCCTTTAAGTGGATGTTCATGAGTTGCAAGATATTCTTTATAAAAAGTAGCATTCTCAGCATGCGAAGGAGCAACTGTTTTAACAGCAGCTGCAATCACCGATTTTGGAGCGCCACTTGCTCCTAGTCCACGACCAGATACCCAGAATGCAACAACTAGCACCAATCCAAGCAAAACACCGCCTAAATATGGATTCATGTATTTTTTTGGTTCTTTCATCATCTATAATATTTTATTTCTATCTGTTTTTCAATTTAATACAACCATCTACTCATCTGTCCTGCATAGGAGATGATAAAACGCAACATCAAGCTTCCAAACAAAACCAGGATTACTGGTAAAACCGTTGGTATTTTAAACTTGGTAAGTTTCATAACTTCTAAAATGGCGGGTAGAACCATTCCAATGGCCACTACAAAAATCCAGAATGGCGCAGTGTAAGGTCCTCCAAGAAAAAGATTTGCAGCATCAATTTGCACTTGAGTACTCGCCAAAAATCCCATAAACATGTGCACAATTAGAAAAAGTTCAATACCAATCAACAGGATGTCAATCCTTGCAAAATTGTGAATTTCTTTCTTCGTTCTGGAAAACAAAATAATTACTGCAGCCCCAGCTGATAATCCAGACGTAAGGAATAAAGGCCCAAGAATGGATGTGTTCCATAGTGGACGTGCATTAAAGGCCGAAAACAAAATACCGGTATAAATACCCAGAATGACAGACAATATAATTGTCACCCAAGCCAGCCCAACTTTATTCTTTAAAAAAAAGTCTATTAAATCTTTTAGAATGATATTCTTCCACTCCCATTTTGGAAAGAATTCTTTAATATGAATTGCTGCCCATATTATTGATAATGGCGTAATTCCCATTAATGTCCAGGCTCCCCATGACATAGGCGACTGTATCTTAATCGTTGTATAAAGCTGCCAAAAGTAAGTCTTGTGCCTTAAGTCAAGAAAAAGTGCCAACAAACCAATTGTCAATAAAAAAGGTACAATAATTGGAGCACGACGAACAGCGCCACAATATTTATCTTCTTTTCCTAAAATCACATATAACGAAGCAAAAAATAAGATACCTGCAGCCAAACCACCTAGAAAAAGATAAAGTGGAATATGCCAGTGCCAAATTTCCAAATGTGGATCAATGTTCGGGTTCAAACGCCCGCTGGTTATAATTTCTTCTCTCATCTTTCTAATTTTATATCAGGTAATAAACCTGTGGTTTAGTTCCGGCTTCCGGAATCAGTGTTTTATATTTTCTTTTCTTAAGAACTTTTGAAACATCGCTGTTCGAATCATCCAAATCACCAAAATACATACATTTGGTTGGACAAACAGCAACACAAGATGGCTGTCCTCCTTCTTTAATCCGATGATCACAAAATGTACATTTATCCACATGCCCGTCAGGATGTGAGTAACGTGCATCGTATGGGCAGCTAGTAATACATGCTCCACAACCAATACATTTATGAGGAGTTACTTTCACTATCCCACCCTCAATATAATGACTTGCCCCTGTTGGGCAACAACGCACACATGGAGAATTATCACAGTGATTGCAACGCTCTGAACGGATTTCAATTTCTAACTGTGGATATGTTCCGTCAGTTATTTCCACAATCCAGTCGCGGCAATAACCAATAGGCACATTATTTTCAGTCTGGCATGCGACAACACAATCGCCACAACCGACACACTTCTTCGTATCTACTGCCATTGCATATCTCATGATTGCTCCTCACTTTCTTTTTCAAAACGAAATGTTACAAAATTACCACGCATTCCTGTTCCACCCATAATTGGGTCAACCAATACTCGAGTGATTAGCTGCGAATCGCTCGCTCCTTTTCCAAATGCGCGACTTAGTTTTTTATTAGCATGTCCAAATCCGTGAACCATATAAACTGAGTCAAAACGAATACGCTCGGTCACCCTAACCTTAATTGTAAAGTCGGAGACAACACCATCCTGATTCTCCAAATAAACTGGCTGTCCATTTTCCAGATCCCATTCTTTAGCCACTTTTGGATTCACCCATAGGGTATTTTCATCCATCAAATCAACCAAATTCGGATTATTTGAAGTCCTGCTAAATGTATGCTGAGGGGCGCGCCCATAATTTAAATGATAAAATCCAGAAGGCGGTTCCTGATGCGGAGTATATACTGGCATCGGATCAAATCCTTCATCTGCAAAAGCAGTTGAGTACAATTCAATTTTTCCTGAATTCGTATTAAACTCGATATCTTCCCCTTCCTGGAAATACAATCCACCATATTCTCTAGGAAAATTTTTCACTCCAATACGTTTCATTTCCTCTAATGATGATCCCACTTTCTTCAATTGCCAATCCAGCTTTTCTTCTATCGTATTCCAACTAAAGTATTCGCCAAGTCCCATTTTATCAGCAAGCTTCTTCGCCATCCAATAAGCAGGTTTGGTTTCATATTTTGGTTCCGCTGCGGGCATTCGCAAAGCAATATTTGGTTCACGTCCCTGAACCACCCGAAGGTTATCCCAACGTTCCAAATAAGTACATTCAGGAAGAACCACATCTGCATAACCAGTAATTTCCATTGGCATCGTGTCAACCACAACCATAAAGTCAAGGTTCTGAATCGCTGCCAATGTTTTCTTTTGATCCGGCAAAGTCATAATCAGGTTAGTGCCATTTACAATCCATGCTTTTATACTGCAATCTAAATCAGCAGTTGGAATAGTTGCATCACAAACCCCAGAAGCTAATGCCAAATCAGCTAGTTTGTATTTTCCCCCCATAGCATCACGCCAATCGCGGGTTGGCTTTGGATAAGGAGGATGTGGATAAGATGGCACTGAGGCTTTCTCAGGCATATAAAAACCACCTCTTCTACCCCAAGATCCAAGCAAGGCATTTAAAATTGCTACTGCACGTAAACGCTGTGTATCATCACCATACCAGGTTACATGACGTCCGGGGTGAATAATTACCGAAGGAGCTGCATTAGCCATTTCGCGAGCAGTTTCACGAATCACATCCGGCTTAATGGTTGTTACGCCATAAGCCCATTCCGGCGTGTAACTCTTCACATGCGCTTTCAGCTGATCAAAACCATATGTATATTTTTCAACGTACTTTTTATCGTACCATTCATTTTCAATAATAACATTGATCCAGGTCAGCAATAAGGCAATATCAGTTGATGGTTTTATAGGCAACCAAAACTTCGATTTGCTGGCGACTGTTGAAAAACGAGGATCAACAGTAATAATGCTTGCTCCTTTATCAATTGCGTCTGACATCTCCTGAACTTGCCCATTGTGCATGTTTTCTCCAAGGTGAGAACCAATCAGCACAAGGCAACGGGTATCACGAATATCAGTAGGTTCTGGTGAATTTAGACCATCACCATATGTCGCAATAAAACCAACCTCTCTTGGCCCACGACACTGAGCATAAGATGGAGCAGCAATATTTGATGAACCAAAAGCTTTTAGCAAATTACCAAAATACTTCCCTCCAGATCCGTGAGTAAATAGTGCAGTACATTCTGCACCGTGTTCATCCTTTACCTTTTGAAGTCCTTTGGCAACTACATCCAATGCCTCATCCCAACTTGCTTCGCGATAAGTTTGCTTGCCATCTTTACCCTTAACCCGGATTAATGGTTTTTTTAAACGATCTTCATCATTGTACATTCCAACTCCACCTGTACCTCTTGGGCAAAGCCTTCCATTACAATTGCGATCATCATCATTTCCAATGATTTTCTGAATTTTCCCTTCATCATTTTTATACACCCATCCGGCACATTTCCAGAAACAAACTTCACAATAAGTTGGTGTCCTTTTATTATCAAGAGGTCCAAAATTACCAAGTTCTGTTTTTGAATAAGGAGGAATGGCGGAATGTAACTGCTTACCGGCAAAGATTAATCCAGCTGCACTTAATGAGGAAATTTTTATAAAATCACGACGTTTTTGAGCCATGTTAGTTGCTTTTATTTCCAACAAAAATAGTTCAATATTGATATTTAAATATGTAATAATGTTGATATCTGATTATTTAGATCAAATATAAATATCAAAACATCCTAACAAGCTAACTATCAAGTCGCACTTAACCATAAATCATTTATTTAAAATGAATTTAAATTATCGTAAATTTTAATTAAATATTAAATTGTTCGAAAAACAACTCTTTCTATTCCAAGTTTGGGTCTCTTATTATTTTTGATTTCATTTACGTAAACTTGGTTTTAAATGTATCCTGATGAGAAAACTGATTCTATTTGCCATTATAGCAAACCTACTTGTTTCATGTAGTAAAAATTCTCAAGAAAAATATCTTGATCAAATATATGAGCCCCAAGTAACAGGTCGGCCACCCGCAAATGCATACAATGGTTTGGTAATGCTCGAGAATGGAGAAATTCGCCATTATGACAGTAAGAAGTTAGACTATTATATTTCCAGTTCAGACCACGGTATTAGTTGGGATACAATAAGGCTAGAAAAGCAAATGAACTACCCCGGGGCAGAGCCCACGAGGTATCAAAAAAGAGTCAGTTGA
>CBDVCE010000022.1:0-61726 GCA_965372405.1 uncultured Sunxiuqinia sp.
AAAAATCGAAAGTTCGATATTCAAAAACTATACGTTATCGCAGAGACGCATACAATGAATTTATTTAGTTGGGTGTTGCGGTTTTTAACCGCAAAAAAAGGCGAATGAAATTCGCCACACCTCTGTTAATAAAAGTCTTCTTCATAAATAACGACTGTTTTTCTCCACGGTCCATCATTGTAACTCCTGAATTTTCTTGATCTAAACTCTGATATTTCAGGTTCAACCCAAATTGAAGAATATTTTGAATGAACAACTTTATCCTGATATGGAGGAACAAAAGTTACTGCTCCTACAACTGAAATGTCATCAAAGCCATCATCGTAATATTCAATATCCTGATTGTCGTAATACACTTTAATTGCAAAATCACAGTGATTCTCAATAAGTATACGGAAGTTTTCATCTTCATCTCTTCTGCATTGAGAAAATATTAAGAAGAGAAATACCAAACCTGTTAGTTTGATAATGCTGAGTTTGTGGAGTTTTATTCTTTTCATAGCGGTTGTTTTTAATTGTTTCACCCTGAAAATCCAAAAACTGTGCCATTGAGAGAAGTTGTTGATTGATAGTTGGATATAGGATGTACTGAGCAATATTTTATTTTTTGATTCTTTTTGACTGAAAAAACAGATACTCATCCGCAAGTTCTTTTCCTTACTTGTGTCATGTAGCTAACGCTATTTCAATTTGATGAAAGAGCAAGATATTATCGAGGAAGTAAAATCAGTTGAGGAGCAGGTTTTTAGGAGGCTTGTTGGGAATTATCAACTTCTTGTAGTGAAACCTGCAAGGGCTTGGTGCATTCAAAGCTATTTTGGTAAGGTTTAAACAAATGCAATACGCTGGAAAGTGAACGTATTCTCATGCCCAAAATTGTTAGTGGCAATTAACATGAAACCCAATATCTATTTATTTACATCAAAAAATGTTTCAGAATTAATAATCTCGCCTTCAGTAGATATTCCTTCAAGTACAATTTTATAGGTGGCAGGTAAATCCGAAGTATAAAAAGATACTTTGCTATTTCCTTGTTCATCAAGTTTTATTGCCGGATTCCAATACAATGTAGAGCGGTTATCCTGTATTTTTTGAGTACTCTTATCCCTTGTATAAACAGGTACATAAAATTCCCTTGCTTTGCTAAAACCCGGATGAATAAAACTAATAATCCCTTTCCGCTCTTTCGTTTCAGCAAAATCAAGTATGTCTTCGGCATCAAGAGTGTAAACCGCAACCACCATATTAGTTGCCATTGAACCATAAATTGTTGCTTTTGGTCCTCTCAGCATATCCACAAAGTGGATGTTCATAATAGGTACAGATAAAATAGTTTCCATACTTACAGGAAATCCATCCAAAAGGAATAGTATACCTCCTGGCTCTTTCGTGGTACTGCGCCCCCCTCTGAATACAACGGTGTTACCACGTACTTCGAATCCAGGAATCCTGCCATTTAGTGCGTTTAATACATTTTGGTTGGGAACTTGATCCCGCAACTTTTCAAAGTTTACATGATGGGACGGCTCTTTGTAAAGTAATCTTTTTTTAGCAATTCTATCTATCTTTTTCCCGGTTACAAGTACTTCATCTAATAATATATCCCCATCCTTAACAATAAATAGAGAATCAATCTCTCCAGTTGAGAGAGAACTTACCGGGTAGTTGTGATTGAAAATCTCACTGGTGGAATCATAGAAGTTTCTATCAGCCAGTTCTATTGGCGGAGACAATGAATCCATTTCGATATAATAATTTCCTGGATTTTCTTTTGAACTTTCTTTACCTTTATTATCTTTTGCCTGAATTACAATAGAAGTACTATCCCAAAAAGTAATATTTTCAAATTTAAAATGCCCATGTTCATCTGCGTTGGTTTCGTACTGACTGAATTCATCGTTATTATCGCATGTAAGCGAAATAATAGCCTTTTTTTGTTTCCTGCGGTTGTAAAATTTTGCAACCGCACCTTCAAGCCTTAATCCAGTTTCTGTCGGATGGGTGAGCGCAGGTGCATTTGTTTTTAGAGAGTCATTCCATATAAATCGCCTCCACCCCTGGGTCATCATTAACAAGTCCAATATTTTTTTTCTTTGTGGGTCGCTGGAATGAAAGAAGTAGCCGGGCTGTTCAATTTCCCCCCTAATTTCAGATTTTAATAATAAGTGCGATTTTATGTCCAATGCATAATTTTCTTGCGTTGCCGGAAATTGTGCCACTGCTGCCGACATGTTTGCTTCCGGCTTTATTTGAACAGGCTGTTCCAAAAAGATATCCAATTCAACCAATTCCCTTATTCCGTATTCTTTTTTTGATTTAACAAGGTTCACTTTTAAAACAGAATCGCTGGCTTCAACAAAAACCATTCGCTCACATAGTGGTATGTTGTTATCATCAATAAGTGTAAATTGTGCTATCCCTTCGTTAAAAACATTTTTGGGAATGATGAGTTTTTTTCCAAAATCATTACCGGGTATTTTTGTAATACTTACAACTTTGTTTTTTTGTGTGCTGATAAATGTAAAGTTTCCAACTCCGTTCTCGAAGGACGAAAAGACAATAACTTTATAAAAATCTTTATCTTCAGTTACTTGCATAATTACTCCATTAATTAAAGCATCCGGAAGGTCATAGAAATACTCAATGCCATTGTATAAAATACCAACTTTGTATTTTTCCCCTTCTCTGGGAATCATTTTAACCATTCCTAGTCCAAATTTTAACGTACTGAATTCTGCAACTTTTTTGAATGTATTATCAACTATGGTTCCTGAAATATCCATTCCTTTTCCGTCAGTGCCTACTATTTTAATACCAATCTGGTTAAGAAAACCGCACACTAAATAACCTCCTTCGGGGAAAAACTGCACATCGGGTTTTGGTATTTCAGTGATATAGTTATTGTTTCCTTCAATTACTTCTTCCGGTATTGAATCCTTAATTTCAGATATGTTTTGCCTAACCGAGTTTATGTATATTTTCTTTCTGAAAAAGAGAGCATCGTCGAAATTGCGCATGTGGGTGGTATATGCCCTTACTGTGTATTCACCGCTTCCCAAATCTATTGGCAGCTTAAAATCTCCATTTCCACACCCTTCATCAATTTTTATAGTTCTTGAAGACAAAATTTCAGACAAAGAGCTGATAATATCTACATAGACTACACTGCTCAAAGCATCTGGTTTATGAGTGTCGGCATCTACGAGGTAAACTTTAAACCAAAGATCGTCGCCAGCCGTGTATAAGGTTTTGTCAATATGAAGGTAGATTTTCTCCAGTGGAAAATCTACATCGTTTAGTTCTGTAAAATCACTAACATTTTGTGCATGACATACATTACATAAAAATATGTTCAAAAATAGAATAACTAAAAAAGCAAACTTAAATTTAACAAGCAGTTTTTTTGAAATTTGATCAGTAAAAAAAGGATACTTCATATGAAAGGGGAAATTATTGCATTAATATACTCGATACAATTTGAATTTATGTGCAGCAAAAATTAGACCGTTATTTCCTCAAGAAAATACATAATTACAATAGGGAGCTTAAAATAGTAATCAACACGGACGTTTCTATGCCACAAAGTAAAGCACCTGTGAAATAAGTATATCTAATCTGGACAATTCAAGAGTTCACCACAGCAAAGTTACTAAACAATATTTTGCGTAAAATATCTCATTTATTCCCATCGGGTTAATAGTTTAAATGCGGATGGAAGTACCGATACGCTTGTAGATAACTTGAAATCAAGGCAGCTGTGCGTTGAAATATGGCTATGCAAATAAAAACAAAGGGCAGTAACGTGCAAGATATAATGCCGAAAATGCAGAGTGTAATGGAGAGGCTGCGAATGCTCAAGACGGTAATGGGAGACAATATAGACGAGGGAGAACCGGAAACTAAAATTATTCGTGAAATAGGAAAGCTGCATCTTTAGAGGTGCAGCTTTCTGTAATTTATAGTAATTTGTTTGTTTATCCTTCGTAGCTGTTGATGCCCGCAGTTTCCATTTTGCGGTTAACTTTCATCATCAAACCTTGCAATACTTTTCCAGGACCAATTTCAGTCCATGAAGTAGCGCCATCCATGATCATGTTTTGCATCGTTTTTGTCCAGCGCACTGGAGCAGTCAATTGTGCAATTAGGTTTTCTTTGATAACCGCAGGATCAGAAGTTGGAGCAGCTTTTACGTTTTGGTAAACCGGGCAAGCTGGAGTGTTGAAAGTTGTTGCTTCAATTGCAGCAGCTAGTTTTTCGCGAGCTGGCTCCATTAATGGAGAGTGAAATGCACCACCAACAACCAGTTTCAATGCACGACGAGCGCCTTTTTCTGTTAGAATTTCACAAGCCTTATCAATTCCGGCAATAGAGCCTGAGATTACTAACTGTCCTGGGCAATTGTAGTTTGCAGGAACAACAACATCCTCAATAGAAGCACAAACTTCTTCAACGATAGCATCTTCCAAGCCAACTATTGCAGCCATTGTTGATGGCTCTGCTTCGCAGGCTTTTTGCATGGCCATCGCGCGCTGTGAAACCAATTTCAAACCATCTTCGAAATTTAAAGTTCCATTGGCAACCAATGCAGAGAATTCACCCAAAGAGTGACCTGCTACCATTTCCGGTTGGAAATCTTTTAAAGTTTTAGCCAACAAAACTGAGTGTAGAAAAATTGCAGGTTGTGTAACTTTCGTTTGTTTTAGGTCATCAACTGAGCCTTCAAACATGATATCAGTAATATTGAATCCTAAAATTTCATTTGCTTTATCAAAAAGTTCCTTGGCTTCAGGTGAGTTTTCATATAAATCTTTACCCATTCCTGGGAATTGAGCACCTTGTCCTGGAAATACATATGCTTTCATAATGATTGCTTTAAGTTTAAAACGCGGCAAATATAGCATGTTTTTTTTTTCATCAACAAAAACTGAAATTTGTTTCGATGTTTCTATCTAATTTTTAACAATTCAGAATAAACCATTAGAATAAAATGTTCGATAGTTTACAGAGGTAGGTAAATAACTGAAAAAGTGAATGAGGTTTAGAAAAGGCACTAATTTGTTGTAGCATATTTCTTCATATAAAGCATCTACAATTTGTAGATTGTCCCTGAGGGTTTGCAACAGGCTTCTACAATTTGTAGATATTCCCCGAGAGTTTGCGAGAACCTTCTACAATTTGTAGAAGTTCCCCAAGAGTGAGAGAGAAGGTTCTACGGTTTGTAGATTGTTCTCGTGTGTTTGTGAGAGCCATCTACCGTTTTTACATCATAAAAACGACAATATCTCAGGCTATTTATAAAAGTTTGCTTCATAAACCGATTCATTTCCTTTGGTATCAGAAACAGTGAGCCTCAGTTTATGATTCTTTTTGAACTCGAATCGTTCAGGATCGAATCGGTATCCAATCAGGTTGTTTTTAGCATCATATTCAAAAAGAACCCACTTGCCATCAATTTCTCCTTTGTATTTTGAAATGCCTGAGAGATTATCTTTTATTTTGAAACGTATTCGGTTTTTTTCAATTAAGTTCTTCTTATTCCGAATGCTCAATGAACTGATTGTTGGTGCGATCGTGTCAACTGATATGGCAAAGGTACCCAGCGATCTTATTTTTGTTTTTACCCATCCGTTTTCATAAGAACCACCCATCGAGTAACTTTTACGGTTCTTCTCATTAATAATTACAACGATTGCTTTGTCTTGGAGACTATCGGGTAGATTAATTGGTTTAATTCCCAATTCATAATTTTGATGAACGGCAATAGTGGTATTATGAAGTTTGTGAATTTCTGAAAAGAATAAATTGTTTGATGGTTTCTTTTCATATTCAAGTATGTGATTGGAGTAAAATGTTCCAGCTTTGAATTGGGCAGAGAAATCATTTTTCGAAATAGTTGAAGCTTGGTCATGAAATACTTCATACCCATTTTCTTCTTTTGATATAATCGTAAATTCTTTCGATTTCACTTTAAAGGAGAGCTTGCTATAGTTGCCATGCACGTCAGCAATCTCATAATCAACTTTGTGTATTTGTCCATCTGATAAATTTGTTATTCCACGATTAATTACGTCATGATAATTGTTTAACCCATTCCCATGCTCCAGCCAGTTTTTATGAATCCGGCGCCAGTTGGTTTGGTAATAGTTATAATCAATATGGCTATTTAAGAATCGGGTTTCAGAAAAGCTCAATTCATCAAGCAAAAAAGTATAAATAACTTTTCCGTCAACAGAAAGCTTGATTTTATATATACCACATTTACTCCAGCTTCCATTAAGATAATCAAGGGCTTGCAAGCCAAAACCAATATCGCCATAAACTGAGACAAGAGGATTTCCTTTTAAATGATAGGCACCATCATAATAAACTGTCTCAATTCGCTTTGGTTTTTGTCTTGATGAAACGTGAGCATCATTTGAAAGGGGATAAATCATCACCGATAGCATTTTCGGTTTCATATCATCTTTCACAGAGAAATTATAATGAAGTGGATTTAAAGGATGCTGGTTACTCGTTTTACGTATTTCAAAATGAAGATGAGGACCGCCAGAACTTCCACTATTTCCACTGTAGGCAATTAATTCTCCTTTTTTTACTTTGAACTTACCTTTTGTGACACTTAAGTCAACCCTGAATGATTCCCGTTTATGTTGAATATCACGTGCATACTTCTGTAGTTTATCTTTGAGTTTTGATAAATGCCCATAAACTGTTGTAGTGCCGTTTGGATGGTCTATATATAGTGCCAGACCAAATCCTGAAGGGGAGATGTTAATTCGCGAAACAGTACCATCGGCCGATGCATAAACTGGTAATCCACTTTTACCCTGGGTTTTAATATCAATTCCTGAATGAAAATGATTACTCCTCAATTCACCAAAATTTCCGGTTAAAAGAATTGGGATTTTTACTGGCGAAACAAAATAATTTTTGTCGGTTTGTTGAGAAAAAATATGTTGTGAAAACAGTAATGTCAGTATAAAAAAAGCTAACCTCATAAATAGCAGATGGTTTATATTTTCAATTAACAAAACTTGATCCTTTAAGTTTTGTTCAAAGCCTGTTGGGTTTTAACAAATAAGCGTATCTTAGCGTGATCAATTGGACAAAAATATTAATTTTGTCCAAGAAAGCATGCATAAATGACCGAGCAAGATCAAATTTTACTCGATGAATTCAAGACCAAATTTAGGATACTGATTCGGAAACATGATAGCTTAACAAAGGAAAATAAGCAGTTAGAAGATCAGTTAAATATGCTAAAAGAAGAAATGGTTAGTCTTCAAAAAGAAAACGAAATGCTTGGGAAAAAGTATGAGAATATAAAGTTAGCAAAAGTGTTTACTGCCTCGCAGATGGAGCAACAATCGGCAAAGCAGAAGTTAAATAAAATAGTGCGGGAAATTGATAAATGTATTGCTCAGTTAAATGTGTAGTAATGCATCATGAAAATGATAGATAAGCTTTCAATAACAATAAAAATCGATGGGCGGGTTTATCCGCTAAAAATTGATAGGGAACAAGAGGAGAAGTACCGGAAAGCTGCCAAAATGTTAAATGAGATTATTCTTCAGTACAAGACAAAATATGCTAACCACGATTCTCAGGACTTTCTTGCAATGACCGCTTTCCAGTTTGTATTGAAGAATTTAGATATGGAAGAACAGGCAGATGAATCTCCCTTTGTTGAAGAAATTAGAAAGCTTAACGAACAACTGAGTGATTATTTGTTATTGAACGAATAATAACTAAATATAGTCAAAGCCCGTTTTAAGTTTGCTGACATAATAAATGTGAGCGAGTTGAGAACAAGGCTTTTTTATTAATTAATATCTATGATATGGAAATAATAATATACGCAGTTTCTGGCTTTTTAGGCGGCGGTGTACTTTCCTACTTTTTGTGGGATAAAGCTGTCAGTGCTAAGAAGAAGAGAATTATAAAAGAGGCAGAATCTGAGGGTGAAGTCATTAGGAAGGACAAAATGCTGCAAGCAAAAGAAAGGTTTTTGCAGTTAAAGTCTGAGCACGAGAAGTACATCAATGATAAGAATAGCAAAATGGGTGTGCTTGAGAATAAGTTAAAGCAAAAAGAAACAGGTTACCTGCAACGTAAAGATGAATTCCAAAGGAAACAAAAAGAGTTTGATACTTCGAAAAGGGAGGTTGATGTAATACGTGAAAATCTGAGCAATCAGATGAACGTTGTTCAGCAAAAAGAAGAAGATCTTGAAAAAATGCATCGACAGCAAGTTGAGCAATTGGAAGCAATCTCCGGATTGTCTGCTGATGATGCAAAATCTCAATTGGTAGAATCTCTTAAGAATGAAGCAAAAACTGAAGCATTGTCTTATATCAATGAGATTATGGAAGATGCTAAGTTAACTGCTAATAAGGAAGCAAAGAAAGTTGTTGTTAAAACAATTCAACGTGTTGCAACGGAGACTGCTATTGAAAATGCAGTAACTATTTTTCACATTGAAAGTGATGAAATTAAAGGTCGGATTATTGGTCGTGAAGGACGTAATATCCGTGCTCTTGAAGCAGCAACAGGAGTTGAAATTATTGTAGATGATACACCGGAAGCTATTGTGCTTTCAGGTTTTGATCCTGTTCGTCGTGAGATTGCCCGTTTAGCTCTTCACCAGTTGGTAACTGATGGCCGTATTCACCCTGCCCGTATTGAGGAAGTGGTTGAGAAGGTTAAAAAACAGATTGAAGAAGAAATTATTGAAACAGGTAAACGCACAACAATTGATTTAGGTGTTCATGGTTTACATCCTGAGTTAATTCGTTTGGTAGGAAAAATGAAGTATCGTTCTTCATACGGACAAAATCTTTTGCAGCACTCACGAGAGGTCGCAAATCTTTGTGCAATTATGGCATCAGAACTTGGATTGAATCCTAAGCGTGCAAAACGTGCTGGTTTGCTTCATGATATTGGTAAAGTGCCTGATGATGAGCCGGAATTACCACACGCAGTATTGGGTATGAAAATGGCCGAACGATTTAAGGAGAAACCAGATATTGCCAACGCTATTGGAGCCCACCACGATGAGGTTGAGATGGAAACATTATTGGCACCGATTGTTCAGGTTTGTGATGCAATTTCAGGTGCTCGCCCAGGTGCTCGTCGCGAAGTGGTTGAATCATACATTAAACGATTGAAGGCTCTCGAGGAAATTGCGCTTTCATATCCAGGTGTTTTGAAAACCTACGCTATTCAGGCCGGACGTGAATTGCGTGTTATTGTTGGAAGTGAAAAAATTAGTGATCAGGAATCAGAACAGCTTTCATTCGATATTGCAAAACATATTCAGGATGAAATGACTTATCCCGGACAAATCAAAATTACAGTTATCCGTGAACTTCGGGCTGTAAATTACGCTAAGTAGAAACAATACTCTAGATATGAAAGGTCTTTCGTCAATTGACGAAAGACCTTTTTTTGTTGATTATAAATTGTGAAAATGAGTTTAAGATTTTTGTAATGATTAAATCGTCTGGGCTACTTATACTTTGAACGTTTATCAATTATTGATTCTGATTATTTATAAATCATGTCAGAAATCATAAAAATATCCTCAAAATGAGTTTTTAATTTTTCTATATTTGAAAAATAATTTAAGGGGATAAAAAAACAATTTTAAGATGAGAGATTATAGAGGTCTTTTCCTATTACTGGTTTTAATGGTATTGTCAGTTGAAATAGTAGTTGCTGAAGAAGATGAGAAAAAAGAGGAGGGATATCAGTTTACTGATGTGAAGGTAATTTTAGATACTCCAGTTAAAGATCAAAACCGGTCAGGTACATGCTGGTCATTTTCTGGTTTGGGGTTTTTAGAAGCAGAAATATTGCGTTTGGGTAAGCCTGAAGTTGATTTGTCGGAGATGTTTATTGTTTGGCATACATATGATGAAAAAGCAGTAAAACATGTTCGTTTACATGGTAATCTTAACTTTGCGGCCGGTGGTGCTTTTCATGATGTTACTAATATGGTGAAAGATCATGGTATCGTACCTGAGACTGTATTCCGCGGGCTAAATTATGGTGAAGAAGAGCATGTTCATGGAGAAATGGATCGATTGTTAAAAGATCAGGTTGATGCAGTAATCTTAAATCGAAATAAAAAATTGAGTACTGCATGGCGTGATGCTCTTCGTGGTACTTTAAATTCATACTTGGGTGAAATTCCAGAAACTTTTGAGTTTGATGGAAAAGAGTATACTCCAAAAAGTTTTGCAGATGAATATGTCGGTTTGAACATGGATGACTATGTTGAAGTCAGTTCGTATACTCATCATCCATTTTATAGTAAGTTTATTATTGAGGTTCCTGATAACTGGATGTGGGATCAGGTATATAATGTACCTTTAGTTGAGTTGGAGGAAATTATCGACTTTTCAGTGGAGAATGATTTTACCATCGCATGGGCAGCTGATGTAAGTGAAAAAGGGTTTAATACTTCTAAAAAAGGTGTGGCTGTTATTCCTGAATTCAATAAAGAGGAAATGGATGATGCTGAGATTGCCAAATGGGAAGATATGTCTGATAAAGAAAAAGAAACAGATTTATACAAACTTGAAAAGCCGGGCAAAGAAAAAGTTATTACTCAGGAAATGAGACAGCTTAGTTTTGATAATTATCAAACCACAGATGATCATGGAATGTTGATTGTGGGAACTGCTAAAGATCAAAACGGAACTCCTTATTATCGAGTTAAAAACTCTTGGGGAGAGTATAACGATTTTAAAGGTTATTTTTATGCATCCAAACCTTATGTTCGCTATAAAACTATGAGCATTATGGTACACAAGGATGGCATTCCAAGGCATATTCGAAAGAAACTCAACTTATAAGATAAGTTAAAGCTCTCAGTTTCTGGGAGCTTTTTTTATATCCAATTAAATTCTTCCTACGTAGTTTTGATTTATATCTCTTTGTGATTGTATCACAAAATTGGTTCAATAAATCAAAAAAATCACCCAGCCAAAAACATAAGCCATCCTGTATTGTTGTAAAATCCAATTAAGCTAAAAGAGGAAGAATTGATTTATATCAATGAGATTCACTTTTATTATCGAAATACTCTTGTATTTTTGTTGCCACAAACTAAGAAGCTATGTTTTTTCTAGGAATAGCCGGTTCATTCATGCCATACTTAATATGTATGGCTATATTGTTTTTCCTAACAATAGGAACAAGCAGTGATGTGAATGTGGATTTGGTTGAGTTGGAAGAAAAGAAAGTTGAAGACTTCTCAGTTAATAGCTTCACCACTTCTATTGATGAAGATTGCTACATTTTTTATCAAACAAAACAAAAAGAATCAATTCGTAAAATTGATGTATTCCCTAGGCATAATGAGTATTTTGAATATAAAACACAAGTAAAGTTTCCTCATTTATATATTCTTAAAGTCGGTTATCAATACGACAAAACTCATTCTGGCTTATCTCCTCCTGCCCTGATTTCTTAATTCCCCCCAAAGAATTCAATTACTAATTAAATTTTACTACATGATTGGAGTAGTAGGCTTAAGTCATAAGTCGGCACCAGTTAATATTCGGGAAAAGTTTTCTTTCAATAAGGAAGAATACACCAACTTGTCAAAAATAATCCTAACGGGTCAACATATTGATGAACTGGTTATTATCTCGACTTGTAACCGCACGGAATTGTATTTTTCAACGAATGAGAAGCATTATGCAGGAGCTTTTAGTACGTTATTTCACTATCTAAAAGTTCATGTTCCAGAAGAGAATGGAATTGAATCTCATTTCTATCAGTTTGAAACAAAAGAAGCTGTCAGGCATCTGTTTCGCGTTATATCAGGACTTGAATCTATGGTGCTTGGAGAATATCAAATTGTCTCTCAAATAAAAGATTCAATAAACCATGCTGAAGGAATTGGTTCTGCAGGTAAGATTTTAACTAGACTTTTCCATAAAGCTCTCGAAACTGGGAAAGAGGTTAGAACAAAGACAGGAATCAGTAATGGAGCCTTTTCTGTAAGCTATGCTGCCGTTGCCAAGTGCAACAGTATTTTTGATCATCTTCCTGATAAAAAAATATTATTGATTGGTGCAGGTGAAACAGGTGAGTTAGTTATCAAAAACCTATATAAGAAAGGTTGTGAGAATATTATTGTAGCTAACAGGACAACCGCTAAAGCAAAAGAGCTTGCAATGCGTTATTCTGGTCATGTATGGGATTTTAATAATCTTGAAGAAGGAATTAAATCTGCAGATATTGTTGTTAGTTCAGTTACATGCAAACAACCAATTGTGACCACCAACACTATATCGGCTTTGGATTCAAATAAGAAAACAGTTTTTATAGATCTTGGTGTTCCCCGGAATATTGATCATGAAATTGGGAAAAGCAAAAATATAAGCCTTTATAATGTTGATGATCTGGAGGAGGTTGTAAGTCAAAACAAAGAAAAGAAGAAGACCTACCTCGATGCAGCAGAAACAATCATTGCCAAAAAGTTAGATGAGTTTTCTACTTGGTTAAGTACGCAAAATCTTTCACCTGTTATTAAGAATATGATTAGTGAAGTGAATGAGATAAACCATTCAGAGTTGGCAGTTTTCAAGAAGTTTCATAAGGAAGATGAATATCTAAATATGGAAAAATATGGTAAGCATATTACTGAAAAAATTGTAAATTCAATGATCAAAAACCTTAAAAGCCTTAGTGATAATGGCAGAAAAACCGAGTGTATTAAAATCATAAACGACCTTTTTTTACCAGCAAATGAATAAACAATCCATCATCATTGGAACACGTGGTAGTAAACTTGCCCTGTGGCAGGCAGAAACTGTAAAAGGGGAACTAGAGAAAGTTTACTCCCAATTAGAAGTGACAATCAAAATAATTAAAACAAAAGGCGATAAAATTCTGGATGTTTCTTTATCAAAGATTGGTGATAAGGGACTGTTCACCAAAGAAATTGAACTGGCTTTGTACGACAATGAAGTTGACATTGCTGTTCACAGCTTAAAAGATTTACCAACTGAGCTTCCAGAAGGTTTAATTGTTGGTGGAATGCTAAAAAGGGCAGAAGTTAGAGATGTCTTTATATCAAAAGATGGACGAAAACTTTCTGAGTTTACCCCAAACGATAAAATTGCTACATCAAGTTTGCGACGGAAAGCACAGTTGTTAAAATTCAATCCCAATCTAACAATTGTTGATATTCGAGGTAATGTGGACACCCGTATCCAAAAAATGAATGATGGACATTGTGATGCACTTGTTATGGCTGCAGCTGGTGTTATGAGGTTGGGTTACCATGATGTGATTACTGAAATCCTTGAACCTGAAATAATGCTTCCAGCAGTGGGGCAGGGGGCTATTGCTATTGAAATAAGAGAAGATGATGAGGCTACGCAACGAATCCTGGAAAAAATAACTGATGAAGAAACTCGAATAACTACTTTGGCTGAACGAGCATTGTTAAGAACGCTTGAAGGTGGTTGTCAGGTTCCTGTTGGTTGTTTTTCAGAAGTGGAAAAGAATCAGATTAAATTAACTGGAATGGTTTGCAGTCTTGATGGTAAAAAGCTGATAAAAAAGTCGGTTCAAGTTCAACTGGATGAAGCTTCTGAAGCTGCAATTGCAATGGCTCAATCAATATTAGATGAAGGTGGCAAGGATATTCTTGACCAAATTAGAACATTATAATATTAAGTATTATTAAAAACGAAAGCGACATATTAAAAGGCAAAGTAATCATCTGCACCCATCCCAAAACGGATAGCGATGAGCTTAGAACAATACTAACTAACCACGGTGCAATTGTTCATTCAATGCCAATGATTAAAATGACTCCCATGTCCTTTGAGCTTTCGCTAAATTTAAAAGAATATAAGTGGTTAGTTTTCACTAGCAAAAATGCGATTGATCCTTTTTTCAATAAGTACGAATTTCAAAATAATAAAATTGCAGTTATCGGAAATCAAACTGCAAACAAGCTTAAAACATTAAAATTGAATGCTGATTTTATTGGAAGTGGAAAATCCGCGAGTGATTTTGTGATCGAATTCTTGACTCAATTGAATACGAATGAAAATGTACTACTTATCCTGGGAAACTTGGCTCCTGACACAATAGAAAACGCACTTTGCGCGAAAGTCAATGTTCATCGTGTGAATGTTTATAAAACAAATGGTGTTAAAGATGTTGATCAGAATGTACTTTCATTAGTTCAAACAAATCAATACGATACAATTCTATTGACCAGCCCTTCAGCATATCTGAATTTGAATAAGGTACTAAGGAATCTACACTCCAGTTTACGAATGATCAGTATTGGGGAAACGACAACCACTGCAATCAAAAGCAATTATGAACAGCCTCTGGCTACATCAGACGACTCAAGTTATTCTGGATTAGCATATACTACAATCAATTATTTCAAAAACAATCAAAAAAACTAATACTATGAGCTTTCCAATTACCAGACTTAGAAGATTAAGAAAAACTGCTACCATACGCAATATGGTTCGCGAAACTGAAGTTAATCGTGATGATTTGATCATGCCGTATTTTGTAATTTCAGGTGAGGATATTTGTAATCCTATAAAATCGATGCCTGGTAATTTTCAGCTTTCAGTTGAGTTATTGGTAAAAGAAGTAAAAGACCTTTACGAAACAACTGGTGTAGATAAAATTCTACTATTTGGTATCCCAGAGCATAAAGACGAAACAGGAGCAGTTGCTTGCGAGCACGATGCAATTGTACCACAAGCAATTCGTGCTATTAAAGAGGTACTCCCTCAAATAATGATTGTTGCGGACGTTTGTAATTGTGAATATACTACGCACGGACATTGCGGAACCATAATTGATGGCGATGTGGATAATGATAGTACACTAAGTACTCTTGCTGCCCAATCGGTAACACTGGCAAATGCTGGTGCGGACATTATTGCTCCTAGTGATATGATGGATGGTCGAGTTGCAGCTATTCGGGAACAATTGGATGCAAATGGCTTTAAAAACACACCAATTTTGGCGTACTCTGCGAAGTACGCATCAGGCTTCTACGGACCATTCCGTGATGCTGCAGGTAGTGCACCTCAGTTTGGTGACCGCAGTACTTATCAGATGGATCCGGCAAATAGTGACGAAGCATTGCGTGAGATTGAATCTGATCTGGAAGAAGGTGCTGACATGGTTATGGTGAAGCCTGCCTTAAGTTATTTGGATATTATCAATCAGGTGAAATTAACTTACAATGTTCCGGTTGTGGCCTATAACGTTAGCGGTGAATTTTCTATGGTCAAAGCGGCTGGAGCAAATGGATGGATAGATGAGAAGAGATTAATTAAAGAAATACTGACATCAATGAAACGTGCTGGAGCAGATGTAATTATTACTTATCATGCGAAAGAGTTCGTTTTAAGTGAACTGGAAAAAGGAAATAGGGTCTAGATAGTGGCTCGTCATCCTGAACTTGTTTCAGGATCTCAATCAATCAATGCAAAGCAAAATAAATAAACAGATCCCGAAACAAGTTCGGGATGACTTTGGGTTTTTATTTTTTCATAACAGAACAAAATGACAAACAACAATAGCGTAAATGCATTTTCAATAGCCAAACAACTTATACCTGGTGGAGTGAATTCTCCGGTTCGGGCATTCAAGAGTGTTCAAACAGATCCTGTTTTTGTTGAGAAAGCAAAGGATGCCAGAATATGGGACATTGATGGTAATGAATATATTGACTTTGTATCTTCATGGGGGCCACTCATTCTTGGGCATGCTCATAAAGAGATAGTAAAAGCTGTTCAACAAGCTGCGGAACGAGGAACAAGTTATGGTGCACCTACTCTTATTGAAAATGAGATGGCTCAGTTAATAACTGAAATGGTTCCTTCCATAGAGCAAGTTCGCATGGTTAATTCAGGAACTGAAGCTACAATGAGTGCTTTGCGTTTAGCTCGTGGTTTTACAGGAAGAGAGATGGTTGTTAAGTTTGCAGGTTGTTATCATGGACATGCAGACAGCTTTTTAATTAAAGCAGGTTCCGGAGCAATTACACTTGGATTACCGGATAGCCCGGGAGTAACCAAAGCGTCAGCAATGAATACGCTTACTGCTGATTTTAACAATTTGGAGTCAGTTGAAAAGCTTTTTAAAGAGCATGGCGATAATATTGCTGCAATCATTCTTGAGCCAGTAGCTGGAAACATGGGTGTTGTTCTACCAGAAGAAGGCTTTTTGAAAGGCGTAAAGAAAATTACAGAACAATACGGTTCACTATTGATTTTTGATGAAGTGATAACTGGTTTCCGATTGGATACTGGTGGAGCACAACAACGTTTTGGTATTGAACCTGATTTGACGGCGCTCGGCAAAATTATTGGTGGTGGATTACCTGTTGGAGCTTATGGTGGTCGTAAAGAAATTATGGGAAAACTGGCACCTGAAGGACCTGTTTACCAGGCAGGGACACTTTCGGGGAATCCACTAGCAATGGCAGCAGGAAAGGTTATGCTTAGTACTCTAAAGAATAATCCTTCGATATACAATGAATTGGAGCGTAAGGCTGCAAAGCTGGAAGCTGGTATTAAAGCTAACCTTACAAAAACTGGAGTTTCTGGAGTAATTAATCGCATAGGTTCGATGATGACTTTGTTCTTTACTGAAGAAAAAGAAGTAAAAAGTTTTGATCAGGCTATGAAATCTGATACTGGGAAATATGCCAGCTACTTTAAGAAATCGCTTGAAAGTGGCATTTACCTTGCTCCATCACAATTTGAATGTCTGTTCGTATCGGATGCACACACTGATGATGACATTGCGGCCATTATTGCAGCAAATGAACAAGCTTTAAAAAGTTTATAATTCTGATGCATTTTACAATCAAAAATCATCATTCTTAAATCATAAATAGAAAAGATGCAATCCATATTTCTAGATACCCTTCAAGGTAAAAAAACAGATCGTCCGCCTGTTTGGTTTATGCGGCAGGCCGGTCGTGTTTTGCCTAATTATAATAAGCTTAAGGAACAATACACTTTCCGCGAGTTAATGGATGATGCCAAACTCGCTGCGGAAGTTACGCTAATGCCAATTGATGATTTGGGAGTAGATGCTGCCATTTTGTTTTCAGATATTCTGGTAATACCAAATGCCATGGGAATGGAACTGGAATTTACTGATCATGGTCCTGTATTTAACAAGCCCTTAAAGGGTTTGTTAAACCCTGCTGATCACCTTAATCCAGATCCACAAAAGTTGGAATACATTTACGGAGCAATTGATGAGATAATTCGTCAGCGTCCTGCCAATATTCCGCTAATTGGCTTTTGTGGAGCACCACTCACAACACTTTGCTATATGATTCAGGGTATCAGCTCCAATCCGAACTTTCCCGAAGCCATCAAGTTTCTATTTCAACATCGAAAAGAAGCGAAAAAGCTGATTGATGCCATTGCAGACTTATCAGTGATTTACGCTAAGAAGCAAATTGAGCATGGAATAAATGCCTTCCAATTATTTGAAACACATGCAAATTTGATTCCTGTTGAGCTTTACAATGAACTGTTTATGCCAGCTGTTAAAAAGATCAGCAAGGCTGTTCGTGAAACGGGAACACCATTTATATTCTTTCCAAAAGGTATTGGAACTGGGTTGAAATATGTGACACCCGAGATTGCTGATTTTGTAAGTATTGATTGGCAGATGCCTATTGAAGATGCACGAAAAATGGTTCATTCAGAAGTTGGCTTACAAGGAAATCTTGATCCCAGAATGCTATATGCTTCTCAAGAGGAAATTGCAGAAGAGCTTGAAAAGTTCAAGCCATTTTTCCGTAAAAACGACAAGTGGATTTTTAACCTGGGACACGGCTTTTTACCTGATATTCCCTATGAAAATGCGAAGTTTGTTGTCGACTGGATTAAAAGTACGGATTGGTAAACCTTATCGACTTATTCCTTCAACCTTATTGGCATGGGTGCCAATAATAATTACCGATGGCATGGGGGGATCAACTTCTTGTAAGTATGATTCAATCCCACCAATAGTTGAGGTAAATAGTTGTTGGTCATGATGCCCCACCTTACTGATAATTTGTAATGGAATTCCAGCATTAATCCCAAGCTTAATAAGCTCTTTCGAAAGAATAAGCAAATTTTTCAATCCCATATATACAATAACCGGAGCATTGGTTTTTAATACAGAAGCAACAACATCAATATCCTCAAAACCACCTTCCCTTTTGTGGCCGGTGTAAAATAAAGCCATGCTGTTTACATTGCGTAAGGTTACCGGAATATGGAAACAGGTTGCAGCAGCTAATCCAGCAGTTATTCCTGGAACTACTTCTACATTTAGATTTTCCTCCAAACAAAATGCCAATTCCTCAGCTCCACGTCCAAAAATAAATGGATCACCTGCTTTTAAACGAACCACATTCTTCCCTTCGCTAACAAATTCTTTTAGCTGCTGATGAATCATATCTTGTCGCTCTGTCTGCTGCTGTCCATCCTGATAATGTTTCCCTGAATAAATCAATTCAGCATCATCTTTTGCCAATTCCAAAATTTCAGTTCCATGTAAAGCATCATATAAAATTACATCAGCCTGCTCAATTCGCTTTAAAGCTCGAACAGTTAGTAGCTCCGGATCACCAGGGCCAGCCCCAACAATCGAGATCATTCCTGGATAAACTTTATTTGACTCTATTTTTGAAGAAACATTTTTTGTCATCAAATTATTCTAATAGTATTACTAAACTTCAAAGAAAGTTAAAAAATACAATTAAACTTTCTACCAGTGATTAAACGTACAAACCGTAATAACTTCTATTTGTTTATTTTCTCAAATCAATGTAAAACTGTAATATTGCTATTTCCAAATTCTTGTGAATCCAATGCTTAACCAATTTAAAAATATTCTTGCCTTATTCATTTTCTTAAATAGTACTCCTTTATTTCTGTTGGGTGTTAGTAATGAAATCAATTTTAGGCATTATACTTCTAATGAAGGATTGGTTCACAATACAGTCTTTGCGATTGGACAGGATGGTGAAGGTTTTATGTGGTTTGGTACATCTAACGGACTTAGTAAATTTGATGGGAAAAAGTTTACCAATTATCAGTACAACACTCAAGATACGAGTACGATCCCTGGCAATTCTATACAGCAAATTATTACGGACAAAAATGGAGATATTTGGATTCTTTCGAATTCACATGCGAACCTTTATGACAAAACAAATGACCATTTTAAACGATTTGGAAGATCAGCCCAAGGTAACTTTCACATCCCGACAGCAATCCATTCCTTAAGTACTGACAACAACAATAATATTTGGCTAAATACGAGTTCAGGTTTGTACCAATTTGATTATGCTATTCATTCATTTCAATTGAATAAACAAATTCCGAAGAAGTTTCAAACTGCACCAATAAAAGGGTTTTTACAGGATAGTAAAAATAATTATTGGATTGTTGGTGATAGGGGAATATACCAATTTTCGAGTTTGTCTGATTCATTAAAATATAAAAGCTATTTAACTGAGGGCAGTTATAGAAATGTTTATAGCGGGTTTGAAGAAATTAAGGAAGGGTCTGATGGAAAAATCTACTTTTCATCATTCGGAAATGGCATGTATGCTATTGATCCAATCAGGTCAGAAATTACGCATTTTGGTACTGATGAAGATCAATATATGCTTAGTAGTGATATGGTAAGATCCATTCACTTCGATAATTATGGGAGACTTTGGATAGGAACAGAACTTGGTGTTAATATTTATAACCCGGGTACTGGAGAAATAGCTGTTTACAAACAAGATTTTACAGATCCGGAAAGCATTAATGATAATGCTGTTTATTCTTTTTTTAATGATGAACAGGGAAATATGTGGGTTGGAACATATTTTGGAGGAACAAATGTATGGCTTAATAAAGGCAATCACTTTAAATATTATCAGGCAGGGGAAGAACCTTATTTTATGAGTGGCAAAGCTGTTAGTCAAATTATTGAAGACAAGAATGGAAATCTGTGGCTTGGAACAGAGGATGGAGGGATCAATCATTTTAATGTAAAAGAAAAAACGTTTAAGCAGTACAACGCATATTCGAAGAATTCTGTTAGTTATGTGAATGTGCATGCACTTCATATTGATCAGGATGACTGGCTATGGATTGGAACTTATTTGGGAGGACTAAACCTCTTTAAAGATGGAAAATTCACTTACTTTCAAACAAATGATAACCGGTCTGATATTTTTTCTGATAATATTTTTGCTCTTCATTCAACTGAAAATGATAAAGTTTGGATAGGAACAACCAATGGATTGTGCTACTATGATAAAGCATCAAACAGATTTATCAGGGAAAAAGGAGAGATTGGTTATAGCAATATCTACCACCTTGTAAAAGATAATAGCAATGTCTTATGGGTTGGATGCAATGGTGCCGGTGTCTTCAAACAAAATATTGAAACGAACTCATTTATTCGCCTTAGCGAATTGGTTAAAGATTCGACTGCGGTTTTACCACTTGGAGTTATTGACATTCAACAAACAAAGGATGGACTAATTTGGATCGGCACTCAAACAGAGGGATTGTTTAAGCTAAATCCAGACAGCTGGACTCTTGAGAATTATACGATGCAAGATGGCTTACCTGATAATACCATCTATGCAATTATTGAGGATGATAATATGAACCTCTGGCTGACAACAAATAATGGACTGGTACAATTTAATCCAGAGGATAAATCAATTCGCGTTTTTACCATTGAGGACGGACTTCCTAATAATCAGTTTAATTTTAAATCAGGTTGCAGGCATTCAAATGGCGATATCTATTTGGGAACTGTAAATGGAATGATTTCTTTTAATCCTGATGCTATAAAAAAGAATGAACACACTCCTGATATTCGCATTGTTGAGTTTAGCATATTTGGCAAGCCTCTTAAACCAAATGATGAGTATTCAATTCTTAAGCAACCAATTTTCAATACCCATAGAATTGAATTGGATCATAACCAAACAAATGTAAGTTTTGAATTTACTGCTATTGATTATACAGCACCAGAGAATAATCAGTTTGCTTATAAAATGGAAGGATTAGAAGAAGAATGGAATGAGGTAGGGACATACAACCGGGCTTCCTATACAAATTTACCACCCGGGCAATATACCTTCACTGTTAAGGGGAGCAATAATAATGCTGTTTGGAATGAAGAAGGAACAAGTATTCAAATAATTGTGAACCCGCCATTCTGGTTAAGTATTTGGGGATATTTGTTTTATGCAGTAGTGATTGCTCTTATTTTATGGATGTATCGGAGAATAACTATTATTCGGGAAAAGGAGAAATCAGCGTTGAAATATGAGCGACTGGAGAAAGAAAAGATTCGAGAGGTGAATCAACTGAAGTTGAAATTCTTCACGAATATCTCCCATGAGTTTCGAACTCCACTGAGCCTTATGATTGATCCGCTTGATAAACTACTTGATAAAGAACCAAAGAACACATTTACATATAAGTCTTTGCATCTGATTTCCAAAAATACACGCCGATTGCAACTGCTGGTTAATCAGCTTCTTGAGTTTCGGAAAACCGAATCCGGTCAGTTTAAACTAAAAATAGCAGAAGGAGATATCAGTAAATTTGTTAAAGAGATTTGCACTGGTTTTAACCCTTTAGCGGAGAAGAAAGCTATTCATTTCAACATTGATCAGGAAAATGTTCCTTCCACGGTTTGGTTTGATAAAAAAGTAGTTGATATTATTTTATACAATTTACTATCTAATGCATTTAAATTTACACCTAAAGAAGGAAGAATCGATGTAATTATAAATACTTATACCGAAGAAAAAACGACTTATCTTAAGTTAGTTGTGAGTGATACTGGTAATGGGATTTCAGAAGAGGAACAGCAAAAAATATTTGATTGGTTTTATCAGGTTAATGAAAGTAAAACGGTAGACACTGGCTCTGGTATTGGCTTAGCGCTTGTGAAAAGCCTTTCTGAATT
Source organism: uncultured Sunxiuqinia sp. (assembly GCA_965372405.1). Taxonomy (GTDB): domain Bacteria; phylum Bacteroidota; class Bacteroidia; order Bacteroidales; family Prolixibacteraceae; genus Sunxiuqinia. The sequence goes on from CBDVCE010000022.1 coordinate 22,015, forward strand.
ACATCAGGGAAGTATATCCCTCTCTGGAAGTAGCAACAAAGGAACTCGTTTTACGGTGATTCTTCCAGTAAGTAAAGATTCATTTAAGCCTGATGAAATAAATGCAAATCTTGATTACAGACCAGAAACGATTCTACTTGATGATGCAATTGATTCTCCAATTTCACACTCTGAACAATTGGATAAAAAGGAAAATCTTGGTACTCTCTTACTAGCCGAAGACAACACCGAATTACTGGAGTATTTAGCAGGTCAGCTTAGTAATAAATACAAGGTTGTAAAAGCAGAGAATGGAAAGCTTGCCTGGGAAATTATTCAGAACGAACAGCCGGATGTTTTAATTAGTGATGTTATGATGCCTGAGATGGATGGTTTTGAGCTTTGCGAAAAAGTAAAGAATGACCTTCGCACCAGTCATATTCCTGTGATTCTATTAACGGCAAAAACTGATATTGAGGATAAAAAAGAGGGTTTATTGCTTGGAGCTGATATTTATCTGGAAAAACCATTTCATGGAAATATTCTGGAGTCACATCTTTCCAATATTTTTAAAATGAAGCAGACACTTCAAAAAAAGTTCGCGTCAGACTTGGGAGTTGAAGTTACTGAAGTTACTCGCTCTGGACGAGATGAGGAATTTTTAAATATGGCCATTAAAACGGTACATAAAAATATGGACAATCCACAATTTAAAATTCCTGAGTTTACAAAAGAGATGGCTGTTAGTAAGACTTTGCTTCATATGAAACTTAAAGAAATAACAGGAAAATCAGCTCTTGAGTTTATTCAAACCATTCGTTTAAAAGAAGCTGCCAGACTTTTAAAATCTGATAAGTATAGTGTATCTGATGTAGCTGATAGAACTGGTTTTAATGATCCTGCTTATTTTTCAAAATGCTTTAAAAAACATTTTAATATTCTGCCCAAACAATACCAACAAAATAACTTGCATACCGAGACTGAATGATACCCTTTTATTTAAGTAGAACAATTGTTCATTCTGCTTAAGTATTAATTATCAGTGTGTTTTATTTTTGTTTCTGAACGATTTTCCAATTTATTTGAAGATTTCTCCCCGCTTTTTTCTTGCTTCTATCCTAGTTTTGTTTCAAGATTCAAATAAGAACTATCCAAAAACTAAAACAGATGAAGCGAATATCCTGCTTTTTTATTCTATTACTTTCAATAGCTTTAATTAGCTGTTCTATTCAAAAAGAAGATAATAATATTAAAGTTGTTGACCGTCCTGATACCGCAGTTAGCAATTCTCATTATGTCAGTAATAAAGCACCTCTAAAACCAAGTGCATTTGTCAAACTTCCGGTTGGAGCCATTCGCCCGGATGGTTGGTTAAAGGAATACCTTGTACGACAACAAAACGGTTTAACAGGTCATTTGGGTGAGATTAGTGCCTGGCTGCAAAAAACAGATAATGCCTGGTTGTCTGAAGATGGCTCAGGGAAGTGGGGTTGGGAGGAAGTTCCTTACTGGTTAAAAGGATATGCGAATATCGGCTACATTTTAGAAGATGAGAAAATAATCAATGAAGCTAAAGTGTGGATTGAAGCGGCTTTAAACAGCCAGCGAGAAGATGGAAATTTTGGACCAAATAGAGAAACTCATGGAGGGCAAGATTTCTGGGGTAATATGATCATGCTCTATTGTCTGCAATCATATTATGAATATTCTAATGATGATCGTGTCATTAACCTGATGACCAATTATTTCAAGTTCCAATTAACTGTTCCTGATGAAAAATTCTTAACTCAATATTGGCAACAAATACGAGGTGGCGATAATTTGTACAGTGTGATATGGCTTTACAACAGGACTGGTGATGAATTTTTGTTGGAACTGGCTGAAAAGATTCATAGAAATACAGCAGATTGGACAAGTCGAGGTCATGGCTTGGATAAAATTCATTGTCGAAAAGAAAAACGTGAAGGCATGGAAGAATGGCCTGCCTGGTTTGGAGACCAGATTGACTGGCACAATGTAAATCATGCACAATGCTTCCGTGAGCCCGCTCAATATTATCAGCTTAGTCACAATGAAGATCACTTGAAAGCAAGCTATGAAAATTTTGACATTATGCGTGAGCATTTTGGACAGGTGCCTGGTGGAATGTTTGGATCTGATGAAAATGCGCGTCCGGGATATGATGATCCCCGTCAGGGTATTGAAACATGTGGAATTGTGGAGCAAATGAATTCTAACGAACACATGCTACGTATTACTGGTGATCCTTTTTGGGCAGACCATACAGAGGACGTTGCCTTTAATACATACCCCGCTGCTACAATGCCCGATTTTAAATCGTTGCATTACATTACTTCGCCAAACATGGTTTTATGTGATGCGGCAAACCACCATCCGGGAATTGATAATCGTGGCCCATTCTTAATGATGAATCCCTTTAGCTCAAGATGTTGTCAGCACAATCATGCTCAGGGTTGGCCATACTTTGCGGAAAATCTATGGATGGCAACGCCCGATAATGGATTAGTAGCCGCAATTTATAGTGCTAGCGTGGTAACTGCTAAAGTTGGTGCTGGCAAGGAGGTTCGTATTTCTGAAAAAACAAATTATCCGTTTGAGGAGCAAATACAGTTTACTATTGAATCAGATCAGGAAGTGAAATTTCCATTCTATCTGAGAATGCCAGAATGGTGTAAAGAAGCTAGTATTTCAATTAATGGGAAAGAACTAAATGTGAATCCAGAGGCGAAAAAATATGTAATTATTGAAAGAAACTGGAAGAGTGGTGACCAGCTAACGCTTAAGCTTCCAATGGAAATCAATGTAAAACGATGGACTAAAAATCACAACAGTGCAAGTGTCAATTATGGGCCACTTACTTTTTCTCTAAAAATCAAAGAAAAATACGAGAAAATGGAAAGTGATAAAACTGCTATTGGCGATTCAAAATGGCAAGATGGAGTTGATAAAGCGAAGTGGCCTTCTTTTGAGATCCATCCAGCATCAAACTGGAATTATGGACTGGTTTTAGAGGAAAATAATCCTGAAGTTGCTTTTGAAGTAAAGAAGAAAGCCTGGCCAAAATCAAACTTCCCATTCACTTTAGATGAAGTTCCTATATCAATTAAAGCCAAAGCAAAATTGATTCCTGACTGGAAAATTGATGAGCATGGATTATGTGGTGAGCTCACTGATAGTCCGATTGAAACATCAACACAAGTTGAAGAAGTTGAGCTTGTCCCAATGGGGGCAGCCCGATTAAGAATTAGTGCTTTCCCAGTGGTGAACAATTAGAATTATAGCATACTAAACTTTGAGATTATAAAAATGAGAAATTATCTGATCATATTAATTGTTGTACTTGCCTCATGTGCTAGTCAGGAAACTTATCAGCTTTTAGACAAGTCATCCTTTGAAAAAATAATTGATGGGAAAGAAGTAAGTCTTTTTACCTTGAAGAATGGCAATGGTATTACTACGCAGATTACTAATTATGGTGGGCGTGTAGTTAATCTTTGGGTTCCTGATCGAAAAGGAATCTTTGAAGATATTGTTCTCGGTTACGAAAGTATTGATGGCTATCTAAATAGTAATGAAATTTACTTTGGAGCATTGATTGGTCGCTACGGAAATCGTATTGGAAAAGGAAAGTTCTCAATTGATGAAAAGGAATACTGCCTTGCTGTCAATAATGGAGAAAATCATCTACATGGAGGATTAAATGGCTTTAATAATGTGGTTTGGGAAGCCAAACAAATTGATGAGAAAACATTGGAATTAAGCTACCTCTCTAAAGATATGGAAGCTGGTTATCCAGGAAATCTGACGATTAAAGTTGTTTATCAGCTTACAGATCAGGATGAACTTAAAGTAGAATACTGGGCAGAAACTGATGCTCCGACAGTCGTTAATCTGACTCATCATTCGTTCTTCAATCTTCATGGAGCTGGAAAAGGAAGTATCAATGACCACGTTCTCTACATCAATGCCGATAAATATACACCTGTTGACGAAGGTTTAATTCCAACTGGAGAGATTGCGTCAGTAGGAGGAACGCCAATGGATTTTACAAATGCTTTAGCTATTGGAGAAAGAGTGGATTACGATTTTGAACAACTTAAATATGGCTTAGGCTATGACCATAACTGGGTTTTAAATACCGGAAATCAAGTCGATTGCCTGGCTGCAAAAATTACTGAGCCAAACTCAGGACGAACAATTGAGGTTTTCACTAATGAGCCTGGAATGCAATTCTATGGTGGAAACTTTCTTGACGGAAGTGATACCGGCAAATACGGATTAAGCTATGAACATCGTACCGCTTTCTGTTTAGAAACTCAACATTTTCCAGATAGTCCCAATCATCACAATTTCCCTTCTACCCAGCTAAATTCGGGGGAGAAATATCATTCAGTATGCATTTATAAATTTTCAATAAACTAACCTAAATCATGAAAAGAGTTAATCTATCAATCTTATTTATTTTGCTTTTAGTTTGTTACGGATTTTCACAAGAAAAATGGGCGATTAAAACTGACCACATTGTAAGTAAATGGGCAAAGCAGGTAATTCCGGAATCAGTTTTGCCAGAATATCCGCGTCCACATTTGGTTCGAGAGCAATGGCAAAACTTAAATGGATTATGGGAATATGCAATAGTAGACAATGATTTGGAAGCACCTACAAACTACGATGGACAGATTCTGGTTCCTTTTCCTGTAGAGTCGGCTCTATCCGGTGTGGAGAAACGCATTACCGATAAAAACCTACTTTGGTATAAACGTACATTTAATGTTCCAAAAGACTGGAAAGGAAAAGACATCTTACTGAACTTTGGGGCTGTTGATTGGGAAACCAATGTATATGTGAATGGAATTAAGGTTGGAAGTCACCAGGGAGGTTTCGATCCATTTAGTTTTGATATTAGTGAAGCATTAAACCCTAACGGGGATCAAGAAATTGTTGTTTCTGTCTGGGATCCAACAAGTGAAGGAACTCAAGCTCGGGGAAAACAAGTTGCAAAGCCACATGGTATTTGGTATACTCCTGTTTCAGGAATATGGCAAACCGTTTGGATTGAGCCAGTAGCTCAACAGTCGATAGCTTCAATAAAAGTAACTCCTGAAATTGACAGTAGCAGTTTGAAACTAATCGTTACTGGGAAAAGTATGAATACTAAAGGCTACAAACTGAAAATTCAAGCATTAGATGGGAAAAAGAAAGTGGCTACAATAGAGGGTGAATTGAATGCTGAATTAAACTTAAAGATTAACAATCCAAAACTTTGGTCAACAGATAACCCATTTTTATACGATCTGAAAATTACACTTGAAAAAGCAGGCACGAAACTAGATCAGGTAGAAAGCTACTTCGCCATGCGCAAAATTAGTGTTGAAGTTGGAGGTGATGGTCATGAACGTTTGTATCTAAACAATGAACCGCTATTTCAACTGGGTACTTTAGACCAGGGCTGGTGGCCAGGGGGATTATATACTGCACCTTCTGATGAAGCTCTGAAATACGACATTGAAGTCACTCAGAAAAGTGGATTTAATATGATTCGTAAGCATGTAAAAGTGGAGCCAGCTCGTTGGTATTATCATTGCGATAAGATGGGAATGCTGGTCTGGCAGGATATGCCTAGCGGTGATAAAAGTGCTGATTGGCGTGGCCCATCAGGTTACGATGGTCGGGAAATGACAAGAACAGCTCAATCTGCGCATCAGTTTCGAAAAGAGTGGAAAGCAATTATGGATGCATTTCATCATTTCCCATCTATTGTGATGTGGGTGCCGTTTAATGAAGCATGGGGACAATTTAATACTGAGGAGATTATCAATTGGACAATGGCTTATGATCCGAGCCGTTTGGTAAACGGGCCTAGTGGCGGAAATTTCTTCCCAGCCGGACATACAGTAGATCAGCACCAATATCCAGGACCGGGAATGCCCGATTTAAGTATTCATGCTCCAAATATTACAGAAGGTCGAGTTCTTGTCCTTGGTGAATTTGGTGGATTAGGACTACCTTTAAAAGACCATTTGTGGCAGAAGGATAAGAACTGGGGATACCGGAATTACAATGACAGGGAACAACTGATCAATTCCTATGAAAAGCTTATCGTTAAAATTCCGGAACTGATAAAAAAGGGATTGGCTGCAGCCATCTATACGCAAACAACTGATGTTGAAGGCGAAGTTAATGGTTTGATGACTTATGATCGTGAAATCATTAAAATGGAAGAAGCGAAAATGAAAGAGATTAATTCACAATTGTATCAGGTTTCAACTGAAAAATAATTTAATGGACATATTGATAAAAAAAGGGAAAGAGATTTTCCTGCTAATTACTCTTTCTATCCTAATATTGGCATGTGTATATAGAACACCATCAGTTAATATTCCCAATGAGATTTTACGTTGGGAAGAATTCTCACATTATATAGATTCATTTAATCAGGATGATAATGAACTGTACCAGCAATATGTTCCCAACTCGCAAGCCTCTGAATTTCTAAAAAATAATATCCCCTATTTTGATTGTCCAGACAAAGAGCTAGAGAAAATTTACTACTTCCGATGGTGGACTTACAGAAAACACATTAAGAAAACTCCTGAAGGATTTGTAATTACAGAGTTTCTGCCCAAAGTACCGTGGTCGGGAAAATACAATACAATTAATTGTCCGGCTGGTCATCATTTTTATGAAGGACGCTGGTTGCATAATCAGCATTACCTGGTTGACTATGCTAATTTTTGGTGCAGGGATGGTGGAGGTAACCCCCGGCAATATAGTTTCTGGATGGCTAATTCATTTCTTGCATTTGCCAAAGTTCATGGAAACGACAAACTCCTTACAAAGCTGTTGCCTGATTTAGATTACAACTTTGAGCAATGGAAAAAAGAACATCTGTGTGAAGATGGTTTGTTTTGGCAAACGGACAATCTGGATGGCATGGAAGTATCTATTGGAGGATCAGGCAAACGATCAACCATTAATTCATACATGTATGGCGATGCAGTGGCTATAGCACATATTGCTCAATTGGCTAATAACGAGCTCTTGGTAGAGAAATACACAAAGCAAGCCAAGCACTTAAAACAACTCATTCAAGATAAACTATGGGATAAGAACGATCATTTCTTTAAAACTCTCCCTAAAGAAAACAATCAATTGGTAGAGGTTCGTGAGTTGCATGGTTTTGTTCCATGGTATTTCAATATCCCAAAACCAAACCAGTCAGTTGCATGGAAGCAACTATTGATGAAGGATGGCTTTAAAGCTCCTTTAGGACCAACAAGTGCAGAACAGCGGGATATCAACTTTAAGATTTCATATGAAGGGCATGAGTGTCAATGGAATGGTCCCAGCTGGCCTTTTGCAACCACACAAACGCTAAAGGCCATGTCCAATTTCATACGTAGTTACAATCAAAATATTCTCACGAAAGATGATTATTACGATCAACTTAAAATTTATGCCAATTCTCATTACCGAACCAGAGAAGATGGAAAAACAGTGCCCTGGATAGATGAGAATATCAATCCGTATACAGGAGATTGGATTTCAAGAACCCGCCTGAAAAAATGGGAGAGTAATGACTGGAGCAAAGCAAAAGGTGGAATCGAGAGAGGAAAAGACTATAACCACTCAGGCTTTTGCGATTTGATTATTAGTGACCTGATTGGATTAAGCTCATCTCTGAGCAATCAGCTAATAATAGATCCCTGCTTGCCTGCGAATAAATGGGACTGGTTTTGTTTGGATCATATTCGATACCACAATCATGTTATTTGTATTGTGTGGGATAAAGACGGCAGCAAATATAAAATTGGAAAAGGAATGTTGATTTATGTAGATGGAAGTTTAGCTGCACATTCAGCAGAAATGAAAAGGTTAAGTATTAAGCTAACAAACCAAAATCAATCATGAATATTACAAGAATAAAACTAGGTGTAGTGCTCTTATTAATACTAGCAATTCATATTTCCTGTATCAATAAAAAGAACAGGCATTTGGCAATTGAAACATCAAAGAATCCAGTTTTCGAAGGTTGGTATGCTGACCCTGAAGGTGCAATCTTTGAGAATAAATACTGGATATTCCCAACATACTCTGCTCCCTATGATGAACAAGTATTTATGGATGCCTTTTCATCTGAAGACCTTATCAAATGGACAAAACACAAAAGTATAATCGATACCAGCTCAGTCAAATGGGTGAAACGTGCATTGTGGGCACCGGCTATTATTGAAAAGGATAAGCAATACTTTCTATTCTTTGGCGCAAATAATATCCAGAGTGATGATGAATATGGGGGTATTGGTATTGCAGTAGCTGATGTTCCGGAAGGCCCGTATAAAGATTATCTCGGTAAACCACTGATTGATAAATTTCACAACGGAGCACAACCCATTGATCAGTTTGTGTATAAAGATGGTGATCAGTATTTTATGTATTATGGTGGATGGGGACACTGCAATGTCGCTAGACTCAATAATGATTTTTCTGGTTTTATTCCTTTTGAAGATGGATCAATCTTTAAGGAAGTAACGCCAGAAGGATACGTTGAAGGGCCATTTATGTTTAAGCGAAATGGGAAATACTACTTTATGTGGTCCGAAGGTGGGTGGACAGGGCCTGATTATAGCGTAGCCTATGCTATTGCCGATTCTCCTCTTGGTCCTTTTAAACGCATTGCTAAAATCCTACAACAAGATAAAGAGGTGGCGACAGGCGCCGGACATCATTCCGTTATAAAACATCCGAAAGAAGATAAATGGTACATGGTTTATCATCGTCGACCTTTGAATGAAACAGATGGAAATCATCGGGTAACTTGTATCGATAAAATGGAGTTTGATGAAAATGGATTTATCAAGCCTGTGGTCATTACGAATAAGGGAGTTAATAAAGCATCCCTGAACTAGAGATATCAACTCATTAATTAAATTATAAAACCAACGCATAATGATTAAAACATTGTTGCTTGTATTACTGCTAACTCCGATGCTGGGCTTTGCTCAAAAAGAAGTTTTATTCTTCTCCTACTTTAAAGGAAATGGAGAGGATGGTTTACATCTGGCTTATAGTGAAGATGGTTACCAATGGGAAACGCTAAAAAACGACGAGTCGTTTCTTCAGCCTGTGGTTGGTGAAAGCGTTTTAATGCGTGATCCCTGCATTATTTACGGGCCAGATAAACGGTTTCACATGGTTTGGACTAGCGGATGGGGAGAGAAAGGGATTGGTTATTCCAGTTCCAAAGATTTGGTGAACTGGACGCAGCAAAAGTATATAACGGTAATGAAACATGAGGAGCAAGCAAAAAATTGCTGGGCTCCGGAGATTGTTTATGATGATGCACAAGAGCATTACCTGATTTTCTGGTCAACCACTATTCCGGGTAGGTTTCCTGAGAATGATAAAACAGGAGATGATGGCTACAATCATCGGATGTATTCCACTACCACTAAAGATTTTGAAACTTTCAGTAAAACAACGCTTTTTTATGACCACGGATTTAATGTGATTGACGGTTCCATCTTTAAACATAAAAACGAATTTGTGATGTTTTTAAAAGACGAAACCCGCTGGCCAGTACCTGAGAAGAATATTCGCTGGGCGACTTCCAATAAAATTGATGGCTCATACACGAAACCTTCAGAATCCATTACAGGTGACTATTGGGCTGAAGGACCAACCTGCATTAAAACGGGAGACAAATACATTGTTTATTTCGACAAGTACCGCAAAGGGGAAATGGGAGCAGTGGAATCGACTGATCTGAAAAACTGGACAGATATTTCTGATAAACTATCTTTTGCTGGTGGGGTTAGACATGGCACTGTCTTTAACGTTCCGGCTAAGATTGCAAAAAAACTAATTAAACAAAACCAATAAGAGATGAAGAAACAATCATTTACTATACTATTAATTCTAGGCTTATTCATTACTGTAAATGCACAACAATGGAGCGTAGAAAAGGCCAATAAGTGGTACAAAAAACAAGGATGGCTTGTTGGAGCAAATTATGCTCCTGCAACAGCAATTAATCAGTTGGAGATGTGGCAAGCTGACACCTTTGATCCCGAAACCATTGATCGGGAATTGAAATGGGCAGAAGAACTTGGATTTAATACTATGCGAGTGTTTCTGCATCATTTGCTATGGGAACAGGATCAGAAAGGATTTATCAGTCGTGTAGAAAAGTATCTGGAAATTGCTGATAAACACGGCATAAAAACCATGCTCGTTTTATTGGATGATGTATGGCATCCGTATCCAGAACTGGGGAAACAGCCTGCGCCAAAACCACATGTGCATAATTCGGGTTGGGTGCAAAGTCCGGGGCACGAAGTACTGATTAATAAGGAAAAATGTGCGGCATTGGAGCCATACATCAAAGGAATTGTTTCAAAGTTTAAGAATGACAAGCGAGTTATTATCTGGGATATTTATAATGAACCAGGAAATACAAATGGAAACAGTTACGTGAAGATGGAGCCTGAAAACAAAGAGAAGTATTCGCTGGCCTTACTAATAGATGTATATAAATGGGTACGGGAGATAAATCCTTCACAACCTGTTTGTATTGACGTTTGGACTTCTGTTCATAAGAAATTGAATGAAATGAGTGCGATTGATCAATTTGCCTTTGAGAATTCGGATATCATTAACTTTCATAGTTATTCAAATGCTGCCGATACACGCAAATTTGTAGAGCGTCTTTCAAGCTCTAAGCGACCATTAATTTGTACAGAATATATGGCTCGTAGTGTTGCGTCTACCTTTCAGGAAATTCTGCCCATATTTAAGGAGTACAATGTTGCTGCCTATAACTGGGGATTTGTTTCCGGGAAATCACAAACCATTTACCCCTGGGATTCATGGAATAAAACCTACACTTCAGAACCACCTTTATGGTTTCACGATATTTTTAGAAAAGATGGATCACCTTACATAAAGGAAGAAGTTGATTTTATAAAAGAGATATTGAAATAACGAACATCCAACGATTAAAATAAGCAACAGGTCATTCTTTAAAAGTTAGGATGGCCTGTTTTTTTGCTGTTTCATTATTTATAAATTACTTTTCCTCTCTTTACAATAGATACTCCCTCTCCAATGGATAGATTCCCATCGGGTAAACGATAAACTGGAACAGATTTCTCCTGAGCAGTTGTGTTTTTATAATAAACCTATGTTTCCATTACACTCAAACGAGGGGGAGTAGGTTCTCAGATATTCAGATTATTGGATTTATAGATACTAGATGCTCGTCATCCCGGACAAACGAAGTGATGATCAGGGATCTGTCCCCAGTTGCGGAAATTGAATTTTTGAACTGGTATTACAAGTCCGTGTCAGCGTGTGTTCATATCCAGTCTGAAAAAGGGTAAGCCTACACTTGGAACTACGATTACAGTTGAACGGTTGAAAATGAGAGGTTATATTTTTCTATTGGAACTCTACAATCAATTAAAGCCGAGTAAGGTTTTGTTTCTTGTGACTTAGCGCCCAGTACGAGACCCGTACCCTGGGTGGAGGAGGCGCATCGAGAGCTTTATGGCTCACGAACGTCTACTCGACTAGAGCCAGTACTTTCTACTCAAGTTTTATGTTTCTATCAAGTTTTAAAGTTAATCCTGTTTCATCTTTAAATTTTTGAGCTGTAGTATTAGTACCTGTTATTGCTAAAGGTCGTTGTTTATTACACACATAAGCTTTTACTTTGTCATAATCATCAATGTCATTACTTTGCTTAAATATCCTGATAGTGTTAGAAATCTGCTTGCTACCTTTTGCTATCCAACCACCATGGCCTCTATCTTTAAGTTCTACAAAAATCAGTGACTTATCATAATGAAGCATGCAATCACATCTGCTTCCCATTTCTCCATTTGGTCTTAAAATTTCAATGCAATTATCTATAGCATGAAAGTCAACTGAAATCTTACTTAGATTTTTTACTTCAGCAATCCATTTTTCGGGTGAGTCTTCGTCAATATAAGCAGGATTCTTTGCTGGTGGTGGGTCATCACATAAACCAAACTTGTCTTTTGAGGTTGTCGACTTACAACCAGAAATGAAAAAATCTACTGGCATAAGTCTTCAATATCTAATAAGTTCGAAAATAAGTTGTTACTATCAGCTAGTCCTAAATTCAAAGAATTTTCATCAGATGGTAATCCTTTGTAGTCCTCCAGAATATTTATTTCCCCAAGTTTCTCATTAAATTCATATACTTTAACCTTATTTTTCGAAATCAAAGAAGATGAAGGAACTATTTGTTCAATTTGTTTTAACAAGTCAGTAGATGTTGCTTTGTTTTTTAATTGACCAGCCTTAATTACAACAGTCAGATAGTTTACCAAATAAGGGCTATGAGTTGTAATTAATAGTTTATTATTCGACTTTCTATTGAAGCTTAATAGACTCTTTAGCATTTCCCATTGTGAACTTGGAAATAAGTTTTGTTCTGGTTCTTCAACAATATTGATAAAGCATTTATTATAATATTTCTCTCTTATTTCATCAACTTTTTTTGACTTCGAAGACTCAGGGATGGATTTATTTAACATTAATTCAGAAATCTCATTATCCATTCGAATAGACTGAGTAACACTCATGTTTTTTCTTAGTGTTTCTTCCTTTTCAGAAATAGCTGATGACAATTCATTTGAGACTAAAAACATGGGTGTAAAAGACTGTAAACCACTCGAAGCTTCTAAAAGATTAATTTTATAATCTTTTCCGATAACATATGAACTATCATCATCTTCATCGTATTCATATTGATATGAACCAATTTGTAAGTCAACTTTCTTTCCTTTCAAAGCTTTTTGAGCTTTTTTTAATTCTTCGGCAAATGTGAATAGGTTATCAGGTAAGCCTTTCACATCATATGCATCACTAATTGTACTTAAAAAATTTCTTTCCGCAGGAACATACATTAATTTTGGTACAGTATACGCACCATTATTAATAGCAGTTATAACTGGAAAATCTTTTTTTCTATCATAAGTAATTTGATACTTATCCCCAATATAATCAATGAATGTATCTTCCTTAAAATAGTTGTGAATTTTTTGGTATTTGGTAAACTCAATAAACTTTGCAAATGAAATTTTATCTTTATTTGTATCTCCTCTATTTATTGATTTTTCTAACCATGACAATGTAGAGAATAATTTGGCAACGGTACTTTTCCCACTTCCTTGATTCCCAATAAACACAGTTATTTTTTCAATTTCAATCCAACCATCATTGGTCTGTAAACCGCCTGTAATCGGACCGAAATTAATTATCTTTATTTTACTCATTTGCTATAACAATTTAATCTTCAAAGATATTGTTTTTGATTCATATAACTAGAATGTCTGTAGGTCTTTTTGTATTGGTCGCTAACGTTCTAGTATTTTATCCATTGGTTTAATCTGAAGGATTTAAAGTTAACCATAATGTTTTATTTATTGGTCTTAAGTTCAGGGAAGTAATAAATTGTGGATGAAATATAGTTGGACTTCTTCGCCTTATTTATTGGCATGTCAGTTATCTCCCTTCTTCTGGTTGGTCTCGTTGCTGTGGTATTTAGGCCAATGTACTGATTATTTGTAGCAGTTTTTGTTCTGGCCCGGGCGTATTTCTCCTATTCTAGTTTTTAATCAAGGCTTCCACAGCCAGAAGTGAAGCAATGGCATTGCGCCATTGCTTGTCCAAACAAAAAAGGAGGCTTTGTCGCGGCGATATGAGTAGCCTGAACGATAAGGGAACGCGTGGCGCGATGACATTGCTTGTCCAACCAATAGGTGGAGCTTTGTCGCGGTGACATGAGTCGTCCAAATGGAAAGTGAGCTTATGGCGCGGCGACATTGTGAGTCCAAACGAAAAGGGAACGTGTGTCGTAATGACATTGCTCCCCCAGTCAATAGGTGGAGCTTTGGCAAAGTGACACGATGCAATTTATCAAAAATAGATGCATGTCGCAACGACATCACTTGAGTATCATAGGGAGTTAATAGTATAGTTTACACCTGTTCTACTACCTTCTTAATTTCATCAAGTACAATATCTTCATGTTCTGCCAGGCTGTCAAAGTTTACTTCAACACGAAGAGCACGCAAGCCCGAAGCACCTTTCAGGTCTTCCAGTTCAAGCTCTTCAACGGTTTCCTTAATGTATTTCTTCGAAATCAGGTAGTCAATATACTTTTTGTATTCTTCAATCTCCTCGGCGTGCGAATAGATAATCGCAATTTTACCCACCTGTGTAACGCGTTCATTGGTGCCATTTATCATGGCTTTGTCAATGCGTTTTTTGGTTATTTCGTAGCGAATGTTATAAGCTCCGGCCACATCAAATTTCTTTTCATCTTGCCGAAAGGTGATGCTTAGTGGATTGCTATGAACCAAAATTAACTGGGTAATATCGAGCTTGGTTTTTAAATCAGCTTGTGACTCACGAATTTTTCGAGCCACTTTCACTTTTACCAATAACTGCCATAAGCGTATGTTTTTCAGGTAAATTTTATCGTACGTTACATTTTTTACCAGCGATTGACCAATGTAAGCGTTGTACTCAACCCCATCAGTACGGTATTTCTCAAAATAATGTGGATAAACCTCTTGTGCTTTGGTTTGCTCATGATCAATGATTTCACCAACAATATCGTTAATCATAGTCAGGCTATCTTCAAAATCTTTTCGTTTTTTGTATAGCACCTTTAATTCAGGATCCATTTTGGCAAAATAATTACTGAATAGATCCTTATCGGCTGATTCCCGATCTTTTAACTGGCTGAATACCGGCTCAATTTCCCGTTTTAAGAATTCAAGAATACTGACTTCATCACCAGCCTTTAGTCCTTTTTTAACGGTTTTTAAATGCAAATCAACTTTATAGGTAAGGTGTTCAAGCAATGGCATTTCTTTATCGGGCATGCAATTCATAAGTATTTTCTTAGCCATGCCCAGGTGTTCCATTAAATCTGACTGTATAGCATTGTTCCGTTCAATCGATGAACCACGAATATCGCTTGCCCCATAAATTGGCACTACATCGTTAAAGATGATTGGCTCCATTTGTGGTGTTTGTGCGTTTTGCTGATCACTATGAATGCCATGGGCGGCTTCGTAAAACCGCCATTCAACAGTAGGGTGTATAGCTGTAAACTCTTCCTGAATGATTGCCCGAATCCGATCTTCCAGTTCTTCTTTTGATCGTTTTAAGGCGATCGCAAAAACAGGGAAAAGTTCATACAGGCGTTTAATCTGGAACATATTAATCTGATCTGGCTTTTTAGATCCAATCTCCATCATTCCAACAATTTCGTCTTCAAGCATTAGTGGAATAACTGCATGATTTCGGATTCCTAATTCCAAAAACAAGCTGGTCATTTTATCTTGTTCAAGTTTCTCAAAATCCTCAGTAATCACAATGTTCTTCTCCATATATGCTCTTTCGAATATGGTATCTGCATAGTCGTGACAATTAAATGCTGAGCGTGGTAGCAAGCTTTTCCATATCACATCCTGGTTAATGTCAGAATTAAATTCACTGAAAGCCGAAAGCCCAAATTCCATATCCGGAATTTCCAGTAATGCACGTATCTTTTCCTTTATTTTTGAAAATCCATCCTGAGAAATAATTGAATTCTTATCCAGTAGAATCGTTTTTAATTGCGAAACTACATAGTCGTGAGTAACATCAATGTAAGTGAATTGCAGAAATCCTCTGAACTCAAATTTATCCAGAGGTATTTTTTCATTCCAGTAATCCAGATTTGAAGTATTATCAAAAAGCGTGTTTAATTCGTCCTGAGATATTTTTTTAATCTTCCCATGCACTTTCAACTCAACATATTTCGGGTTTACAAGCATCTTGTAATATTTTATGCTATTATCCCGCGTGTCAGTTACTTTATAGGTGAAGGGCACATTAATATCAAACTCAAAGCCAAAATATTGCTTAAAAATGATTAGGTATGCCTGATAGATTAAGGTAATTAACCTGTCATTTTCATCAAAGCTTTTGGTTGCTTCAAATATTCGGTGTTCACCATGAATCTTCTCTTTGAAAAGCGAAGTGAAGTAGAATGACTCAGGACTAAAAGGTGCACCAGCCGAAGAAATGTTGATATCATCTTCAAGAGGGTTAAAAATCAAGGCCATCATTCGGTTTACCAATTCCCGGTTATCCTTTATAATGTCAGAATCACAAATAGCTTCTTTAAGCGCAGGTACTTTTTCAAGCTCCTTTTGAAGCTTTTTCCCAGGCTCATTCATCGGGTGGTTATTTTGTCCGGCAATCTTATCAATCTCCGCAACCAAATATTCAAAACTCAATGTTGTTTTAAATGGTAATTCGGAGAAGCTGCACTGTACCTTTTCGTGATGTTTCATAGCCCTGATAGTTTAATACTTTAAATCAAAGATGGGAAAATAGCGATTGTGTTACACCATTTCCCCTGTTATTAAAACCAGTAGCAGTATCATGTTGTTCATTTTTATTCTGAACCTTTTACTTAACTGGTCTTATGTGTGTTTTCTTTTTGAAAACAATAATGGAACGTTACAAGTAGTCAAAATCTACGCCATAAAATATCCATGCAATTCTGTCAGTTAACTGGGTTTAAATAGGATTCTGGTTTATAGACTTCATATAGCTTTGTTGTAAAATGAATTTCTCATTAAGGCAAATAACTACTATATTCGTTTAGCCTAAAACAAACCATCTAAATGAATGTGCCAAAAGGGTGCATTTTTTAATAACCTATTTTAATCTATTTAAATGAAAATCATTAATTATTTTAGTCTTTTACTGATTCTGTGTGTAATAGGAGTTAGTGCCAGTGCTCAGGTAACTGAACGACTACGCCCAGCTGAATGGGATAACCTGGTACATGGTGGACGTTTTGTCGATCGTATTTTACCAATGCCCTTAACCGGTGAATTAACAAGTAATACTTGGGGTGCAGATGCTGTGTTGCCACGATATGTTGATAATGGCATCGAAGATAATACATGGTCGTATTGGGGAGGAAATGTTATTAAAGGAGACGATGGCAAATTTCACTTGTTTGTTTGCGCATGGGCCGAAAATTCACCTAAAGGACATATGGAGTGGGGGAATTCAATTGTTTTTCATGCCGTTGCCGATAACTCATTTGGCCCTTTTAAGGTAAAAGGCGAAGTCGGTAAGGGGCATAATCCAGAGATTTTTCAACTTGAGGATGGAACATACGTTGTTTATGTGATTAATGGCCGGTATACCTCCAATAGCTTAAATGGGCCATGGGAATATGGGAAGTTTGAGTTTTTAAAGAGGGATAGACGTGCTATTGCCGGATTGTCAAATCTGACTTTTGCAAAACGTGAAGATGGAACATATTTAATGATTTCAAGAGGTGGAAGCGTTTGGTATAGTAAAACCGGATTGAGTCCGTATAGTATGGTTACCGATAAAAGTGTTTATCCTGCAGTGAAAGGGGCTTACGAAGATCCTGTAATTTGGAAAACCAACGTTCAATATCATTTGGTAGTAAATGATTGGAAAGGTCGCAGGGCTTATCACTTACGTTCAAAAGATGGTGCCAACTGGAAAATTGATCCGGGTGAAGCGTATACCAAAGGGCATGCAAATTATGAAGACGGAACAGTGGTTGATTGGTTTAAATATGAACGTCCAAAGGTATTGCAGGATAAATATGGCCGTGCAAAGCAATTGCATTTTGCAGTAATTGATACACTGAAACATCAGGATAAAGCAAATGACACGCATAGCTCAAAATGGATTACGATTCCGCTTGAAGTAGGTAAACTGATGACTGTGCTGAATAAGAAAGAGATTACAACCAAAACTAAATCAATAAAGGTTAAAATTGAAGCAGAAGAAGACTTTAATCCAAATATTGATATTGATCTAAAATCACTTCGGTTTGGAGCTCCGGAACTTGTTGATTATGGAAAAGCTTGCAAAGTGCTCAAAGCTGAAAAATCGGGCGATGATATGATCATTACGTTTGAAGGGAAAGGGAATGGTTTTACTGATAATAATTTTGCTGCAAAGCTTATTGGGAAAACCAGAAAGGGTAAAATGCTTTTTGCATACGCACGTTTGCCTAAAGTTAATTTTAATGAGCCTGTTGTTTCTGCTTGTCTGCCAAGTTTTACTCCTGGCGAAAATGGTTTTGACCTTTCTGTTGAAGTTGAAAACTTTGGTTTGTCACAATCCGATAAGTGTAAAATAAAAGTGTTAATAGTAAACGAGGATAAAGAGATGGAGATTTCATCTGGTGCAGTTCCAAAGTTAAATCAGTTTGAAAAGACAACAGTAAAACTAAGCTGTGGTAATCATTTTGAAAAAGGGGTTGAATATACTTTGAAGGTGGTTATTGAAGCTAATGATCACAATCCAATAAGTTTGACTGCTAAAACAATTCCGTTGCAATAGAGTCGTGGAGGTGAAAATATCTGAAGACTCACAAGGAATTTCCCTGTGAGTCTTTTTTTTTGCTGCTAATTGTAGTCCAATCCTTTTCTACTGTTTTCAACTGATGCCAGCCACTTATGTAATTCTTTTTTCATTTTGGAAGCTAACTTCGGTTGTTTTTCAATGATGTTTTCTTTTTCAGCACGGTCATTTACGATGTCGTAGAGTTCAAAGTTTTCACCTTCATCAACACTAATAAGTTTGTACTGATTATTTACCCATGATATCTTCTTCCCAAAAATAAAGCCAATAGGCTTTTCGCGTTCTATTTTTTCACCTTTCAATAATGGCAGAATGCTTTGCCCGTCAATTGGGTGATTGCTGCTGTATTCAACATCAATAATGTCAAGTAATGTTGGTAGGTAATCACTGGTAACAGAAGGGAAGTTTAAGCGTTGTCCTTTTTTTAAATGATCTTTCCAGATAACAAAAGCAGGAACACGCACACCACCTTCGTATAAACTTCTTTTTCTTTCGCGAAAAATGCCTGCACTTCCCGGTGTTCTTCCTTCAGGGCCATTATCACTACAAAACCAGATAATTGTTTCATCATCAATACCCATCTCTTCAAGTTTCGACCACAACCTTCCAACTTGTTCATCCATGGCTGAAATTGTTCCATAATAAAGCTGTTTTTCCAGACTCATCTTGCTAAAATGATCACGATGTTCTTTGTCTGAAACTACTGGAAGGTGAGGAGTATGGAACCAGATTGTGGTGAAGAATGGTTTGTTCTTTTTTGCCGATTTTTCAACAAATGGAATTACACGATCCATAATAACTCTGGAGTCATCTCCCCTGAGATTTTTCGTAGCTTTTTCCTCTGGACCTGTCCAGTAAGCCGTTCCGTACGATTCAGTTTCCTGATTGTCCTCTACTGCTTTCCATCCATAATGTAGACTTTCACCATTATCTTTATCATATTCAACTGGATGAATCATCGGATCATAAGTTGGGACTTTAGATTCAGAACAGAAATATTCATCATAGCCATGATATGTTGGTAGGCTGTAATGTTGTTCATTTTCTTTTTTTCCACCACGATTTGCATCAAGCGTTTCTTTTGTGAGCGTTCCTAAGTGCCATTTCCCAAAGTGTGCCGTTGAGTAACCTTGTTCTTTGAGGATTTCAGGTAGAGTTACTTCCTTCTTTCGCATATGACCTCTGTTTGCTGTTGGTACATTAACTCGTAACGGATTTCTACCAGTTATTACACTTGCTCTGGTTGGTGAGCATACTGCTGAAGCTGAATAAAAACGATCGAGAATAATTCCGTTTGTTGCCAGCTTGTCCAGACTTGGTGTTCTTATTTCAGTATTTCCATTAAAGCCCGCATCGTACCAACCCTGATCGTCGGTCATTATTAAGATGATATTTGGCTTTTGGGCTGAAGAGCTTAAAAAGAGAACAGCTAAACAAGCGAATAATGATAGCTTTTTTAAAAAGTTCATAGTTGTAATATTAGATTAGTTATTGGGTTTAAATGTTGTTTTCTATGAATCAGTAAAATTATAAAGCCAATAAAATTAGGAAATTATTTTACTTTATTCGTTTGATGTGTTTTTAACACTTGAAATTATTGGAGCAATTATAAGCCCTAGTCCTAATCCGGCTAAAATGCAGCCTACAAATACAAATACCGATGTAGTTAAAAAGAAGGATCCTATACCAACTCCAAGCAGTACTCCTCTTCCAATTGCCCATGAACTCTTATCTTCTATTTGATTTTTGTCTTTCATCTTAATACGTTTTAAGCTTAGATAACTTTAGTTTTTTATTTGAATTTTCTCTGTAAACTGTCCGGGTATTGTTTGTTGTTTTTAACCCAAATAGGGGACGTAGAAAAGATATTCTTTTTATAATCAGTTCATACGAGATAAAGCATCCAGCAGTTGTGAATACAACAACTAAAATGAATTCAAGAACAGTAGGTAAATCAAGAGGTAGAATTAAAACAGCTCCCAGAAATAGAAAAATCATGTGTAAAATGTAAATTGGATATACACCCTGACTTAAATAGCGTTAAGGTTTGCTAAGGCGTATCTATGCATTCATTATCTTCTTCTCTGGAAATGGGAATAATAAGGTAGTA
The DNA here is from genome assembly GCA_965372405.1 of uncultured Sunxiuqinia sp. Classification (GTDB taxonomy): domain Bacteria; phylum Bacteroidota; class Bacteroidia; order Bacteroidales; family Prolixibacteraceae; genus Sunxiuqinia. Next base: position 42,578 of record CBDVCE010000022.1, read on the forward strand.
GATTGTTATACGAATCGAGTTAAGGCCTCCATGAATAGTTGAGGCTGTTCTGCATGAAGCCAATGCCCAGCATCTGGAATATTATCAATCTGTACTTCGGGATAAATTTTCTGGATTTTGTGCAAATCTTCATCCATAATATAGTTTGACTTTTCCCCACGAATAAATAGTACCGGATAATTAAATATTGGAAGTCGGTCTTCAAACCAACGGTAATTTACTCCGCTAATAATTTCATCAAGGGCATCATAAATGACCGGTGCATTAATTCGGCAGGCAAATTGTTTGGTTACTTTGTCTCTGTATACATTTTTTAGCAAAAACTGAACGAGTTCCTCTCCATCGATTTTAAGACTTAAGGCATCAGCTATCTCTTGTCTGGATTGGTAGTTTCCCAGCTCTACTTCAATTAGAGATTCCAGAATGTTTTTATGCAAATAATATTGACTTTTTTCAGCCAGTTGGAAATAATCTTTGGGTGCTATATCAACAACAATAAGTTTGTTGATTTTTTCAGGATATTCGGAAGCGAAATACATGGCAGCTTTTCCTCCCATGCTATGACCAATAACTGTTGCCTTATCTATATTCTGCTTTTCAAAGAAATTGGCAAGATCCTCTTTCATCAATTCAAAGCTGTGCTCGTTACTTTTAGGTGATCGGCCATGATTACGTTGATCAAGCATATAGACATGTTGGGTCTGACCAAGCTTTTTGCCTACAGTCAACCAGTTGTCTGACGAGCCATAAAGTCCATGAACAATAACAATAGGAGCCTTTTTGTCTTTGCCTTCTTCCCTGAAGAATAAGTTCATGCTTATGGTCTTAAGCAATCAAGATATTCCTGTATGGTGTTTCTTAAACCCATATATAAAGCATCCGCAATAAGTGCATGTCCAATGGAGACTTCTGCAATAAAAGGGATGCGGTCAATTAAATACTTGAGATTCTTTAGGCTAAGATCGTGACCTGCATTAATCTCCAAACCGTATTCTTTAGCCAGAGTTGCAGCTTCAACAAATGGAGCGACAGCCTTTCCCGGATCTTCAGGATAAATAGTGGCATAAGGTTCGGTGTAAAGTTCAATCCGATTCGTCCCAACTCTGCTGGCTCCATCGATCATCTTTGGATCAGGATCAACAAAAATTGATGTTCGGATTCCGGCTTCATGAAGACGTGAAATTGTGTCTGTTAAAAAACTTTGATGTTTCTTGGTATCCCATCCATGATCCGATGTTAATTGTCCTGGTTCGTCAGGAACCAGAGTCACCTGGTTGGCCTGAACTTCGGTGACCAGTTTTAAGAAATCGTCACTTGGGTAACCTTCAATATTTAACTCGGTAAGAATATGTGGTTTAATGTCGAAAACATCTTGTTTTCGAATGTGTCTTTCATCAGGTCTGGGGTGCACTGTAATGCCTTCTGCACCGAATTTCTGACAATTAATAGCAGCTTCAATAACGCTTGGAGTATTCCCCCCACGGCTGTTTCTTAATGTTGCTATTTTGTTTATATTTACACTAAGTCTGGTCATGTTTTTATAAATTGGGCTGCAAGTTACAACATAGATTTGAAACAAATATAATGTCAATTAAAAAGTTTTGATCGCAAAGGAACTCATATCAGAAGTAATCCCATCTTTAAGACTCACAGATACAGGGCAAAAGGCACTGAACTGGATGGAGATATTTCGTATTTCGCACCTGCCGGTGGTTGATGAACATGAATACATTGGTTTGATTGCCGACAAAAGCATTTACGATTTAAACTTAACTGAAAAGAAATTCGGCGATTGTCGCGAGAATATGCTTACTCCACATGTACACACGAATCAACATATTTATGAAGTGGTTTCTGTAATTTCCGAATTGAAGATTAGCGTTGTTCCGGTTTTAGATTTACACCATAATTATCAGGGAGTTATTACCGTTTCTGATTTGGCGCAGAAATTCGCAGATCTAGTGGCTGTGAAAGAACCAGGTGGAGTTATTTTACTCGAGTTAACGCCTATGGATTATTCACTTGCTGAAATTGCTCAGATTGTTGAAGGAAATGATGCCAAAATTCTAAGTTTGTATGTGAGTAAAGAACTGGACTCAAAAAAGATGATTGTTACATTAAAAGTAAATAAAGTAGATTTGTCACCCATCATTCAAACCTTTGTGAGGTATGATTATTCAATTGTAACTGTATTTATGGATGAATCTATTTTGAATAATATGTACGATGATCGATTGGATCAATTGATGAAATATATGAATATTTAGACCTTGTAGTATATGATAATTGCCATTTTTGGGACAAGTATAGAAACCGAATTCTCGGAAGATCTTAATCGACTTTTTTTATTATTGAAAAAGAAAAAACTAAAGGTATTTATGTATGCGCCTTTTTACGAGTTCGTTAAGAATAATTGCAAAATTCAACCTGAATTGGATGGGGTTTTTACTTCGGGAAAAGATTTACCTGATCGTGTTAAACTCCTGTTTAGCATTGGCGGCGATGGTACATTTCTAAAGTCCGTTTTAACATTAAAGAATAAATCAATTCCGGTTGTGGGCATTAACTTAGGAAGACTTGGATTTTTATCCGATGTTTCCCGTGAAGATACTGATCAGGCGATTGACCTTATTTTGAATGAAAGATATGAAATTGAAAGACGTTCAGTGCTTCAAGTACAAGGGCATAATGGGTTGTTTGGTGATTTTAATTATGCACTAAACGAGATTGCTGTTACTAAGCTGGACACGTCTTCAATGATAAGTATTCATACTTATCTGGATGATGATTACCTGAATACTTATTGGGCTGATGGCTTAATTGTTTCAACTCCAACAGGATCAACAGCCTATTCATTAAGTGTAGGGGGCCCTATTCTTACTCCAAATTCTCAGAATTTTATTATTAGTCCTATTGCACCTCACAATCTGACAGTAAGGCCAATTGTTGTGCCTGATCACAATAAGCTTACTTTAAAAGTTGAAGGCAGAGGTGCGCAATTTCTTGCATCGCTGGATTCCAGATCAAAAGCCATTGACTTTCCGGGCGAACTTCATATTCATAAAGCTGATTTTCATGTGAAAACACTAAAGCTTGAAGGACATAGTTTTTTCAGTACTTTGCGCAACAAATTGATGTGGGGAGCTGACCGAAGAAATTAATCAAATGTACTTAACAATTTTTAACCTCTATTTCGGTTTTATAATAGGCAGTCGGCATGATGTTTTGAGAATTATATTACATTTGTAGCTCTTGAAAGGTGATATGTTTAGGATTCTAAATCATGAGCTTTGTTATATTTGCCGAGCTGTCTTTTTTAGGAATTAGCTTTTGCAAAAAGAGATAGTCGATGAAACAAATTGTTTTAGTCACATTCAGTGTGTTATTAATGAGTAGTGCTTACGCACAACGCGCAGTCGATGTTGGACTGTGGGGAGGAGCAAGCAGTTATTTTGGCGATATGACGAAGGTCAATACACTAAGTTCTTTGAGTCCGGCTTATGGCGGGTATTTAAGATACAACTTTAACCCACGTTATGGTGTCCGTATTGGATACTTAACCGGAGATGTTGGTGCTACGGGATATTTTGAAGATCCAAGTTTTGAGATTGGTTTTAATAAGAGGGTTAATGATTATCATGTTTTGGGTGAATTTAATTTCTTCAAGTATATTATAGGAAGTAACAGGCATCCTATTACTACCTATCTTTTAGGTGGTTTTGGAGCTAGTTCTTACGAGTATTTTCATGATCAAAGTGTATTAGAGTCTCTAGGAATTGAAACTTTAACTGGTGATTTTAAAGAGAATCTAATGGCATTACATGCTACAGTCGGTTTCGGTTTCAAGTTTAATATTGGAACCCGATGGGGAGTTGGAGCAGAAGCACAATTAAGGAAGTATTTTAACGATAAGCTGGATGAATTGGATGACCCAAGGAAAAGTGAAATAAGTTCAGGTGTCTGGACAACTTATACGGATACTTGGCACAATAACGATTGGTTAGTACATTTTGGGGTACACGTAACGTACCGATTTTATTTGGGCAAAAAAGATTGCCCGGTATACGAGAATTTAAATTAGACTAAATGTCATTAAAAGATAAGATCATAGAAAATAAATTACCAAACCATATTGCAATTATTATGGATGGTAATGGCCGTTGGGCTTCTCAAAAGGGGAAGCACCGGATCTATGGGCATGAAAATGGTGTTGAGTCTGTTCGATCGGTAGTTGAAGCAGCTGGTGATGTAGGAGTAAAGTACCTTACACTATATGCATTTTCAACCGAGAATTGGAGCAGGCCTCAAGATGAAATTAATGCATTAATGGGACTTTTGGTAGAAGCTATTACTAATGAAACCGATGAGTTAAAAGAAAAGAATGTTAAGCTTCAATTTATCGGTGATCTTAAAAGTCTACCAGCAGAAGTCCAGAAGAAATTACAATGGTCAATGGATGAGTTAAAGAATTGCAAGGGATTAACTCTTGTAATTGCTTTAAGTTATAGTTCCCGTTGGGAAATTACTGAGGCCATGAAAAATATTGCTATTCAGGTAAAAAACGGAGATATTGAGCCTGATGAAATTACAAATGAACTTATAAATAAGAACCTTACCACCGCAGACATACCAGACCCGGAATTACTTATTCGCACCAGTGGTGAAAATCGGATTAGTAATTTCCTACTTTGGCAAATTGCTTATACAGAGCTTTATTTTACTACAAAACTTTGGCCTGATTTTAGGAGGGAAGATTTGTTTGAAGCGATATGCGATTTTCAAAAGAGAGAAAGAAGGTTTGGTAAAACCAGTCAACAATTAGTGAGCTAATCAATTCGTAGAAGATGCGTAAACTGAAATTTTTACTTTTTATTTTATTATTATCTGTTGTTAGTACATATGGTCAAGTGGCTGATAGTACGAACTTTTCCATTTACTATTCGAGTCCAAAAAAATATGTAATTGGGGGAGTAGATATTATAGGAATCCGCTACCTTGATACGGAAGTACTAATCCAGATTTCTGGACTTACAGTTGGGGATGAGATTAATGTGCCTGGTGAAGAAATTACAACTGCTGTTAAGAAGTTGTGGGGACATCAAATGTTTTCTGATGTGAAAGTTGAGGCACATAAGATTGTCGATGACAAAATATGGCTGAATATTCATTTACAGGAAAGGCCTCGTTTGGCAGATGTGAACTTCTTCGGAGTAACGAAATCTGAAAAAGACGATATTACAGAAAAGGTACTTCTTCTGAAAGGAAGTCAGGTAACCGATAATCAGCTTAATAATGCTGAGCGTATTATTAAAGGGATTTTCCTTGAAAAAGGATTCCTTAATACTGAGGTTAATATCGTTCAGCGAGATGACTCTATTCAAAATAATAGCGTGATTTTGGACATTCATGTTGACAAGAAGGAAAAAGTTAAGGTTGAGGAAATAGTATATCATGGCGTTAGTAATTTGAAGTCTAAGGTACTCGATCGTGCAATGAAAAAAACCAATGCACGAAAACTCAGGAATTTCTTCCAAACAAAGAAGTTTCTTGAAGAAAAGTTTGATGAAGACAAAGTAAGCGTTGTTAAAAAATATAACGAAAAAGGTTATCGTGATGCTACCATTGTGGCAGATACAGTCACCAAGCTTGAAAATGACCGTGTGCGAATCGACATGTGGGTTGAGGAAGGAAATAAATATTATTTCAGGGATGTAAAATGGATCGGTAATACAGTTTATCCTGAAACATTTCTTAAAGCTGTTTTAGGTATTAAGGAAGGTGATGTTTTTGACCAAAAGCTTCTTGATAAACGACTAAATGAAGATGAGGATGCTGTAAGTAACCTGTATCTCGATAAAGGATATCTCTTTTTTAACCTGACACCTGTTGAGGCAAAAGTTGAGAATGATTCCATCGATTTTGAGATGCGTATTTTTGAAGGTAATCAGGCAACAATTAATAAGGTGATTATTGAAGGTAATACGAAAACACATGAGCATGTTGCCCGTCGTGAGATTCGTACTTTGCCAGGCGATTTGTTCAGCAAAACAAAAATTATACGTTCAGTAAGGGAATTGTCTCAACTAGGGCACTTTGATCCGGAAGCAATAAACCCAGTTCCAATTCCACATCCTGAGGATGGAACAGTAGATATTAAATACGAATTGCAGGAAAAAGCGAATGACCAGATTGAACTTTCTGGGGGTTGGGGAGCTAATATGTTTGTAGGTACCGTCGGGTTAAAGTTCTCAAACTTCTCGGTACGAAATATCATGAATAAAGAAGCTTGGAGACCACTACCAACTGGAGATGGACAAACTTTGAGTCTTAGGGCTCAAACCAGTGGTAAGTTCTACCAGTCTTATAGCTTTTCATTTGTAGAGCCATGGCTTGGTGGTAAAAAACCAAATTCATTCTCACTCTCATTTTCTTATTCTAAAGTAAATTATTCCGCAAATAACCAAATGAATAGCTACAGCCCTTATGGTTCTGGCTATGGTGGCTACGGTGGTGGCTACGGTGGTGGTTATGGTGGAGGTTATTCTCCTTATGGTAGTTATGGTGGCTACGGTGGTGGTTATGGTGGATATGGAGGCTATGGTGGATATGATCCAGGTCAATACTATAATTACGATACTAGTAATCCTGAAGATGATCAAATTCAGATTACTTCTGCCGTTGCACTTGGGTATGGATATCGTCTATCATGGCCTGATGACTTCTTTACAGTGTATCATGAATTATCGCTTGAGCATTACGATCTCCAGAATATGGCGAACTACTATTATTTCCTAAATGATGGAAACAATGGTAATGGAAACGGATCATTCAATAACTTAAGCTTCAAAACTGTATTTGGAAGGAACTCTGTAGATAATCCGTTATACTCAAGAACAGGTGCTGATTTTTCTATGACAGTACAGTTCACGCCTCCATTCTCATTGTTTAATGATACTGATTATGGCGATCCTAGCTTGTCAAGTAGTGATAGATATAGCTGGATTGAATACCATAAATGGAAGTTTAAAGGCGCTATGTTTACTCCTTTGTCTAAAAATAATAATCTGGTTCTTCATACGAAACTTGAATATGGATTCCTTGGTTATTTTGATAAAGGAAGAAGATCACCGTTCGGCCGTTTCCGTGTTGGTGGATCTGGTATGTCAGGTTATAATTTTTACGGAGCTGATATCATTTCATTACGTGGTTACAAAGATTATAGTTTGAGTCCGACTACTGGTTCAAATATGTATAACAAACTTACTATGGAATTGCGTTACCCAATTACCTTAAAACCTTCTGCAACAATATATTTGCTTGGTTTCCTTGAAGCTGGTAATGCATGGATGGACTTTGAAGACTACAATCCATTTAACCTGAAACGCTCAGCTGGAGCAGGTGTGCGTATATTCCTTCCAATGTTTGGTCTTATGGGGATTGATTGGGGATATGGTTTCGATAGTGTTAATGGTGATCCATCAGTTGGTGGAAGTCAGTTCCACTTTGTTATTGGTCAGCAGTTCTAATAGTTACAAGTTTGGCTTAGTATTTGTTTAAACCAGATCAATAGAAACTCTAAAAATAAATGCGATGAGAAAAATAGTATTACTAGCCGTGTTTTTAATTGCAGGAACATTTGCAACGGCACAAAAATATGCATTTGTCGATACTGAATATATTTTAGAAAATATTCCAGCTTACAATGCTGCACAGGAACAATTGGATCAGGTTTCCAGACAATATCAAAAAGAATTGGAAACAATGCATTCAGAGATTGAACAAATGTATAAAGATTTTCAGGCTGAAGCAGTTTTGTTGTCTGAAGATATGAAACGAAAAAGAGAAGATGTAATCATCTCTAAAGAGAAAGAATATAAATCATTGCAACGCAAATATTTTGGACCAAATGGAGACCTGTATAAAAAGCGTCAGGGATTGGTTAAGCCTATTCAGGATGACATATTTAATGCGGTTCAGGAACTCGCTGCAGGAGGTAGTTATGCAGTGATTTTCGACAAGGCCGGAGGCCTTTCCATGCTTTACACAAACCCTAAATATGATCTTAGTGATCAGGTGCTTGAAAAGCTTGGTTATAAAAATTAATATCCTATATTTGTCACACAAAATTTAAATCCGAGAAAGATCATGAAACGTGCTTTAAAAATTTGCTTAGTAGCTATATTGGTAGCGATTGCTGGTTTTGCTAACGCTCAACAAAAGTTTGGACATATTGATTCACAGGCCTTAGTATCTATTATGCCAGAAACCAAAGCTGCTTCAGCAGAAATGGAAAAACAAGGGAAGAATCTTGAAGACCAAATGAAGGTTATGCAAGACGAATATCAAAAGAAAATTACTGAATTTTCACAACAAGGTGATTCTTTAACTGAGATAGTTCGTCAGGCAAAAGTTGAAGATTTACAAAGTTTGGAACAACGAATCAGAAATTTCCAGCAAGTTGCGCAGCAACAAATTCAGAAAAAACAAGGAGAATTGATGCAGCCGGTTTTTGCAAAAGCTAATGAAACAATTGAAACTGTTGCAAAAGAACAAGGTGTAATCTATGTTTTTGATGCGAGTTCAGGTGCAGTTCTTTACAAATCAAATGAAAGTATTGATTTGTTACCGCTGGTAAAAGCAAAATTGGGTATAGAATAAGATTACCAAATATATTTGAAGAAAGCCATCTTAATCGGATGGCTTTTTTTATTTTTGTTAAAAATCATATTTATGTCGTCCGATTATCATCCTATTGGAGTTTTTGATTCTGGCTACGGCGGATTAACTGTCTTAAAAGAGATTGTTAAATCGTTGCCTGAGTATGATTTTATTTATTTAGGAGATAACGCCAGAACACCTTATGGTACACGGTCGTTTGATGTGGTTTATGAATACACCCTGCAAGCTGTAGAAAAACTGTTTGATATGGGATGTCATCTGGTGATTTTAGCTTGTAATACAGCTTCGGCAAAGGCACTACGTAGTATTCAGCAAAATGATTTACCTAAAATTGCTCCAGATAAACGGGTGCTGGGGGTTATCCGTCCAAGTGTTGAAGCGGCGGCTGAGATAACTCAGAACGGTCATGTTGGTGTTTTAGGGACGAATGGTACTGTTGCTTCAGATTCGTATCCCATTGAACTGGAGAAATGGTCTAATGGTAAAGTAAAACAAACGATACAGCAGGCCTGTCCGATGTGGGTGCCAATCGTAGAAAATAATGAAATTGGAAACAAGGGAGCTGATTATTTTGTAGAAAACGATTTGCAACAATTATTTCAAAAGGATCCTAAAATCGACAGCTTAATTCTAGGTTGTACACATTATCCATTGCTTATTAAAAGCATTCAAAAGTTTCTTCCAGATAATGTGAGGATAATTGAACAGGGAAGAATTGTAGCCTCTAAACTTGATGATTATTTGCAAAGGCATTCTGAAATTGAGCAGACGTGCACAAAAGGTAGAAGTGTTCAATATTATACTACTGAACAGCCTGAGTTATTTGAGTCACGAGCAACAAGATTTATGGGGCAAAAAGTTAAGGTTGAGAAAATACAGTTGTAAATGAAAAATCCCAGGTTTCCCCAGGATTCATCAATGTCAAATATCTTAGTATTAAATTAAAGCTTTTCAGGATAAATATCTGAATCTGTCAGCTTCTTTATTTCTTTAACTACATGATCTTTATCTGCAGGGTAGGTTACGCCAAACCAGGGTGAGTCTGCTTTTAGTACTGTTGAGTTAACCTTGTTCGATTTAATTAATTCAAATACTACAGTCGGAATAAAGAATTCTGATTTCTTTTCACCGATACGTTCATCCAGAAATGATTTGAATTGCTCTTCTAAATGATTGAAAAGTGTTGGATGGAAACCCCAAAAGTTCATAGATACTGGTGTCTTTTCTGACAACTCCATTTTGCTGCCATCTTCATCTGTAAAGAAAATTCCAGAATCTTCGCGGGCAATTTTTGTGCGCTCGTTGATTTCAACAAGGTTATTGTTCTCATCTGCTTTACAAACACCACGAGAAACAGTTCCAAATTCAGAAAGAGTGTTTCTTAACTGGTAGCCAACCATTCCATATTGATTTTCGGATACGCCATTTTTAAAGAATCCAGCAATCTCCTCGAAAGCCTCTGTTCCATAAAAGTCGTCAGCATTAATTGCGGCAAATGGTTCGTTAATTACATCTTTGGCCATTAAAATGGCATGACCAGTTCCCCAAGGTTTTTCACGTCCTTCAGGTAATTCATATCCATCAGGAAGATTGTTAAGTTCCTGGTAAACGTAGTCAATTTCAATTTTGCCTTTTAGTTTTTCATCAAAGATGGCTTTAAATTCATTAGCAAAGCTCTCTCTTATAACAAAGACAACTTTCCCAAATCCAGCTCTGATGGCATCAAAAACAGAATATTCAATGATAGTTTCGCCGCTTGGGCCAACCGGTTCAATTTGCTTTAGCCCACCATAACGGCTACCCATGCCTGCGGCTAAAATTAATAATGTAGGTTTCATTTTATTTTTTTTGATGAACCGGCAAATATATCAAATCTATTGCATTGAAAGAACTAAGGTCATTCGATGATAGAATGTCTTTATATTTATTTAACCGAATTGAAATAATTATTCTTCTTTATACCAACTTGCATATTTTCCGTAAGCTTTGGCAATTCTGTTAATTTCACCTTCAAGCAACTCTGGACTAATTGCTTTTACTTTTTTAGCCGGAGTACCTGCATAAACGCTACCCGCTTCAACATGGGTTCCTTTAGTAACAACAGAACCTGCTGCGATGATACTGTTGCTTTCAATAACAGCATCGTCCAAAACCACAGCGTTCATTCCAATCATTACATTATCATGAATGGTGCATCCATGAACAATTGCTCCGTGTGCAATGGTTACATTGCTTCCAATGTTTGTAGGTGATTTTTGATAGGTTGCATGAATAACAGCACAATCCTGTATGTTTGTGTTGTTACCAATCTTGATATAATGAACATCACCACGAATAACTGCACTGTACCAAACACTGCAATCATTACCTATTTTTACGTCACCAATAATTGCTGCATTCTCTGCTAAAAAACAATTTTCACCTATTTCTGGATTCTTTCCTTTTAATGCTTTTATAATTGCCATTATCTGTAATCTTTATAAATAATTGACAAAGATATTAAAAGCTTTAAATAATGTAAATGAGTCATGAGAAGCTTATTAATAAATGGTTATTTTTGCTTGTTCCAATTATATGACGACTTAATAAAAAATGATTCCAAATTTATAATTTATTATTTTTGGACTCTTAAAAAAAAGAATTTAGAAGCCAGAATATTGGTATTAAAAAAATATGATACATGAAAGACGCTAAAGTTATCGAACTTGAAGAAGTAGCCATTCGGTTTTCAGGTGATTCTGGAGACGGTATGCAGCTGACCGGAACATTGTTCTCGGATGCTTCTGCTTTATTTGGAAATGACATTTCTACTTTCCCCGATTATCCATCGGAAATTAGGGCTCCACAGGGTACTGTTGGTGGAGTATCTGGATTTCAGGTGCAATTTGGAAAAAATCAGATTAATACACCAGGAGATTATGCTCATGTGCTTGTTGCAATGAACCCTGCAGCTGTAAAAGCAAATGCCAGATTTATGAATCCTGGAGGAACTATTATTTATGATGTTGATTCTTTTACTGAAAAGAATCTTGATAAGGCAAAGTTTACAACCGATGATCCATTTACGGAGTGTAAACTTGAAGATTTCTTTAAGATTCCGGTTCCAATTACCAGCTTAACACGTGAAAGTTTAAAAGAATACGGTTTGGATAACAAATCTGTATTGCGAAGCAAAAATATGTTTGCGCTTGGTTTAGTTTGCTGGATGTTTGGGCGTCCTTTGGATTATATTGAAAAGTTTATCAAAGTAAAATTTGCAAAAAAAGAGATTGTTGTAGAGACAAATCTTAAAGTTCTACACGATGGATTTAACTACGGAATGAACATGCAACACATGACTCCGCAGTATATTGTTCATCCAGCCGCAATTGAGAAAGGAACGTATCGTAATGTTAATGGTAACCATGCAACAGCATGGGGTTTCATAGCTGCTGCCGAGAAAGCTGGATTGGATCTATTTACTGGTTCATATCCTATTACACCAGCTACCGAAGTTTTTTCTGCCCTTACTGAACGCAAAGATTTGGGAGTGAAGACTTTTCAGGCTGAAGATGAAATTGCTGGTATTTGTACAACCATAGGTGCCGCATTTGCAGGAAAACTGGCAGTTACAAATACTTCAGGACCTGGTTTTGCTTTGAAATCAGAAGCACTTGGCTTAGCTGTAATGACTGAACTTCCGATTGTTATTGTTAACGTACAACGCGGTGGTCCTTCAACAGGTTTGCCTACCAAAACTGAGCAGTCAGATTTATTACAAACATTATACGGAAGAAATGGTGAAAGTCCTGTTGTTGTTTTAGCAGCAAGTACTCCTTCCGATTGTTTCTATTACGCTTTCTTATCTGCAAAAATAGCATTGGAAAGAATGGTTCCTGTGGTATTGCTAACAGATGGTTTCTTAGGAAATGGAAGCGAACCGTGGCGTGTGCCTTCAATGGATGAACTTCCCGAAATTACCCCACGTATTGCTAAAAATAGTGAGGGTTGGAAAGCATATGATCGTGATCCGGAGACTTTAGCTCGTGAGTGGGCATTCCCTGGAATGGATGGATTCCAACACCGTATTGGAGGTTTAGAGAAAAATCTGGAAGGAACAGTAAGTCATGATCCAGAGAATCACCAGAAAAACTGTGAAATTAGAGAAGAAAAAGTTGAAAGGGTTGTAAATATGATCCCTAAACTTGAAGTTTGTGGTGATAAAGATGGTGGCGATTTATTGGTTGTTGGTTGGGGCGGAACTTACGGACACATGATTAGTGCTGTTCGTGAAATGCGAGAAGCAGGAAAGAGCGTTAGTCTTGCTCATTTCAATTTCATCAAACCACTTCCTGGAAATACAGAAGAAGTTTTTAGCAAGTTTAAAAAGATTATTGTTTGCGAGTTGAACCTCGGACAATTTGCATCATACTTGCGCGATAAATTACCTGGATTCGAATATCATCAGGTAAATAAAGTGAAAGGTCTTCCTTTTACAATGCTTGAATTGACTGAAAACTTTGACAAATTATTGGAGGACTAATCATGACAGATTTTAAATATACTGCAAAAGATTTTAAAAGCGCAAACGAAGTTCGCTGGTGCCCAGGGTGCGGTGATTTCGCTATTATGAATGCCGTTCAGCGTACAATGGCTGATATGGGAGTGCCACATGAAAAATATGCTATAATTTCAGGGATTGGTTGTTCATCGCGCTTTCCATATTACATGAGTACTTTCGGGTTTCATACAATTCATGGACGTGCAACAGCTATTGCTTCAGGAGTAAAAACAGCTAATCCAGATATAAATGTGTGGGTAATGACGGGTGATGGTGATGCGATGGCTATTGGTGGAAACCACTTTATTCACCTTGTTCGACGTAATATTAACCTGAACCTAATTCTTTTTAATAATAAGATTTACGGACTTACAAAAGGTCAGTATTCGCCAACTTCAGATAGGGGTAAGGTTACTAAAACTTCACCTTACGGAACGATTGAAGATTCATTTGTGCCAGGAAACTTAGTTCTTGGCTCACGTGGTACTTTCTTTGCCCGTGCAGTTGACAGTAATGTAAAACATACTCAAATAGTGTTAGCTGGAGCAGCAGCTCACCAAGGAACTTCAATTGTTGAAGTACTGCAAAACTGTGTAATTTACAATATGGGAATTCATGCAGAGATTGCTGATCCAAAATTCCGTGCCGAACGTCAGCTTTTACTTGAACATGGCAAGCCAATGTTGTTTGGAAATGACAATGATAAAGGTATTGTAATGGTAAATGGCAGACTAAAAGCTGTTACCATTGGAGAAGAGTATAAGCTGGAGGATATTCTGGTTCACGATGCAAAGGAAGTTGATCTAACATTGCATATGGCTTTGATTAATATGTCATTGCCGGATTTACCTGTAGCTATGGGGATTATTCGTAGTGTTGATGCACCGGTTTACGATCAGGAAATGGAAAAACAGATTGCTGAAGTTCAGGCAACTCGTAAAATTTCAAAAGTTGAAGAATTACTAAAGTCAGGCAATACATGGGAAGTTAATGAAGAAAATAGTAGTGACCCAATTCCTTTTTTTGAAAAGAAATGTCCTTTAAACGGTAAATAAATCATATCCAGATATGTTTAATAAAAGGAGGCTTCGGTCTCCTTTTTTTGTTTTTGCTTGTTGTTTTTTTCTAAATTTCCAAAAAATTTCCAGTATGGACAAACTCGATACAATTACTTTATCGTCAATCTATAAGCATACGAAAAGCGACAGAGACATTTTTGAAGAATTAATGCCAACCAAAGTCAAAGAAGTTTTGCTTGTGGCTACGCTTTACGATAGCTATTCCATTGTTCGTGAAGGACAGTTTACTGACAAAATTTTTGGAGAGTTCCTACAGTTGAATTTATATACCTATCCACGTTTTACCAGTGTAAGTTCGAAAGAAGAAGCACTTAAGGAAATGGAGGATCGTGACTTTGGCTTGGTTATTATTATGGTAGGAGTTGATAAGGATATTCCGGTTAAAATGGCTGACGTTATTCATACTGCCAACCAGGATGTGCCAATCCTTCTTTTAGTAAATAATAATGGAGACATACGTTACTTTCAGGAAACAGCCAATCAGTTTGATGCTATTGACCGGGTTTTTGTCTGGAATGGAAATTCAAATGTCTTCCTGGCAATGGTGAAGTACGTTGAAGATAAAAAGAATATTGAGGAGGATATCAAAAACGGTAATGTGCGGATGATATTACTCGTAGAGGATTCCATTCAATACTATTCACGTTATTTGCCAATGCTTTATACCAATATCATGACGCAAACTCAGAATTTGGTTGAAGATGATTCGACTGATGAGCTGCACATGATTTTGAAAATGCGTGCACGCCCAAAGGTAATTTTAGTAAGTACCTACGAGGAAGCAATTGAAATGCTCAATCAGTATGGTGATTCTTTATTGAGTGTTATTTCTGATGTGCAGTTTGAACGTGCAGGTGTTGATGACCCTGAGGCTGGAGTAGAGCTTTTGAAGTATATAAAGCAAATTCTTCGTTTTCCGGTTCCGCTTCTATTACAAAGTCATGATGTTAACAATGCGGCTAGGGCAAGGGAAATAGAAGCTGAGTTTATCAACAAAAATTCGGAAAGTCTATCTTTAGATATCCATAATTTCATTTATAAGCGATTAGGTTTTGGGAGTTTCGTTTTTAAAGATTTAAAAGGAAACCCAATTATGGTTGCACGTAACCTGCAGGAATTTCAGGATATGTTAAAAGTTGTTCCTGATGACGCGCTTAAATATCATGGAAAGCGTAACTCTTTTTCTACCTGGTTAATGGCACGCGGTGAAATTAATATAGCCGAGCAATTACTTCCTTATCGCTTAGAAGATTTTAGTGGAACCAATGAACTTCGTGAATTTTGTATTGCAGTTTTTGAACGTGTTCGCTTAAAAAAACTTCGTGGACGCATCATTAATTTTGATCCTGCTCTGGTGAACAATGATCGTTATATCGTTCGGATGGGAAAAGGTTCACTCGGAGGCAAGGGGCGTGGTATGGCTTTTATGAGCAATTTCATCGAGAACATTGATTTCAAGAAGATCATTCAGGATATTAATATCAGGATTCCTGCTACAGCAATTATTGGTGCTATTGAGTTTGATAAGTTTTTAGAGCAGAATAATCTTTATGAGGAGATTTACAGCAATAACGATTACGAGCATATTAAAACCTTATTTCTTGAATCACAGTTAAGTGAAAGCTTGAAGGAACGGCTATATAAGTATGTGAAAAATATGACCATGCCTTTGGCAATTCGTTCCTCTGGTTTATTTGAAGATTCTTTGATGCAACCTTTTTCGGGTGTTTATGCAACTTATCTTATTCCCAATAACCACAAGGATATTTTGGTGCGTTTCAACCAGCTTGAGATAGCCATAAAGATGGTATATGCCAGTATATTTACTGAATCAGCTCTATCTTACTTTGATGCGGTTAATTACAAAATTGAAGAAGAAAAGATGGCCGTCATCATACAAGAAGTTGTAGGTCATGAGTATAACGGACGTTATTATCCATCAATTAGTGGAGTAGCACAATCGTTTAATTATTATCCAGTTGCCTATATGGAACCACAGGACGGATTTGCTGTTGCCGCTGTAGGTTTAGGAATGTATGTTGTGGGTGGTGAGAATTCATTTCGTTTTTGTCCGAAGTATCCAAATATAAATCCAACTATCGTACGCGATCAGGTGCGCGATTCTCAAAAGGAATTTTATGCCATAGATATGCAGCACTCCGATATAGATTTGATTAACGGTGGAGAGAATGCGGCTATTCTAAAATATAAAATTAAAGGAGCAGAAGAAGATGGCGTTCTGCAACATTGTGCTTCGGTTTATGATCGAGAGAATGATGATTTGGTTCCTGGAGTTGATATTGATGGCCCTCGGGTAATCGATTTTGCCAACATCCTTAAATACAATTATATTCCTCTTTCAGAAACAATTAATTTTCTGCTACGCCTTTTTCGTGAAGCAATGGGTTCACCTGTTGAGATGGAATTTGCTGTTGATTTGGAGAAAGGGGAGTATGGCTTACCTACTTTTTATTTACTTCAAATTAAACCGTTAATACGCAGAGAAGAGCAGGTGCAAATTGATTTGGGGAATATTCATGACGAAAACATTTTACTCTATGCCAAGCGTGGCATGGGTAATGGGTTGATTGATAACGTTTGTGACGTAGTTTATGTAGACCCTGAGAAATTCGATAAATTAAAAACGCGTGAGATTGCCCGCGAAATTAATAATGTGAATAAAAAGCTTGATGCTGAAGGTAAGGAGTATATATTAGTTGGTCCTGGTCGTTGGGGAACGCGTGACCAGTTTACAGGAATTCCGGTTACCTGGGCAAAAATATCCAGAGCAAGGGTTATTGTTGAAATGGGTTTGCCCGATTTTCCGTTGGATGGTTCATTAGGATCTCACTTCTTTCATAATGTAACCTCCATGAATGTTGGCTACTTCTCTATTCCTCACAATTCAAGAGATGCACACATTAATATGGATTTGCTTAAAGAACAAGAGTTGATTGAAGACTTTGGCTATGTGAAGCATGTACGCTTTAAGGAAAATCTATCCGTACTAATGGATGGAAGAAAACGAGAGGCCTTGATAAGGTATTAATGTGTGGATTATACACTGGCTTTGTTGATACTGAATTGTAGTCTGTGGTATTGAAAAATCAATTTTGAAAATAAAAAAAAGCCTATCAGTTTTGATAGGCTTTTTCAATGCAAAGAAGCAAAAAATGTTATACTCTTTTAACATTTACTGCATTTGGTCCTTTTTGACCATCCTCAACATCATAGCTTACTTTGTCACCTTCATTAATCTCATCGGTTAAACCGTTTTGATGTACAAATACATCTTTACCACCTTCGTCAGGAGTGATGAATCCAAAACCTTTTGATCTATTGAAGAATTTTACTGTTCCGTTACCCATAATAAATAATTTAAATATAATATAATTTATAAAATTAGTATTAAATCTTAAAAACGGAATGTTTTATGCACATAAATTTAATTCTTATGCATAATTCTTCGCAAAACGAAAAAATAAATTTTTATAAAAAGACGCTTGCTGTCAGCGTTGATTATAATATATTTTAAGAAAGATTGTTGTTGAAAGTGTCTGTTATTCAGTAGTTAATAGTGATTTTGTGCTGTGATTAGGAGATTGATTATTATCAAATTTCTAATAGAAATTATTATGAGCGGCTATATTTCATTGGTGTACCGTTTTCAATTGTTTTTTTATAGTGAATGAGTTTTTCTTTGCGTAAAGCGTTTAAATCATCTCGATTGACAATAATATTCATTGCATCTTTTGGTTTTGTACCGCATGCATATGATTGCTTTTTGTCAATTTCAACCACACAAGCATTGCAACAACCATTTTTGCGTTTTGCAAGAAAACAAGATGCCAGGATACTAATGCCAGCTTCTTTTGCTATTTCTACTATGTTTTGCGAACTATAGGAGACCTTGACAGATTTTTTCAGTCATATCCCTTTAAATTATAATGAAATCAAATCAGTAGTAATATCAAAAACGATTAATTCATCTATCTGTTTTGGTAAAATATTAATAATTTTGAATGAACTAAACGAAAAGCCATGAAATTTTTAAATCACTTACGTTTATATTCTATTTGTGTTGTTTTGTTTATTGGATGTAACAATAAACCGAAGAATCAACCCAAAAATGAAATTGAACCTGGATCGAGGGCGACAACATATTTTGACACCAAAACTCTTAATGGCTGGGAAATTACCAACTTTGGTCCGCAAGGTGCTGTCTATGTATCAATGGGGAATATTATTCTTGGAATGGGAGATGGTTGTACCGGGATAACATGGACGAAAGAATTTCCAAAGGTTAATTATGAAGTACAGCTTGAAGCGAAACAAGTTGATGGCAATGATTTTTTCTGTGGAATGACATTTCCAGTTGATAATGAGTTTTGTACTTTGATCGTGGGAGGGTGGACTGGCTCGGTTACTGGTTTAAGTAATATTGATGGCTATGATGCATCAGAGAATGAAACAACTCTTTTCAAACTTTACGAAAAGAATGTTTGGTATAAAATTAGGTTACGAGTGACTTTGGATAATATTCATGCCTGGGTTGATGATTCCACTGTGGTAAATATTGACATTTCTGATAAGAAACTATCTATTCGTCCGGAAGTAACTTTATCTAAGCCTTTTGGAATTGCATCATGGCAAACTACGTCTGCCCTTCGAAATATTGAAGTAACAAAATTTAGTCTTTAGAAGTAGAAAGTAGTAGATATAGAAAAAGGGTGACTTCAAATCACCCTTCATTGAGCTTCTATTTTGAGGCTAATTATTTATTCTTCTTAATTAATTCGTATGCGTCTCTGCGATAACGTATAGTTTTTGAATATCGAACTTTCGATTTTT
>CBDVCE010000023.1:0-61470 GCA_965372405.1 uncultured Sunxiuqinia sp.
TTCAATCAAAATTTGACGGGCTTTTTTTAACAACCTTATTGTGGAGACGCTTACCGTTTAGTTAGTATTTCATTTTTATTTGCCCTTGCATTTGTTGCAATAACAGGAATAAATGCAAAAGTGGCTACCGAATTAAATTTGACAGTTGAAAGTGATCCTGAACTTAAAATTGAAGAATGGATGGTTCAGGAAGATTATTGGACAGCAAGTTCAGTAAGAGTTACCCAGGAAGTAGAAGAGGTTCTGGAACTTGAACAGTGGATGATAGATGATTGTTATTGGAAATAACATTGTGGGGTAACTTTTGATTTTAATCAGAAGTGTATGGTTGATTAGAAATAAAAAGGAGCCTTCATGAGGCTCCTTTTTATATGCTAGATTGGTTTAACTTCAATCATTAAATAGTTCTTGGGAATTTTCTCTCCCGGTTTAATGTGCACTTTTACAATTTTACCATCAAATGGCATATGTACATTGTTGTGCATCTTCATTGCTTCAAGGATCATCAAACAATCACCTTTTTTCGCCTTTTCACCTGGACGAACATAGATGTCTATAATTGTTCCAGGTATATAAGAGAAAATGTGGTTCGGGTTTGGCTTTTCCCAATTTACACGGTTTCTGTATTTTTTGGTATACTCCGTTTGATATACAGCACTGTGTACAATGATGACTTCATTTTTAGATTCTGCCATGAGTCGTATTTATTTGTTTAAAATGGAGGTATACCATGCTTTTTCGCAGGGCCTGATACCGATTTATTAGCTGATACTTTCAAGGCATGAAGCAAGATCTTACGTGTTTGCTCAGGCTCAATTACTTCGTCAATATATCCTTTGGCTGCGGCCACGTATGGATTTGCAAACTTATCTTTATATTCTTTAATTTTTTCCTGACGCATTGCTTCAGGATCTTCCGCTTCAGCAATTTCTTTTCGGAATACAATATTCGCAGCACCTTCTGGTCCCATTACTGCAATTTCAGCAGTTGGCCATGCAAATACGAAGTCAGCACGTAAGTGACGTGAGTTCATTGCAATATAACCACCACCATAGGCCTTGCGAATGATAACTGTAATTTTAGGAACTGTAGCTTCACTATATGCATAAAGGATTTTTGCACCGTGACGAATAACACCAGCATGCTCCTGATCAGCTCCTGGCAGGTATCCTGGCAGATCTTCCAGAGTTATAATTGGAATACTAAATGCATTACAATAACGGATAAAACGTGCAGCTTTATCAGAGCTGTCGCAGTCAAGCACTCCTGCTAATACTTTTGGTTGGTTCGCAACAAAACCAATTGTCTCACCTTCCATACGACCAAAACCAATTACGATATTGGCTGCGAAGTACTCCATAATCTCAAAGAACTCTGACTTGTCAGTAATAGACTTGATGATATCACGAATGTCGTAAGGTAATTTTGGGTTACCAGGAACAATTGATTCAATTTTCTTCTTTGTAGTTGGATTTGCAGGCTCTATTGATTTAGCTTTCTGCGTGTTATTCCATGGAATGTAAGAAATCAATTTTTTGATCTGTTCGAAACATTCCAATTCACTTTCAGCATAAAAGTGAGCATTTCCTGTTGTCTCAGCATGCACTTTTGCTCCACCAAGATCTTCCATGGAAATTTCCTCGCCCAATACTGTTTTAATTACACTTGGGCCGGTGATAAACATTTTAGAAATATTTTTTACCACAAATACAAAGTCGGTAAGAGCTGGAGAATAAACTGCTCCACCAGCACATGGCCCAAGAATTATAGACAATTGAGGAATAACTCCAGACGCAAGGGTATTGCGAAAGAAGATTTCACCATAACCCGCTAGTGAGTTAACACCTTCCTGAATACGGGCACCACCTGAGTCGTTAATTCCAATTAATGGAACTCTCATCTTGAGTGCATGATCCATGATTTTAGTGATTTTGCGAGCGTGCATTAATCCTAAAGAACCTCCCGCTACAGTGAAGTCTTGAGCAAAGATACAAATAGGAGATCCATAAATTGTACCTGTTCCGATAATTACCCCGTCACCATGCAGCGTTTTTTTCTCCATATTAAAATCCCTGGCAAGGTGCTCAACGAACATATCATATTCGTGAAATGAACCTTTGTCAAGGATGTATAAAATCCGTTCGCGAGCGGTGAGTTTTCCCATTGCAACTTGCTTCTCAATGGCTTTTTCACCTCCGCCTTTGATAACTTCTTCTTTCCTTTTCCTAAGGTCAAGGATATTCCGTTTCAACGACATAGAATATAGTTTAAATTAAAAAAAATTCTCCGGTCTCCCGGAGTTTTCAGTTTTTAGATTGTTCTTTAATAAAGTTCTACGTGGCAAAATTATAATTTTTTCATTCACATACATGTTTTATAAAACATTTGGCATCTAAACTTTTACGTAGATTTTATATTTGGTTTTGAACTATTATACCAATAGTTTGAAATTTTAGTTATCGACTTCCCCATTTATAAAGATATGCAGCCAAACTTCCAAAGATTAAGTTGGGTATCCAAACAGCAATATACGGTGGGATACTGCCTGAAATGGCAAAAACGGTTGATACTTGCATGAACATGATATAGGAGAAGCTGAATAGGATTCCTAATCCCAAATGGAATCCCAACCCTCCTTTTACTCTTCTTGAAGCAAGCGATGCTCCTATAAGTGTAAGGATGAAAGCTGAAAAAGGCTGTGCGCGCCTTTTATGTTTTTCAATTTCAAATTCAATTGTATTAACTCCACGTAGTTTTAGGTCTTTAATTTCTTTATTTAAAACAGGTAATGACATTGTTTCAACAATATTCCTAACAATCCGATAGTCATCGGGAACCATATTTAGTATTGAATCCATTCGGTTGCCTGTCGAAATTGTTTCTTTATAGCCATCAATATCGCGAATCATATAGTTGTGGATGGTCCATTTTTTATCTTCACGATCCCATTTTATATAGTCAGATGTAAGCTTCGACGTTAATTTGCGGTCAACAAACTTCTCAATTGTAAATTTATAACCTACATCGCTAGTTGTGTTATATGATTTCATATAAATAAAAACTCCGGGAGAAAGTTGTCGGTGTATGTTCGTTTCGGAACCGGCTCTTCTGTTATTAATGTATGTATTTCTGAAATCTACTCGTTTTTTATTTGCTGGTGGAATAATGTAATTGCCAAGTGTATAGGAAAAAAGTGCAATCACCAATGCTGATAACATATAAGGAACCATAAACCTGCGAAAAGAAACGCCACTACTTAAAATGGCAATAATTTCAGAGTTGTATGCCATTTTTGAGGTGAAATAGATTACCGCAATGAAAGTAAACAACGAGCTGAACAGGTTTGCAAAATAAGGGATGAAATTCAGATAATAATCAAATATAATAGCTTTAACAGTTACATCTTTTGAGATGAACTCGTCTAGGTTTTCCGAAATATCAAAAACTAGGGCGATGCTAATAATTAAAGTGATAGAGTAAAAGAATGTTCCAAGGAACTTCTTAATAATGTACGAGTCGATTGTTTTAAGTTGAAACAGTTTTGCTTTCTTCATAACTACAATCGTTGTGCAAGTTTGATTACCATTTCTTCTTTCCAGCTTTTAAAATTGTCTGCCATTATTTGCACCCTGGCTTCTTTTACAAGCCAAAGATAAAATGCAAGGTTATGCTGACTGGCGATTTGTGCTCCTAACATTTCTTTTGAAATAATCAGATGACGTAGAAAAGCTTTTGTGTATTGATGATCAACATAAGAAGCTCCTTCTGGATCAATGGGAGAGAAATCATCGGCCCATCTTTTATTTCGAATATTAATGATACCCTGGCTGGTAAATAGCATTCCATTCCGACCGTTACGGGTTGGCATTACACAGTCAAACATATCAATCCCCCGGTCAATCGCTTCAAGAATATTTACTGGTGTACCAACTCCCATCAGGTAACGAGGTTTGTCTTTTGGCAGAATTGGATTAACGACTTCAATCATGGCGTACATATCCTTTTCCGGCTCACCAACTGAGAGTCCGCCAATTGCATAACCATCACTTGGGATGGTGATTACATGTTTAGCTGCTTTTTCACGCAGATCATTGTAAACACTTCCCTGTACAATTGGGAAAAGAGATTGCTCGTGTCCGTATAGTGGCTTGGTTTTTCCCATTTGATTGACACATCGATCTAGCCAGCGTTGAGTTAGTTCCAGCGATTTTTTAGCGTAATCGTAATCTGCATCTCCAGGGGTACACTCGTCAAATGCCATGATTATATCAGCACCAATCTTTCGTTGAATATCAATTACTCTTTCCGGAGTAAATAAATGTTTGGATCCATCAATGTGCGACTGAAAATGTGCACCTTCTTCACTTAGCTTGCGAATGTCTCCAAGGGAAAAAACCTGATAGCCGCCACTGTCAGTAAGAATTGGACCATCCCATCCATTGAATTTATGTAAGCCGCCAGCTTGTTCAATAATATCCATGCCTGGGCGCAAATACAAATGGTAAGTATTCCCCAAAATAATTTGAGCCTTAATGTCTTCTTTTAAATCTTTTACATGAATTCCTTTCACAGAACCTGCGGTACCCACGGGCATAAAAATTGGAGTTTCAATTTTTCCATGTCCGGTGGTTAAAGTTCCAGCCCTGGCCTCTGAGTTAACTGCTTGATGATGAAGCTTAAAATCCATGTTCTTTTTTTTGAGTGCTCAAAGATAATTATAAAAGTTATATGAGTTAATAAATAGGTAGGATGCCTGCTGTTAATTAAAATTAAAAATGCTGTTAAAAACAGTAATTGATTGCTAATTTTGAAAAAAAACAACTGTGAGGTTTGAACATTTAATTGGCCAAAATATATACGAATGGATATTGCTTTCAATATTTGTTGGATGCTTTATTATTCAGATGACTTATTTATTTGGGTTTTATATTCGCCTGTTTTTCTTAAAAGACCCAGGTCAGGCTTCAGTTGAAATTCCAACCACTGTTTTGCTAACTATTCGAAACGAGGAAGAACGGATTCATAATTTGCTAGATCAGGTTTTATCAGCTAGTTCCAATTCCAGTGAAGTTGTAGTGGTTGATGATTTTTCAGAAGATCGCACATTGGAAATCCTGGGTAGTTTGTCGCAATTGCATCCTAAACTGCGTTTTACTTCAATTCATCAAGACAATCGTTATTCTCAAAAGCTATCGATTAATTTAGGATTAAAAGCGTGTAATACAGATTGGGTACTGTTTTTGCCTGCTTCTGCAAAAATTGATTCGAAAGTAATATATAATCTCAATAATTATATTGCTGAAGACCTAGATGTTGTTATTGGATATTCAAATTATCTTTCCAATCAAGGGTTTTCAAACGGACTGAACCGTATGGAGCGTTTTGTCGGTTTTATGCGTTCTGCTGCTTATTCTCTTGCAGGATTTCCATACATATTGTCACAAAATAATTTGGCATTTAAAAAAGAATTGTACTTTGAATCGTCTGGATTTCGTGGTAGATTGCAGCAAAGATTTGCTAATCTTGAGCTGATTGTAAATGATGAATCAAGGCATGTTGGTGTTTCCAATGTTTTATCTGGGAGAGTTATAGAAATTGAACGAACGAAAATGCAAGATTACATTCACCTTATAAAGAAAGAGATATTTATTCGCCGGGAATGTAATTGGAAAAAACGTTTACTTCTGTTGATCGAAGATTTTTCAAGTGTGCTATTCTTATTAAGTTTTATTATTTTGCTGATTGTGAAATTCGATCTCTGGCTGTATGCATTCGTTATGTTTTTGATACCCAATGCCTTCATGTTTTTTATTGTTAAAAAAATTGTAGTCCGTTTGAATGAAGAGAAAATCTTTCTATCTTCGTTTTTGTACCTTTTACTCAAACCACTGATCAACATATACCTAGCTTCAGTAATGTATATTCAAGATCGCAGGAATAAATGGAATTAAATTCGAACTTATCGGATAAGGCTCAGCAAGATTATGCATTGGTAGAGTCAGCCCTTAGAGGGGAAGAAAAAGCTTTTGCCAAGTTGCTAAGTAAGTATAAAGATGCCATTTATTATATGTTGCTTAAAATGGTTAATAATAAAAGCGATGCCGAAGATTTAACGATTGAAGCTTTTGGTAAAGCTTTTAAAAATCTCCATCAATATTCACCAAGTTACGCATTCAGCACCTGGCTTTTTAAAATAGCCTCGAACAATTGCATCGATTTTTTAAGAAAGAAGAAAGGGGTGCATGTTCCAATTGATAATAACCAAGATGGTAACGACAATGAGCAACCTGTTCGCTTAAAGTCAGGTGAGCCTGATCCCGAGGAGAAGATGATCCGTATCCAGAAAGCGATTTTGCTAAGAAGGATTGTCCGCAGACTAAAGCCTCGCTATCGAACTCTTGTTGAATTGAGATATTTTCGTGAATTTTCGTACGAAGAAATTGCAAAAGAATTAAATTTGCCGCTTGGAACAGTGAAAGCTCAATTATTCAGGGCACGAGAAATGCTGTTTAAAATGATTGAATCGACCGAAATGGACGATAAGGAAGAATAACTTTTATGGATATTATCAAAAAATACTTTCCGGATTTAACGAATAAGCAACTGGAGCAATTCTTGGCACTTGGAGATTTGTATACAGAGTGGAACGATAAAATCAATGTGATTTCAAGAAAAGATATTGAGCAGCTTTATGAGCGTCATGTATTGCATTCACTTGGAATTGTAAAAGTAATCAAGTTTGTTCCCGGTACATCAATTATGGATGTGGGCACGGGCGGTGGATTTCCAGGAATTCCTCTTGCAATTATGTTTCCAGAATCCAATTTCTTTTTGGTAGATTCTATTGCTAAAAAAATAAGTGTGGTGAATGGGGTTAAAGATAGTCTTGGGCTTTTAAATGTAACGGCAGCACAGCACCGGGCTGAGAAAGTAAATGGGCAATTTGACTTTATTGTGAGTCGGGCTGTAACCGCTTTCCCCAAATTTGTGTCCTTAGTACGGAAAAAGATAAGTGTGAATCAGAAAAATAAATTGAAAAATGGTATTCTTTACTTAAAAGGAGGAGATTTTGATGATGAGCTGAAACCATTTAATAATCAGGCTAGTGTGTTTGATCTTAGTCGTTTTTTTGATGAAGAATTTTTTGAAACCAAGAAAATAATTCATTTAAAACTCAAAAATACGAGAAAATAAACATTTTTATTTTGGAGGGAATCAAAAAAGATTTATTTTTGCAGTCCGAATTGAATATAGTATATCGAAAATAAAAATATTTACCAATGAAAAGGACATTTCAACCATCAAACAGAAAGCGCAAAAACAAGCATGGTTTTCGCGAGAGAATGTCTTCAGTAAGCGGACGTAAAGTTTTAAAACATCGTCGCGCTAAAGGAAGAAAAAAATTGACTGTTTCTGACGAACCAAGTCACAAACGCTAAGAAATTATATTGAACATTTTCAATAATGGAAAGGTAAAGAACTAAAATTCTTTACCTTTTTGTGTTTGCAGTAGTTTGAGTTAAATATTCGACTAGAGAAAAGTCTGCATTCGAGCTGCCATCACTAATAGTGCATCTTCGAGAAAATATCCCACAGAACGATTCCTCCACTCACTGAGACATTGAATGAGTGTTTTGTTCCAAATTGAGGGATTTCAATTGCACCATCACAGTTGTCAATAATATCTTGCTGAACGCCTTTCACTTCATTTCCAAAAACCAAAGCAACTTTTTCATTTTCTGCTGGCTGAAAATCAGTAAGGCTGATGCTTTTTTCAACTTGCTCAATAGCATAAACTTGAAAGCCATTTTTTTTAAGCTCAGCAACAGACTCTTCTGTATTTTCGAAATATTTCCACGACACTGATTTTTCTGCATCAAGTGCTGTTTTGTGGATCTCTTTATTTGGAGGGGTTGCCGTAATTCCACATAAATGGATAGCCTCAATGAGTAAGGCATCTCCAGTTCTGAAAAATGAGCCGATGTTGTTGCAGCTTCGGATATTGTCCAAAACAACTACTATCGGTTTTTTATTACTCGATTGGTATTCTTCGGCACTAATTCGCCCTAATTCGTGAGTTCGTAGTTTTCTCATTCTTATTTTACCAGTTAACAGCTTTTCGCCGGAATGGCATGGTCATACAGCGAGCACCACCACCGCCTCGGGCTAGCTCAGATCCGGCAATGGTAATAACACATTTCCCTTTCTCTGGGATTAATCTTGATCCTTTTATTATATCCTCAGCTTTAATTACTTCAAAGCCATTTTTATTGAGTTCTTCAAGCGTGTTTACATTGCGCTCGTAACCAATTATCTGACCAGGAGCAATAGCAAAAAAGTTAGCACCACTATGCCACTGCTCGCGTTCTTGAGTCCATGTGTCTTTACTTGCGCCACATCGGATTGGCTTTAAGTCCATTCCCAGTTTCTTCAGTGCTGTTGGTAGGTTTTTTTCCTCCGTAATGGAAGATACTTCTCCATTTTCAATCTGAATATGAATAGTGTGATAACGATTTGTTCCTAAAATAAGAGGTTCATATACCATGCAGGCATCAGTATCGAGGAAAGTGAAAACCATGTCCAAATGAATAAATGACTCAGGAGTGTCTGGTAATTCTTGAATTAGTATGTGTCTAACTTTCTCTTTCTTTTCTTTAATGCTTTCAAGGATGAAGTCTATACCCTCAGTACTGGTGCGAATTCCTGTGCCAATTACTAGCACATCTTCACGTCCAATCTGAACATCACCCCCTTCAATGGAAATGTTTTTACCTGTCTTAATGCTCCCGGGTTTCACTGGGTTTATTGTTTTTGTTTCAAACATTGGATGATGTGAAAAAATTGCCTCCATGATTAAAGCTTCACGGTCACGAACATTATTTGCCATTTTGCCAATCAGTACTTCATCCCGAACAGTCATTGATGCATCGCGGGTAAAAAGGAAATTATGCAAAGGCCAAAGGCTAAATCGCTCCTGACTTAGATAGCGTGTCAAGTTGTTCCGATTAATATACACTCCTTGTATTAGTTGTCTGGCTAGCTCTTTGGTTTCCAGACTGAGTAAAGGGTTGTAAATGTTGTCTGCCTTTTCCAGTGTGCAAATTTCTTTTAACAGATTTTGCTTCACTTGCTCATTCTGCATGGTTTCAAATAGCAAATCCTGAACTTCAAAGCACTTGCTAACTTTTGATAAAACACCCTTTAATTGCTGATATTCTTTACCCGCAACTGCCAAATTTAAGATGTCACTATAAAGTGCACGTTTGGCAGTTTCAGGGGTCATTTCTTCCACTTCCAGACCAGGTGTGTGGATGATCACGCCTTCAAGTTTTCCAAACTCTGAAGTAACGTTTACATTCATTTTTTCAGTCATGGTAATTACCCTTTTCAAAATTTCAACAAAGATACTAACTCTATACAAGAGGGTAATCACTCTGTAACTTATTCGTTTTAGTTTAATAACATATATTATCTTCGTACAGAAGTTAGAGCCATGAGAAAATTCCTTTTTTTCATATTATTTTTCATTTTGCTGGGGATAGAAAGTAAGTCTCAGGAATTGGATTCTTTGAACTTTCTTGATGGAATAGAGCAGGATGGCGATATAATTCCTCATAAAGAAATTGAGACCGTATTTGTTTTTCCCCGGCAGAAATTTAAATCAAAAAGAGTAGAAAGACGTTATTGGAGACTTGCAAATAAAGTGAAGAAGGTATACCCATATGCTAAAAAAGCTGGAGAGTTGCTAGGGAAATATGAAGCCGATTATTTAGCGGAGAATGATCCCAAAACAAAACGAAAATATATTAAGCAGGCTGAAAGGGAGTTGTTTGGTGAATACGGACCACAACTAAAGAAGCTAACGATATCTGAAGGACGGATTCTCATTAAACTGATTGATCGTGAAACCGGACATACTTCATTTCATTTGATTAAAGATTTAAAAGGTGGAGTTCCTGCTTTCTTTTGGCAGGGAATAGCTCGGTTATTTGGTAATGATTTGAAAGATGAATACGATCCAGATATCGAAGATCGAATGATCGAAGAAATAATATTTTTCATTGAATCGGGGATGATATGATCCATTTGATACAAAATCGGAGAGTGTTAATTTGCATTTGCTGAAACTAGAATTACAAATGAGTAAAAAAGAATTAAAAGAATATCTTAAAGGTCTTACAAAAAAGCAGCTTGATGAGCAGATTCAGGATTTATATAGTCGCTTAAAAGATGTGAAGGAGTATTATGATTTTGCATTTAATCCAAAGGAAAATGAATTAATTGAGGCTTGCCGTTTTCAGATAAGCAGAGAATATTTTCCTTTAAATGGACGTAAACCAAAAGCTCGTCGCTCAGTTGCCCAAAAGTGGATTCGTAAATTGAAGACTTTGGGTGCGGAGCCTTCCTTAATTGCAGATGTGATGTTGTATAATATTGAAGTTGCTCAAACCTACTCAGCAGAGAAAATAATTAAAAATGATTCATTTTACCGAAGTATTCATAAGTCATTTGATGAAGCAATAACGTTTATTATTGACAACTTTTTAAAACATGAACTAAAGAGCCGGATTGAGTTGATTGTAGAAAGCTGCCACCAGAATGGCTGGCCTAATAAATCATCTTTTGAAGATTTAGCTGATTTGTATTTTTAAAATTGTGATACGAAAATTATTTCCCGTTCCCTTTAAAACAAGCCATTATTGTGTAAATGAGAATTTTAAAATCGATATAAAGGGAGATGTTTTTTAAATAAACAATGTCATAAGGCAAACGCTCCAGCATTTCTTTAAGGTTCGAGGCATAGCCGTATTTTACTTGTCCCCAGGAAGTAATTCCTGGCCGAATTCTTTGCAGTTGAAAATAGTGGGGTGCTTTTTTTATAATCTGATCAATATAGAATTGGCGTTCGGGACGAGGACCTACCAAGGACATTTCACCTTTGATGACATTATAAAATTGAGGGACTTCATCCAAATGTGTGCGTCTTAAAAATTGGCCGATTGAAGTAATTCGGGGGTCATTTTTGCTTGATAATTCTGGGCCATTGGTTTCAGCGTCATTTTTCATTGATCTGAATTTGTAAATCGTAAAAGGTTTCCCAAATCGACCTACTCTTGTTTGTTTGTATAGAATTGATCCTTTTGATCCCGCTTTAATCAAAATTGCAATAATAATGAAAAACGGGAAGAATAATATAAAAGCCGAAATTGAGAAAACGACATCAATTAATCGTTTTAAGTTCTCTTGCCAGGCAATCATCAAGCCGTTTGAAATCTTAATCAACAGGCGACTGTAAATCACATTGGTCTTCACATTTCCCGAAAGCAAATCATATAAATCGGGGATTCCCCAAATGGTAAGTGTGCTGTTTTGTAGAAAAGTTAAAATTTGACTGATTAAATCATGCTGAGATGTTTCTATTGCAATGACAACTTCTTCGAAATCGTTCTCTTTTAATATTTTGGGGAGATCTTTAATGTTACCCAATTTTGGGATGTATTTTTCTAATGGATAGTCGCTATCATCCTGAACACTAATGAACCCAATAAACTTATTCCCGGCAGGCCGATATTGCGAACTCAATTCCCAATAAATGCTCAGTGCATTATTATCACCACCTACAATGAGTGTATTGAATCCAATTTTTCGTTTGTGTATTTGGTGGATTGTTCTTGTTGTGAGAATTATTCTAAAAAAGAATGTAATACAGAAATGCAGGGCAAGTAAAGTAAGGAATAAGCTATAGTAGTTTTTATATGAAACAATAAAATCATCGAGTAATAGTGTGAAGAAAATAATGACAACACCAACCAATGATGTGAAGAAGGTTCTTCCAAGTTCGAGCAGTCGCGATCTTCTGTAAATGTTCCGATAATAGCCACTTAAATAATAGAATGTAAGCCAGAAAATGGGGATGATAAGCAGCCCAAGATAAAATCGTTGTGTGAATTCAAGGTCAACGTATGAGCCAAATTTTTGTGGTTCAATAACTAGTTTCCGATAAATATAAAATAATGCCCAGCTTCCTGAAGCCGCAATATAGTCGAAAAGCAAGTACTTAAAGACTTGAACTTTTTTATTCATTTCTGGACGAATTAAGTTTGGTCAAGCTGCAAAGCTATTGTTTTTGCCTCTAGTTTGACAAACGATAGACAAAAAAAAATATTGCTGAGGAGAAAGAAAATTCAGTTGCCGATTACACTTTTTTTCTAAATGAATTAGCATTTTCCCTACTCATCTAAATTATTCAGTTAAGGGATTATTAAAGCTTGATGTTTGGGTATTTCAATTTTTCTTTAATTTCCTGAAGCACACTGAGAGCTTGCTGCAGTTCGTTTAGAGATAAAAGAATCGAATCTTGCTTATTAATGCCTTTTATAAAATGCCTGAGTGCATTTTGTTCTGATTTTTCTTTTTGGTCAGAAATGGGCTTTGTCTCTATTTTTGTAGGGGCTGATTCTTTTTGATAGATATGAATTTTGCAACTTTCAGAATTAACGGAAGAGGTTCTGATTTTTAGTTGTGCAATTGATCCGGAAACGAACTGAATATGTAGGTTTATCAATGTCTGTTGTTCGCCTTTCAGACCAAAAACCTCCAACTTCCGAAAATCGCTTTTTTCAATTCCCGCAAGGAAAAGCAATGTTTTTAAAAGTTCTTGTTCGAGTTTGGTATTGCTGTCAATTGTCACTTCCATGTCAAGTAGCAAAGGTGTTTCAAGCTTGTTATTCAAATTTAGTATCTCTGAATGAAACATATAAGGAGTGTAAATTTGAATTACACTTCCTGCTTCCTGTTGAAAACTTGCTAACTGCCGAATGGATGAGAGACCACTTATAAATGGGTTTCGAATAAATATATGTGAGCTTTTTCGTAAAAATGACTTGAGTGTTTCAATTTTAGGCTCTTCAATATTGTCTATATAAAGAGCTTCTGAGGTGTTAAGTAATTCATCAAGGTCGTAATGCTGTTCTTTCTCCTCAGTAGAAGGGTTATAAATCCCTGTAATTTTAAACTCTTTAAGTTTTTGAATTTCCTTAATAAACTCAATTTCAGATTGACTCTTAGATATGATCCCGATTTTAATCATTGCTGCAAATTATAAATAAAAGGCTTGACCAGAGTAGATTTCGTGTATAACTTTTCAACGATTTTTGTTAATAATGTATAGCTTTACATGCTATCAGCAGAAAATATTTTAGTTTATTTTTATAAAAAAATTGAACATGACAGATTCTCGGGATACCCTGAGGCATCAAGGGATGCGTAAACGATTGGTTGAAGGGATCAAAATTAAGGGCATTCGAAATCAGCGAGTACTCGATGCCATCTCTAAAGTGCCTCGTCACTTGTTTATGGATAGCAGTTTTATTCAGTTTGCCTATAAGGATCAGGCTTTTCCAATAGGTTCCGGGCAAACTATTTCGCAGCCGTATACCGTTGCTTTTCAAAGTTATTTATTGCAGGTTGAACCGAATGAAAAGGTGCTTGAGGTTGGAACCGGATCAGGATATCAGGCTGCCGTTTTAGTTGAGATGGGGATCAAGGTTTTTACCATTGAGCGTCAACGGGAATTGTATTTAAAAACTCAGCAAATGTTACCTGAAATTGGCTACTTCCCAAAGTTTTTTTACGGTGATGGGTACAAGGGACTTCCAACTTATGGTCCGTTTGATGGTATAATTGTTACCGCTGGAGCTCCAATTATACCTGAGGATTTATTGCCTCAACTTCGAATAGGTGGAAGAATGGTCATCCCATTGGGATCAACCCATAAACAAAAGATGACTGTGATAACCAGAGTTGATGAGGATGACTACAAAAAAGAAACTCATGGAACATTTGTGTTTGTTCCTATGTTGAAAGGAACAGAAAAATAAGCGCCATGATTTCAATTAAAAAATTCACATTCAATCCGGTTCAGGAAAATACATTTGTACTTTACGATGAAACTAAGGAATGTATTATTGTTGATGCTGGTTGTTATTTTGATAATGAAAAGAACGAACTGGACGATTTCATTTCTTCAAATGGGTTAAAACCAGTAAAGTTGGTGAATACACATTGTCATTTCGATCATGTTTTAGGTGTCTCGTATTGTCGTTCAAAATATAATATTCCTTTTTTGGCTCATAAGGATGATGCTTTTTTGGTTGAGCTGGCTGTCGAAAGTGGAGACCGGTTTGGTGTTCCTGTTGAGCCAATTGATCAACCGGATGATTTTATTGAAGAGGGTCAAATGCTGGAGTTTGGAGAATCCTCTTTAGAAATGATTCATGTGCCCGGACATGCACCCGGGAGTATTGTTTTTCATCATGCTGAACAAAAATTTATTATTGCAGGTGATGTCTTATTTTATGGAAGTATTGGACGAACTGATTTACCACAAGGTAGCTTTGAACAGTTAACTTCAAACATAAAAAACAAGTTGCTGATTTTGCCTGAAGAAACAATAGTTTATTGTGGGCATGGACCTGAAACCAGTATAGGGTTTGAAAAAAATAACAATCCTTTTTTGATGGATTAATTTTAACAAATAAAAATCATATTTATATAGCCTTTTTCGACGTATTATTGAAGCAAAATTTTCAAAATAAGAAAACATGCCAAGCGATAAATTTGTTGCCCGCCATATAGGGCCAAGAAATCATGAAATAAATTCAATGCTTGAGACACTTGGAGTTTCAAGTCTTGACGAATTAATCAACCAAACTGTGCCTTCGAATATACGGTTGGACAAACCGCTAAATTTAGAGGACGGATTAACAGAGCGTCAATATTTCAGAAAAATATTATCTCTCGCATCTAAGAATAAAGTTTTCAATACCTACATCGGAATGGGATATTACGATACCATTACTCCAGCAGTAATTCTTCGTAACATACTTGAGAATCCGGTTTGGTATACTTCATACACTCCTTATCAGGCAGAGATTTCACAAGGGAGGCTAGAGTCGTTGTTGAATTATCAAACAATGATTTGTGAGCTTACTTCAATGGAACTTGCGAATGCATCATTGCTTGATGAAGCTACAGCTGCAGGAGAAGCCATGATTCTGATGTATAATTCGAGGAAAAGGGCAAAGGCTAAAGCAGGTGCAAATGTTATTTTGGTTGATAAGCATGTTTGGCCTCAAACTCTTGATGTACTTCGAACCAGAGCTGTTCCTTTAGATATTGATTTACAGGTGATGGATGCTGCGACCTTTGAGTTTTCAGATGAAGTTTTTGGTGCAATTGTGCAGTATCCAAATTCACTGGGTGAGATTAATTCATATAAAGAAATTGCAGAAAAAGCACATGCAGCAGATAGTAAGCTTGCTGTTGCTGCAGATTTATTAAGCCTTGCAATACTAACTCCCCCTGGAGAATGGGGAGCTGATGTTGTATTTGGAAATTCACAGCGTTTTGGTGTTCCAATGGGCTATGGAGGTCCTCATGCTGCTTTCTTTGCTGCAAAAGATGAATTTAAGCGCAACATGCCTGGACGTATTATTGGTGTTTCTAAAGATGTGCATGGAAACCATGCATTAAGGATGGCACTTCAAACCAGAGAGCAGCATATTAAACGTGAACGGGCAACCTCAAATATTTGTACAGCTCAGGCTTTATTGGCAACCATGGCAGGCTTTTATGGTGTTTATCATGGATCAATTGGAATTAAGCAAATTGCAGAACGGGTTCATTGTATTACAGCATTGCTTGCTAAAGAAATTTCAGCATTAGGATATAAGCAACTCAATAAGAACTATTTCGATACTATCCGGTTTGAATTGCCTAAGCATGTAAAATTGGAGGATATTGAATGGTTGTCCCATGAGCTGGAAATGAATTTCCGTTATCTTGAAAGTGGTGAAGTTGGTCTAAGTATTGATGAAACAACAAACCTCGAAGATATCAATTGGATTATTGAAGTATTTGCTAAAGCAGCCAATAAACGATATCCAACTTTAGAGAAATATCCGGAAGAATCAACGATTGATGAAGACTTCCTTCGTACTTCATCATATATGAAACAAGAAGTATTTAATAAGTACCGTTCAGAAACAGAGATGGTACGCTATATAAAAAGATTAGAGCATCGCGATATTTCATTAACTCACTCCATGATCCCACTTGGTTCATGTACTATGAAATTAAATGCTGCTACCGAAATGTTGCCTTTAAGTTGGATTGAATTTGGAGGTATTCATCCGTTTGTTCCAAAAAATCAGGCACGTGGTTATCATGAAATGATGGAGGAACTTCGTAGGGATCTTTCTGAAATTACTGGTTTTGATGATGTAAGCCTTCAACCTAATTCAGGTGCGGCAGGTGAATATGCAGGATTGATGGTAATTCGTGAGTATCATATTCGCAGGGGAGAACCACAGCGTAATGTTGCTCTGATTCCATCTTCAGCACACGGCACAAACCCAGCAAGTGCAGTTATGGCTGGAATGAAAGTAGTAGTTACGCCTTGTGATGAAAGAGGGAATGTTGATATTGAAGCGCTGAGAGAAAAGGCTGAAGAATATAAAGACACGCTTTCTTCTTTTATGGTAACATATCCATCAACACATGGAGTATTTGAGGCATCGATCATTGAGATGTGTGAAATCATTCACCAATATGGCGGACAAGTATACATGGATGGTGCCAATATGAATGCACAGGTTGGCTTGACTAATCCAAAACGAATTGGAGCTGATGTTTGCCATTTGAATCTTCATAAGACATTTGCTATCCCTCATGGTGGTGGTGGGCCGGGTGTCGGTCCAATTGGAGTTGCTGAACATTTAGTTGAGTTTCTTCCTTCACATCAGGTAATGAATAACGGGCACGTTGGAATTACTGCTGTTTCTGCAGCTCCATGGGGAAGTGCATCTGTTTTGCCAATTACATACGGCTATATAAAAATGTTGGGAGCTGATGGTTTAACCAAAGCCACAGAAATGGCTATTCTTAATGCAAACTATATAGCCAATAAATTAAAAGATACATACGGTATACTTTATACTGGGGAGAATGGAAGAGTTGCTCATGAAATGATCCTTGAATGTCGTCATTTTAAAGCTGATTCAGGAATAACAGAAGCTGATATTGCCAAACGTTTAATGGATTATGGTTTCCATGCTCCAACACTTTCATTCCCGGTTCATGGTACATTGATGATTGAGCCAACTGAAAGTGAATCTGTTCAGGAGCTTGATCGTTTTATTGATGCACTAAAATCAATTTACCAGGAAATTCAGAATATAGTTGATGGTAAATTTGATAATGCAGACAACCCTTTAAAGAATGCTCCTCATACAGCTGAAAAAGTTACTGCTGATGAGTGGGATCATAAATATAGCAGACAAGCTGCGGCTTTTCCTCTTCCCTGGCTAAGAGATAATAAATACTGGCCACCAGTAGGTAGGGTTGACGATGCGTACGGAGACAGAAACTTAGTTTGTACTTGTGATCCAATTGAAAGTTATCAATAACAACTAATACGATGCTTGCCTTTTAATAAATTTGGGCAAGCATTCTTTTTTTATGATTTATTATCCAATATCAAAAATCAATCTAGGGTTGTACGTGACAGATAAACGTGCTGATGGTTTTCACAATTTGGAGACTGTTTTTTACCCGGTTCAACTTCAGGATGCTCTTGAAGTAGTTCATTCTAACGAGTTCTCATTTAGCTCAAGTGGTATCGAAATTGAGGGCGATTCAAAAGACAATCTTGTTGTAAAAGCATACGACTTACTCAAAAATGAATATCAGCTGCCGCCAGTTAAGGTTCATTTGCATAAAAATATTCCCGCTGGTGCTGGCTTAGGAGGAGGGTCTGCTGATGCAGTGGAGATGTTGAAGATTCTTAATCAATTATTTGAATTGAATATTGAGAAGGAAAAGTTATCTGAGTATGCATTAAAGCTTGGAAGCGATTGTCCATTTTTCATTGACCCAAAACCTGTATTTGCAAAAGGCCGTGGAGAAATATTTACGGAAGTGTCTATTGATCTTTCATCTTACTATTTGATTATGGTTAAGCCTCCTGTACATGTTTCTACAGCTGAAGCCTATGCAAATATAACTCCACATAAAAGCAGGCTTTCCTTAAAAGGGCTAATCCAATTTCCTGTAAATAGGTGGAAAGGGAATATAGTCAATCATTTTGAAGAATTTGTATTTGAAAAATATCCTGAGGTTGGGGAACTGAAAAAATTACTATATGCGGAAGGAGCTGTATTTGCTTTAATGTCTGGATCTGGCTCTGCGGTTTACGGATTATTTCATTCTGAAAAAAAGGGAATTGAGGATAGATTGCCCCAAAGCTATCAGGTGCATAGACAAAAGTTATAGTCTTGTTAATTGGGACGAATGTTATCAATTTTATAATTGAATCTTAGATCAAAATCTGATCATATTAAGTATTTGGAGATTTTACTTAAGCATTTTTCAAATCCTCTGAATATGCTTTTATTATTGAACCACTGCAAGTTTTATTAATAACTCTGATTTGAGTTTTCGCATCTCATGTAACATAATATCTAATTTAAGATAAAAATGTCTTTATATTTAGATATTATTGATATACAGTGTGTTGAGTAACATTTCTTTTTTGTTTCGAGTTCTTTAATTTTATTCATTCTAAATAAGAATAGATAACTTTATTTACACTTAAAACAAATCAACCATGAAGAAATTTTTAATTCTTTTCGTTTTAGTATCAGTTGGGCTTACAACATCTGCCCAGAAGAAAAATGGTATAGTATTTATTGAACATCCGGCCATGGAAAAAATTCAACAACTATGGACAGCATTTGAAAATGGAGATAATGATACCTATGGGAGCTTCCTGTATGATACAGTATCAGTTATTTTCAATGGTAAGCATAATAAGCGATTACGTGCAGAGCATGTTGAAAATCTGGACTGGTGGAGTGATAACTTTATCAATCTGAAAGTTGTTGTAGACAAACCAGCATATGCCGATGCTTTGGAGTATAAGGAAGGTGGAGTTTGGGTACAAGATTGGTTGAGAATTCAAGGAATACATGAATCTTCTGGTATTAATTTGGATTTGCAGGTTCATAACTTATACAGTTTTAATGAGGATGGAAAAATTACATCGATTCACCATTACTTTAATAACGATAAGTTTGAAGAAATTACGAATAGTGAAACAACTCGTGAAAATGGGAAGGTGTTTATCCATCATCCCTACATTGCTAATGTTCGTAAATTGGTAAATGCATATTGTTCGAAAGACCTTGATGCAATGAAGGAATACTTTTCGCCAAAAGCTACATTCACAAACACCACATTGAAAATGGGTGAGAAAAATGATTTGGAAACTCAGTTTAGTCTTTGGGAAGAGAGATTTTCTGGAATTGAAAGTGTTGAGATGAATGAAATTGGATATCCAGATTGCATTTACTATGCAAAAAACAGTGGCTATGTAGTTTATTCGTGGTGGGTGTATAAAGCTACCACAACAGATGGTGGTAAGCTAGAGGCTCCCTTAATGCTGTCGCATACTTTTGATGATGATGGAAAGATTACTAATTCCATGGGATATTGGAGTAGCAATCATTTTGAATAAGCATCTAAGAACTCTGAACTTATAATAAGGAAGGTCATCTAAACTGATGGCCTTTCTTGTGAAATTGGTTTGTCAATTAGTTAGTTATTACCTTCTGAATGATTTGATCATTAGACATTTCTACCACAAAATAATTCTTGAAGCCAGTCTCTTTTGCATAATGTTTAGCTTGCTCTTTCTTTTTAAAATGACCGGTTCTAAATTTCAGCCATGAATCTTCTTTTACAACAGCGAATTCATGTGATTTTCCTTTCATAAAAAGCTTAAATGACTTAATCGCTTTGTCCATTGAGTTTCGAGAAGCCAATACCTGAACGGAGAAATATAAATCTTGATTTAAGCTTTGTGATTTGTGTTTATGCGTTAATTCAGTTTTAGTTTTATCTTCAGTTCTCAGATAAGAATATATATCAAAATTACCTTTTCTGTCTGAAGCAAAGAAGTACGTATTGTGCTTCTCGGAATAAGAAATCCCCATATCGTCAGCATTTGTATTTACAGGGTTTCCTAAGTTAACAGGTTTTTGAAATTCACCATTTTTGATGTCAGTATAATAAATATCAAAACGCCCATAGCCAACATGTCCTTCAGATGCAAAATAAAGCCTGTCATTAGAAACAAAATAAGGAAGAACATCATCTTCATCAGTGTTAACGCTTTTCCCTAAATTAATAGGCTCCGATAGCTTTTCTTGATCATCAATGGTGCACATCCACAGGTCAACTTGACCCAATGAGCCTTCTCGGTTAGAACTAAAAACTAATTTTGAACCATCTGGCGAGATGGTAGCACGGCCTACTGAATGTTCCTTAGAGTTATATTTAAACGCTTTGAGTTCATCCATCTTTATTAGTTCGCTCTTGCCATAGTATAATTGCATTAACTTATTCTCCTGGTCTATTTTAGTCAGGAAAACAGTTTTACCATCTTTACTG
The DNA here is from genome assembly GCA_965372405.1 of uncultured Sunxiuqinia sp. Lineage (GTDB taxonomy): Bacteria > Bacteroidota > Bacteroidia > Bacteroidales > Prolixibacteraceae > Sunxiuqinia. The sequence goes on from CBDVCE010000023.1 coordinate 20,512, forward strand.
AAGTTTATATAAGCACTCTTGAAGCTTTCATTCGTTTCTTTTAGTGTTTTCTTTCGAACGGTAGTTGAGGGATCATCAATTATATCTGCATAGAAGATATTCATTGATTGCCTATTTGGCTCTCCATTTTTCGATCGTACAGTGGCAATGGTTCCAAAATAAAGGAAGTCATCTTTAACAGCAGGAGCCAATTCCGAGCGGTACGAACTGATGCTCATTCGGCTAATTTTGTGAAAGCATGTGTCCAAACGATGATTGTCCCAGAAATTTGGATCACTCTTGAATTCATTCAGTTTGGATCCTTTTAACTTTTCATCTTTGTATCTTTCCATTAGCTCCATAGCTTCTTTGTATTTCGCGTTATCAACAAGCGAATTGAAATAGAGCTCAATGTGTTCTGAGGAAGGAGATTCAAAAGCTACTAGCTTGGCTGCCCATTTTTCAGCTTGATCAAAGTTTCCAACTTTTGAGTTGCATATTGAGGCTAGTTTTAATACCTCTGGTGAGTCACTTTTGTTGTTTGCTAACTCTTCAAAATATAGAAGAGCTTTGCCATACTCTTTTTTCTCAATAAATAATTTCCCTACCTCGAGCCTTGAAATCCGGGTAGATGAAATAAAAGAAAAAGCTAAGAGAATTAGCAATAAGCTGTGTAAGATTTTTCTCATTTTTAGTTCGAATCGCTTTTGTAGTTAATAATTTGGGAACATATATTTCCCATTCTGATTTAGCATTAAATCAGTCAAGTCCCTTTTTCAGTGTCAATTATACAAAGAATATCAATACGTACAATTGTATTTTAGATTTGATCTTTCAAAGTGCAAGATAGAATTATCAAAAAGCCAGAATAAAACGGTGAGCAGAGTGGGAAAAGCATTTTCGGATCTTTTTTGGGGTTTTCAGGGAGCTTAATTAAAAAGTATAAAAACAAAAAAAGCCTGCAAATACTTGCAAGCTTTTAAGTTGACCCGCCAGGGCTCGAACCTGGACTCTTCTGGACCAAAACCAGACGTGTTGCCAATTACACCACGGGTCAATCATTGGTGTCTTTTCGTTAAAGACAGCGGCAAAATTATAAAAAAAATCAAATCACAAATACTATTTTCTAAAAAAAAATGAAAATTCCTTCATTTCCTTTGCAATGATCAGTGTGTGAGGTAGATATGAGTATTTAAAAATCGTATGTATCTCTAGTTTCGGGAGAAGAAATAGTGCTGAAGTGAAAAATTGCGAATATCTGCATGTCCAATTATTCTCAAACATCCTTTTCTACTTGCGAATACAGCTTTTTTAGAAGTTTTTTACCTCTTGAAATAATTCCGGCGGTTGAGTGAAACTCCATCTCATGTTCAATTAATGGAACAAGTTCATGTTTAAAATCTGTTTCAATCTCCGAAATTGCAAATAATGTTTGCATAGCATGAACCCGAATGGCGATTGGAACATCTGCATTGGTGAAATTTTTGATACAATAATCCAGTAAAAAGGAGAGCTCATGTTCCGGGATTTGATTTATGCTAACAAGTTTGAGTAAATGTCTGATCTTGCTTTCATCCTTTGTCATTTTTAAAGCCTCAATCATCAAGGGTACATAGGGCTGGATCAGCTCTGGATGCTTTTCATGTATTTTGTCAGCTAACCAAATCGCACGCCAGCTTTTAGTTTCTTTATCATCCAGACCAATATCAAACAACATATCAATATGTTTAGGATAATCTACCAAATACTGAATTAATAGGTAAATGTTATCCCAGGAATCAAGAAGGTCATGAAAATCTTGCCGTTTCATAGTTGTTTCATCTAGTCGAATAAGATGAATAAAGATAGTTGATCAGCTTTGATGAAAAAAGAAGGAATCAAAATCTATTTCACAAAAAAACGCACCTGCCTTTTACAGATGCGTTCTTTCTAAGTTGGTCCTATTATTTTGACCACTCTATATCTCCATTTGTAAGACTCCAGTCATTGCCAAAGTAACCAGCAGCTTTTATGCCGCCAATTCCACTTTTCATCATCTCCGGAGAGAAAATCATAAAGTCAGGGAATCCAGTTCCTGAAATGAAATAACGATTTGGGGTAGCTGCTCTAAAACCATTCATTCCTGTTCCGCTAACTACACCTACGCAAGCAATGTCACTATCTTTTCTTGGCCTAGTGAAATAGCTGGCCCACTTATCTCCTTTTAATGTTTCGCTGCCAACAGAAATTTGACCCCTGCTTACCTGAATTGGGCTATCTGCTAACAATATTTTCCAGGCCGCATTTGTTGTTGCGTTACCATAAATAATTACTGAACGGTCTTTGAAATCACCTGAGATAAATTCTTTATCAGAAACTACATCAATTGAGCTGTTTCCGCGATAGTAGAATGTTTCAGCATCAAACCGTGCTTTGTCGTATGACCATTTGTTTTCCTCTTTTGTCCCTTTGGTGGAATACACAAAAACCATGTTATGACGGAAGGCATCCTTGAAATTTCCATAGCGCTTAGGGTTCTTTTGCAACTTGTCCTTAGGGGCTTCGGATAATTGCCAGTTTGCACCAACTTTTTTGAACCAGACTTCATCTCCTGCTTTTGGTGCCAATCCTTCAAAAGTAATCGAGTCAATTATTGCAGTAATTGTATCTGCCCCAATACAGTGTTGTAGGTCTATTTTAAACTGCTTTAAGTTCTCTGTTTCAATACTTATGGTTCTGTTTGGTACAATCGTCAACCCTTCTTTATTAATTTGTCTTCGGGTCAAAATATTTTGCTTTGCTTTTACACCGCAAAATTTAAATGGTATTTCTTGCTGATAAAGTGTAACGAACCTACTTGTTGCGGAAATACCTGGACTTGCTGAGCGGAATTCAAATTCATCAACATGAGTGTTCTCGGGAATCTCATGATAGCTGAAATAATCAAAAATAGGCTTCCAGTCAACACTTCTCCAGCCAAACCAGTGACCACCATCAGGAAATTCATAATAAGAGAAATCAGGATGAAATTCGGCTAAGTGCTTGCGCATAAAACGAGCTTGTTCAACAGGAACTGTTTTGTCAGCACCTCCATGATAAATATATATTCCATGGTGCAGGTAATTTCTTGAAAGTTCAAGTGTGTGACTGGAATGGCTTGCTCGTACAAACATCTTTTCGAGGGGTGAGGCATTCTCTGTTTTCTCTTTGCTTGAATATGAAAAGAATGAATACCATCCGGCACTCGGAGCCAGTGCTGCCCATTTGCTTGGGAAAGTAACCCCTAATTGCCAGGTTCCATGACCGCCCATTGAGTGACCTGTAAGATAAGTGCGTTTAGGATCGGTATTGTACATCTTCTCAGCAATACTTTGTACCTCCATGGCATCCAGTCTACCCCAATCTTCCCAGTCAAAACCAAATTCCCTGCGATTGGTTGGGCAAATTACATAACCCCAATCTTTGTGTTTGTAAGAACCAGCCTGCCCTTTTGCCTGAACTCCGGCTCCATGCACAGATAAGAACATAGCTGGTTTGCCATTATCGTTATCGGTTGTGTCAGGAACAACTGCAAAATACTGAAGACTTCCATCGATATTAGAAATGAATGTTCTCTTATATTTATCTTGAGGGCGTTTTGTTTCATATTCAACCTCAGTATTGTCAATTAGTTTACTTCCATTATATAGATTTACCTTGACGTTTGTTTTTCCGGTCTCAGTAATTGCATCTTTAATTGAGTAAGATACTTTACGAACGGTTAATGGAGTAATTGAAGGGAGTTTAGTTTCTGTTTTAACTCCGTTTACTTCAGAAATGATTTTAAGATTAGTTAGTGTTTTCTTAGTTGCATTAATTACCCTTATCGAGCCAATCTTCTCATCATTCTCAGTAGTAATGAAATCAGGGATCGTCATGTCCCGTTCCGTCATATAAATAGATTTCTCAGGTTTATGAAGTTCCATTTTTAACATCCCCCGACCCGATTTTACAAGAAATACATTTTCACCTGCTTTTAAGTTTACAGGGAGAAGCATCCAGTTTTTATTATAAACATCACCACCTCGAGGTGTTCCGTTAATATATATTTCGGTACATCCTGAAATATCAAGAACTCTTGTCTCTGCTTTTTTTGAATAGTAGCTTAGGTATAAATAACCACCTCTAAAGTCACTATTGTCAAATTTTCCTTCTTCGTTAGCGGTAACTTTTCCCCATCGTTGCACATCTCCATCAAGACCAACGCCAACTGAATCATTTTCCAATGGTTTTGTGAGTTGGTTCGTTACATACTTATAGTATACGGGATCTGAAAAAATAGGGGAGCGGTTTCTTCTTCCTGTTGCACCTACAGCCATACCTTCCTTGAAAGTAATTGTGTCTTGTGCAAATAAAGTAATTGAAAAAAATAAGATTGAAATAATCGTAAGTAAATAATTCTTCTGCATGAGAAATTAAGTTTGTTGGGTTAATGTATTACAAGTTTCTGAATCCTGAATTGGAACAAAAAGCCCATTAATAAAGAAGCTTAAAGGATTCTAGCTTGCCAAATATACATATAAGTAGTGATATCGTCAATTCATTACAGATTCGACGCAGAAGAAAAAACTTTTTAAAAATAGACGAATAAGTTCTATTTATAATGGTGTTGGAAAGACTATCACAATTGCAGAAAAGATAAGAGCCCAGCCCACAATTGAAATGATCATGTAAGCAAAAGCGTATCTTTGCCTTGAGTAGTATTTTTTTAAAAGGAATGCGCCCAAAGGTATGCTCAATAAAACCGGAGTGCTTATAATAATACCCCAGAAACCATATTTATTTCTTAAACGAACTAAGAAACGATTCTTTTTATTAAAAGTAATCCTGTTGTTCTGCCAACGGGAAAATGATCGAGAAAGAATTTTAAGTTTCAATGATAAAAAGTTTGGTAATAGAAGGAGAACCAAATTTTTAATTCTGGAAAAATTACGAATAAAAATACCACTCATGAAATAAAAGAAAACAAAACCTGCAATTCCTCCTAAGGTCACTATAATCACTGCGTGCTCGTGTTCAAAACCAATAAACATTGCATAAGGGAAAGTGACAAAATATTTTACTGTAGCCAGTAAAAAAACGTGTAAAATCTTTAAAAAACCCAACATATCCAACTCCTCATTTTAGCATACTAGTAAAGAACGCAAAGCTATCGAAAATGTTTCATAAGTAGCTGGCAATAAAAATGATTTTAAGTTTTGTTAACGAATAGCTTGAATTTCTTTAATAAAAAAAAGCGACTCCAGAAGGAACCGCTTTGAATACTATATTAAGAATTGTAATTATTCAACAATTGCTTTGAATTTTTCATTTTCGAAATACTTCGCAAATTCCATATCAGATTTTGCAAGATCTTTCATTTTTGCATTTAACTCAACAGCTTTTGTAAGGCTATCAAACATTAGGTTTTCTTTTGCGGTACGAGCGCCAACAACAGCAATAAGATATTGCTTCATGTAGCATTTAGGCATATCGCAAGCTTCGAAAATTTTCAATGCAGCATTATTATCACCTGCTAGTACTTTAGCTAAACCAGCGTTCAATGATTCTGAGTTTCCAAAGTATTTAACAGCTTGGTCATAGTCACCTTTTTTCAGAGCAACAATACCTAAGTTGTGATTAACTTCTTCACCAGCACCAGAAGCAGCACCGAATAAAGCTTCAGCTTTTTCAAGGTCACCATCGAATAATGCAACAGCACCTAGGTTGTTTTTAATGATTGGCTCATCATTGTTAAGCTTCTCCGCTTTTGCAAATAATTTACCAGCTTTTGCATATTCACCTTGACCTGCTAAAGCCATCCCAGCGTTGTTGAAGCCTCTCCAGTCTTTAGGATAAACTTTAATCATTGAGTTATAAATAGCCAGTTGTTTGTTCTTATCGGTAGTTAAAGTACCTGCATAAAGCAATTCTGCTGGGTTTAATGAAGCAGGATCTGAGTCAGCTAAAGCTGCAACCTCTTCATCAGTTTTTCCAATCAAATCAACGCTAGCGATCAATTTCGCACGACGAAGTTTTGGAAGAATGTCATCAGCAACACTTGTGAAAGCTTCAGATAAGTTTTTGATTTCGCGTTCGCGAACTTCAGGATCTGAATACATAGAAAGAACACGCAAGATCAATTCTTTATCCTGAATGTTTGATTTTTCCATCATTTCTTTGAAACCGTCCCAGTCTTCTGGAGTGAATTTTGTATTTAATTCAGCTTCAACTTCAGCTTTCTTCAGTTTCTTAGCAACAATTTTAGAAGATGAACTTTCACGTTTTCCAGCAAGTTTAGTGTTCCAGTCTAGTTCACCATCTGGTGAAGCATAAGCAGAAACTTCAACACCTTTTAGTTCTTTACGTTCAGCATCAAAAGCATCTTTTGTGTAGGCGTAGAAAGCTTCAACGTCTTCAGCTTTTAGTTCAGCACCACGAATATATGAACTGTTAATCAGGTAATGAATATCAGCAACGTACTCATCAGGAACAACTCGTTGGAATTTATCAATATTAGGATCATAAACGCCTGTTGTATTTTTTTCACGTTGAACACCAATAATTGGTGAAGGATAGTTCATAACTAAAGATGAAGTAGATAATACACCATCAGCAACTTTAATTGGTTCGAAATCTAAACTTGCAGCACCTTTTGTTGCAGTAATTCTGATTTCAAGATCTGATAAACGCATGTCATCAGTAAATTCAACAGCATCTTTGTAAGCGAAACTACCACCGCTAGTGAAACTAATCACTTTGTTGTTAGCATCAACCTTTTCACCTTGAATAGTTACAGGCTCGAAAGCTTTTTCACCACCATCATATTTCAATACAGGAGTAGCAACGATAGTTGCTTTCTTGTTGAAATACTTAGCAGGAAAACGTCCGTTAATTGCTACATCAACATCGCCACCATTTGTCTCAAGGATTTCTGGAGTTACTTTGAAATTAATTTGATCAGCATTTTTCTTCATTTTCTGAAGACTAGAGCAGCTTGCTAAAAGCACTGCTGCTAAAGCAAACAAGGCCAGAGGTTTTAAGTTAATTTTTTTCATATTGAAAGTATTAGAATATTGATTTTTATGAAGATTCCACATCATGCTCACAAAATTAAGAATGTTTTAATGAAAAAAAAGTATAACCATACTTTTTTACTCAACGAAAGCCCTGTTAATACCCAATTTGTAGTCACCTTTAAATATCAACTCTTTCAATCTTTTATAATGATTTTCGTTCATTACAAAATCAGTTTCATTGGTGTCTATTAGTAAAATTGGGAAATCGGTTTGCTGACTAAAAAAACGAAAGTAAGCTTCTTTTATTTTTTCAAGATAAGCCGGATCCATCTTTTGTTCATAGCTCCGACCACGTTTGTTTATGTTGGTCAGTAAGTTGTGTGTGTTTAGGTGAAGGTAAACATAGAGGTCGGGTTTGGGTAGCTTTTCATAAACGATATTAAAAAACCGCTGATAAAGTTGATATTCAGTGTCAGTTAAGGTGTTCTGAGCAAAGATTAGCGATTTCATAAAAAAGTAATCAGAAATAACCAGAGAACTGAATAATTCAAAATCCCGGATGTGTTGATTGAGTTGGCTGTAACGATCAGCTAGGAAAGACATCTCCAGGGGGAAGGCATATTTTTCTTTGTTTTTATAGAATTTTGGAAGAAATGGATTTTCACCAAACCCTTCCAATACCGCTTTAGCCTGATAATCTTTTACCAGCATGTTTGCAAGTGTGGTTTTTCCAGAACCAATATTGCCTTCTATAACCAGATAGTTGATATTCATATGAAAAAAATCCCGGAGGTTTAATCTCCGGGAAATAAAAATACAATATTTAATTCGTTTAGCTAACTGTTGAGGTTTACATTTTTACACCCAAATGATAGTACATAAATGCCCACATATCAGTATACTCTTCAATTACTTTTGAGGTAGGTTTTCCACCACCATGACCGGCCTTAATTCCAATGCGGATAAGAACCGGAGATTTGCCAGCCTGGTGCTCCTGCAATCTAGCAATGTATTTAAATGAGTGAGCAGGCACAACCCTGTCGTCATGATCTGCTGTTGTAACCAATACTGCAGGATATTCAGTCCCAGCTTTAATGGCATGGTATGGAGAATAGTCATAAAGGTATTCAAACATTTCTTTGCTATCTTCACTAGTTCCATAGTCGCCAGCCCAGGCCCAGCCAATAGTAAACTTGTGGAAACGTAACATGTCCATTACACCTACAGCAGGAATTGCTACTTTATAAAGGTCGGGGCGTTGATTGGCACATGCACCAACTAAAAGGCCACCATTTGAACCGCCGAAAATTGCCAACTTATCACTGTTTGTGTAGTTTTTTGAAATCAAGTACTCAGCTGCAGCAATGAAATCATCAAAGACATTTTGTTTCTGTAATTTGGTTCCTGCTTTGTGCCACTCTTCTCCATATTCACCTCCACCACGAAGGTTTGGCATTGCAAAAATGCCACCATTCTCAATGAAAACCATTCTTGTTGTAGAAAAAGAAGGAGTCAAACTGATATTAAAACCACCGTATGCATAAAGTAATGTTGGGTTATCGCCAGTTAGCTCAATGCCTTTTTTGTGAACAATGAACATGGGTACTTTTGTGCCATCTTTTGATTCGAAGAATTCTTGTTTTACAACAAAATCATCTGGATTGAATTTCACTTCAGGACGATAATGAAGCTTTGTTTCTTTTGTTTCAAAGTCATAGCGATAGATTTCACCAGGAGTATTAAATGACGTGTAGCTATAGAATGCAATTGATTCATCTTTTTTTCCAGAAAGCGATCCGGCACTACCAATTCCTGGGAGTTCAATAATATGAGAGAATTTACCATCATAGTCATAAACCTCAATTTTGCTCCAGGCATCCTTCATGTATTCAGCAACAATTTTACCGCCAACAAAGCTTACTGATTGCAATACATTCTCTTGCTCAGGAATAATGTCAATCCATTTATCTTCTTCGGGTTGATTTATATTGATTTTTACCAAACGATAACGAGGAGCATTGTAGTTAGTTTTAATGTAAAGGTCATCTCCAATATTATCCATCACATTAAAATCAAATTCGAAGCTTTCCATGAAAGGAACAAAGTCCGCCTTCATTTTTGTCAAATCTTTTACGGATAATGCATTTCCACTTGTTGCCTCGCTCATTGATAGAATCATAAAGCGTTCATCGTCGGTTACGCCAGCACCAAACATCCTTTTGGGATTTGTTATGTCTTCAATAATCAATCTATCTTCAGATTGCGTTGTCCCAAGCTTGTGGTAATATATTTTCTGGTATTCATTCGATTTAGAAAGTTCGCTTCCTTCGTCAGGTTTATCGTAAGCGCTATAAAAGAAACCATCATTATACCAATCAAGACCAGAGAATTTCACCCATGAAATATGATCCTTCAGCATCTCTCCAGTTTCTATATTTTTTACATAGATCTCGTTCCAATCAGATCCGGAACGAGCAATCTTATAGACCAGGTACTTGCCATTTTTTGAGATATCACCTCCAGAGTAGGCAACCGTACCATCTTCTGAAAGTGTGTTTGGATCCAAAACAACTGTTGGTTCACCCTCCAGTGTTTCAGTCATGTAAAGCACACTCTGGTTTTGTAAGCCATCATTCTTAAAAAAGAAATACTTGCCAGCCTCTTTCCAGGGAGTTCCATACTTCGGATAATCCATTAGTTCAGTCAGTCGATCTTTAATTTTTTGTCGGTTTGGAAGCGTTTCAAGATATCCAAAAGTCACTTCATTTTGAGCCTTCACCCATTCTGCAGTTTCTTCGGAGTTGTCATCTTCCAGCCAACGGTAGGGGTCTTCAACTACGGTTTCAAAATAAGTATCTTTTACATCCTCTTTTTTGGTGACAGGATATTTCACCGATTGATCAGCACAGGAAATCATAAATAAGATTGCAAAAAGAAATGTTAGTTTTTTCATTTCGGGATAATTTGAATTTATTGTAAGTTTTTCAAAGTTAATATTGTCAAGCTATCCGTATAATGACAAATGAAATGATTACAGAAGTTTTTCGCTATTTCTGATTCTTGAGTCTTTTTTTGCTCCTCGCAAGTTTCCAAGTACTAAGCCAATAATAAATGCAGGTACTATAAAAAACCATTTATCAAGGTGAACGAAAGGGAGACTAACAATGAAAGCCCCAACTGATGCTCCAAACGCATAAACAAAAGCCAGCAAATAAGTGAAATAATATGGTGGATAAAATCCGTGTTGTTTGCGCATGTGTTTTGATAGGTTTCCCATTAGACGATCATAGTTTCTACGGGTTTTACCAGGTGAAGCAATTGCAACTCCAATATCTCCGGCAGTTTTCTCAATTTCATACTTAAATGAATTGCACTCTCTACAGGAAGATGCAAAGTCTTCTACACGCTTGGTCATCCGAAGGTATTCTTCAACACGAAAAAAGCGGAGATCTTTATCGCGTGTGTCTCTTAGCTGATCATTGATCTGTGCTTCTAATTTTTCATACCAATCACTCATAACAAAAAGCTTTAGCAAAAAAATGCCCGACGATGCGGGCATTTTAAATATCTAAGATAATTAATCTCTTCTTTCTCTTGGTGGACGAGGAGGGCGATTACCATCGCGGCGGTCACGACCACCATCACGATTATCTCTTCCATCACGTCTGGGAGGACGACGCTCAGTGCGTTCACGTTCTACATAACCTTCAGGCTTTGGTGTCAATACTTTTCTTGAAAGTTTGAATTTACCATCGCGGTCAATGTCTAACAATTTCACTTCAATTTCTTCACCTACTTTAAGAACATCTTCAACGTTCATTAAACGTTCCCATGTAATTTCAGAAATGTGTAGTAGTCCTTCTTTTCCAGGTAGAATTTCAATGAATGCTCCAAATGAAGTAATCGATTTAATTTTACCAGTATAAAGTTCACCTTTCTCAGGCATTGCAATAATACGCTTGATGCGTTCTTTTGCTGCCTCAAGTGCATCTTTATTAATAGCAGAAATTTCAACAACACCCATGTCATCCACTTCTTCAATAACAATTATGGTATTTGTTTCTGCCTGCATTTGCTGGATGTTTTTACCTCCAGGGCCAATGATTGGGCCAATCATATCCTTAGGAATACGAATAGTCTCAACACGTGGCACATTCTCTTTATAGTCAGTACGTGGTTCTGCAATAACTTCTAAGATTTTTCCTAAGATATGCTCGCGACCTTCTTTGGCTTGCATTAAAGCTTGAGATAGTACTTCATATGGAAGTCCATCAACCTTAATATCCATCTGGGTAGCTGTAATACCTTTTTCAGTACCTGTTACTTTGAAGTCCATATCACCCAAATGATCTTCATCACCCAAGATGTCAGAAAGGACAGCAAATTTATCAGAATCTTTATCAGTAATCAATCCCATTGCAATACCAGAAACCGGACGTTTCATTTGCATACCAGCATCCAACATACACATGGTTCCTGCACAAACAGTTGCCATTGATGATGAACCATTTGATTCTAAAATATCAGAAACAATACGAACAACATATGGGAAATCTTCAGGAATCATTTTTTTCAGCGCACGGTAAGCCAGGTTACCGTGACCAATTTCACGACGTCCTAAACCACGTGGAGTTTTTGGATCACCAACACAAAATGGAGGGAAGTTGTAATGCAATAGGAATTTCTCAGTTCCCTGATAAGTTACATTATCAATCTTTTTAATGTCCATTTTTGTTCCCAAGGTAATTGATGAAAGTGATTGAGTTTCACCACGAGTGAATACGGCAGAACCATGTGCACCCGGTAAATAATCAACTTCACCCCAAATTGGGCGGATCTCATCAGTTTTACGACCATCCAAACGAATACCTTCGTCAAGTATCAAGCGACGCATCGCTTCACCTTCAACTTTATGGAAATAACGCTTTATCAGTTTTACATCCTGCTCAATATCAACTTCTTCGTTTTCAGCATTTGCTTCTTCGTAAGCTGCAATATAATCGTCCTGAATCTTATGAAATGATTCAATACGAAGTTGCTTGTCTTGAATTTGTTGCTTGGCAACATCATAACAAGCTGGAAATAAATCAGCTTCAACTTTAGCTTTTAGCTCTTCGTTGTTTACTTCGTGACAATATTCACGCTTAACAACGCCAACTTCAGCAGCTAACTCTTCTTGTACTTTACAATGAATTTTAATGGCTTCGTGAGCAACTTTAATGGCTTCCAACATTTCTTCTTCAGAAACCTCGTCCATTTCACCTTCAACCATCATGATATTATCAAATGACGCAGCTACCATAATATCCATATCTGCTTCAGCAAGCTGAGCTCTGCTTGGATTTACGATAAACTCACCGCCAACGCGGCCAACGCGTACTTCTGAGATGGGAGTCTCAAAAGGAACATCAGATACAGCGATTGCTGCAGATGCTGCCAACCCAGCCAATGAGTCGGGCATTACGTTTTCGTCATAAGAGATTAGACTGATCATCATTGCAGTTTCTGCATGGAAATCAGCTGGGAAAAGAGGACGTAGTGCACGGTCAACAAGACGAGCTACTAAAATTTCATCGTCTGAAGGACGAGCCTCTCTTTTCAAAAAACCACCAGGGAAACGACCCGCTGCTGAGAATTTTTCACGGTAATCAACTGATACCGGCATAAAATCAACATCTTCACGAGCTTCTTTGGCTGAAACCACAGTTGCTAACAACATGGTGTCGCCTGATCGTACAACAACTGAGCCGTCGGCTTGCTTAGCTAAACGTCCGGTTTCAATAGTAATAGTCCGGCCGTCACCAAGGTCAATCGTTTTAATAATTGCTTGATTCATAATCAATTTTTCAAATAAAATTTAACAATTTGAACTTAATCGTTTGGTGGTGAGGATTTATTCAAAAATAAGAAAAGGCAATAAATTTATTGCCTTTTCTCTTAACTTTTTATCGACGTAAATTCAATTCTTTAATAATTGCACGGTAGCGCTCAATGTCTTTTTTCTTTAGATAGTCAAGTAAACTACGACGTTTACCAACTAACTTAATCAATGAATGCTGCGTGCTGTAATCTTTTTTGTTTACTTTCAAGTGTTCAGTAAGATGAGCGATACGGAACGAGAACAAGGCAATTTGTCCTTCTGTTGAACCCGTGTCTTTAGTATCTTTACCAAACTTTTCAAAAAACTCTTGCTTCTTTTCTGAAGTTAAATACATTTTTATTCTTTTTTATTGTGATACAATCTTTAAACCGCAGCATCGCTTTCAATAACAACAGCTTAAAATTAATTCCAAAAACTTGCGCAAAAATAAGTAAAAATCTTTGATTTACAACCAGTAAACTCTTTTTTCAGCTATTTTTGAAAAACACACTGGACAGTGCAGCATAGCATTGAAGTTCTTTTTATATACTATTGGAATTGTTTTAAAACTAGTTGAACCTAAAACTACAAACATCTACTAATTATGTAGTCGTTCAGGAATACATAAAGCTTGGGCAACGAATAAAGTCTTTAAAAGTAGATGCATTGCATGGCGATCATTGGCATGCTGTAGCTGAAGCACCAACTGTTGGATACAAAAGAATTTTGCCAACAAATGGAGTAAAAACAAACAAGCTTCGAATTCAAATTAATGATTCTAAAGCTTGCCCGGTATTATCGAATATCGAAATTTACTAGATTCTAGGAGTGGAATGATTCAAGTGACGTTCTAAATTCCTTGATCTGCTGAGGAGAACCAATTACAAAAAGTTGGTCTCCACGGCTTAATGTTAATCCCGGATCAGGATTAAAAATATACTTTGCCCCGCTAATTTTAATTCCAATAACATTCACACCCGAAGAATCAGCATCTTTTAAATTACTGATAGGTTTGTTCACAAATGAATCAGCCATATTGGTGCAACTAATTTCTTCCAGGCTAACATCTTTGGTTTTCTGCAAAAGAATGTGTTCGATAAACTCAACCACATCAGGCTGGGTGACTAGTTTGGCCATTCGTTGTCCGCCAATCCGTTCAGGCATAATTACATTGGTAACGCCAGCACGTTTTAACTTCATGATCGATTCAATCTCAGAAGCGCGGCTAACAATCCGTAAGCCTGGGTTCATACTTCGGGCAGTTAAAGCAACAAATACATTATCGGCGTCATTAGGAGTTGTGGCAATTAAGGCTCTTGCCTTATCAACTCCAGCCTGTTTTAGAATATCTTCATGAGTAGCATCACCTTTAATGTATAATAGATTGGAGTCTTCCCGGACGCGATTAATTACATTTTCACGTTTATCAATCACCACAAAATGAATCCCGGATTCACGAAGCTCCATGGCAGCTTGTTCCCCATTTCTGCCATACCCAATAATAATGGCATGATCTTTAAGTTTGACAATTTTTTTATCCACCCTGTATGTTTTTAAGTATTCTTTTAATTCCCCATCAAAAACAAAACGAGCCATTGTTGAACCAACCCAGGCTAAACTTCCTAAACTGAAAAATATCAAGCTAGAAGTAAATATCTTACCTAAATCTGAAAGTGGTTGAACTTCTCTGAAACCCACGGTTGAGATTGTAATTACGGTCATGAAAAATGCATCGATGGGCTTTAGTCCTTCCAAATATATGTATCCGAAAGTCCCACTTGAAAGTAAAACGACCAAGAGAGTAATGGACATACGAATAGTCTTTTTCGAGACCTTTTGAAATTTATTTATTGGTTGGTTCATTTTCCCCGGGTATGCTTTTCTTAACAAGTTTGGTTCCTAAGTGGCAATTTAAACATTTTTTAGTTTTGCAGTAACAATTTTTTAGTTGAATGAGAGCCTGGCTCTCAAAAGCGGAATTGGGAACAACACCCATTTTGTGCCAATTTGTAATTATTGAATTGCTTTCAGCGTTTATACCTTCCAGAAAATCAAGAGCCCTGTCTTTTAAATGATGTTGGTTGTGTTGTTCTCCATAAACGAATAAAAATGGAACAATGGTGTTAATAATAATATTCTGTGTGGCAAAGTTTCCCAATTGCTTTTTTCGTTTTACCGATGACCTATTGAATCGGTAGTGTTCATCCCAATATGGTGAAGCAGCTATTGAAAAGAGTTTTTCCACTTCCTTCAATTCTTCATGTTCGATTAATTGAGAGAACAAAGCGGTTGATTGGTGGATTAATTGAGCAAACTGTGCAATTCTTACACTTGGAAAGTTTACAGGACGAAGGCGAAGGAATTTCCATAAATGTCCTTCAATGGGTTTCAGCTTGTATTTTTTATATAGGAATGAATACTCTTTTCGAAGAGCAAGAAAATAATCATCGCCAATAAGTTCTTCATTTAATAAGCCCGAAGTGCCAAACAGTAAAGCTTCTAGCTGGAACAGATCGTTTTTGTGTTTACCCAAAATTTTTAGAGGAATAGCTCTTGCAAGCATTTCAAAGGGTAGAGCATTCGTTTTAAAACCAAAGTTTTTGGCAAGATGCTGGTAAAAGGTTTCGTTCCAGTCATTTTTGTTTTGCTGAAGTCTCTGATTAATCTCTTCAGTCTTTTGTTGCAATCGCTCAATCATTAAACTATGAAACCAAAGCCGCATTTCCATCAAATCGTTTTGCGAAAACCAGCCTTCGCAAGCAATCCATTTTTTCGATTTGAGTAATTCCTGATAATTATCTTCAAGATATTTCGGATAAACTAAGATGGATGTTGGAATATTTTCTCCTTTTGAGTTTACGGTTAGCTGGTCATCATTCAGAACCACATGCAAGATTACATTATTATATGCTGCATCTTGCTCATGCTTGTGCTTAAACCAATCCGATGCTTTATGATGAATCTCAACATTCCCTGCCCAAATTGTTTCGCCAATTTTTATTCGTGCATTAAAAAAGTCAGGCCCTGCATCGGTATTTAATAAGCCAGGATTAATAATAGAAATAGATTGCCCATCAATCGTTTTAAGCTCGTTCGCATTAAACAAACGATGTTTCCAGATAAAGTGTAAAAAGGTTTCGTTCATAGGGTGGAGGTATTGAGGTATTTAGTTTGTTTTTATGACAAGCAAGTTACATAATTTTTATAGTTTATGAAACTAAGAAGTGTATGTGTTCCAATTGTGGGTGCTGCGATTTCTAATCGCAGTTATATTAGGAAGTTGAAAACTTCCGCACCCACCTTTCACCAACTTCGTCAGTATGTTTTGATTGTTTCGTAAAGAGGAAATAGAATA
Organism: uncultured Sunxiuqinia sp.; assembly: GCA_965372405.1. Classification (GTDB taxonomy): domain Bacteria; phylum Bacteroidota; class Bacteroidia; order Bacteroidales; family Prolixibacteraceae; genus Sunxiuqinia. The sequence goes on from CBDVCE010000023.1 coordinate 36,722, forward strand.
ACGATGCGCATAAAAAATAAAAATAACGTGCATGAAAAATATATTTAATACGCATTAAATTGTAACTTGATGCTTGTTACATTGCCAATACCTAATTAGATTATGACTATTAAGTACAAACTAGTTAAGACATCAACGCCCGGAGTTACGGGTGGCGGTGCTTATAAATATTATGCAAGAGCCTGTGAGCGCAAGAAAGCAGGGATAAATGAGATCGCTGATGTCCTATCCAAACGATCATCTTTAAGTAAGTCGGATATTGTTGCCACTTTAATTGGGTTGGAGGATATCATCCCTGAATTGTTACTCGATAATCATACCGTTGAGTTAGGTGACCTGGGAACATTTAGCCTTCACCTAAAAAGTGAAGGGTCGGATGTGCCAAGAGTTGACGCATATCGGTTAATTAAGGATGTGAAGATTCATTTTCTTCCGGGAAAGGAACTAAAGCGTTCAGTTCGTTCACCTGAGTTTCAGAAATCGAAATTGAATGAGTATTGAGGTTTCTGTTACTTGACTAAGATTCCGAAACAAGTTAGGAAGGACGTGATCAAGTGGCATGGAAATAAAAAACCCGACTAATTAAGCCGGGTTTTGGAGAATGGTGTAGTTTGTATTACGATTCTTCTTCTTCTTTTATAAATGAGACGGCTTCGGCCAATTCTTCTTTATCTTCCATTGTAATATCTGGGTTGTGTTTTAGTAGAGACTCTAAAACAATGGCTTCTTCTTTAATGGCCTCATTGATTAGTTTGCTCATGTTCGCTTCACCATCTAGTAATTGATAGCTAAAGTTTTCATCGGGCATTAATTCTTTAAGTTGAATGATTGCTTCATTAACTTGCTTCTCACTTGCATCGTCCGAAATGGTATCCAAAACAGTATCCATACTGTCTAATTCGAGGTTTAGTAGAGCAAGCTCTTGCGAGAATTCATCATTCTTTTCCATCGCATCCAAAAGTTCATTTTGTTTTTTAAGGAAATCGTTCACACTTATTTCTGGTACCAGACCTTTCGTTAATTGAACGAACTCCGGAATTTGTAATTCAATTAATGCCTTAAAGGCCAGTAGTCCTTTCAGGAGGTTTATGATATTGTCGATTACTGAAAGAATATCATCTAGTTTCTTCCTTATGCGTTTTATTTCAGCTTTAATTTCGTTTAACTTATTCAGCATTTCCTGAATTTTGGCTGTTAGCTCATTTAAGGCATTCAGTAGTTGTTGAACCCCAGGAATGCTTTGAATAATCCGGTCGATTAATGCATTCAATCCTAGTTTTTCCATTATCGCATTAAATAGCGCATCCAGTTTATCCATCAGCCAGGTAAGGCCATCCATAATCCACTTTACAACACGATTTTGCATTAGTTTCTTCAATCCATTCAACAGTGATTGAAGTGCATTTTTTAGTGGGCTTAAGAAATCCAGAACCTTTTTTAAACCGTCAATAAAACTCTGAACCTGCCTCACCAAAGGCTCTATGGCTTGAAGAATTGCTCCAAGTGCCGCTTCGAGCAGCAGTGCAGCAGTAATTAGGGTTTCCAAAGCTTTGGCGAGACCTTCCAGTCTGCCCACCAGTTTGTAAAGCAAGGCTTTTAGCTTTTCTCCTATTATCGATTCAATAAAGTCTTGCTGCTTTTCAAGAATTGCAGCCAGAATTTGCATGAGCAATAATCTCCGGTTAATCGATTTTAGTAGACTCCTTGCTGCTTTTAGTTCGGTTTTAATTTCTTTTAAGAGTCGTTTAAGCTTGCTTAGTTTTCGTTTATTCTTTTGAAGGAAACGCCTCATTGGAGCAATTGCCCTTCTGATGGCAACAATTAATCTGCCCAATGCAGTTAGCACTGCCCGAACCTGTGGGATTGGGATTAACTTTAGTTTGCGGAGAACACTTCGGATAACTTTCAGGAAATTATCCAATCGTTGTAGTACTGAGTTCCATAGTAAAATAGCCCGGATGATCCAGATTACTTTGCTAATTCGTTTGTAAACCTTTTTAATGAAATCTGCAGCCTTTTTTATTCCCTTACGTACCTTGGGAATTACTGCAAGAACTGCTCTAAATACTGCCATAGCAAATACTGTTTAAGATTAAAGTTGAGGTTCAGATTGGTCTCTAAACCTCTTTCTTATTGGCGTACTCCTCTGTAAGACATTGGAATATGCACGACGTATTCGAAAAGCAATTTTGTAAGATCCTAACCAAGTTACGAAAAAATCATCTCTTATGTAGAATGAATTTAAATAAAGTTCAATAAAAGTAGAAAATGGAAGGGGCTTTAATTCTCGATTCTGAAGTATAGGAATGATCTTTGGGCAATAAAAAACCCGACTGACTAGCCGGGTTCATTGTATATTATTTAAAGTCTTGACTCTAATATCTTGATTCTTCTATAATAATTCTGCTTCAAGAAGTAGCTCTTCCATATCAACCTGAACTTCCATGGCTGCTTCACGAGCTTTGTCAGCAAAGTCAGTTTCAGAGGAGGCATAGATAATCTGACGTGAAGAGTTTACTAATAAGCCGCACTTGTCATTCATTCCATTCTGAGCAACCTCGGTAAGGCTGCCACCTTGTGCTCCAACTCCTGGAACTAGCAGGAAATGATCTGGAACAATCTGACGAATTTCTTTAAGCTTCTCAGCTTTAGTTGCACCAACAACGTACATCATTTGGTCGGTATCTCCCCATGTTTGTGAAGTTTTTAAAACAGACTCAAACAACTGATCACCCGAAGCCTCATCTTTCAAATATTGGAAATCAGCAGCTCCTTTGTTTGATGTCAATGCTAATAGAATTACCCATTTGTCGAGATAAGTCATAAATGGTTTCACAGAATCTTCACCCATATATGGAGCAACGGTAACAGCATCAAAATCCATATTATCAAAGAATGCACGTGCATATAAGTTTGAAGTGTTCCCGATATCACCACGCTTGGCGTCTGCAATAATAAATTGCTCAGGATATTTCTCACGAATATAACGAACTGTTTTCTCAAGACTTTCCCAACCAGAAACGCCCAAGCTTTCATAAAAGGCCAGATTTGGTTTGTAAGCAACGCATAAATCTTGTGTTGCATCAATTATTTCTTTGTTGAATGCAAATATGGGATCAGTAGTTTCTTTTAAATGCGCTGGTATTTTCAGAATGTCTGAGTCCAGTCCTACACATAAAAAACTCCTTTTCTTTTTAATCTGTTCGAATAGTTGTTCGCGATTCATAGTAAAATAGTAGTAAGTATTTAGTAGAAAGTCGTAAGACTTAAATTTCTGCTTCTTTTAGTTTCTCTGCGTTTTCTTCAACCTGCAGCTTTTCAATAATTTCATCAATATCACCATTGATAATTGCCTGAAGGTTGTACATGGTTAAGTTGATTCGGTGATCAGTTACACGACCTTGTGGCCAGTTGTAGGTGCGAATTTTTGCAGAACGGTCACCAGTAGAAACCATTGTTTTCCTTTTTGATGAAATCTCATCCATGTACTTCTGGTATTCCATATTATAAATACGGGTACGCAATTCGCCCATGGCTTTGTCAAGGTTTTTCAACTTCGACTTCTGATCCTGACACTGAACCACAATTCCGGAAGGAATGTGAGTCAAACGGATTGCAGAATAAGTGGTATTCACCGACTGTCCGCCAGGCCCAGATGAGCAAAACTCATCACGTCGGATATCTTCATTTTTCAATTCAATATCAAACTCTTCTGCTTCGGGTAGAACTGCAACCGAGGCTGCTGATGTGTGTACACGTCCTTGCGTTTCGGTTTGTGGAACACGTTGAACACGGTGTACCCCTGATTCATACTTCAAAATTCCATAAACACCTTGCCCCGAAACCGTAGCAACAATTTCTTTGTATCCACCAGAAGTTCCTTCATTTACGTTGGTGATTTCCATGCGCCAACCTTTCTTCTCGCAATATTTTGTATACATGCGGAAAAGATCACCTGCAAAAATACTGGCTTCGTCACCACCCGTTCCTGCACGAATCTCAAGAACTGCATTCTTGCCATCTTCAGGATCAGCAGGAACAAGTAAAAGCTTAATTTCTTTTTCTTTTTCTGGAAGCTGAGCTTCACTGGTTTCGATTTCTTCTTTCGCCATTTCCCTAATCTCCGGATCGGACTCTTCAGCCAGCATTTCTTTGCCCGACTCAATATTGTCAACCAAAGACTTATATCCTTTAAAAGCTTGAACCAGAGACTCCATGCGTTTGTATTCCTGGCTCAGCTTGATGTAGCGCTTCATGTCAGTCATTGCCGACGGATCGGTAATCTGCTGCCCCACCTCTTCAAAGCGGTGCTGAATAGCTTCGTATTTTTCTAAAATTGAATGATCTGCCATATTTTCTAGATGCTAGATACAAGATTCTAGATACAAGATTAAAAAATCAAGGATCAAGGATCGAGTATCAAGTTTTAATATTCAAAAGTTCCGTATTCAGATTGTATGGTGAGTTTTTTGCCTTCATGCGCTTCAACTCGTCCTACAATCTGTGCATCAATATTAAATGATTTTGAGATTTTGATGATCGCTTCAGCCAGTTCAGGCTTGGTGTAAATTTCCATGCGATGACCCATATTAAACACCTTGTACATTTCCTGCCAATCAGTTCCAGATTCTTCCTGAATCATTTTAAAAAGTGGAGGAATATCAAACATGTTATCTTTAATAATGTGAACGTCATCAACAAAATGCAGCACTTTAGTTTGTGCTCCACCTGAGCAATGAATCATCCCATTAATGTCAGCGCGGTGGCTATCTAATATTTTCTTAATAACCGGAGCATAAGTTCTGGTTGGCGAAAGCACTAATTTCCCAGCATCCAATCCAAGTCCCTCAATGGCATCAGTAAGCTTTTTGCTTCCCGAGTAAACCAAGTCACCTGGCACTTCAGGATCAAAACTCTCCGGGTATTTATCAGCCAAATATTTTGAGAATACATCGTGACGGGCTGAGGTTAGTCCGTTACTTCCCATTCCTCCGTTATATTCTTTCTCGAATGTTGCTTGTCCGAAAGATGAAAGTCCAATAATCACATTTCCAGCTTCAATATTACTTGCCGAAATAACATCTTCGCGTTTCATTCGGCAGGTTACCGTTGAGTCAACAATAATAGTGCGAACAACATCGCCTACATCAGCAGTTTCTCCCCCAGTTGGATAAACACCAACGCCCATTTCCTGAAGCTCATGGCAAAGCTCATCTGTTCCGTTAATAATTGCACCAATAACTTCTCCGGGAATTTTATTTTTATTACGACCAATGGTTGAAGACAACAGAATATTATCGGTAGCACCTACACAAAGCAGGTCGTCAATATTCATAATTAAAGCATCCTGAGCAATGCCTTTCCAAACTGACAAATCACCAGTTTCTTTCCAGTACATGTATGCTAGTGATGACTTGGTACCGGCTCCATCTGCATGCATAATGTTACACCAATCCGGATCGCCACCCAAAACATCAGGAATAATTTTGCAAAATGCTTTTGGGAATAAACCTTGATCAATATTCTTAATTGCGTTATGCACATCCTCTTTCGATGCTGAAACACCACGCGCCATGTACCTATTATCACTCATAAATGCATTAATATAAATTCGGCACAAAATTAGTAATTTAAATGAGAACGGGAAAGCTTGTTTTGGATAGAGTTGTTAATCAAAATACATGTGTCAGAAATAGAAATCCCTCGTAAATTACAATCGAATTTACGAGGGATTTAGTTAGTGATAGGATTAGTTTATAGAGTCGATTGTGTTTAATTCACTTTTGATACTTGATCTTTCATATAATCATAAGAGACTTGCCAAAGCTCTCCCGATTTAGACTTGTCCATAATTCGTGCTTCAACAGAAACCCGGCCTTTATAACCAATTGTTTTTAAGGCTTTGAAATATTCAGTAAAGTCTTCTTTGTAATAGCCCGGAGTTGCCCTGTCGCGGTTCTCAGCAATATGTACATGGGCTAAATACTTGTCTGCTTTCACAATCGATTCCGCAGATTCATTTTCCTGCATCATATGGTAAAAGTCTGCCAGCAATAGAATATTTGGATGATTTACCTCTTTTACAATTTCCAAACCTTCATCAACCCGATTTATGAAATTACACTCTTTGCTTCTTAATGGTTCAATAACAATTGTTACTTTGTGTTTTTTCGCAACGGGCCCCATTTGTTTCAATAAACTTACAAATTGTTCTTTTGCTTTCTGCGTATCAAAACCTTCAGGTATCCTTCGAGAACCACCACTACCAAAAACAATTACTTTAACTCCAGCTTCTTTTGCTCGTCGAAATGCTGTAGTTGCAAATTCCATAATTTGATCATGCACAGCTTTAGGACCAGTTGATTTTAATTCGCCCGGCAGAAAACCGTTGCAAGCGTATGTCTTCAGTTTACATTGTTTTGCTTTGTACAGAATCTTTTTAAACTCCTCGTCACTTTTTGATGGAATTAATAGTTTTCTAACTCCTTCTTCGATGTAATCATAGCCAATTGAGTTTAGTAAAGAATCATTGTCAACTCTTGTGCAAACTCCAAATTTGGGTTTGAAGTTCTTACCTTTTGCCTGAAGTTGTGTGCTCATTGAGACAAGAAGTGTAAAAATCAATATATATTTCATACTTCTTTATTTAAAAGGTTTTCCTCCAGCTAGTACTTCTCTTTTTATTGGATCATAGGTAGTTTTCATACCTGTTTGTAAAGCTGCCACTGTCATAATATTGGCAACGGCATGGTTGAACCCAGCCTGAATATCGGCGTTTGGTTTTTTCCTGTCACGCACAGATTCTAGCCAATTGCGCATATGTGCTTCAGTGGTATTGTCAGCGCCAGTGTTTGCTGCAGTTGCCACTTTGGTGTTTTCTGCAAGTTTGAATTCAGGCAGCAAAAATGGTTTCATATTCATGGCACTTGCGTGATTTTCTTTAAGGCCACCATTTGCTGTTACCATGTTGGTTGCAAGATTTAACTCACCTCCATTTGAATAATAAAGCTCTTTTGTACCACCTGCTGAATTGGTTTGGCGCGATGAATAGATTACCTGGAATCCATCGTTCATGTTTTTAGGATTACCATAATCGAAGACGGCAGTCATGGTATCGAAATTTTTACGACCATCATTCCACATATATATACCACCATTGGCACTCACGCTTCTTGGATAGTCATATCCAGAGAACCAATGGACAGTGTCAATTTGATGGGTCATCCATTGTCCTGGAATTCCGGAAGAATAAGGCCAGAACAATCGATACTCCAAAAACTTGCGTGGATCCCATTTGTCATTGGGGCGATTAATCAGGAATCGTTTCCAGTCTACATCCGACTTCTTAATAGCTGCTACTTCATCCGGTCTTCTCCACCTACCTGGTTGATTCACATTCCAAGACATTTCAACAGCGTTAATCTTTCCAAATTCACCCGATCTGATATACTTATTTGCTGCGTGGTAATTTCTTCCACTTCGTCTTTGTGTTCCCAGTTGCACAATATTGTTTGAAGCTTCAACTGCATCAAAAACTTCGCAAGCATCAACCATCCGGTTTGCAAGTGGCTTTTCTACATAAACATCTTTGCCTGCCTTAGTGGCTTCAACACAATGGAAAGCGTGCTGGAAATCGGCCGTTGAGATAATAACAGCATCAACATCTGCTTTTTCGTACAGTTCATCATTGTTTCGGTAAACGGTAATCTTTTTATTATACTTCTTCATGAAATATTCTTCCGCTTGATCTCTACGTTGCTTCCAGATGTCAGACACACATGTTATTTCAATATTCATGCTGTTTGCAACTTTCATAAACGAAGGAATAAGTGCACCTTGTGCCCGATTTGAAAAGCCAATAATCCCCACTTTTATTTTATCATTAGCACCAATGATATTTCCATAGCTTGATTTGGTTAATATGCTTCCTCCAACAAATAGACCGGCAGTTGCCAGCCCCGTATTTCTAAGGAAGTCTTTTCTTGTAATTGCCATAATTGAAGTTTTTATTCTACATTTGTTTTTGTACCAACAATGTATATGAATTATAAACCAAACAGGGTATGTTTTGAGTAGTTTACGGTTGCTTTACCGTAAATTAAAAAATGTATACTCCAGCTAATCAAATGGATAAGTCAAAGCAGATAACGAAAGGATTTGAAGAGATTGCAGCAAGTAAATTGTTTCAAGCACCTTCTATTTATCTGGAATTACTTGATTATTTGTGCAAATCAACATTACGTGGAGAAAGTCCGAAGGAGCTGACAATTGCCACTGATGTTTTCAATAAGAAAATTGAGCAGGGCAAAGAGGTTAACGTTAGGCCATACATCTATAATCTGCGAAAAAAGTTAGATCAGTTTTATCAGGATGAAGGTCGTGATACTTTATTCAGACTTGAGATTAGTAAAGGGAAATATACCATTGAAGTTACTACGAATAAAAAAAGTAGAAGCTGGAAAAGGTACGGAATAGCTGCTGTGTTATTTCTATTGACTGTTGCATTTCTTTTAAAACTTAATTACGATAGTCAGTACCGATTTCAGAACAGTAAAATATGGGAAGGATTTCTCACCAATAAAAAACCAACACTCTTTATTTTAGGCGATCATTATTTCTTCAACTCACATAATGAAGGACTTGGGTGGATTGTGTCAAGAAAACCTGCAATTAACTCCGATGGTGATTTATTAAATGCTTTGTCGGGCGATCAAATCGAGAATTACCGAAAAGGCGGCACCCAATATCTAAATCCTCAAACCGCTCATGGACTTTTTCATTTCATGCCCATTCTTGCTCAGGCAAAGTCCGATTGTGAGTTGCGAATGTCTTCTGAATTTCAATGGGACATGGTTTATGACCACAATGTTATTTTCCTGGGTTCATACAAGACTGTTGGGAAATTGAATGATATCATTAGGGATTTGGGAATAAATATACATTTACAAGAAGGAATTGATTTCAGAACAAATGGGAAAGATTCAACATTTCATTTTGGTGAACAAGGAATAAGAACTGATCTAATTAGCATGTTGAAATTTACTACTCCTAAACAGAATGATGTATTAATTATTTTATCAATGGCAGATTTTGGAAATATTGGACTTGCCAAGAGGCTTGCTGATCCTTCAAGTTTACGAAAGCTTGAAAAAGAGCTAGAGGGGCATGATAACTTTAGAGCTCTTTTGGGTGTTGAAGGAATGGGGAATACAGATTCCAATATGAAACTAATAACAATTGAATCGATTGAAGAAGTAAGGCTAAATCTATGGCCTTAGATTTTTTTTGTATTTAATCTTTTAAGCAATCCTTCATAGATTTCATTCATCATTAGAGAAAATCATAACCTATGCAATAAGTCAACTCTTTACCAACCTTAATAAAGCTTCAACAGCCTTATCAATTTGCTAAGAAGTGTGAGCGGCAGAAAGCTGCACTCTAATTCTTGCCTTACATCGTGGAACTACAGGGAAGCAGAATCCAATTGCATAAACCCTTTCGTTCAACAGCTCATCAGCAAATTGAACTGCCAATGGCGCATTGTATAACATTACCGGAACAACTGCGGTGTCACCTTTTACCAAGTTGAAGTCCACAATTTCTAGTACTTTTTAGCTATTACTTCTTACAAACTCAATTCGGTAAAGAATGAGTAATATTCGCTATTGCCGGGGAGTAATTCCACATCGAATTGTTACGATTCGATAGCGAATTATGATGAAGCAGAGCAGAATTAGAGATATTCGACAAGGAATTGCTATTCGGCAGTATCGAATTATGTTGCGGCAGTACAGAATGATGATCATCCCATAGAGAATACAAATAATTCCCTTGTGCATCATCGATATTCTCTATGGAATTGCTCTAATTCGGTAGCGAATAAGGATAAAGCAATAAGGAATTGTTCTTATTCCCGGCTTCATTTAAATTATAATCGATTGCCCTAATCCCCAGAATCAGGGTGTTATCATTGTCCGGTAAGGTGGTATCAGGTTCTGCCGAATCGGAAGCAAGAAAGATCGAAAACAATTGATGCTAATTATAGCATTCTCTATTGTACCGATTTATGGTACGATACTAATCATTCAAACAGGTACTTACTAACATACAATCCTTAACAACTTTCCTTCTAGCAACATAATATCATGACAAACAAATAATAAATAATGATATTTTTGTTACAAAGCTTCAGGATTTATTGCTTGTTTGAGAATTGTGTTGGTGAGTTTTTAATTGAGTCATTTTGGTTTTTTTCAGCATGTTATGCTTGCCAATCATTTTTATAAGCGATAGAAACATAGCTGTAAACCAATAAACAATGATTATTAAATCTAGATTCTCTGTTCGTTTGACAGTTACATTCTTAGCTGTTTTTTTTACTACCGTACTACATGCTCAAGTTCAACAAGTAACCGCTTCTTCTGGAGGAATTTTAGAAGGAGATACCCGGCAGGTATCTTTTACTGTTGGCGAAACCGTTGTGAAAACTCATGAAGGGCAGCAGATAATGATAACCCAAGGTTTTCATCAGCCCATGTTGTGGGTAACCGCAGTAGATGAAATGGAAGGCATTACCTTTCAAATTAAAGCATATCCAAACCCAGCTACAGATATAGTAAAGCTTACCGTTAATGAAGAATTACCAATCGGCAGTTCTTACCAACTATATGATATGCACGGAGGACTGATTTCAACCAAAAAGATTGAACAGCTTACTACAGAAGTTCCTTTTCAGCAGCTTGTTCCTGCAAGTTATTTTCTAAAAGTAGTGAGTGAAGATAAGATATTGAAGACTTTTAAAATCATAAAAAATAACCGATGAAAAAACTAACTTACCTTGTACTTGCCCTGTTGATAACGATGGGTGCTTTTGCACAAAATACGAAACGGTTTAATTACCAGGCGGTAATCCGAGATGGTTCTGGTGGAATCTTAGCAAACCAACAGGTAGTGCTTAAGATTGAGATTATTCAGGGTGAGTTGCCCGGAACAATTTTATACACTGAGGAGTGGGATGTGGAGACAAGTGCATTGGGTTTGGTGAACTTACAGATTGGAGAAGGAAATCCGGATGAATTTGAGTCTATTAATTGGGCTGCCGATCCATTCTTTATCTCAGTTACTGTGGATGATGAGTATTTAGGAACCAGCCAGTTATTAAGTGTGCCATTTGCTATGTATGCCCATAATGTTATTAATGACGATGTGAATGATGCCGACAGTGACCCAAATAATGAGATACAGGATATTACTTTGATTGGTAATCAATTAAGTATTAGTGATGGCTCTACGGTTACTTTACCAAATGGAGGTAGCAGTTCACAGACACTTTCAATTTCAGGTCATAAATTAAGTATAAGTGGGGGTAATTCAATTACATTGCCTGACAACACCGATGATAACGATGCTGACCCAACAAATGAAATTGAACTACCAACACAAGTTGCAGGCGATGCTAACAAAGCATTAGTTGCTGATGGAGCAGGAAATGTAAGTTGGCAAACCGGAGGTGGTGGTGGAACACTTACCGAAGCAGAAGTAGATGCTTTTGTTGCTGACAATGGCTATCAGTTAACTGTTGATGATGGAGATGTGAGCCAAACCAACGAAATACAGGATTTAAACTTAACAGGTGATGTTTTAAAAATAACAGGGAATGGTTCTGCAACAAATATCAATCTTGCTGCTTATAAAGATGATACTGATGATCAAACCTTATCCGAAATTCTAACAGCTTCGACTAGTGCCGGGAACAAAAAGATCAGTGATTTGAATGATCCTACAAACCCACAAGAAGCTGCAACAAAGAAATATGTTGATGATCAACTCGCTGATAAAGCTGATGTGGTTGTTGGTAAAGGTCTTTCTTCAAATGATTATACAGATGCTGAGAAAGCCAAGTTAGCTGGTGTTGAATTACTTTCCAATAAAAATCAAGCAAATGGATATCCAGGATTAAATGCGAATTCAAAAATTGATGTATCTCAACTTCCGGCCATTACTATTAATACAGTTTACTCAGTTGCAAGTCAAACTGCACAATTAGCTTTAGCTGCAACCCAGGGCGACGTTGCAATTCGTACAGATGTCTCTAAAAACTTCATTCACAATGGTGGCTCAGCAGGAGATATTACTGACTGGAGCGAAATGGCATCACCGGGCGTAGATGTGACAAGTGTTAATGGTAAAACGGGTGTTGTTTCCATAGGAATAAGTGATATCACAAATTTACAGAGTTCGCTTAATGATAAACCGAGTGATGGTGATCTGGCAACTATAGCAACAACTGGAAGTTATGATGATTTGATTGATTTGCCTGCTAATTTGGATGTAGATGCGACGAATGATCTTTTGAAAACAGATCGTTGTTAACGACCTTACTACGGGAGGAACTACAAAAGCACTGACTGCAGAACAAGGGAAATCACTGAAAACATTAATCGATGCAAAATCGAGCAGTTCAGATTTGGCGACAATAGCAACAACTGGAAGTTATGATGATTTGGTTGACTTGCCTTCAAATCTGGATGTAGATGCTACGAATGATCTTCTAAAAACAGATCTTGTTAACGACCTTACTACGGGAGGAACTACAAAAGCACTTACCGCTGAACAAGGGAAATCATTGAAAACATTAATCGATGCAAAGTCCAGTAGTGCAGATCTCGCAACAATTGCAACAACCGGTAGCTATGATGATCTGGTTGACTTGCCTGTGAATTTGGATATTGATGCGACGAATGATCTTTTAAAAACAGATCTTATAAATGACCTTACTACAGGTGGAATAACCAAAGCTCTGACTGCAGAGCAAGGGAAATCATTGAAAACATTAATTGATGCGAAATCGAGCAGTACAGATCTGGCGACAATAGCAACAACTGGGAGTTATGATGATTTGGTTGACTTGCCTTCAAATCTGGATGTAGATGCTACGAATGATCTTTTAAAAACAGATCTTATTAATGACCTTACTACAGGTGGAACCACTAAAGCCTTAACGGCTGAGCAGGGTAAAACACTAAAAGCAGCACTTGATCAAAAAGCAAGCACAACAAATATTTATTCAAAAACCGAATCGGATAACCTATTGGATGGAAAAGTAGATGCTGTTGTTGGGAAAGGTCTTTCAAAAAATGATTACACCGATACTGAGAAAACGAAACTCGCAGGTGCTGAAATACAATCCAATAAGAACATAGCGAATGGCTATGCTGGTCTTAATTCAAATGGGAAAGTAGATGTTTCTCAATTACCAGCAATTACCATCAATAACGTATATTCAATTAATAGTCAAGTTGCTCAATTAGCTTTGACAGCTGTTCAGGGAGATGTAGCAATTCGTACAGATGTCTCCAAAAATTTCATCCACAATGGAGGTTCAGCAGGAGATATTTCTGACTGGAGCGAATTGGCTTCCCCTGGAGTTGATGTCACTAGCGTAAATGGTAAAACTGGTACTGTTGTTATTGGCGTTAGCGATATTGCCACGCTGCAAACCAGTCTGGATGCTAAGGCAAATTCAGCTGATTTGGCGACAATCGCAACCTCGGGTGACTTTGATGATTTGGCAAACAAACCAACAAATCTTGATACAGATGACACTGACGATCTATTAACTTCTGACCTGATTAATGATCTGGTTACGGGAGGAACGAATAAGGCACTTACTGCAGAACAGGGAAAAATCTTAAAAACTGCATTGGACAACAAAGCAGTAGCTGGTGATCTGGCAACAATTGCGACTACAGGTAGCTATAATGATCTGGTTGACTTACCTGCAAATCTGGATGTGGATGCAACCAATGATCTCTTAACATCTGATCTTGTAAATGATCTTGTTACAGGTGGTACCAGTAAAGTACTAACGGCTGAGCAGGGAAAAGTAATAAAAGCTTTAGTTGATATAAATACTGCAAAAACAGGTATTACCACATCACAAACAAATGCAATAACTGCTAACACAGCTCATGCCGCTAAAACTGACAATCCACACTCAGTAACTAAAACTCAGGTGGGTTTAGGAAATGTAACCAACACTGCAGATGCAAATAAACCTATAAGTACTGCCACACAATCAGCATTAAATTTAAAGGCAAATTTAGCATCCCCAACTTTCACAGGAACACCTTCTCTACCTACTGGTACTGTTGCAGTAACCCAAACTGCTGGTAACAATACAACCAAAGTGGCAACTACTGCTTTTGTAACAACGGCAGTATCGAACATCACAACTCCCGATGCAACCACAACGGCAAAAGGAAAAATACAACTGGCTGGAGATTTAGGCGGATCAGCTGCATTACCTTCAGTTACAAGTGTTGGTGGTTCTGCCTCAAATGCAATTCATAATGCAACAATACTTGCTAATTCTGCAACTAATAGTAATACAGTCAACATGATTGTAAAACGTGATGCATCTGGAAATTTTGCTGCCGGAACAATTACAGCGAATTTAACGGGTAACGTAAGTGGAACAGCCTCGAATGTAACCGGCACAGTTGCCATTGCAAAAGGTGGTACTGGAGCAACTGCTAAAACAGCAGCTTTTGATGCACTAAGTCCTTTAAGTACTCAAGGTGATATTCTTTATGGTGGATCAAGTGGGACAGACACTCGTTTAGCAAAAGGGACAGCAGGGCAAGTCCTGACAATGAATTCAGGTGCAACTGCACCAGAATGGGGAGCCGTTCCAGCAAGTACATCAGTTGCCGATACAGATGGTAATACTAAAATTCAGGTTGAAGAAGGTTCAAATGATGACCAAATTCGTTTTGATATTGCAGGTACTGAAAGATGGAAGATGACCACTTCTCGCCTGGAACCATCGAGTTCTGGGAAAGGAGTTTATATCGGACAATCTGCAGGAAATGCGGATGCTGCTGGATCTAAGAATAATGCGTTTATTGGTTACCAATCAGGGATACTTACGACAGGGAATTATAATACTGCAATTGGCTACCAAACTTTAAAATCAAACACTTCTGGTGCATATAATACTGTTCTTGGCTATGGAGCAGGATTGGATAATGTCACTGGACAGAAGAATGTATTTATTGGCTATCAGGCAGGACAGGATGAAACGGGAAGTAATAAATTATACATTGATGTTTCAAATATTGCAACCCCTCTAATTTATGGTGAGTTTGACAATCGAATAGTCACTATTAATGGAGATCTTAATGTGAGTGACAAGGCCTCTCAAACAGTAGCAAGTAACTTATCATTATATGAAGCTAGTTTTTGGGGAGAAGGCGATGCTGAAAAGATAAGTCTTAAAGCACCCGACAATATGGCTTCCAGTAGTTCATACACTTTAACTTTACCAATTAACGATGGTGATGCCAATCAAGCATTAATTACAAATGGTTCTGGTGTTTTATCATGGGCTTCACCGGCTGTTGGGGCTGTGTCTGATACGGATAGCGACACAAAGATACAGGTAGAAGAAACTGCAGATGAAGACATGATCCGCTTTGATATTGCAGGTACTGAGAGATGGAAGATGACTACTTCACGCCTGGAACCATCAAGTTCAGGAAAAGGTGTTTATATTGGACAATCTGCTGGAAATGCCGATGCCGGTGGAAGTAGAAATAATATATTTATTGGGCACGAGACAGGCAAACTTGCATCAAGTCCCGATAATACCGCCATTGGATATATGTCATTTGATGCTAGTACATCAGGAGATTCAAATACTGCCATGGGTCATTACTCTTTAACCACTAATACCACAGGTGATGACAATACGGCTATTGGATTTGAAGCTTTAAAAGTTAGTACTACAAGTAATGAAAATACTGCAATAGGCTATAAATCCTTAGTTAAAAATTCAATAGCTGGTAACAGAAATACCGCACTTGGATTTAATGCAGGGAAAGATAATACAACAGGAGATAATAATGTGTTTATTGGGCCTAATACAGGATATTCATCATTTGCTTCCTTAAGTGATAAATTATTTATTGATAATTCAAATACCGCAAAACCGCTTATTTATGGAGATTTTTCTTCAAATGTATTAACGGTTCATGGCGGATTAGGCGTTAAAAATGCATCAACAATCAATGGTGGTATTTTTACATTCTATGAGGGAACGGCTTATGGAACACATAATGTGAGCATTCACACAATAAACAACTTATCAGCTTCCTATGATTTAACTTTACCAATAAATGATGGAGATGCCAATCAGGTATTAACTACGGATGGATCTGGAGTATTAAGTTGGACAGCTGCTTCTGTTGGATCAGTGTCCGATACGGATAGCGACACCAAGATACAGGTTGAAGAAAGTTCAGATGAAGATATGATCCGTTTTGATATTGCAGGAACAGAAAGATGGAATATGACTACTTCACGCCTGGAACCATCAAGTTCAGGAAAAGGAGTTTATATCGGACAATCAGCTGGTAATGCAGATGCCGGTGGAAGTAGAAATAATATATTTATTGGGCACGAGACAGGCAAACTTGCATCAAGTCCCGATAATACCGCCATTGGATATATGTCATTTGATGCTAGTACATCAGGAGATTCAAATACTGCCGTGGGGCATACTTCCTTAACAGCTAATACCACAGGAGATGACAATACAGCTGTTGGATTTGAAGCTTTAAAAGTTAGTACAACAAGTAATGAAAATACTGCAATAGGCTATAAATCCTTAGTTAAGAATTCAATAGCTGGTAACAGAAATACCGCACTTGGATTTAATGCAGGGAAAGATAATACCACGGGAGATAATAATGTGTTTATTGGGCCTAATACAGGATACTCATCCTATGCTGCACTAAATGACAAATTATTTATTGATAATTCAAACACCGCAACGCCTTTAATCTATGGCGATTTTTCTACAAATGTATTAACAGTGTATGGCGGATTAGGCGTTAAGAATGCATCAACAATCAATGGTGGTATTTTTACTTTCTATGAGGGAACAGCTTATGGAACACATAATGTGAGTATTCACACGATAAACAATTTGGCGGCATCCTATGATTTAACCTTACCTACTACTGCTGGTAATGCAAATGAGGCATTAACAACAGACGGATCAGGTGTGTTGAGTTGGGCAGCACCATCTGTCACTGAAGTGTCTGATGCAGATAATAATACTAAGATCCAGGTTGAAAAGACTACAGATGATGACATTATCCGTTTTGATATAGATGGTACTGAAAGATGGCAAATGACAAGTACTCGTATACAACCATCAAATATAACCAATGGTGGTATTTATATCGGATTTGAAGCAGGTAATGCTGACCCAAGTGGGTATACAGATAATATATTAATTGGTTATCAGGCTGGTAAGCTAACCAGTACAGCTGGTTCAAAAAATACAGCAATAGGTCATTCAGCCCTGGCAACAAATACTAGTGGTGATGAAAATACTGCTTTAGGTTATAAATCATTGAATCTATCTACTGGAGGAGACAATACTGCTATTGGATTTGAAGCTTTAAAGTTAGTACTACAAGTAATGAAAATACTGCAATAGGCTATAAATCCTTAGTTAAAAATTCAATAGCTGGTAACAGAAATACCGCACTTGGATTTAATGCAGGGAAAGATAATACCACTGGAGATAATAATGTATTCATAGGACCGAATACTGGTTATTCATCATTTGCTACCTTAAATGACAAATTATTTATTGATAACTCAAACACAAACAAACCTTTAATTCTTGGTGATTTCTCAACAGATCAATTATCCGTAAATGGAGGATTTAATATTAAGAATTCATCAACTACTGGAGCAACCACAGCTGGTGCAATCTCATTTTATGAGTCATATTTCTGGGGTGAAGGAAGTGAAGCTATTCATAGAATTAGTATAAAAGCTAAAGATAATCTGGCTGCTTCTTACACGTTTACATTACCTGAAGATGATGGGGATGCCAGCCAGGTTCTGACGACTGACGGGTCCGGGATTTTAAGTTGGGCGGCTTCATCTGTAACGGCTGTTGCAGATTCCGATGGAGACACCAAAATACAGGTTGAAGAAAGTGCGGATGAAGATAAGATACGTTTTGATGTAGGTGGAACAGAGAAATGGGTAATGACTGGTAGTCGTTTGGAATCTCAAAATACAGGTCAATCTGTTTTTATTGGCGAAAATGCAGGAGCTGTTGATGACTTAACCAATAACTATAATGTTTTTGTTGGTTATCAATCTGGTTTTGCTAATACCAGTGGGCAATATGGTACATTTCTTGGATGGAAATCGGGGGCAGATAACACAACTGGGGCAGATAATACATTTATAGGAATGATTGCAGGTGCAAATAATACAACAGGAAGTAGAAATACTATTATTGGCTCATATAATGGTATTGAAAATACTACTGGTAACGATAATACATCGGTTGGTTATATGGCTGGGTATCGTAATAAAACCGGGCATAATAATGTTGTGATGGGTAATAAAAGTGCTTTCAATAATGGTAATTTAATGGGTACTGGATTTAGCAATAATACTGTAATTGGTGCTCAAGCTGGCTATAAGCTTGGCGAAAATGATGATGGCAACATCATGATTGGTTATCAGGCAGGTTATAATGAAACTGGTTCAGACAAACTTTATATTGATAATTCAAATACAACAACACCGCTCATTTATGGAGATTTTAGTACCAATATTTTAACTGTTAATGGAGATTTCCGAGTTGGAAATGGTAATCGTTTTGTTTTGCCTGCTAGTAACACTACCAATATGATGAACATTGATAATTCAGGTGGTACTTTTAGGCTTTTCAGGGAAGATTATAATGCATCTGGGGCAGGTGCAAATGGCAGTGTCCTTTTTGAAATGGCCAATGATGGAGATTTCAAAGTTTTTAATAAAATGGGTCTTGGAGGAGATCCAGGTGATAGAGCACTACATATTTATGGTTCACAAGACGCTCCAATTCAAATAAGAAATACAAATAGTACGGCAGGTAATCACTGGATAGTGGGACCAGATAGTAACAACGCTTTTACAGTTTATAATCACAATGGAGCTGGGGTATATGTTGGTAGTGGGAACCAAACATGGTCATCTTGGTCAGACATACGTTTAAAGGAAAACATACATACAATTGACAATGCATTAGAAGGAGTGTTAAGCTTGAGAGGAATTAGATATAATTTTATAGGCAGAGAAAAGCCAGAAATTGGAGTTGTCGCTCAAGAGGTTCAGGCGAAATTTCCTGAACTAGTTTCAGAACATAAAGGATACCTTGGGGTAGCTTATGATGGTCTTGCCCCAATTCTTATTGAAGCAATTAAAGAACAACAAAAACAAATTGAAGACCAGAAAGAGCAACTAAATTCATTGCAAGAACAAATTAATGAGCTAAAAGCTTTGATCATTAAATAAAGCGATAATACAGAAACTTATCTCAAATAAAATTGATTAGTAATAAAGAAAAGGGCTACTGTTTGCCCTTTCTTTATTGTTATATATGGTATGTGATTGTCAAATTGGTTTAAATCACGGAACACGTTAAAAACTTGTGGGGAACAATGTTTTACATAATACCAGGCTTTTCGTCCGGTGATACTTAACCGCTTCGTTCCAGCCAATTCCGCCGGACGATTTTCACATATCTATATTAACCCAGCGCTTTGTACTGGGCTATTTTCTTCGACACTTTCAGCGTCATTCCTTGTTGCCCTGAAAGGGCATTACAGCAATAACCCCGGGTAAACGAATGAAGTGAGAGCAACCCGGGGTAAGGAGTGATGAGATAAAAAGGCGCAACAGGAATGTTGATTGAAATTGTGACTATACATGCGCCGCACATTCCAAATTAATTCTTTGCTAATCTCTATATTAAACTATTTAATGTAAATAGTATAGTTAAAATTAGAGATGAAAAGGAATCTCACACAGGAAGTTGAATTGATCCTAAATCACTTTCAACTCTTTACCAACTTTTATAAATGCGTCAACCGCTTTGTCTATTTGCTCTGGTGTGTGTGCTGCAGAAAGCTGTACCCGAATTCGGGCTTTACCGCGAGGCACAACCGGAAAACAGAAGCCAATTACATAAACCCCTTCTTTCAATAACTTATCTGCAAATTGAACTGCTAATGGCTCATCATAAAGCATAACCGGAACAATTGCAGTATCACCATCTACCAAGTCAAAACCTGCTGCTTCCATTTTCGTTCTAAAATGCTTTGCATTGGCTATTGTTGTAGCTGGTAATTCGGAAGAACCTGAAAGCATTTCAATTACTTTCAAGGTTGCTCCAACGGTTGCAGGAGCTAAAGTGTTTGAGAATAAATATGGACGGGAACGCTGGCGAAGCATGTCAATAATCTCTTTACGGCCTGAAGTGCATCCTCCGTTTCCACCACCCATAGCTTTTCCAAAAGTAGTAGTTATAATATCGATTTTACCGAGTAACCCAAAATGTTCTGCAGTTCCTCTTCCTGTTTTACCTATATACCCAGTAGCATGTGATTCATCAACCATAACAAGGGCGTCGTATTTTTCCGACAAGGCTACAATCTCAGGAAGTTTGGCAATATCTCCATCCATTGAGAAAACACCATCGGTAACAATAATCCTGTATTTTGCTTCTGAAGAATCTTTTAGACATTGTTCCAACTCTTCCATGTTTGAATGTTGGTAACGGAAACGTTGAGCCTTGCAAAGACGAACTCCATCAATAATAGAAGCGTGGTTCAATTCATCGGAAATAATTGCAGATTCTTTATCCAGCAATGGCTCAAATACACCCCCATTGGCATCAAAAGCAGCACAGTATAAAATAGTATCTTCTGTTCCTAAAAACTCTGAAGTTTTAGCTTCAAGCTCTTTATGAATTTGCTGTGTGCCACAGATAAAACGCACTGATGAGAGTCCAAATCCCCAATCATTCATTACGTTCTGAGCAGCTTTTACTACTTCAGGATGATTGGCTAAACCCAGATAATTGTTCGCACAAAAATTAAGAACTGCATTGCCTTCACCAACTGAAATCTCCGAACTTTGAGATGAGGTGATAATACGTTCTGTTTTATAGAGCCCCTGTTCTTTTAATTCTTCCAGGGTTTGTTGTAAGTCTTGCTTAATTTTTCCGTACATGTTCCTAATATTAGAAGTTTAGAATTTAAGAATATCAGAATGATAGATTTTAAACACAAAGTAAGTCAATATGTCGAATGAAAAAAGTGAAATTTATCAGAGATTCAAGACTTCTAAGTCTAAATGAAACCTTGAAGATTTATTCTGTTTTAGAAACGATACTTCTTGCTTTTTGGTGTTTCACCGCAGACCACCCCTGGCCCCTGCTGACGCGAGACTTAGTCTCGTGCCCCACAAATAGGGATAAGACTTAGTCTTAGTAAATATGAATACTCCTAATTTGCAATCTGCACTTCTTAACGGTGGATCTGTGATCCATCATATATTGCTGATATTTGGGATTACAAATCCCATGTTAATGGGTGTGGATAACATATCCACACCAGCTAGGGGTACAAGCTCTACCCTTCGTTTGTAACGAAGGATTTTTTTGTTGTGAATTTGTAATTCAGTATGTGTACATGTAAATTGTTAACCGTTGCTTTTGTTGTTAATATGCGTCACAGACGCACAACAATTATCCCCTCGTTACCGCTGACGCTCAAACGAGGGGCAGTTGGGGAGAAATAAATCAGAAAATAGTTCTTAAAACTCTAAAAATAGAATCAAAGTGATTCGTTGTTAGTAGTACTGGTTTTAAATCCAATCTGATTTCTTGGTTTTGGGTTTTCTTGCTTTTCAATTAGTTCATCTAAGTAGCTAAACACAAGTTCTATGTTTTTATCCTGATTCTCTAATTTCTTTTCTGGCGCAAGACATAGTCTTGTGGGACTTTTCGCAATTCTCAATCTCATACAAAATCAACTCCATGCATCAATTTCCATTTTCATTTTCAAATCAGATCTGCTGAAAAAACAATGCCCTTGTCCGATTATGGATCTGAGCTTAATAAAAATAGTACTTTTGCAGCATTATTATTTGCTCATCAAATTTGCATTGTATGTCTTTTTCCTCATTAGGTTTATCCACCGTTTTACAAAAAGCGGTAACGAATGAAAATTATTCACAACCCTACCCAATCCAGAAATTAGCGATTCCAGCTATTTTAAAGGGTAGGGATGTACTGGGAATTGCCAAAACAGGAACAGGAAAAACGGCTAGCTATGTATTACCAATTCTTCAAAATCTAGATGGTAGCGATACCTCAAAAAATAGACATGTGAAAGTTTTGGTATTGGTTCCAACCCGCGAATTGGCAATTCAGGTAGAGGAAGTGTTTAAAGTGTTTGCTTCGTCTTTACCGCAGCCCATCAAGTCGATGGCTGTATTTGGAGGTGTATCCATTAATCCTCAGATGATAGGCTTACAAGGCGTTGAAGTGCTGGTGGCTACTTCTGGACGCTTATTGGACTTGGTTGAATCAAAAGCAGTACATCTCTCGGAAATAAATACCTTGGTTCTGGACGAGGCTGACAAAATGCTAAACCTGGGTTTTAAAGAAGAGATGAATCGTATTCTTAAACTTCTTCCAAATAAGCGACAAAATTTACTCTTCTCTGCAACCTTAAGTGAAGAAGTTGATGGGATTTCGCAGCTACTTTTAGACAATCCTGAACTTATAAAAATTGAAGAGGAAGAAGAAAGTATTGATCTCATTAATCAAGTTGGATATTTTGTAAGTGATGAAAGAAGAGGTCCACTTTTACGTTATTTAATTAAGCACAATGACCTTCAACAAGTATTGGTTTTTGTGTCCTCCACTTATAAGGCCGATACTGTTGCCGATAAATTAAGGAAGAATGGTATTGATGCTTCTGCTATTCATAGCAAGAAAAGTCAATCAGCCAGATTAAAATCACTGAAAAGATTTAAATCCGGTAAATTGCAAGTTTTAGTTACTACAGATTTGTTGGCTCGTGGTATTGATATCGAATTTCTGCCATGCGTTGTTAATTACGAATTACCCCGGTCTCCTAAAGATTTTGTGCATCGAATTGGTAGAACAGGACGAGCAGAATCGCCTGGTGAAGCCATCACATTTGTATCACCCGATGATAAACATCATTTTCAGGTTATTCAGAAAAAGATGAAAATATGGGTAAATATGGAGGATAGTGAAAATATTGAGCTGCAAGGCTATTAAGCAGGGATAACAACTGCCAAACGAATCACATATTTTTGTTCTCTTTAGGTTCTAGTTAGTACTAGAAGCAAAGATCGGATTTCGAAACTTTGTGTTAATTCTCATTCAAAGCTTTTTATTAACCAAGGCTTGCGCAGATTTGTAATCTCTTATGCTTGCGCCAATTTGTAATTGGTGCCTAGTAAAGCTTTGCAATACAGCTAAGCTTATTTAGCATCCTATTTAATAGCCTTTGGCTAAAGCACGGACTGCAAGTCCGCCCATACTGACGCAAAACTTAGTCTTGTGCCTATCAATATAACGCAGACTCAGTCTGCTTATTTACTACGAAGTGCACGAGTCAAGAAGACTCGCGCGAGTTGAGTAGCGGGGCGTCGGCAGTCATTCGAGCATGGTCGGGAATGATTTGGATGCGGTCGTCAGTCATTTGAACATGGTCGGGAACGATTTGTAAGTGGTCGGCAGCCATTCGAGTATGGTCGGGAACGATTCGTAAGCGGTCGTCAGTCAGTTGAACCTGGTCGGGAACGATTTGCAAGCGGTCGTCAGCCATTCAAACATGGTCGGCAATGATTTGTAAACTGACCTTCCATACTAGCGCGAGACTTAGTCTCGTGCGCTACGAATAGTGATAAGACTTAGTCTTAGTAAATATCAACTAAACAAATATCCACATAACCTTTGTTTTCTGCATAGTCTCTTGCGCTACTATATTGCCATGCTTCAGGAACTGTAACAAAACCTGCCCGAACTGGATTCTCATGTATGTAGCTGATCTTTTGACTGATTTCTTCGTTTGAAGATAATTCTATTGGATGATTGTCATGCTGCCAAAACTGATACTTTTTATTTGAACTGTTTTCTTTTCCCGAACTTCGGAAGAGCCACTGCATCCAGCTTTTTCGGCTTTCCAAAAAATTACTTTCCAATTCTCTGATTAATTGTACTGAAGTAAACTTCTTCATGTCACGCAGGATATCACTTAATGTATTTTCTCCAATGCTTCGACAAACTAAATGAACATGATTGGTCATCAATACCCATGCAAAAATCTCTAATCCTTTATTTTCTATACAATAGTTTAATGAGTCTATAATTATTTTCCTGTAGTTGTCCCGTGTAAACAGATCAACCCATTGAACGGTTGAGAATGTTATAAAATAAATGCCTTCTGGATTGTGGATTTTGTATTTGGTGCTCATGGGGTGTTTTTATATTAAGCTTAAAGATAGTAAGATTATTCTTAATTTATGTTCGTTGTACTAGCGCCAGTCTTCAACCTGGGGCTGACAATATTCTACAGACTAAGTCTGCTTATTTATTACGAAGCGCACGAGTCAAGAAGACTCGCGCGAGTTGGCTATAATTCATCTTGTCATCACAAAAACGGTGGTAGATAAAACAATATAAATAACCGTTATAGAATGGTAAATCTCCTTATTCTTTTCTTTTCTAAATTGACTCACAACTTTATGGTAACGCTTTTTTCGATAAAAGCATATTGTTAAGATACTGCATATTAAGACCGTTGCAAGGTAAAAACATTACGAAACTACGATAATAATACGCTATC
>CBDVCE010000024.1:0-58676 GCA_965372405.1 uncultured Sunxiuqinia sp.
CAACTGACTCTTTTTTGATACCTCGTGGGCTCTGCCCCGGGGTAGTTCATTACTTCCAGAGATTGTGCTAATTTTTCTGATGGTGCAGCCATAGTTTCTCTTTATAATTGGGTGATAAGTCTAGCATATTGCGCTGTTTATTATTTAGCTTATGACGTTGTGTTAAACATAGCCTATTGTGTCGTGTTGTATTTAGCGTTTTATGCAAAAGTACATATTGCCAATAATATAATTACTGCTTTCACGTAAAAATATTAAAAAAAGAAAAGTTAATTAAAAGCAATGAATTGGTTCTGTTGCATCCGTAGCCCAATAACTAAAAATGGTAACTTTGTATTTATAAAACTTAGGTATTGATGCTCAACGGCTACTGTTTCCTAGAATGTCCAAATGTATAATCATAAATCAGTCCATATTTTTTGGTGTCAAATGTTTATATTCTGTATATTTATAATCAAATAACTCGCTTAATATGAATTAAATACAATCAAATTTCAAGTGAGTTAAACGGTGAGTTCTTCCTTTTAGATGATTGGTAAATAGTTGAAATAAAAATACTTATGGGGATTCTGGATGAATCCCCGTATGATTCGAATCTGGAATCTTAATAATCAAGACTCATATTATAAAAGAAATAACAAATTGAAAGAAGCCTTTGTGCCCATTCAGATCTCTTTTCTGCATTATTTCTGGTTAAATTTGGTGAATTTTGACCCCAATTGTAGCTATTTTACAATAATACTTAACCAAATAGAACCAAATTCCACTAAATGTCAGGTGACCACGAAAATTAAATTTACTGCATTTAGATCCATTTTAATATAACAAAAACCCATAAATCATTTAATTTATGGGCTTTTACTATTATTTGTTGTTTGATACAGTGCCCAGTAAAAGACTCGAACTTTCACGCCATTGCTGACACTAGTCCCTGAAACTAGCGCGTCTACCAATTCCGCCAACTGGGCTTTTGCTTTTAATGAAGCGTTGCAAATATAAAAAAATCATAGCTAATATTTTGTTGTGGGAATAATCTTTTGTGCCTTTTGTTTATGAATCATTCTAATTGTTTGTCGATAAAATATAACGGTTTGCCGGAAAAGCTATTCATTTTTGAATCAAAAGTATTCTCTTTGTTTGTACTAGTCATTTTAATAATTGAGAATGGATTATTCAGCAAGCTTCATTAATTTATGGCAACAGTGCGATTCCTGTTTCCCCGATTTGGGAAATAAGTATTCATACTTTGAAAAGAAAAAGAAGGAGTCATTGTTAAGTCAATTGATTGTTTCTTTGAAAGATTGGGAGCGAGAAAAGAAGATGAGTCCTAACGAAGTAACTGATGAAAAGCTTTTTGTTGGGATAAGTGATTTTTTCAGAAAGGCTCTGGATTATTCGGATGAACAATTGGATGTAATATTTTCTGAGGAAATGGTTGAATCCACTTATCAGTTTATTCGTGCAGCAAGACAATTTGATTCGCAAATTTCATTTCATGATGTTTTTCAAGCTTGCAGAAATATATGGATAATGAATGGTTTGCAATATTTATTTCATAAGCCGGTATCTTTAACTCCTTCTATTTTTGCTTACAGTATGCTTTATCCATATACTGATAATTATATTGATGATCCTGAAATTTCTTCAATTGAGAAATTTCATTTCAGTTTACGTTTTGCAGATAGATTAAATGGAAAACTTATCAATCCAATTAATGATCAAGAGCAAAAGATTTTCAGGATGGTTGAAATAATTGAAGAAGAATGGGATCGGGATTGTTATCCTGATGTTTATGAGAGTCTGCTGTTTATTCATGA
The DNA here is from genome assembly GCA_965372405.1 of uncultured Sunxiuqinia sp. Classification (GTDB taxonomy): domain Bacteria; phylum Bacteroidota; class Bacteroidia; order Bacteroidales; family Prolixibacteraceae; genus Sunxiuqinia. The sequence continues at coordinate 1,818 of CBDVCE010000024.1, forward strand.
AACACAGACGAAAAGTACAGAGCTAATCTCAACTGTGAATAAACTAAAAGAAGAAAAAGCTTTTAAAATTTGTATTGATAAGGGCGGTGCATCTGTAATTGCTGATGGATGTTTAATATTAGGTAAGCTCAATTCAAAGCAGAAAGAATTTCTTTATGCCTATGGTGCCTATTTGCAGATGTTAGATGATCTTCAAGATACAGGGGCGGATGTTGCTGAAGGTTTATATACCTGGCATGGATTAAAAGCTTCAAAAGGAGAAATGGAGGATGCACTGAGTCTCACCTGGTCAGCCGGACAAAAAGTATTGAAGATGGTTGATGAGCTTAAAAGTGATCATGCTGAGGTGTTTAAATCATTAATGAGCAAAAGTATTGATCTGTTCTTGATCGAATCCGTCATCGCGAACAATCAGTTCTTCAGTAAATCTTTTTCTAAAAAGATCGAACGATATTCTCCGTTTCGATTCTCATTCATTAAGAAACGAAGTGGAAGCTTTCTTCCCTTACAGGATCAGTTTTTCGAAAATATTGAACGCTTTGCACTTTCGAAAGAAAATAAAGATTTTGAATTTGTCTTTCTAAAAAAAGAAAGCCTGAAGAGTGAATCTCAACAGGCTTTACGGGTATAATCGTAATTTTCGTTCTACTTTAATTGATTGTTGAAGAAATCTGTCATTCGCTGATATAAGTGAAGACGTGTTTTTCCGCCGTAAATACTGTGATTTCTGTTGGTGTAAATAGCCATGTCAAATTGAACACCAGCCTGAACGAGTTTCTCAGTAAATTCCATCGTGTTTTGCACATGAACATTGTCGTCTGCTGAACCATGAACAATAAGCAAACGACCAGTAATCCCTGCTGGATTAGCCATTGCAGAGTTGTCTTCGTATCCATCCGGATTTTCCTGCGGGGTACGCATATAGCGCTCGGTGTAGACTGAATCGTAAAATTTGTAGTGGGTAACTGGTGCAGCAGCAATTCCTGCCTTAAATAGATCACCACCTTTTTCCATACTTAATATTGAAGTAAAGCCGCCATAACTCCATCCCCAGATGGATATGTTTTGTTTGTCTACAAAAGATAGCGTTTGCAAATATTTTGCAGATTCGACCAAATCGTCTGATTCATACTTTCCTAGTTGTAAATAAGTAACTTTTCTGAAATCTTCACCTCTGGCTCCCGTTCCTCTTGGATCAACACAAACGACTATGAAACCTTCTTGTGCCATGTAGTTGTACCAGTCAATCGACCATTTGTCAAGCACCTTTTGAGAGTTCGGTCCACTGTATTGGGTCATGATAACAGGATATGTTTTATTGTCGTCAAAATCAGCAGGTTTAATCATCCATCCATTTAAAGAAATGCCCTCGGATGTTTTAAAATCAAAAAATGATTTCTCCGTGATTTTATATTCACTAAGCAATTCTTTTAACTCCTGATTGTCTTCAAGGGTACGAATGTTTTTTCCTTTATAATCATGCAAAGTAACTAGATTTGGAGTGGTCAGGTTTGTAAAATAATTAATGTAATAATTGAATCCGGCACTAAAAACTGCCCGGTTTGTGCCTTCCTGAGTTGAAAGTTTACCAAATTTCTTCCCATCCAAACTTGTGTAATAAATCTCACGCTGCATGGGCGATTCTTTGGCTGCCTGGTAATAGAACAGCTTTCTTTTGGCATCGTAACCGTAAAAGTCAGTAACATCAAATTCTCCAGATGTAAGTTGTTTTACCTCAAAACCTTGCCTGTCGTATAGATATAAGTGAGAAAAGCCATCACGTTCACTATTCAAAACAAAGTACTTGTTATCGGGTAGAAAAATGAAATCATCCAGAAATTCTTCAGAAACATAGCGATCATTTTTTTCAGATAAAAAAGGTCTTGAATCCCCGGTGAAAGGATTTGCCAATAGCACATCAATTTTATTTTGCCTTCTGTTTAAACGAAAAATTGCCAATTCATTGGCATCAGTCGTCCATTTTAAGCGTGGAATGTAAATGTCAGTTTCACTACCAATATCCGTTTCTATTGCTGTCTTAGATTTTAATTCGTAAACATGAACACTAACCGTTGAATTTGTTTCTCCTGCTTTTGGATATTTAAAAGTATAAGGAGATGGGTAAAGTGAATTATTTTCTTTTGCCGGTATTTGACCTTGATACATGGTCATGAAAAATTCACGAACTGCAGTTTCGTCAAATCGTATGTAAGCTAGGAATTTATTATCTGGAGACCAGGAGAAAGCTTTATTGAAAGAAAATTCTTCTTCATAAACCCAGTCAGGCTTACCATTAATAATCTCATTGAATTTTCCATCGAAGGTAACCTGGCTTTCTGTTCCGAATTTCAGACTTTTTATAAATAGGTTATTGTCACGAACAAAAGCTACTCTTTCACCATCAGGCGAGAAGGTTGCTAGCTCCTGTCTGCCTTTTGCAGATACTTCGGAAAACTCTTCAGTTACTATGTTCCAAACGTAATAAATAGCAGTGTAAGAGTGCCTGTAGATTTTTTTACGATCGGTGGTCAATAATATTTTTGTTTCATCATCGCTCAGTGAATAATCAGAAAAGGAATTGATAGATGCATCTTCAACATTGCTTAGGTCAAATAGGTCTCCGACTTTCTTGCCGTCTTTAAAACTGTATTTTACAATTTTAGTGCCTTCTTCAAGACTTGTATAATGTAACCCGTCATTCATTGAGCGAAGACCACGTATGGTTTTCTGACTGAAAGTTCCATAAACCTGAGTGTCTTCTAAACTAATCTTTTTCTGTGCTAATACCGGAAGGCTTAAAACAAGAACGAGTAAAATACTTAAAATACGCATGTGCTTTGCTTTTGGAATTTTTGAAAGTTCAAATCTTCGAAAATTTTTGCAATAATAAAATGATCTAAGAAGAAATTGTTCACAATCAGTATAAAAAGTAATTATTGTATTACAGATTGATTCTGTTTATGAATTAATAAGCAAAAAAGTGAAATTCTTTTTAGGGTATTTTATAACTTGAGGGTATCAAATGCAGAAACAAAAGATTCGTATAAACAAAACTCTTAAAAATGAAAAGATTTTCAATCCTCTTTGTCTTACTTCTTACATTTAAGTTGGCATTACCCCAGGGAGATGTAATTGATTTTATTAAAGCCGGTACAGATGATGCTGAAAAGTTATTTGAAAGCTATCTTAATCCTTATGCTATGGCATTGGGAGAGGGTTTAAATAACGGATGGTTTCAGACTGCTGAAACGCATAAATTCCTGGGTTTTGATATCTCACTAAATATGAGTGCTATCAAAATTCCTGATAGCGAGCAGGTTTTTGATTTGAGTGGTCTCGCCTTTACAAATATGATACTTGCAGATCCTAGTAAAAGCATTGCTCCAACGGTTGCGGGCGAAGATGTAGAAGGGCCTGAAATAATTGTTTTTAGAGAAGATAATAATCCTTCAAGTGAGCACCTGTTTTCATTTAATTCGCCTCAAGGTTCAGGCTTGGATATTGTTCCCGTTCCAATGGCTCAGATTAGTTTTGGATTAATTCCTCATACTGATATTGTTGGACGCTATGTTCCAGAACTGAACTTTTCAAATAGTGATGATGATGTAAAAGTTGGCTTAAAAGGGATTGGTATAAAGCATAATTTTAAAGAATGGATTCCATTCTTTAAACGATTGCCTTTTGATGCTTCTGTATTCTTTACATATGCAAAAATTAATGCAGAAGTCGGATTTGATTTTACAGAAGGGGATTATGCTATTGATCCAAGTGTACCCATAACTGTAACTTATGAGCATTTCGATGATCAGCGCTTAACATTTGACACTAAGGCAATGAAATATGGATTGATAGTTTCTAAGAAAGTTGGAATACTGACTGCGTTTGGTAGCATTGGTAATAACAAAACAGAAACCAATATTGATTTAGTAGGAAATTATCCAATTCTTGAAGATGGAGTTACAGAAGTAAGGATAGTTGGTGAAAGGGATCCTCTAAGTATAGACCTTGGTTCTTCAACAAATATTGCATATAATGCAGGCCTTCGTTTAAAGCTGGCCTTCTTTAAAATATACGCATCAGTGAATAAAGCACAATACACATCTTACAATGCAGGTATTGCCCTGGGCATAAGATAAAAGATTCTTTAATTTTAATGGTTAAGAGGGGGCGCTTTGATGGCGCCTTTTCTTTTGCTTAAATTTCTTGTAAAATATATTTTTCATTTGTGTCAATGAGCTAATAATAATTATCTTTGCAGCCTGAAAAACAGAACCCTCAAATAATTGCAATGATTAAGATTACATTACCTGATAACAGTGTAAGAGAATACGAAAGCGGAGTGAGCGGAAAAAGTATCGCGATTTCAATCAGCAACCGGCTGGCTAAAGAGGTTATGGCTATAACGGTTAATGGTGAAGTTTGGGATATTAATTGCCCAATTGAACAAGATGCATCAATTAAGTTGCATACTTGGGACGACCGTGAGGGAAAAGAAACGTTCTGGCATTCTTCAGCGCATTTAATGGCCGAGGCTATTGATGTGTTTTATCCGGGAACTAAGTTTGGTATTGGTCCAACTGTCGATACTGGTTTTTATTACGATGTTGATCTTCCAGAAGGAAAGCAACTTTCCGAAAGCGATTTAGAGAAGATTGAGAAGAAAATGATTGAGCTTGCTCGTCAAAAGAATGATATCAAAAGAAGCGAAATCAGTAAAGATGATGCTCTGAAATTGTTCTCTGAGAAGAATAATGAGTTGAAGCAAGAGTTGATTAGCGAACTGGAAGATGGTACTATTACTTTATACAATCAAGGTAATTTTACCGATTTATGCCGGGGTCCACACCTTCCAAATACATCATACATTAAAGCAGTAAAGCTTACTGCAATTGCTGGAGCTTATTGGAGAGGTGATGAGAAAAATAAAATGCTTACCCGTATTTATGGGGTTACTTTTCCAAAACAAAAATATTTGGAAGAATATCTGGTCATGATTGAAGAAGCTAAAAAGCGTGACCACCGTAAAATTGGTAAGGAGATGGAATTGTTTACTTTCTCTCAGCAAGTGGGGCAGGGATTGCCACTTTGGTTACCTAAAGGAGCTCAATTGCGTGAGCAATTAGAAAACTTCCTAAAGAAGGTTCAAAAGAAATTCGGATATGAGCAAGTGATAACTCCACATATTGGTAATGTAAACTTGTATAAAACATCGGGGCACTTTGCAAAATATGGTGCTGATTCATTTCAAACAATAAGTACACCTGCTGAAGGTGAAGAGTATTTGTTGAAACCAATGAATTGTCCACACCACTGTGAGATTTATAAATTTAAGCCTCGCTCATATAAAGATCTTCCTGTTCGCATGGCTGAATTTGGAACTGTCTATCGTTATGAGCAAAGTGGAGAGTTGCATGGCTTGACTCGTGTTCGCAGTTTTACTCAGGATGATGCACACATTTACTGCCGCCCTGATCAGCTGAAAGATGAATTCAAAAAAGTAATAGATATCATTTTTATCATTTTTGAAGCATTAAATTTTAAAGATTATACCGCCCAGATTTCATTGCGAGACCCTGAAAAACAAGAAAAATATATTGGATCTCCTGAAAATTGGGATAAAGCAGAGCAGGCTATTATTGAGGCTGCTGAAGAAAAAGGACTGAATACCGTTACCGAATTGGGTGAGGCAGCATTCTATGGGCCAAAGCTTGATTTTATGATTAAAGATGCGCTTGGAAGAAGTTGGCAGTTAGGTACCATTCAGGTTGATTACAACTTGCCTGAACGGTTTGATTTAGAATATATTGGAAAGGATGATAAACGTCATCGTCCGATCATGATTCACCGTGCACCGTTTGGATCAATGGAACGTTTTGTAGCAGTGTTGATTGAACATACTGCTGGAAAATTTCCGTTATGGTTAACTCCAGAGCAGGTTGTTGTACTACCAATCAGTGAAAAGTATAATGATTATGCGCAAAATGTTTCAGATTTTCTAAATAATTCCGATATTCGCAGCTTAATTGACGATAGGAATGAAAAGATTGGCCGGAAAATCCGGGATAATGAATTAAAACGCATTCCATATTTGTTGATTGTTGGAGAGAAAGAGGCTAATTCAGAGCAGGTTGCAGTTCGTCGACAGGGCGAAGGTGACAAAGGGACTATGAGTTTGCAGGAATTCGCTGATTTTCTCAACAAAGAAGTTAAAGAACAATTATCATCATTTTATAACTAAAAATAATAGGAGGTTTTTCTTATCGCTATTAAAAAACGCCCATATAGAGGAGGACGAAGAGTTGATACAACTCCTCAGCATAATATTAATGAGCGGATTCGTGCTCATCAAGTACGTGTTGTAGGTGAGAACATTGAAAACCAAGGTGTGTACCCGTTAGCTGAAGCTTTAAAAATGGCTCGTGAGAGGGAACTTGACTTGGTTGAAATTTCACCAAAAGCAGATCCTCCAGTTTGTAAAGTGATTGATTATCAGAAGTTTCTTTATCAGCAGAAAAAGAAACAGAAGGAAATGAAAGCTAAGGCTGTCAAAGTAGTTGTAAAAGAAATTCGTTTTGGTCCGAATACCGATGATCACGATTTTCAGTTTAAACTCAGACATGCTGAGAAATTCCTGAAAGAAGGAGCAAAAGTTAAAGCATACGTGTTTTTTAAAGGACGGTCAATTCTCTTTAAGGAACAAGGCGAAATACTTCTGTTGCGTTTTGCTACCGAACTCGAAGAGCTTGGTAAAGTAGAGCAAATGCCGCGATTGGAAGGAAAAAGAATGACCATGTTTATTTCACCAAAGAAGAAGTAAAATTCTTTGAAATTAAATTTTAGGAAAGATGCCAAAAATGAAGACAAATTCCGGAGCCAAGAAAAGGTTTAAATTAACCGGTTCTGGAAAATTGAAAAGAAAGCATGCCTACAAAAGTCATATTTTGACTAAAAAAACAAAAAAGCAAAAACGTAACCTAACCTATTGGGGAATGGTTGACAAAGCTGACGAAAAGAATGTGAAGCTAATGCTTAGTATGAAGTAGGAAATTTCTATTCGAAAAAAAGTTGAATTAAAAAGAGTAAAAAAACAGGGTGAATTAGCAGAAAGATTCCGAATAAATAATCGGGACGCTAACCACTCAAAAATTGAAAATTATGCCAAGATCAGTAAATTCTGTAGCATCTAGGGCTCGTAGGAAAAAAATCCTCAAGCAAACTAAAGGTTACTGGGGTGCCCGTAAAAATGTCTGGACGGTTGCAAAAAATGCACATGAAAAAGGTTTAACATATGCCTACCGTGACAGAAAAGTTAAAAAGAGAAATTTCCGTGCTTTGTGGATTCAGCGTATTAACGCTGCTGCACGCCAAGAAGGATTAAGTTATTCTCAGTTAATCGGTTTATTGAAAAAGAAAAATATCGAGATCAATCGTAAAGTTCTTGCCGATTTAGCAACAAATCAACCTGTAGCTTTTAAAGCTATTATTGATAAGGTGAAATAAATAGTTAGAAATTAGGTGATAATAAGCATAGAACCTTCCCATTTGGGAAGGTTTTTTTTATGCTTGTTTTTTCATTTCATATTCCAGATATTTAATGATATGGAAAATCAAGTACTTGATATTGTTTGTGATGATTACCTTGAAAAGTATGGCAAAGAACTAATCATTAACAAGACTCACATTGTTGGTGGGGGCTGTATTAGTCATACCCAGGTGATAAATTCAAATGAAGGGAACTTCTTTTTAAAGTGGAACCAGCATGTTGCTCCAGATTTGTTTGTAAAAGAGGCGGAAGGATTAAATGAAATGGCTTCCATTTCAAATGAGTTTCTAAAAGTACCTGAGGTTATTCTTTTCAAGGAGGTTAACCAAACTCCCGGTTATATTTTGATGGAGTACTTTCCTGCTGGTATTGTGTCAAATCAGGAAGAAAAACTGGGCAGGGGTTTGGCTATTCTTCATCAAAAAACTTCTAATCAATTTGGATTTTATCATGATAATTACTGTGGTTCAACAAAGCAACCAAATGAATGGAATCCTGATTGGGTCAAGTTTTTTGGTGAAAACCGAATTTTGTATTTGGTTGAAGAAATCAGGAAATCTTGTTCCATATCATCCGATGAAATTGATTCTTACCACAGACTGGTTGACAGATTACCTGAGTTAATTGGTAATAATCACCAAGCTTGTCTTATTCATGGTGATCTCTGGTCTGGGAATTATATGTATACAAGTCATGGTCCTGTCATTATTGATCCAGCTACTTATTATGCTGTTCCTGAAATGGAACTTTCAATCATGACCATGTTCGGTGGATTCTCTAATTTGACATGGGGAATATATTTGGAAATAAGCAACTTAGAAGCTAGTTGGCAAGAGAGAGTTCAGCTTTATCAAATCTATCATATATTGAATCACTACTATCTTTTTGGGGGCGGTTATGGTGCTCAGGCGATATCTGCAGCAAAAAAGTTCCTTTAAGATAACATTTGTTCCAATGAATATTTGTAATATTGGTTATTAACAGGAGGTAGTTGGGTATGATTACAGAAATTTTTGAAATACCACATTTGGCACGAATGTGTTTTGAAAAAAACAAAGGGTTGGTTCTGCCAGAGAAAGTTCCTTACATCGGGATGGGGTCATCTTATTTTGCTGCCTTGTCATTACGTTATCAGGGTGTGAAAATTTATCCTGAATTGGCATCAGAGTACTTCAATTATCTTGAAAAAACCAAACAGTTTGAACGTGCTGTCCTAATTTCACAATCTGGATTAAGTTCTGAAACCCTATGGTGTGCTGATCGGTTTGATAGTTTTGTGCCAATTGTAAATGATGAAACATCAGCATTGGCCAAACATCCCAATGTTGACTTTGTAGTAAATATCCATGCTGGTGTTGAAAATTATTCGTCTACCAAGACTTATGTGAATTCGTTAGTTACGCTTTATACCGGACACGGAATAGATACTCAACCTGCCTTTAAAAGCTTAAATGAGCGTTTCTCTGAATTGATCCATGAAGGAGAGGAGCTTGGAGAGAAGCTGTATAAATTGGTACGAAGAAGACGTTATAAAGGATTTTATGTTGTGGGTAGTGGCCCAAATGTTGGAACTGCCTTACAGGCTGCATTAATATTGACTGAAAGTACTCGTATGCCGTTTATTGGAATGTCGCTTTCTCAGTATGATCATGGGATTAAAGAAGCTGCAGGAAGATCAGTTGTAATTTTTATTAATCCAAAAGGGAAGCAGTCTGAACGAACTCAAAAAGTTAAGCAAAAGGTAGAACAGGCTGGTGCGGTTTGTTTTGAATTGAATGAGAATTATCTTCCCGAGAGTTTAAGCCCGTTAACAATGTGTATTCCTTTGTTTTCAGCTAAAGCACGACTTGCAAAAAAGCTTCGGATTGCACATCCTTTTATTGTTGGAGAGAAAGTAACTCGAGTAACTTCTTAAGTTTCCTGTTTAAAAAACTATTTCATTTTGCTCCATTAGTTTTATTAGTTTTTCTACTTTTATAGAAAGATTAATATGTCAAAATTACAACTCTATAAAGCCTCCGCTGGTTCTGGTAAAACATTTCGATTAGCTATTGAATATCTGAAAATTGTACTTTCGGGTGAATGGAATTACAAGCACATTCTTGCAGTAACATTTACAAATAAAGCGACCGCGGAAATGAAACATCGGGTTGTCGATGAGTTATATAAGATTTCTAATGGTGAAGAAACAGCATATATGGAAGTTTTGTCCAAGGAATTGGAGCTTTCGGAGATAGAGTTAAGTTCAAGAGCTAAAAAAAGCCTAAAGAATATTCTGCATGACTATTCACGTTTTTCCGTAAGTACCATCGATAGCTTTTTTCAACGTGTGATAAAAGCGTTTAATCGAGAGTTGGGCATTAATACTGCCTATCAGGTTGATTTGGAAGAAAACTTAATCTTAGAGGAAGCAGTTGACCAGTTACTGCTTTCTGTTGGAGAGGATGAAGATTTGCTTGAATGGCTTAAGCAATTTGCCAAGGATAAAATACTGGAAGGCGAAGGGTGGAATCTGAAGAGGGATATTCTCGTTCTAGGGAATCAGATTTATAATGAGACTTTTAAAGAACAAAATGAGCAGCTTTATAAAAAGTTGAATGATAAAGTTTTTATTCATTCTTATCGGAAAAAGCTTCAACAAATTATTTTTCAATTTGAGAATAGATTGAAGCAACTAGGAAAGCAAGGGATTAATATAATAAATGAAGCAGGCTTATCTGTAAGTGACTTTAAATATGGCAAATCAGGGCCTGCAAATGCGTTTAACACTCTTTTAAATGCAGAACTGAAAATTGGAAAACGAATTGAAGATGCTTTAGAAGATCCATCTGTATTTTATAAAAAGACAGATAGTGAAATAATTCAATCTGTAGCCAATAAACTACAGCTATTGTTGTTTGAAGCTGTTGATTTTTATACCAGCAATCTGCCAGAATACAATACTGCAAAGCTTATAAGTAAACAGCTTTATACGCTTGCAATTTTAGTCGATTTGCAGTCGGTTATGCGAAAGCTTGTTCGAGAGAAAGGTGTTGTTTTAATTTCTGAGTCAGGTAATTTATTAAAAGAAATAATCTCAGATGCCGATGCTCCTTTTATTTATGAGAAAACCGGAACGTTTTATCAACACTTCATGATTGATGAGTTTCAGGATACCTCTGGCTTACAATGGGGAAATTTCCAGCCGTTAATCAATAATTCATTGTCTGAAGATAACTTAGGGATGGTTGTTGGGGATGTTAAGCAAGCTATTTATCGTTGGAGAAATGGTGATTGGAGGCTCTTGGCTGGCAAGATTGAAGATGATTTTCCATTTGATGGAGTTAGTGAAAACTTGTTGAATAATAATTGGCGAAGTGCTGGAAATGTTATCCGTTTTAATAATTCAATATTCACATTGGCTTCAACCCTTTTGGATCAACATTTCTTGGAAGAAATTAAGAAGCATTTTACGGCAGATGTTCAGTTTCCATCTCTACAATCTATTTATAAGGACAGCATACAGCAAATTGGAAATTCATTGATTGCAGAGGATGGATTTGTCAGGATGCGATTCCATAAAAAAGATAGAAATGCAGAGATCGATCCCCAGGAGATTGTTTTAGATGAGTTGGTTGAAAAGATAAAAGAGTTGCAGGATTTGGGTGTGAATGTTGGCGATATCGCAATTCTGGTTCGTAAAAAGGACGAAGCTAAATTAATTGCTGATCGTTTATTGAATGAAAAAGAGACAGCCGATTCTTCTTATAATTTTAATGTTTTGTCCAGTGAGTCTTTATATGTGAAAAATTCGGTTTTAGTTTGCTTTCTATTAAGTGTGCTTGAGTTGATAAATACTCCTGATGATGATTTACTTATTGCTTCATTAAATCATGATTATTATGAAAATCTTTTACCCCGACTTATCGAATTGAATGCAGAGCCAAATTTGAGTCTTCAAAAATCAACAGATCAGTTGTTAATGGATTTCCGTGAAAAATATTCACCTAGTCAAAGTGAGCAATTTGAAGATTCAAAAGATGAAAATAATGATTTTACCACATTTATACAGAGTGGAGAATTTAAACAGAAATTGTTTACAAAGAATCTGCAAGAGATTGTTTTTGAGGTTTGTAATCAGTTTAATTTGTTCGAGTTAAAAGACGAGCAGGCTTATTTGCAGGCTTTTATTGATCAACTTGGTGCTTTTATGAAATCTCGTCCGGCTGAGGTTTCTGCTTTCCTAAATTGGTGGGAAGAACAAGGACATAAAAAGACCATTGCTGTTTCTGAAGATATTGATGCCATTCGAATTCAAACTGTGCATAAGGCAAAAGGGCTGGAGTACAACTATGTATTTATTCCTTTTTGTGATTGGCCTATCGGTATTAAATCAGTGCAACATGCCCCAATTTTATGGTGTCAGCCTTCGGTTGAACCTTTTAATGAGTTGGAATTGGTGCCTGTTAAATATGAATCGTCAATGGCTGATTCGTTTTTAAGTAAAGAGTATTTTGAAGAAAAAATTAGCGGTTACATTGATAATTTTAATCTTTTGTATGTTGCATTTACTAGGGCTCGTTTGGCACTATTTACCTGGTCGGTTTACGATAAAGGTAAATTGAATTCAGTGGGTGATTTATTGAATACAAGTTTCAATATTGCTGAAAAGATTTCGATTTCTGACACTGATCTTCGGATCAAACTTGACGATCATTTTGATTCTGAAAATGAGGTTTTTGAATTTGGGCGATTAAATGTTGTTCAAGATCAAAAACAAAAAAAGGATAACTCCATTTTGTTGGATGAGTTTAAGTTTGTTGATTTTAAAGATAACCTGGAGCTTCGAAGAAGATATGAAAATTACTTTTCAGAAGATATGCAGCAAAGCAAGGTGAATTTAGGAAAGATTATTCATGAGGTTTTAGCTACAATTAAGACTGCCGATGAAGTTGATTCGTCTATTGATAAACTTGTTTTTCAGGGAATAGTAAGTCCTGCTATTGCAGATGACATAAGGAGTCAGATAAAACTCATGGTTTCTGATGATGATATTAGTTCGTGGTTTAATGGGACTTATCGTGTTGTGAATGAACGAAGTATTCTTTCTGGAACAAAGGGAATAAAACGACCAGATCGGATTATGATCGGGGATGATAAGCTTATTGTTGTTGATTATAAATCAGGCGAGCTTGAACTTGATAAATATCTGTATCAGGTGAAATCGTACATGCGTGAGTTAAAAGCTTGTGGATATAAAAATATTGACGGCTACATTTGGTACACCAAATCAAACAAAAGGGTGCTAGTCGAATTATAATTGATTAATCTACTCGAAATTTAACTTGTATCTTATATTCAAAACAGTAATTTTGCCACAAAATATTAATGTTATGATTCAGCGTATACAAACCCTTTATATATTCTTATCGGCAGTGTTAATCGGTTTACTTTTTGTACTGCCTTTTGCCGAGATTGCCCACGGTAGTGAACTTTTTCTTTTTGATATTCGAGGGATTGTTCGAAACAATGTAGTTGAAGAAAGTGGCCTTCCAATTGCAGTCTTCATCGGAATTATCTTATTGGTTCATCTAATTGCAATTTTTCTATACAAAAAACGAATTCGTCAAATTCGATTTCTTGTTTTTTCTATTTTGTTGTTGCTTGGTTTGTTTGGAATGTTCTATTTCTTCACCTATTATAGTTTTAGTGGTGCCGAAATAAATTTTAAATATTCAGTTGTTTTTCCTATAGTCGCTATTATCTTCGACTATCTGGCTATTAGAAATATAGGTAAAGATGAAGCGCTTGTTCGTTCAATTGATCGTATTCGCTAAGTTTTTCCATTCTATTAAAACTTTTTCTCTATTCTGTTGTCACTTATAATAAGTAGCAGATTATCAGTAATCTTGTTACTGGGCTATGCATTTAAGATTTAAATTTAGGTTTTTAAATCATTATTACTATTTTTGGTGATTATCGTCAAAAATGATGGAACTTTAACATTATTGAATTATAAAATTGAAAAACTTAGAAGTTATGAAGCGTATTTTTTTGGTAATTGCATTTTGTTTTGGAATGGTTGCTGGCTTTGCTCAAGATGCAGTTGATGCCATAAAATTGAAAAATGAAGGAAATGAAGCGTTAAGGGCAAAAGATTATAAGAAAGCTCTGGGGTTATTTGAAAAAGCAACTGCCAATTGGGGAGATGCAGAAGATGACAAAGCAATGAATTACAATGCTGGATATTGTGCATATAAAGTGAAGTCATATGATTCAGCCGTTAAATACTTTGGACAATCAATTGAAGCAAATTACAAAGTAGCAACAGCTTATTTGTATAAAGCTACTTCTCAATTAAAAGGTGGAGATAAAGCTGCATATGCTGCAACGCTAACTGAAGGATTAACTAAAAATCCAAATGACAAAAAATTGAAAAGTAGTCTTGCAAAATATTACTTAAAAGAAGGTAATGCTTTCTACAAAAAAGGAGCTGCTATTCTTTCTGCTGCTGCAAGTGAAGTTGCTGCTGGTAAATACAAAACTACTGACGACCAGTACAAGAAAGCTACAAATAATGCAAAAGCTGAATTTAAAAAGGCACTGCCTTTATTTGATAAAGCTTTAGAGATTAAACCTGATGATTCAACAGCACAACAACTTAAAGGTGCATGTGTGCAGGCTATTAATGGATAGTAAATTATTCTGAAATATATTTAAGCTACTCTTTTTGAGTAGCTTTTTTTTTGATCTTTATTTTGTGTGAAGAGAAACTGAATTATTGGTAAGTAGTGATTGTGAGAAACGAATTGATAAAAAATCAAGTTTACCTTCAATCTTTTAAAGGAAGGCGTTGACTTATTTTTACCACGGATAGTTATTGGAAGGGTGAAGAATTATTATTAGAATCGATTTTATATAATGGGATAATCATGTTTTTCTATTTAAATTGAATAGCTGATCTTCAATTTCAGACTATAGTTTCTCGGCAATCCCGGATAATAATAGCGTGGTGCACGTCCTCCAAAACTATTGGCATTTATTAATAGCATCGATGCATATTTTTTATCAAATAGATTATAGACCCCTGCGATTATTTCAATATTCAATAATTTCCAATCGGTTTTATATGAAGATTGAATGGTGAATAATGAATAGTTGTCACTATAAATCGAATTATCATCGTGTAAGGGCATGCTACCAGTGTATTGATGTTGAAGGTTTATATTGAATTTACTCTTTATGGTATAGTCCAGAGTATTATTGCTAATGAATTTCGGTGTTCCAGTTAGTTCGTTATTTGAGTAATCATTTCCATTGTCAATAAAATCAATAAAGTAGGCTGGAGAGTATGTCCCATTATGAGTCAATTGCAGAATTGATTTTTTAGTATTCAAAAGATCAATTCTGACTAAATACTCAATTCCAGGATGTGCTGATTTTCCGGCATTGATGCCCATGTATTCATTTTCATTAATGCGTCGGGAAACCAACAGATTCTTAATACTCATATAATAGGCTGAAATATCATAGTAAAATCCGCTGAAAGGAGATCCTCTGCTTCCCAGTTCAAAATTCCAGCCCGTTTCAGGCTGTATTTCAGGGTTTCGATTTCCACCGGGAAGTAATGATTCCTCCAGAGTAGGTGGTGAGAAACCGTGACTAATATTAGCAAATACTCGCTGTGTGGGAGTTAGAGGATAGCTTAAGGCTAACCGAGGTGATACAATGGTTTTGAAACGATGCTTTCCATCCTGATTACTTGTGTCGCTTATAAGATCTGTGTAATTATAATGAGTTGTATTAACATTAGCACCAAATGAAAGCAATAACTTATTATTGAAATCAGCTTTGCCTGCCAGAAATAGATTGATGTAGTTTCTTTTTTCTTTGTTCTCAGAAAGAAACTCACCTTGTTGCTGACTTATATTTTCAAAGGTTGCCCATTCGTAGTTCTCAAAAAAGGTTTCATTACCAAATATTAAAGACCAATTACTTTTCTCATTTTGAATCTTTTTCTCAAAGATGATTCGATTGCCATAATAATAGCTGTTTTCTTGTAGGATGTTGAATGGACGCAATTCGTAGTTTTTGAATTGATTCCCAAAAATGCTGATCTGAGTTTCCCAATTCCGTTTCCATTCTGAAACGACCGAAAACCCAGCCGTTATTTTTTCATAATCTTCAAATCCCTCTGTTTCTGCCCAATTGCTTGCTGCTTTTTCCGGTGTAGATGTGAAGGTCTCTAAGTCAATGGAGCTAGGGATAAAGGCCTTTAAACTAGTGTGATTAATGAGTAAATCGAATTCGTGGTTGTCAACAGGGAGTTTGCCAAGGTAGGTGATATTAGTCCTGTCTGTCTCATTGTTCTCCCGGTAGCCATCTGATGAAAGATTACTTATATGCAAACTGTGGTGGTATTCATTGTTATTCATAAATACAGAAGCATTCTGCCTATAAGTTCCGAAAGAAGAAACTTCTGTAGATATTTCTACAAATTCATCTCTTGGTTGTTTGGCCTCAAATAGTAGGGTGCCACCAAGTCCACTTCCATAGAACCCTGATGAAGGTCCTTTAATAATTTCAATTTTTGAAATCATAGAGAGGTCTAAATCTTCAATACTCGTTTCACCAACACCGTTTGTCAGTGGAATACCTTCGAAGTATGCTCTTATTTTATTGGTGGAGTAGGGTGTACGGCTTCCAATACCCCGAATGGATAATCGGTTGGTATTTAGTGTTCCACTTTGCATGTAAACACCGGGTATTTGATTGACAAGATAGTCTACAGGCTTGTTTGATGATTTTGAAATTTGATCAGTTGAAATAATTGAGATGGCACCAGGTGTATCAAGCAATCGTTTTTGATAATGAAAAGCATTAACCGTAATTTCTTCTATGGTGATACTGTCAGATGACGCAGTATCTTTGTCCTTAGCCCAAAGGTGATTTACTGTTAAAATAAAGATGATTAGAAAGAAGATAACTTTACCCATAACTAATACGTTTGGCAATTATTTTATCTTTTTAGGCTTGCAAACTTTGTCTTTCTTTTTCGCTTCGGCCTCACATCTTTTGCAAATATATTTTGGATTATCTGGCGATTTGTATTCCGATTTCTTACAGGCTGTTTTACTCATTCTACTTAAAATCTTGTTCTCTGTGCAAAAGAACAACATTTACCGGATAATTGTTTTTTAAAAATTCAGCAAGTCTCTCAGCAGAATAGACGGATCGGTGCTGACCTCCTGTGCAACCAAAGCTCACACTTAAGTGAGAAAAACCTCTGGAAAGATAAATTTCAACTGATTGGCTCACCAGCTTTAAAACAGGATCTATAAATGTTTGTATATCCGATCTCTCTTCCAAAAAGCGAATTACTTCCTGATCACGACCGGTTAACTGTTTATATTCATCGTAACGTCCGGGATTATGTACTGCCCTACAATCAAAAACATAGCCTCCGCCATTCCCCGAATTATCAACAGGTATGTCTTTTTTATAGGAAAAACTGGTCACGGTAACAGTAAGCGATCCCTTTTTTGATCCTATAGATTTTAGAAAATCAGATTCACAAACTTTTTCTAGCACACTTAAAAGCTCAGGCAATTCAATTGGAATATTATTGTTTTTAAGCAGCCAGCTAAGGTTTTGCAATGCAAATGGAATACTTTTAAGGAAGTGTTCTTTTTTCTCGTAGAAACCTCTAAACCCATAGGCTCCCATGGCCTGCATAATACGAATAAGAACATATCCGGTAAAGTAAGCTTTAAATTCCTCCCGGTTAGTTGGAAGATATTTTTCAAGTTCATCCAGATAGAACTCAAGTAATTCATTTCTCACTGATTGCGGTATATCGGCCTTCGCATCGTAAAGAAGTGAAGCAAGATCGTATTGTAAAGCTCCCTTTCTTCCTCCTTGATAGTCAATGAAAAATACATCTTTATCTTTCAGCATAATGTTCCTTGACTGGAAATCACGAAACATGAAAAAATCATTGTCAGCATCAAGCAAGTAGTTACTGAAATTCTGAAAATCATCTTCAAGAGCTTGCTCGTCAAAAGGAACTTTAGCCAGTTTTAAGAAGTAATACTTGAAATAATTTAAGTCCCACATCATCGACTGCTTATCGAATGTAGCTCGAGGGTAACAATACTTGTATTCAATATTTTTACTGGCTAATACCTGAATTTTAGGTAACAGCTCAAGAACCTTCTTGTACTCGTCAATTATATTGTGCGAGAACTCTTCCAGTTCTCTAGTCTTGCTCAGGAAATCAAAAAGGGTTGTATTGCCCAGATCTTCTTGAAGATAG
The DNA here is from genome assembly GCA_965372405.1 of uncultured Sunxiuqinia sp. Lineage (GTDB taxonomy): Bacteria > Bacteroidota > Bacteroidia > Bacteroidales > Prolixibacteraceae > Sunxiuqinia. Next base: position 19,655 of record CBDVCE010000024.1, read on the forward strand.
CAGGTCTTTGATTTATTGATAATGAAAATTTCAGGTACTGGAATCTCACTTTTAGAAAATGATTCTGAAAATTCAAGGAAAGCTGTATTTTCTTTGATATCAAGATTGAATGCTCCAATGGCTTTACAATTTTCACTTTTAATTCGGCAATATTCTCTATAAGAACCTGAAGCAGGAAGCATTTCAAATCCTGTCATTTCTTCCTTAAAATGAGTTTCGAAGAGCTGAATAAGTTCTTCTCGTATTTTTAGTTCCAAAGCTGTTTTTTTATTGTGTTTAAACAAAGATAGTAGAAATATGCAGGCCTCAGACAGAAAAGTTGACGGTTATGTAGTGCCAATTTCACATTGAATGTCTAATTTTAAAAAAAAATAAATGATGTTGCGGAGACTCTTGAAACGACTATCTATATTTTTCAAATTCGTCTTTCTGACTAGCGGAATGGTTTTTATGCTATTGCTTATTTTAAGCTTTACCAGTTTGCCTTTTTATGCCTATCATTGGTTGGGGACAAGCATGTCAAAGCTTGATACTAAACCTGCCTACATCGTCTTTTTGGGTGGTGGAGGTATGCCAAGCGAATCAAACTTAATGCGGGCACATTATACAGTAAAGGCTGCAAAAGCTTTTCCAGAGAGCAAGATTGTAATTAGTCTGCCTGGCAATTTATTGGATGAAACAAGTACCCCTATTTTAGTGAGTGTCGAATTGCAAAACCGAGGGATTGCAAAAGATCGAATCTTTCATGAAAACATAGGCAAAAATACGCGTTCTCAGGCTTTAAAGCTTCGCTTTTTTCGTGGAGAAAGTTTTTCTGATAAACCCATTCTATTGGTTACTTCACCAGAGCATATGCGCCGTTCAGTTCTAACGTTTGAGAAAGCAGGGTTTCTAAATGTGAATGCACTTCCTGCTTTTGAGAATGCACTAGAGGCCGACCTAATGTTTATTGATGATGAGCTTGGCGGCAACCGGTTTTTAACTCCTGATGTTGGTGGAAGTATTATTTTTCGTTACCGGTTCTGGAATCATTTGAAATATGAAGTTCTGATTGCACGTGAAATAACAGCTATGGCTTATTATAAAGTTAGAGCCTGGATTTGATTCGGGTTGTGAATTACGGGTTTTTGGTAGTCTGATAATTCTACTCTTAACTTATTAGCAGTTAAGTTTTGGTTGTTGTTTATTGATTACTGGATATTCGGTTTTTCAGATTGTAAAACAAAAAACTAAATACTGTGACTGAAAACTGGCAACTTGATGTATAAGTAAGACATTGATCTTTTAGCTTACTTCTTGTTTCTTGGCTCATGGCTCTTTTTTCTAGCATTCTATCTTTCAAATCGTTTGCCCCACCAATTTTTCAAACGTTCCAAAATCTTACCTTCCGATGGATTATTCTGAGGAGTGTAAATTCGTTCGTTTTTAATTTCTTTGGGAAGAAAGTCTTGATCCGCAAAGTTGCCTTTGTGAGCATGTGAGTACTTGTAATCTTTCCCATATCCCAAATCCTTCATCAATTTGGTTGGTGCATTCCGAATATGCAATGGAACAGGTAGATTTCCTGTTTGAGATACAAGCTGCTGAGCTTTATTAATAGCTTCGTAAGCGGAATTACTTTTAGGAGATGTCGCTAAATAAATAGTGCACTCTGAAAGAATGATACGAGCTTCGGGGTGACCAATCTGGTGAACTGCATCAAAAGTACTTTGGGCAAGAAGCAGTGCATTTGGATTAGCCAAACCAATATCTTCAGCCGCCAGAATAACCAACCTGCGAGAGATGAATTTAACGTCTTCACCACCTTCAATCATACGTGCCAGCCAATAGACAGCCGCATCAGGATCACTACCACGAACACTTTTAATAAAGGCCGAAATAATGTCGTAATGCATCTCTCCATTTTTATCGTAGATGGAAAGATTATTCTGTAATATATCTGTTACTTTTTCGTTGGTAATAATAATCTTATCACCTTCTTCAGCATAAACAACCAGTTCGAGAACATTTAGCAATTTACGAGCATCGCCACCAGAAAAGCGGAGAATGGATTCATTCTCTTCAATAATAATCTCTTTTTCCTTGAGGTCAGCATCATTTTTTGCAGCATGATCAAGTATCCTGAGCAATCCTTCTTTTTCCAAATGTTTCAGCACATAAACCTGAGAACGTGAAAGCAGGGGAGAGATGACCTCGAAAGATGGGTTTTCGGTTGTTGCACCAATAAGCGTAATTATACCTTCTTCAACAGCACCAAGTAATGAATCTTGCTGCGATTTACTGAAACGATGAATCTCATCGATAAACAGAATTGGGTTAGGCTTGCTAAAGAATTGTTGCTTTTTCGCTTTTTCAATTACCTCACGCACATCTTTTACGCCAGAACTAACGGCACTCAATGTATAAAACGGACGATCCAGTGTGTTTGCAATAATCTTTGCCAGTGTAGTTTTCCCAACTCCGGGAGGTCCCCACAAAATAATGGATGAGATATTGCCCGACTCAATCATTTTCCGCAAAACAGCACCTTCACCAACTAGGTGTTCCTGTCCAATGTAGTCATCCAAGGTTTTTGGACGAAGTCTTTCTGCTAGCGGCTGATTGTTTTTCATTTAGTTACAGTAGCGTTTAATAATGTTGTAGGCATCCTGAATTCCAAGCTCTCCGGCTTTACTTAAATCTTTAGCTCCACCTTCAATATCATCGAGGTAAATGCGTGTTAAACCACGGTTGAAGTAGGCTTCGGCAAAGTCAGATTGCAATTCAATGGCCTGATCAAAATTACGGATTGCTTCCTGATATTTCGCCAGTTTGCAAAGAATATAAGCTTTGTTGTAATAGGCAAATGGAAACTTAGGATTGATAAAAATACATACCTGGTAATCATTTAAAATATCCTGATAATCGGTAATTACTTTTACTTTCTCTGGTGCATTCGTATTTGGTGTTCCAACCGGAATGGTTAGGTCTTCAGAAAAGTCAGGTAAGGATTCAAGCAACTCAACCATTTTTTCGCGGCAGTTGGCACGAGAGAAATGAGCCAGCGTATTCTTTTCATCCTGCTTAATCGCTTCGTTAAAATCGCTTAGTGCATTATTGTAATCTTCGGTTAGAAGCCTGAAAATACCCCTGCTTAAATAATTCTCTGCAACAGGGTTATTGTCAACTTTCTCGTTGAAATAAAGGATGTTGTTTTTATACTCCTCAACGTAATAAGTTTCTTCCTGATTAGAGATCGTCATGGTAGGCGTATAGTTATTATAACTATTTAGCTGCTCCAAAGCCAAGTTGTAATATTGTAAACGTTCAAGATCGGTAGACGTTTTGCTGTATGAAGAAATTACAAAAGTTGTTTGCAATTCAATAATGATGTTTCGGTTTTGAATACGGCCATCTTCCACTTCTTCATCCTCGTTGGTTGGTAGGTTTCGTGTATCGGCCAGCGATAATCTAAACCTTCTTCGGTCTTTCTGCTCCTGAGTTTCTTCCTGCTTATCCTTTTTTGGTTTGGTTGAAGGTCGTTTAGGAGTTTGAGCAGCCTTTTTGTTCTGCGTATTTTGTGCCTGTTGTTTGTTTGAAGCTGTATTTTGAGTGTTCGCTTTTGTCTGACTTTGTTGCTGTTGTTGCTGCTGATTTTGAGCCAGTGCGTTTTCTTCAATGGTACGCTGCCTGATATCCAGTCTAGGATCAAGCTTGGCCGCTGTGGCGTAGTCACTTTCGAATCCCGGAATCTTTAGAACTTCTTTAGCAATACCACGGTTAAAATAAGCATTAGGCAAGGTGGGGTTGAGATCAAGAGCTAAATCATAATCCATAATTGCTCCATGATAATCCTCAAGCTTTTGCTTGACAATACCACGGTTATTAAATGCAAATTCGTTTTTAGAATCGAGTTTTAATGTCTGATCAAAATCACGCAAAGCGGCAGCATAATCATCCAGCTCAAAACGAGCCAACCCGCGCAGTAAGTAGGCGCTGGCATAGTGTGGACGTATAATAATGGCTTTATTTAAATCGCGGATAGCCTCTCTGGTATCTCCTTTCAAAATGTTTGCATTGCTTCGGTTAATCAATGCATTTATGAACTTCGAATTAATAGCCAGTGCTTTGTTATAATCCTCAATTGCACCTTCAATATCCTTCTGCGAAAGCTTTGCAATCCCCCGATTATTGTACACCGCTTCATTATCAGGGTCAAGCTCCAATGCTCGGTTATAATCAGCAACTGCACGATCATAGTTCTTCAGGTTTAAATGAGCCAGTCCGCGATGCATAAAAGCATTCGGATAATAAGGTTTAATACGAATTGCCTGGTTGTAATCTACAATTGCTCCCCTGAAATCTTCCAATTGATGCTTCGCAGTTCCCCGGTAATAAAAAGGTTCGGGTAGTTGTGGCTTAAATTTAATGACAATGTTGAAGTTCTCAATCGCCCCAACATAATTACCAATCTGAATACGGGTTTGTCCAACACGCATGTAGTGGCTGATATTTAGCTGGGCAAAGGAAAAATTTCCAACAAGCAGAAGTAGTACAATTAGTTTAAGTCTCATAGCTGCGCAATTTACAAAGAGCAAAAATAATATTTTAGCTTTCAACGATCTGTTTTTTGTATTTTTATTAAAATTTAGAATTTTTAACCTATGGAAACAAGATGTGACTGGTGTCTGGGAAATGATTTGTATTTGAATTATCATGATGAAGAGTGGGGAGTACCTGTTCATGATGACCAAAAAATATTTGAATTTCTGATTCTGGAAGGTGTTCAGGCTGGACTAAGCTGGATAACCGTTTTGAAAAAACGTGAGAACTACCGACTGGCTTATGATGGTTTTGATGCAGAGAAAGTAGCAGCATACGATGAAGCAAAGGTAGCCGAGCTTATGGGAAATGCTGGTATTATCAGGAACAAGCAAAAGATTGCAGCCAGCATAAACAATGCCCAGTGCTTTCTTGAAGTTCAAAAGGAGTTTGGCACTTTTGATAAATATATTTGGGGATTTGTAAACCACAAGCCTATTGTGAACCATTTTAAAACGATGGCTGACATTCCTGCTAACACTCCATTATCCGATGAGATTAGCAAAGATCTTAAAAAGCGAGGTTTTAAATTTGTTGGTTCCACCATTCTTTACGCCCACATGCAAGCCGCCGGAATGGTAAATGACCATGTAGTTTCATGTTCGAGGCATAAAGAGATTATTGAGGGGTATTAGAAATTTCTATAGATTTTAAGCCCTGAAGGGGCAAGACGCAATAGGCCAGCATAGCGCTGGGTAAAGGAGTCGCACCATCCCATTGTCTGGTGTGAGATGATATTTTGTGGAAAACGATCTCCCAGACGAAATATCAATAATAATTAACCAATGATAATGCGGCGCATGAAATAGCCGTGTTTTAATCAACCTCCCAGATGCGCCTAATTGAATGTGTGCATTCGTAACCCAGGGTTGCATTCACTACGTTCACTTACCCCGGGCTATTGATATTTAACCCCGATGGGGTATTTTGTCGTGTGATTTTGATGTCATCTAAGAAGAATTCAAAGTTTAAGCCCTGAAGGGGCAAAGTAGCAATAGCCCAGTGCAACGCACTGGGTACAGATGATATACTATTTCCATTGTCTGGTGTGAGATGATATTTTGTGGAAAACGATCTCCCAGACGAAATATCAATAATAATTAACCAATGATAATGCGGCGCATGAAATAGCCGTGTTTTAATCAACCTCCCAGATGCGCCTAATTGAATGTGTGCATTCGTAACCCAGGGTTGCATTCACTACGTTCACTTACCCCGGGCTATTGATATTTAACCCCGATGGGGTATTTTGTCGTGTGATTTTGATGTCATCTAAGAAGAATTCAAAGTTTAAGCCCTGAAGGGGCAAAGTAGCAATAGCCCAGTGCATAGCGCTGGGTACAGGAGTCGCACCATTCCTACGTCTGGCGTGAGATGTTATTTTGTGGAAAACGTTTTCCCGGACGATATAATTGAACCCATTTTTTGTAGATCAGACAAAACTCACCCCCTCCGTCGAAACCTCATAAATTCGGATTCTCCTCGTCCCCCTGAATTCAGGGGGACAAATTCATTAGGTACTAAATTAGGCGGTGAGGGTGATATTATTCCTGAATTGTCGTAGCCCTACGACGGCTATCTCTTTTGTAGTAAACAAACCGTCGCCACCCTACGAACATATGTTTTTGATTACGGAGAAGCTTTCGTACCCTCTACAATTGTATGCTTTTACCCTCGCTGGAGCTTTCGCTACCCTACGATTGTTCCATTTATGGATGGCTGAGCCATTCGCATACCCGCGAAAGCTTGTTTGTTAGCTCGTTGGGGTAATCGTAGGTCGGCGCAAGGAAGAATGTTGCCTAGGGGGTATAATCCTTTCCTGGTTCTTCTAACAAATTACCCTATATGGGAAGAATACTCATACAGGTACTCCATGAATTTGTCCTGGCTGGAATAATTGTAATGATGTTGCTGCTTGCTTTAGGGATCGGTGGAATTTTCACCACTAGGTTGCTACTTGCTCTAGGCCTCGCTGATACCATCACCACAATGTTGCTCCATGGTTTTGCTTGAGTTGGGGCTTTCTTTATTTTGACAAGATTGGTGGTGAGGGCAGTGGTTGTTCGATTTAGAGCAAAAAAAAAGAGCAGATCTCCATCTACCCTTTTCTAACCTAACTAAACCAATAAAACTAATCTAAACCTAAACTTATGAAATAAAATCTTCGACAAAGATATGTTGAAAAACACATAAAAACGTTAAGCGAATGTTAAAAAACATGCTGAGCAACATATTTCTTCAAAAGTGAATGATTGATTAAATGATTTAGTGAGTCGGAGATACTTTTACCCGGTAATTTTCAATAAATTACTCGAATGGAAATTGACTCCACAGTAGGAGGTAATATCACCCTCTAAACAATCTTCCAGAGAATTTTTCTTCTTAGATTTTAAATTAATGAGGTAGTTTGTGTGTGTTTTAATCAATTTTTTTATCTCACTTTCATCAGAGATGTGTTGACCATGCCCAAATAAAATATGCTTTGGATTAAGCTTCTGAATTCGATTCATACTTTCGATGTATTCATCAATGATTGAATTCGCATCTAAATAGGGTAGTGAGGGCAAACCTTTGCGATTAAAAAAGATTAAGTCGCCCACATACAAAACCTCATTATTGATGTAAAAGGAGAATGAACATTTATTGTGACCGGGAGTGTATAGGTGTTCTATCTTAAAGTTTGAATAGGAGTGGATTTGTTTGTCAGTAATGTGATTGTTTGGTTCGAAGTTTTTTAGGAAACCATCAGTTTGTAGGTGTTCTTGAAAGTCCTGACTAAATAAATTGCTTCCGTATATTTTGCAGCCATCAAAACATTTGCAACCATCTATATGGTCTTCATGATGATGTGATAGGTAAATTATAAATTCAGATATGCCTTTGTTTTCTAAATAAGCTTTTACTTTTTTAGCGTGTCTTTCATAGGCTACATCAATAATTATTGCTTGATTATCCTGAATTAGGGCAGTAATATTAAGTGGATATTCTCGCTTTTTATTACTGAAAACAAATTGATAGATATTAGCCGATATATTGACAACTTCCATGAAATTGTGTTGTATTTATGAAGGGTAGTTATTAAAAAAGTCCGACCTAAATAAGATCGGACTTCATTTTATCTAATTGTTTGATTATTTTTTCTTCTTCTTACCTTTTTCTTCTCCGGCGATTGAATCCCTCATTTCAGTATCAGCCATGATGTTTTTATACTTCATGTAATCCATAACACCAAGATTCCCATCTTTAAACGCTCCTGAGATTGCTAATGGAACTTGTGCTTCGGCTTCAATTACTTTAGCGCGCATATCCTGAGCTTTTGCAATCATCTCTTGTTCAAGGGCAACAGCCATAGCTCGTCTTTCTTCGGCCTTAGCCTGTGCAATGTTTTTATCAGCTTCTGCCTGATCCATTTGAAGACCAGCACCGATATTTTTACCGATGTCGATATCAGCAATATCAATAGATAAGATCTCAAATGCAGTTCCAGCATCAAGTCCTTTATTCAATACCAATTTTGAAATTGAATCTGGATTTTCAAGCACTGCTTTATGGGTATGTGATGAACCAATTGAAGAAACAATACCTTCACCAACACGAGCTAAAATAGTGTCTTCACCAGCACCACCAACCAATTGTCTAATGTTTGCACGAACTGTTACACGGGCTTTAGCGATAAGCTGAATACCGTCTTTAGCAACAGCTGCTACAGGAGGTGTATCAATTACTTTTGGGTTTACCGACATTTGCACTGCTTCAAAAACATCACGTCCGGCAAGGTCAATAGCAGTCGCCATATTAAAGCCAAGGTCGATATTTGCTTTTTCTGCAGATACCAGTGCATGCACAACCATATCAACTTTACCTCCAGCAAGGAAGTGAGCTTCCAGTTTATCACGATCCAGCTTAATTCCAGCCTTGGTACCTTCAATTAACGCACGAACAATAACTGAGGGTGGGACTCTCCTGAAACGCATCAGGAAAAGCTGGAGTAGTGAAATTCGAACACCTGATACAAGTGCCGAAAACCAAAGTCCGATAGGGATATAATACAAAATGATGATTAGTAGGACAAATAGTCCGATTACTAATCCAAAGGTTCCAAAATATTCTTCCATTATTCTTGATTTATAGGTTCAACATTAATATGTGTTTTTTCTATTTCAACGACTCTAATTTTCACTTTTTCATCTACAAAACCGCTAATTGATTTTGCTTCCACAGTTTCATCATTTACTCTAACTTTTCCCATAGGTGCTAATCGGCCAAGAGAAAAGCCTTCATCTCCAACATGAATTTTTGCTTTATCAACTTCATCAACAGTTCCGGTTATTTCCGATTCAAGAACCATTTTTTTACTAGTTTTCCCTATAAAGAAACGATAAACAAGAAGTGGTGAAACAATCATAACAAAGGCAAGTGTTGCAAAACCAGCAAGAGTTCCATAAGTATCAAAAGCCAGATAAATACTTGCGCCAAATAAAATTAATCCACCAATACCGGCAATTGTGATTCCGGGAATTACAGCAAATTCTAATAGGAGGAGTAATATTCCCAGGAATATCAAAAAGAGGATGATAAGAATGGTCATATAAAATTAGTTAGTCAATTGTCGCTTTCAGTTCCTTTTCAGATAAGGCATTCTTCATAGGACTAAGGTAAGTAAAACTTCCCTTTTTAACGTCACACTTCCCTTTATAATGCGTAATTAATGTGCATTGTACCGCCTGTTCTGTATCATGATCACAAACATGTACCAACGCATCAATCACATAGTCAAAAGAATGATGATCATCGTTATGAAGAATTAAAAAACGTTCTTTTTTTGCTTGTACGTTTTCGTCCTGATTGGGCTTGTGTTTTATGTTTTCGTCTGTTTTCATCAAAATCAATTAGTTTGTCAACTTTCGAGCTTCCTTAACCGGAATACGTTCTCCGTTTTTGTAAGCTGCAACAAATGCGTCCTTTACGCCTTCCTGTCTTACTTGTGCCTGCATTTTAAGGGCATCGTTAAATGATGATAATTCGCCAACGGTATAAACGGTAATGCCTTTCTCATCTTTATAATTGTCTATCCTTCTAATTACAGATAACTTTTTAAATAAGCTTTGCACCCACTGCGGAGGCGACTTACGGTATGCTCCGATTTGAATTCGATAGACCACCTTGTTCAAGTATTGTTGAGGTGTTTCCTGTACTTCAACATTAACTTTCTCTTCAGGTAATTTTATCGGTACAACAACATTTGTTTCACTCGCAATCCGTTCTTCTGCAGCACTTGCAATGCTATCCTCCAAAATACTGATTTTTCTTTGAAATTCACTAATCTCATCAGGATTTGCATTGTCCCAAAAACTTATTTCTTTTTGCCGTGCCTCCAAGTAGAATTGTTCAATGTCAATATTTAGGGTGTATGTTTCTTTTTCAAGTTGAAGTATTTGGTCAACAAGCTCCAGCTTTTCATCCTCACTTGCCTTGCTGTATTCTTCTCTAAGTTGATTTGTTTTTTCTAGTGCTTTAGTTATGTTTTGTTCTAATAGCCAGCCTTTCACAAATGCATGAGCTGATTCGTCATTCTTGAACTGATCAATTTTTAAATAACGAATAGTAGGAGTTAGTTGAAAGTGAATAATGCTGTCTTTTAAGTTTGACGGAATTTCAATTGCCTTCTTGGTTTCATTAACTGGTTTTACTTCCTCAATTGGTTCTTCCTTAATTTCTTCTACAACTTCTGGCTCTTCATCTGTAAAAAAAGGATTAATGTTTTGCTGGCAGAGTTCAATCAATTCATCAACTCTTGTACTTTTTGTAGTTTTCCGTTTGGCTTCATCTAGGAAACGCTGATAAAAACTCAATGCCTTTTGAAAATCATTATCTGCATGGAATACTTGAGCCTGATAATAAAATATTTTGGCTGGAGTTTTCTCCCCAATGGCATTCTGAATTGTAGTTTTTGTTTCGGGTGTGAATATTTCGGTCTCAACTAAACAAGCTGCATAGTAGTAGTTTAGTATTTGATCCTTGGGGTAAAGATGCACCAGATCTTTAAAATGAGGAAGTGCTTCTTCAAACTGCCCCAGCTCAAAATATTCTTTTGCAATAACCTCCGGGTCTTTTTGTGCGAAAGCATTTTGTACGAAAAATGAATTTACACAAATAAACAATAGTAGAATCAATCTTGTTAGTGTTGAATATTTTTGTGTTTCACGCATAATTATTATCCAGTAGAATTTGTGTTAAAATTACAAAAAATGATGGATAACTGGTTTGGTTTTATTGCATAGTCATTAAAAACTAATATTATTTTATCTGTTAGTAACTGTTGATTAATCGTTCATTTTTTAAGCTGATTTTTGACATTAAATCAAGTATATTTGTCTAATTAAACAAAAAAGGTATGAGTTTCTTAAATAAAGGAGACAAGGCTCCAGACTTTAAAGGAGTTGATCAAAATAATGAACCAATTTCATTAGCCGACTTTAAAGGGAAGAAGTTAATTTTATATTTTTACCCCAAGGACAATACTCCCGGATGCACTGCTGAATCGTGTAACCTAAATGAAAATTACGATGAGTGGTTGTCTAAAGGTTTTGAAGTTGTTGGTGTTAGTCCTGATAGTGTTGCTTCACACAAAAAGTTTGCCGATAAATTTGGGTTTTCTTTTCGTTTGATTGCCGATACTGAAAAGGAAATTTTGCAGGCTTATAATGCTTGGGGGGAGAAAAACATGTACGGAAGAAAGTATATGGGTGTTTTGAGAAGCACATATGTAATAGATGAAGAAGGAGTAATTGAAGAGGTTTTCGAAAAAGTAAAAACAAAAGATCATACAAATCAAATAATCAAAGCTTTAGACTTAAACTAAATGGCAAAAGAAGAAAATAACGTCAACAAAGAGAAGCTGAAAGCACTTCAGCTTACAATGGACAAAATTGAGAAGAGTTACGGTAAAGGTTCAATCATGAAAATGGGTGATCAGGTTGCGGTAGATATTCCTGCAATTTCAACTGGTTCTTTAGGCCTGGATATTGCTCTTGGAATAGGTGGACTTCCCAAAGGACGTATTGTCGAAATATATGGGCCTGAATCTTCAGGTAAAACAACTCTGGCGATTCATGCTATTGCTGAAGCTCAAAAAGCTGGAGGCATAGCTGCAATTATTGATGCCGAGCATGCTTTTGATCCGTCTTATGCAAAGAAACTAGGTGTTGATACGAATGAACTGTTGATTTCGCAGCCTGATAATGGTGAACAAGCATTGGAAATTACAGATAATCTAATTCGTTCTGGGGCAATTGACATTATTGTAATTGACTCAGTTGCTGCTCTTACTCCAAAAGCGGAGATTGAAGGTGAGATGGGTGATTCGAAAATGGGTTTGCAGGCTCGTTTGATGTCGCAAGCACTTCGAAAACTGACAGCTAATATTAACCGTACTAAAACATGTGTTATTTTTATCAACCAGCTTCGTGAGAAAATTGGAGTGATGTTTGGAAATCCGGAGACGACAACTGGTGGTAATGCATTAAAATTTTATTCTTCAATTCGTTTGGACATTCGCCGTATTGGTCAAATTAAAGATGGTGATGAAGTAATGGGTAACCATACACGTGTTAAGGTGGTGAAAAACAAAGTCGCACCGCCATTCCGTAAGGCCGAGTTCGATATCATGTATGGTGAAGGTATTTCCAAAACAGGTGAAATCATTGATCTTGGTGTAGCTTATGATATCATTAAAAAGAGTGGTTCATGGTTTAGTTACGGTGATTCGAAGTTAGGTCAGGGGCGTGAAGCTGTGAAAAATATCATTCGTGATAATCAGGAATTGGCACAGGAATTGGAAACAAAAATATTAGAAGCTCTTACAAGCGCTAAGACGGAAGATTAAATTAACCAAAAATATGCAGTAAAATCTGGGTGATGCTGAACTGCTTCACCCAGATTTTTTTTATTATAGCCGTTCTTTTATTTAAGTGATAAGCGAATTTTAGTTTTGATATGTAATTTTATCAGGAAAAGTATAGTTAAATTCGACTTTATCAGAACATAAATATTTAAAATTAACAGATGAAAGTGTTGAAATTTGGAGGTACTTCTGTAGGAAGTGCTGAAAACATCCGAAAGGTAAAACAAATTGTAGAAAGTCAGAATGACGATGTAATCGTTGTTGTTTCTGCTCTAAGCGGAATTACTGACAAAGTTTTAAATGCATCCAGAATGGCAGTTCTGGGAACGGAATATTTCAATACGGAAATCACGGCAATAAAAGAACGTCATGAAGAGGTTGTTGATCAACTTTTTGAGGGTGCCAAAAGTGAGCAAATAAAAAATGATGTTGCCCAATTACTTAACGATCTGGAGAAAGTGATTCAGGGCGTTTCTATGATTGGAGAGTTAACTCCTAAAACACTGGATAAGATTGGTGGCTTTGGAGAACGCTTGTCTTCATTTATTATAAGTGAGTTTATTAAAGATGCCTGTTTGATCGATTCTTCAAAACTGATTAAAACTGATAGTGATTTTGGAAAAGCTCAGGTTGATTTTAGCCTGACCAATGAAAATATTAAAGAAGCATTCAAAGATTTCTCAGGCATTTGTATTGCTCCCGGTTTTGTGTCGAGTAATTCATCCAATGAATGCACAACGTTAGGAAGAGGTGGTTCAGACTTTACAGCATCAATCTATGCTGCTGCATTAAATGTTGAGGTCTTGGAAATCTGGACTGATGTTGATGGATTTATGACAGCCGACCCTCGGGTAATTCGAAAAGCATATACCATTAAATCTCTAAGCTATTCTGAGGCTATGGAGCTTTCTCACTGTGGAGCAAAAGTAATTTATCCTCCAACAATATTGCCGGTATATCAAAAAGGGATCCCTGTTCAGATTAAAAATACGTTGAATCCAGAAGCAGAGGGGACATTGATTTCAGATAACCGTAAAAATGGGAAAGATCTTCCAATTAAGGGAATTTCTTCTATCTCTAACATTAGCCTTGTTACTGTACAAGGGCTGGGAATGGTAGGAGTAACTGGTATCTCCATGCGTTTGTTTGGAGCATTGGCAAAAGCAAATGTCAATGTAATTCTAATTTCACAGGCCTCTTCTGAAAATTCAATCTCATTTTCGATTGATTCAGCCAAATCTCAAATTGCTCAAGAAGCAATTAATTATGAGTTTGAACGCGAGATCGCAAGTCAGCAGATCAATAAGTTAGCAGTTGAAGATGAGCTATCAATTGTTGCCATTGTTGGTGAAAATATGAAATATACTACTGGTATTGCTGGAAAGTTGTTTAGTACAATTGGACAGAACGGTATCAATGTGGTTGCTATTGCTCAGGGAGCTTCAGAACTCAATATTTCATGGGTAGTAAAAAACAGCGATCTGCGAAAAACGCTGAATGTTGTCCACGAATCATTTTTCCTATCTGAAAATGCAGAGTTAAACATTTTCCTGCTTGGAATTGGTTTAGTAGGAGGCAATTTGCTAAAACAGCTTGAGCAACAACAGGCAAAGCTGTTGAAAGAAAAACACTTGAAGCTTAAACTCGTGGGTGTTGCAAATTCTAAAAAGATGCTGTTGGATCGCGATGGAATTGATATTGCGACTTTCAAAGATCGAATGGAAAGCGATGGTCAGGATTCAGGACTTGAGACATTTAAAGAGGCGATTGTTGATTTGAATGTATACAATTCCGTATTTGTTGACTGCACGGCCAATGATGCTGCAGCAAACCTTTACGAAGACTTGTTAAGTGCTAACGTCTCCATTGTAACTGCAAATAAAGTTGCGGCTTCTTCAGAATATGAAAACTACGCAAAACTGAAGAAAATAGCTAAGCGCAAAGGTGTTAAGTTTTTATTTGAGACCAATGTAGGAGCAGGTTTACCAATTATAAATACACTGAATGATTTGGTTAACGCAGGCGATGAGATTCTTAAGATTGAAGCTGTTCTCTCGGGAACACTAAATTATATTTTCAATACCATTTCATCTGAAATACCTTTTAGTAAGACGATTCAGATGGCTAAGGAAGAAGGTTATTCTGAACCTGATCCACGAATTGATTTAAGTGGAATTGATGTGGTTCGCAAATTGTTGATATTGGTTCGCGAATCTGGTTACATAATTGAAAAAGAGGATGTGACTATTAATACATTCGTTCCTGAAAAATATTTTGAAGGTGACGTTGATAATTTCTTATCGGGTATTTCCGAGCTGGATGATGATTTTGAAGCGCGACGTATAGTGCTTGACAATGAAAATAAATGTTGGCGTTTTGTCGCCAAATATGAAAATGGTAAAGCTGAAGTTGGCTTACAGGAAATTGAGCAGGGGCATCCTTTCTTTGATTTACAAGGGAGCAATAATCTGGTCATGTTTACTTCAGAGCGTTATCATGAATTCCCGATGATTATAAAAGGGTACGGTGCAGGAGCTGAAGTTACTGCTGCTGGTGTATTTGCTGATATCATTCGGGTATCTAATATTTAATTGATTATTCGCGTATGAAATATATAATTGTTTTAGGAGATGGAATGGCTGATGAGCCATTAGAAAACTATGGGGGCAAAACCCCATTGCAAATGGCAAACATTCCTGAAATAGATAGATTGGCAAAATTAGGGAATTGCGGAAGACTGGTTACCGTTCCCGAAAGTATGCACCCGGGAAGTGAAATAGCCAACATGTCGGTGTTGGGATATGATGTTAAAAGCGTATTCGAAGGACGTGGGGTATTGGAAGCAGCAAGCATAGGAGTTAAGCTTGAAGAAGGCGATATGGCTATGCGCTGTAACTTGATTTGTATTGAAGATGAAAAAATAAAGAATCATTCATCTGGTCATATCTCCAATGAGGAAGCACATGAGTTGATTGATTTTCTCAATGAAAAGTTAGGTTCTGATAAAGTGGTTTTTCATAAAGGGGTTTCCTATCGAAATTTGCTGGTGATAAAAGGAGGGAAGAAGCAAATGGCTTGTGCTCCTCCGCATGATGTTCCAGGGAAAGCTTTTGCTGATTATATGATAGAAGCTAAGGAAGAACAGGCAATTGAAACGGCAGACTTGTTGAATAAACTGATTTTGGAATCAATGTATTTGTTGGAAAATCATCCGGTTAATCTGAAGCGAAAAGCGGCTGGCAAAGATATAGCAAATAGTATTTGGCCTTGGTCGCCAGGATATAAGCCGCAAATGCCAACTTTAAAAGAGTTGTTTGGTATCGAAAAATCAGCAGTTATTTCTGCAGTTGACTTGATTCAGGGAATTGGTGTATATGCAGGAATGGATGTGATAAAAGTAGAAGGTGCTACGGGATTATATGATACCAATTACGAAGGCAAGGCACAAGCAACAATTGATGCTTTGAAAGATTATGATTTGATTTATTTGCACGTTGAAGCGAGCGACGAAGCAGGTCACGAAGGTGATGTGGAACTGAAAACAAAAACCATCGAATACCTTGATCAGCGTGTGGTGAAATATTTGCTTGAAGAAACTTCAAAAATGGATGAGCCTGTAACTATTGCTGTTTTACCAGATCATCCAACACCATGTGCGACAACAGTACATACCAAAGATCCGGTTCCATTTATCATTTACAGACCGGAAAATGAAGCCGATTTAGTAACCAGTTATGACGAATTTACCGTTAAAAAAGGAAGTTTCGGACTGCTTCATGGGCCTGAGTTTATGCAAGCTTTATTAACCAAGTAATTTTTACTTTGATCTTTTTACTTTTTAATTGAATATGAAATATTACAGTACCAATAAAACCGTTTCCAAAGTTTCATTGAAAGATGCGGTAGTTAAAGGATTGGCTGATGATAAAGGACTTTTTATGCCAGAACGCATTGAAGCTTTGTCAGCTGACTTTTTTGAGAATATTCACAAAATGACTTTTCAGGAAATCTCATTTGAGGTTGCTAAAAAGTTTTTTGGAGAAGATATTCCTGAAGCTGATTTAAAAGAGATTGTTTACGATACATTGAGCTTTGATTGCCCTGTTGAGCATGTGAATGATAATATTTACTCATTGGAGCTTTTTCATGGACCAACGCTAGCTTTTAAAGATGTTGGTGGACGTTTTATGGCTCGGTTGCTTTCCTATTTCCTGAAAGGAAATGAAGAACAAATAAACGTGTTGGTAGCAACCTCTGGTGATACAGGAAGTGCAGTTGCCAATGGCTTTTTAGGTGTTAAGAATATACATGTGTACGTACTTTACCCCAAAGGAAAGGTTTCTGAAATTCAGGAGAAGCAGTTCACAACACTTGGACAAAATATTACAGCAATTGAAATTGATGGTACTTTTGATGATTGTCAACGCTTGGTGAAAACAGCCTTTATGGATGAAGATTTGAAGTTTGCCTTAACGCTTACTTCAGCTAATTCAATTAATGTTGCTCGTTTTTTACCTCAGGCCTTTTATTATTTTAACGCCTATGCTCGTTTACGTGAGAAAGGAATTAATGAAGAAGTGGTCGTGTCTGTCCCAAGTGGTAATTTTGGTAACCTAACTGCTGGTCTGTTTGCCAAAAAAATGGGTTTGCCGATTAAACGATTTATTGCTGCCAATAATGAAAATGATATTGTTTTCAATTATTTGCAAACTGGAAAGTATGAACCACGAGCATCGGTGCAGACAATTGCAAATGCGATGGATGTGGGCGACCCTAGTAATTTTGTGCGAATCCTTGATTTGTATGAGCATTCTCACGAGGCCATTTCAAAAGAAATGAAAGGTTATCGTTATTCCGATGCAGAGATTAAAGAAGTATTGAGCGAGGTATATAATAAGTATGCTTACTTGCCAGACCCTCATGGTGCAATTGGCTATAAAGCTTTAGACGAAGATTTGCAGGATGGTGAAGTAGGCGTGTTCTTTGAAACTGCACATCCAGCTAAATTTACTGAAACAGTAGAGAAAATTATTGGAAAGGGAAAAGTTCCACTTCCAGAAAAACTTGCTGTATTTATGAAAGGCGAGAAGCTTTCAATTTCTTTGGATAGTGACTTTAATAGTTTTAAAAAGTATTTGTTAGAACAGGCTTAAACAACTAATTGTCAATATATAAAAGATGGCATCCTTTTTCTGAAGGATGCCATCTTTGTTTTTGAGATATACAAATTATTTCCCCATTTCTAGTTCTAAAATTCCACCACTTACAATCTCCTCATGAGATATCCAGTATCGTTCTAGCTTATTGCCATTAAGCTTGATACTTTGTATGTAAATATTTTCTGGAGAATTGTTATGAGCAATGATTGTGAACTTGTTACCATTGTAATATTCTTTATCAAGTGATAATTCTATTTTATCAAATACAGGACTGGTGATTTGGTATTTGTTATCTCCAGGATTAATCGGATGGATTCCCATCGCTGCCAATACATACCAGGCTGACATTTGCCCAACATCTTCGTTTCCACACAGACCAAATGCATCAGTACCATAGGCTACATCGCAAATGCGTCGTGTCCATTTTTGAGTTTGTCGAGCTAAGCCAATCTCATTAAACATGAAAGGAACATGATGTACTGGTTCATTTGGGTGGTTATAATAATTATTCCAAAGTAAGTCTTCCGGAGCTTTTTCAAAGAAATTACTTAATTGATTTTGAATTGAATCTTTACCACCCATTAAATCTGTCAAACCTTCTATGTCGAAGGTCACAAACCATCCTTGCTGGTATGGATTACTTTCTGTACAACCTTGTCCGTGAACTGTTTTTCCTTTCCATTCCAGCCAGTTACCTTCTTCATCTCTTGAGCGAAACCAGCTGACTTCATCATTCCAGATATTCTTATAATTTAAGCTTCTTTTGTCGTATTCATTTGCTATGTCTTTCTTATTCAATGATTTAGCAAAACGGGCAACGCACCAATCGGTATAAGCATATTCCAAGGTTTTTGATATGGAGTTTGGCGTATAGCCCAATTCATGGTTGCCAAAGTTATCCACACTATTTTTGCAATAATCAAAAGCCTTATCAATGTCATAATTCCGTATCCCTTTTTCGTAAGCATCAACCACCACTGAAACTCCTGGATTTCCAAGCATACAGCCTGAATACGAATTTAGAAACTCCCATCTTGGATAATAATCTTTCCCACTCAACTCAGCCATCTGAATCAATGAATTAATTTCATCATTCACAAGAGAAGGATTAATCAACGTTTGCAACGGAAATTGGGAGCGAAAAACATCCCATCCGCTAAATATGGTTCGGTAAGTAAATCCATCGGTTTGATGAATTTTGTTATCAGCACCAATATATTCTCCATTCAAATCAGAGAATGCCCTTGGGTCAATCATTGTGTGGTACATTGCAGTGTAGAAAATCTCTTTTTCACGCTCTGTAGCACCTTCAACATTAACAGTGCTTATTGCTTCGTTCCATAGTGTTTTTGCATTGGCTACCACCTTGTCAAAATTCCAGTGGGGAATATCATTTTCAAGATTTTGTTTTGCTCCCTCTACACTGACAAACGAAATTCCACTTTTAACAAGAATCTGCTCATCTTTTGAAGTACTGAAATTTGAGTAGAACCCAATATGTTCACCTTTAAATTCTTTAGGTTTTTCAACAATAGCTGCATTGGTAACCAGATTCTGGAATTCAGCTGTATTTATTACATGTAATTTTCTTTCCCAATCATCAGGAATATCTACATGCCAAATTCCATAATCTGTAAAAGGCTTGTCAAATTCACAGTAGAAATAAACAGTGTAATTCGCATTTCCGGCACCACCACCCCAGCCACCGCCTTCAGGAGGGCATTTCATCCAGCCGGAAATAGTTCTGTCATTCTCAACTTTAATGTATTGTTCTGTAGAGGTGCCACCAACTCTTCTGGAAAGATCGATTTGAATTCTGGAACTATCATTCTCTGGAAAAGTAAACTGTATCATTCCTGCTCTTGGAGCGGCAGATAATTCTGTTTTTATATTGTAATCTGAAAGTAGAACACTGTAATATCCGGCTTCAACTTTTTCATTTTCATGAGAATAAGCTGATCGGTAACCTAGTTCGGGCTTCTCATGAGTTCCTTTATTGGTGTGTAATTTTCCTGTAGTAGGCATCACCAAAAAATTGCCCAAATCACCGTACCAGCCAATTCCACTCATGTGAGTAAAGCTAAATCCTTCAATGGTAGAATGGTTCCATGAATAACCTGGCCCGTTGTCACCCCCTGTGTGTGTGTCAGGACTTAATTGAACTAGTCCAAAGGGAGTTGCTGTTCCTGGGAATGTTTTACCAAACCCATGAATGTCTTTGGTTTGTTTTCCATAGGTTACAGCTCCAATTATTGGATTAATATACTCAACATTTGATTTTGTAGTATTGCTTGTCTTTATAGCTGTACATCCAGAAAAAAGAGTCAATAGAATTACGGCTAAATAATGAAGTTTAGTCATTCTGTTTTGGTTGTAGTTAGTTAATTATTAAGGTCTACGAAATTAGTAATTTAAGTGAGATATTAATCTTGCTACAAAAAAAGCGGCTCACTAAATGTGAACCGCTTATATAATATTTGAATTTTCTAATTAATCAAATCGATGATCATTTGGTTCGATATCTCCGCAATCGCAGTCGCATCCAAGACCTTTTTCGTATTGAATTAAAGCTCGTAAGCTCATTCCCATTGAGGAGAATCCTCCATCATGGAAAAGATTCTGCATTGTAACTCGTCTGGTTAGATCTGAGAATAGAGTGACGCAATAATCTGCACAATCATCAGCAGTTGCGTTACCAAGAGGTGACATGCGTTCTGAGAAGTCCAATAAACGATCAAATCCTTTAACTCCACCACCAGCAGTTGTTGGAGTAGGTGATTGAGAAATAGTATTTATTCTAACGTGACGTTCTCGTCCATATATGTACCCAAAGCTGCGTCCAATTGACTCAAGCAATGCTTTGGCGTCTGCCATGTCGTTGTATCCGTAAAAGGTACGTTGAGCAGCAACATACGAAAGAGCAACTACAGAGCCCCATTCATTAATTGCATCAAGTTTACGTGCAACTTGCAATGTCTTATGAAAAGAGATTGCCGAAACATCCAGAGTCTTTTGTAGATAGTTGTAGTCCAGATCACTGTAATGACGACCTTTTCGTACGTTGGGAGACATTCCAATAGAATGAAGTACAAAGTCAATCTTACCTCCCAAAATCTCCATTGATTTTTTAAAGAGGTTTTCAAGGTCTTCAATGTTTGTTGCATCAGCAGCAACAAGTTCTGAGTTACATTTCTCCGCTAATTGTGCGGTATCTCCCATACGCAGGGCAACGGATGTATTGGTTAGGGTGAATGTAGCACCTTCATCAAAAGCACGTTCTGCAATTTTCCAGGCTATGGAATCGGCGTTTAAAGCTCCAAAGATGATTCCGCGTTTGCCTTTCAATAAATTATAAGCCATGATTAAAAATTTATGAGTAAAACAACTTCAATTAAAAATGGTTGTGATTAATTTTCTATAAAATAAAAAACCGGCTGTTTTGCCGGTGATTGTCTTAGATTTGTTCGATGCTATTTGCTGGTAACCATCCCTGATTTCCATCTGCCAGACGGATTTCCCTCCAGACCCCTAAGCTATCTTTTACCTGGACTTTTAATCCTTCGTGTATGACGAATATATCCGTTCCTGTCTCTGATGGAGAGCTTTTAACGGTTATGCTTGGTTGAGTAACAATTGCATAGTCATGCTGAGTTAATTGTTTTTTCTGAGATGCGGCAAAGTTAAAACTAAATACAGCTACAAGAATAAAAAGAATTCCTATCCAAAAAGTAAACCTTTTTGTTGCAACCGATCTGGTAAAAACAAAGAAACCTGCCAATATCAAAAACAATACAAAGCTAATAACACTTATTTTTGCCCAATTGTCAACCGAGGTTAAATTGGTTATGCTATTCCACCACCTCACAAAAAATACCCGAGGAAGTGGTTCAATCGCATCAACTACATGCTGATTCGCTAAAACAAGATTAAACTGAATATCCTCATCACTTGGTGCTAATAATTTAGCACGTTCAAAATTTAAAATAGCTTTAGTAACCTGTCCTGTTTTATAAAAGGAGTTGCCCAGATTATAATATAGTTCAGCTGACTCAACATCAGTATTTAAAAGCTCTTCGTAGCTTTCAATAGCTAGTTTGTATTCTTCAGATGTATAATGCTGATTGGCTTTTTCCAACAACGCATTTTGTGCAAATGTGCTAACAGAAATTAAAAGAGCCAATAATATATTTATAATGATTTTCATTATTTCTACATTTAAATGTTAACGAATTTGTTTTTCAAGTTTACCCATTAATGAAGCGGACTTGTTGTAAAGTTCGTCCATGGTTCCTCCGGCCGCACTTGGTGCGTACCGGGCAAATTCGCAGGTGTCGATAATGCTTACTAATTCTTCAGTTAGTTCAGTGCTAACTTTTCTTTGCTGAAGTGAAGTCACAGCATTGTCACGGTTCAGATCTGCTACCGGAATATTGAGCTTATCACTCAAATAGCCCCAGAAAGCTTTAAGTACAGCTTCATAGAATTGTTCGTTTTGCTTTTGTTTTAAGAAGCCGGAAGCTTTTTTCAAATGTTTGCGTGCAACTTTAGTGGCTTTTTTATTACGAACCAGTTGAACGTTGGCATTTTCCTTAAGTTTTTTGCGATAAATTAAAGCAATCAAGGCAAATATCAGTAAACTTCCCAAATAACTAAGATAGAAAATTGAGCTTCCGTAGAAAGTTGCAGAAATTGGTTTTAGCTTATATTGATTTTGTTTGATGAAACGGATATCCTTTCCAATAAAACGTACATCTTCTTTTGAAAAAGCGCTGGTAACAGTGGTTGATTGTTCATCATCCCCTTTCGTGATATTGAGTTTGAATTCTGGAGATGTTTTGTAAACGTATTTTCCACTGGCTGGATTGAAAAAAGCAAACTGAATAGCGGGTATCGTATATTCACCGGCAAAACGTGGAATAAATAAATATTCAAATGATTTATTTCCATTTAATCCATTTTCAGTTGCGTTAAGTCGATCGGTTGTCTTTGGGTCATATACTTCAAAATCCGTTGGCAATTCCAATTTTGGTGCTTCAATTAATCGAAGGTTGCCGCTTCCTGAAATATTGATTTTTAAGGTAATTGCCTCATTTGATTTAGCTTCTGTTTTATCTATTGAAGCTGAAAAATTAAAGTTTCCAACTGCACCATAAAAACTCGTAGGAGTAGCGGGGAGATCTTTTACACGAATTGTTACCGGATCGCTGACCACTTTTGCCTGAATAGTTCGGTAGTTGTCAAAAAAATCATCGAAGATGCTGCGTTGTTGACGAACTTGTTGCCTTACAGAACAAGTGATCTCAAATGGATCAATTTTAATTTTCCCAATTTGCTGAGGAAAAAGAATCGTCTTTTTTAAGATACCTACTTGGTAAATCTTATTGTTGAAAACTTCTCTGGAAAAGCTGATTTGGTTGGGGATGTCAATTTCCTGAGTCCAAAATCCCTCATATGATGGAAGCTTTACATCATTAAATCTTGTAACTGGAACTGTAGGAGCAACATATATCTTAACAGTGGCCATGATTTGCTCACCTTTAAAAACATTGCTTTTATCCAGATCAACTTTTACAAAAAGATCTTCTTTACTTAATTGTGTTGGCGAAGATGATTGTTGCTGACGTGGCTGCTGTTGTCCCGCCGCTGCTGGAGCCTTGCCTTTTACAACCTGAATTTTTAGTTCATTGGACTCATAAACTTTGCCGTCAGCCTTAATTGATGCAGGTCGAATTGTGAATGTCCCTTCTTCTTTTGCCCGTAATATAAAGATGTATGAAAAGTTTACCGACTGGGTTGTTTTTCCATTAATCATCTGGAAACTTGAGCTTTGAGAAGTTGAAGGTCCCACTAGAACATCAAAATTGGGCATTGATGGAAGCTGAAGATCGCTTCCTCTTTCATTTAAGGTGAATGAAAGTCTGAATTGTTCACCTGCCGAAATAACATTAGGACCTGACATCGTAAATTTAACTGTGTCGGCTCCTGCAAGTAAAGCATTAATTGCGATGAGTATTGTAAAAATGAACTTTTTGATCATTGTTATTTATCTCGTTTTATTTCCAATGCAAAAATATATAAAATCCAAAAAAACAAATTCTAAAATTCAAAGATATTTTATTTAATAAGCAACTTTACCAATTAACCATTTTTGGTTTACCAATCTTTATCCGTTTGGCGTTGTTTTGCTTTCTGAGCTTTTGCTTTTTTTACTTTTTCCTGAATTTTTTGCTCATCATTTTGCAATGCTTTCAGCAATCGTTCAGCATTTTCTTTTGATATTTTTTGCTCTTGGGGCTGTTGTTGCTGTTTTTTCTGGTCTTGTTGGTCTTGCTTGTTTTTATCTTGATTCTGATCTTGTTTCTGTTTATCCTTATTTTGGTCTTGATCTTTATTTTGTTGATCCTTGTTTTGATCCTGATTCTTATTTTTATCTTTGTCTTTGTCCTTATCTTTATCCTGGTCTTTATTCTTATCTTGATTTTTCTTTTGTTGTTCTTCCTGCTTCTTTTTCATGTTCATAGCATATAAAAGATTGTATTTGCTTTCCAGATCATTGGGGTTATTACGAAGAGCATCTTTATAAGCATCAATACTTTCATCCAGTTTGTTCTGCATCAATAACGAATTACCCAGATTATGATACGATTGAGCTTTTTCTAACTTGTCTTCTGTTTCATCAATGATTTCACCAAAACCAGCAGCAGCTTCCTCAAACTTCTTTTGTTTGTACAGGGCATCTCCTAAATTGAATTTCCATTTCAAGTCCTCCGGACGTTTGTCCAGTGCTTTTCGGTATTCAGTTTCAGCCAAGCTAAATGTTGTGGTGTCAAGTTTTGTCGTATCCGAAAGAGCCTCTTCAAAAAGGCTGTTTCCGTTACGAATAAATTTACGTTCATTCTGTGCCTGAACATTAACTGTTAAAGCCAAAATCAGGATGAACAACAGGGTGCTATTTTTTATAAGTCTTTTGATCATTTTCCAAATAATTTGACGTTTTTCAAATATTTGTTTTTTCGTTCAAGGATTAGGAAATCAACAAGAATCAAAAATAGAGCCAAAGCTAAAAACCACTGGAACTGTTCATCGTATTCCGAATAAACACGTGATTCCATTTCTGCCTCTTCCATTTTATTAATTTCATTGAAAAGCGTATTTAGTCCAACTTGTGCATTGTTTGCCCTGACATAAATTCCTTGTCCTGCTGCTGCAATCTGCTGAAGCATGCTTTCGTTTAACTTGGTAACAACAACGTTACCTTCCTTATCTTTTCTGTAATCTTTTTGTCCGTTTCTGTAAATAGGAATTGGCCCACCTTGAGGTAGTCCCATCCCAATGGTATGCACAATAATTCCGTTCTCAGCCGCTGCTGTAGATGAGCCTATTGCATCGTCTTCGTGGTTTTCACCATCAGTAATAATAACAATGGCTTTGTTGCCTTCAAACTGTGGGCTAAATGAACTTGTTCCCAATTCAATGGCAGCTCCAATTGCAGTTCCCTGTCTCGGAACAATTTCAGTACTAACAGAATTCAAAAACAATTTAGCTGAAGGGTAATCTGTAGTAATTGGCAATTGCGTATAGGCATCACCAGCAAAAATTACTAAGCCAATTTTATCATCACCCAGATTATCAACTAAACGTGATATGGCTCGTTTAGCACGCTCCAACCTGTTTGGTTGAATATCTTCTGCCAGCATCGAGTTCGATACATCAAGTGCAATAATTAATTCTACACCTTCTCGTTTAATTGTTTTTAGTTTGCTCCCAAATTGTGGGCGGGCAATAGCAAAAATCACTGAAGTAATTACAAATAACCAAATAATGAATTTAATTACAGGCCGTGAACCGCTAACGTTCGGCATTAAAACTCTCAAAGTTTCTAATTGAGCAAAACGTTCCAGAGCTTTTCTACGATTTCTTCGGGCAATCCAAAATAAAACGATAAATACCGGGAGTATTAACAGTGCGTATAGATAGTCGATATGTGCGAACCTAAACATTTCCATTTCAAAACCTTTTAAGGAATATTTCTGAATAATGTTGTTTTTAACAACAACGCAAATAATAGAAGTAACGCTGCACCCAATGCATAAGGTTCAAATTCTTCGTCTTTTTTGCTGAATTCTTTTACTTCTATTTTCGAGCGCTCCAGTTGGTCAATTTGTTCATAAATTTCTACCAGCTTATTGTTGTTTGTTGCTCTGAAATATTTTCCGTCAGTAATTTGAGCTATTTCCTGCAGCGTTTCTTCGTCAATTTTAACTTCTACATCTTGAATCTGAGTTCCAAATGGTGTTTGTACAGGGTAGGGGGCTGTGCCAATTGTACCTACACCAACAGTGTAAACACGGATGCCAAAAGTTTTAGCTACCTCAGCTGCTGTTACCGGTGCAATTTCTCCACGGTTGTTTTCTCCGTCCGTTAGCAAAATTATAACCTTACTAATGGCCTCACTTTCTTTTAAGCGAGAAACTGCTGTTGCCAATCCATTTCCAATGGCCGTTCCATCTTCAATCATTCCACTTTCAATATCGCGAAACAGGTTGATTAATACCGCATGGTCGGTTGTGAGTGGACATTGTGTAAAGCTTTCACCTGCAAAAACAACAAGTCCCATTTTATCATTTCTCCGTCCTGAGATAAACTCAGTTGCTACATTTTTCGCTGCTTCTAAACGATCAGGTTGAAAGTCCCGAGCCAGCATTGAACTTGAAATATCAAGAGCAATTACAATGTCAATTCCTTCAGTAGTTATATCTTGCCAGCTATTTGCAGATTGTGGACGTGCAAGAGCTACTGTAAGCATGAAAAATCCAGCCATCAATAAAACAAAGGGCGAATGCCTTAAATAGTGTTTCCATCCTTTTGGAATATTTTGTAATCCCATTGTGGTGGAGTATTTTATACTTGCTCCAGCTTTTCGGTACCTGAATATATACCAGGCCAACATAGGCACAAGTATGAATAACAGGTAAAAGAATTCCGGGTTTTTAAAATCGATACCGTTCATTGTTTATTATTTTAACACAACTTCTTCACCATCTCTGTCATCGCCAGATTGGTCGGTTTTTATAACTTCAACTTTAGTCTGGTTTACAAAGAAATAAGCATTCATTAAGCTGAGGTTGTGATCATCATCAGTTGGCTTATATTTTGCAAATTTCACTAAATCGGACAGGCTTAAAATGATTTTCAATTCTTCAAATGATTTGTCAGAAATTAAACCCTTTTGTTCTGTAAAAGCTTGTATCGTTTCATCCGTTGTATATTCCATCGCATGAATATAAAAACGATCTTCAATATATGTTCGAAGCGTATCTGCAACTTCACTATAAAAAACTTTCACCTCTCCATGTTGCCATATTTTATCATCTTTTACATGATCCAATCTTCGAAGAGCAATAATATGTGCAGGTTCTTTTGGTTTAGCTGCTTTACCAAATACTGGTTTGTTATTCTTTTTTCTTCTGATGTAATAGAAAATGAAAAACACCAATGCACCTATCAAAATAATTCCCAAAATATATGGGGAAACCTCAGCTAAAGTCATTGGTGCCTGATATGGTTTTTTGATATCAACAGGCCCTTTGGTGGTGTCGATAGGCATAGTGTGTACAAAAAACTCAATAGGCAAGGTCTCTATTGTATCCGATAATTCATCATACTGAAGATTAAAATAGAATGGAGGAATTACCTGTGGTCCACTATCAAAAGATGTTATGGTGAAGTTTTGAATGATTTTAATTTGCTCTGTCTCACTCAGCTCAAAGGTGTCAAGCGGCGAGCGTTCAATAATCTCAATTGTGGGTGAAATAGAATCTCCAATTATTGGAAAATCTATATTCAGATTTTTTGGTTGATCCAATTCAAGTCGAAAAACAACTTGATCGCCAATTAAAATTTGCGTTGAATCAAGTACTGCTTTTGCCTGAATTTTTTGAGCGCTGGAACTGAGATTGAATCCCAGAATCAGGCAAATAATAAATGATATAGAAATAAGTCCTTTCATGCTTATGCTTTTAACCCCCGCTTTTTAAACAAGCTCATCAGGGATTTGACATAGTCTTCGTTTGTATTGATATCGACATAATCGACACCGCTACGTTTAAATGTATAGTCGAGCTTATCGCTACTTTCTTTCCACCAATTTTCGTAAGTCTGGCGAACTTTCTTGCTACTGCTATCTACCCAAATGTATTCACCACTTTCGGCATCTTTTAACTTAATCATTCCGATGGGTGGTAGTTGGGTTTCCCGTTCATCATATATGCGAAGGGCAACTACATCGTGCTTACTGTTAGCGATGGTTAAGGCCTTTTCAAAATCTACTTCATTTTGAATAAAATCAGAAATAATGAAACTGGTGCAACGCTTTTTAATGGCGTTGGTCATGTAGCGAATGGCCTCAGTAATGTTTGTACCATGACTTTCAGGCTCAAAATCAATCAGTTCACGAATGATTCGAAGGATATGTGATTTTCCCTTTTTGGGAGGAATAAACTTTTCAATTTTTTCTGAAAAGAAGATCACTCCAATCTTATCATTATTTTGAATGGCTGAAAAAGAAAGGACAGCTGAAATTTCAGTAATCACATTCTTTTTAAACTTATCAAATGAACCAAAATCACGAGAACCACTGACATCAATCATCAGCATTACTGTAAGTTCGCGTTCTTCCTCAAATATTTTAATGTACGGTTTATTGTAACGGGCAGTCACATTCCAGTCGATGCTACGAACGTCATCGCCAAACTGGTATTCGCGTACCTCGCTGAAAGCCATACCCCGACCTTTAAAAGCTGAATGATATTCACCTGCAAAAATATTGCGGCTTAAACCCCTCGTCTTAATCTCAATCTTCCGTACTTTTTTTAATAATTCTGTATGTTCCATGCTATTAGATCAAATTGCACTAGATTCTTGATCAACTCGAATCTCGCAACCCGTAACTCGTTGTTCGCTACGGAACTTCAACTTTATTTAGAATCTCTGTAATGATATCTTCAGAAGTAATATTGTTTGCCTCGGCTTCGTAGCTTAGTCCAATACGGTGACGAAGAACGTCAGGACAAACTGCACGTACATCCTCAGGAATAACATATCCACGGCGTTTAATAAAAGCGAGAGCCTTAGCAGCCTGAGCCAAACTAATACTCGCCCTTGGTGAACCACCAAAAGAAATCATATCTGTAAATTGATCAAGCCCATATTCTTCCGGGTTACGCGTAGCAAATACAATATCTACAATGTAATTGCTGATTTTATCATCCAGATAAACATCTTTAACAACATCGCGGGCTTTCAAAATATCTTCAGGTTTTAAGACTTTACTAGGTTGCGGATATTGCTTTAGAAGGTTTTGTTGAATGATCAGCTTTTCTTCTTCTTTCTTTGGATATTTAATGACTACCTTAAGCATAAAACGGTCAACCTGTGCTTCAGGTAACGGATAGGTTCCTTCTTGCTCAATTGGGTTTTGAGTCGCCATTACTAAGAAAGGTTCTTCCAGCTTAAAGGTGTTATCTCCAATTGTAATTTGGCGTTCCTGCATGGCTTCAAGCAAAGCAGACTGTACTTTTGCGGGAGCACGGTTAATCTCATCAGCCAATACAAAATTGGTGAAGATTGGCCCTTTTTTAATGACAAACTCTTCATTTTTCTGGCTGTAGATCATTGTACCCAGCAAATCTGCAGGAAGTAAATCAGGTGTAAACTGAATACGTGCAAATTTTGCGTCAATACTTCTTGAAAGTGTATTAATTGCCAATGTTTTTGCCAAACCTGGAACACCTTCAAGAAGAATGTGCCCACTTGACAATAACCCGATCAATAAACTTTCAATCAAATGTTTTTGTCCTACAATCACCTTGTTCATTTCCATGGTGATCAAATCAACAAAAGAACTTTCTTTTTGAATCCGTTCATTCAATTCACGAATATCTACTGATTGCTCCATATCTTAAAATTATTATTTCTTGTTTAGGTCGTCGAAAATACTTCAAACATGCTTGAAAAAAAGTGTATTTTTGTTAAAAATTGTTAAGCATGCACCTTCTGAAAGCGCTGTAAAATTAATAATTATGGCGGTTTTTGAACAAGATTTTTTTATTTTTTTACTTTTGGTTAAAATTCAAAATTTTGAAGCAACGCTATTTTATAGAACTGGCCTATAATGGAAGCCGTTTTCACGGATGGCAGATTCAGCCAAATGCTGAAACGGTACAGGAGTGTCTTGAGAAAGCTTTGTCTACCATTTGCAGGGAAACAATTGCAGTTACCGGAGCTGGAAGAACTGACACTGGTGTTCATGCCAGTTATTTTATTGCACATTTTGATTCGGAAAATACATCGCTTGATCATCCTGATTTTGCGTATAAGCTTAATAGTTTTTTAAATAATGATATTGTTGTTTTTAAGTTAGTAAAGGTGGGTGTTGATGCACATGCTCGTTTTAATGCCACTTCAAGAACCTATCATTACTATATTAATTTACAGAAAGATCCGTTTGCACAAGAAAGCTCGTGGTATTTAAGACGAAAGTTAGATGTTGATAAAATGAATGATGCTTGTGCTGTTTTGTTTGACTACTTGGATTTTACAAGCTTTAGTAAGTTGCATACTGATGTAAAAACCAATAATTGCAAGATCTACCATGCAAAATGGAAACAGCAAAACAACCGATTGATATTTACAATTAAAGCAGACCGTTTTCTTCGCAATATGGTACGTGCTATTGTGGGTACGATGATTGAGATTGGACTGGGAAAATTATCGGTTGATGAATTGCGTGAGATTATCGAAAGTAAAGACCGGTCTGCAGCTGGAGCTTCAGCGCCACCTCAAGGACTATTTCTTGCCAATATTGCTTATCCTGAAGAAGTTTTTTGTTCTTCGATCGATTTTTGAGTCTCATGTCAAAGATTAATTCATCAAATAATTGATTGAATTTTCATCTTTTATTGAATCCAAAATTGTAGTTATTCGTTATCTTATTAAAGGATAACCATTAACAATGAAAAAGCAGAAACTTCAAAATTACTATATCCGACAAATTACAAATTTCAGCAAGTATTTTGATAGGGTCTTAAAATCACAAAAAGTTTCTGATATCCATAAGCTAAGGCTCAGTATTAAACGTATTCGTACTCTATTATCTCTTTTCGGGAGTGAAGAAATAGATCCTCTAAATAGGCGTGAACTTCTTGATTTGCTTTCTGGTTTGTTCAAAAAGGCTGGTGTCGTAAGGGAAAGTCAGTTAAGTCTAAAAATGATTTCTAGACGGCGATTGGTTTATATCTTGCCATTTAGGGAGCACTTAGAAGTGATTAATCAAAAAGCAGTTCGTGAATTATTGCAAGAGATGATGGAGTTTAATCATAAGCAATTTTTAGAAGTAACTGCGATTTTGTTTATGCAGATGAAGTCGATGTCTATCGATAAAATCAATAAGAAGATGAGTATTTATGTATTTGGGAAGTTGAATCGTATTGTTGACTTAAAGTCGAATAACATGGATGACCAAAAACTTCACAAAATTAGAACTCAGATAAAAAAAGCAGGGGAGGTTCTGTCACTTCAGGGAAAGCAAAAGAGGGGAGAAAGTAAAAATGAACTGAAGAAATCTTTTAAAATTTTAGATAATTTGATTGGCAAGTGGCACGATTCTCAAATATTGATCGAAACTGTACGGCTATTTAGTGCACAAAATGAGAACCGAAAAGTTCGTAGCTACTTAAAAAGGGTTGTCAGGCAGTTTGAAAAAAAGAATGCAGCTGCCCAAATACAAATTTCGAAGATCTTGGATTCACGAATGTCTGTTTTAAGGAATTAATACTTCCGCTGCGTAATGCAATTCTAATGGAAGAATAGATAGGCCATCAAAATGGCAGCAATAATTCCAGTAAAATCAGCAATTAGGCCACAAGTTAAAGCATGACGTGTTTTTTTAATTCCAACGGATCCAAAATACACAGCTAAAATATAAAAGGTAGTGTCGGTAGCTCCTTGAACAGTACTAGCCACGCGACCAACAAATGAATCAGCACCATGGGTGTTCAGCACATCAACCATCATTCCACGAGCTCCGCTACCACTTAATGGTTTCATTAGAGCTGTTGGCAAAGCTTCAATAAAATCTGTATTAACTCCAGCAAGTGACAA
Organism: uncultured Sunxiuqinia sp.; assembly: GCA_965372405.1. Lineage (GTDB taxonomy): Bacteria > Bacteroidota > Bacteroidia > Bacteroidales > Prolixibacteraceae > Sunxiuqinia. Next base: position 51,458 of record CBDVCE010000024.1, read on the forward strand.
TGTCCAACCAATACCATCAGTAAACCAACCCATTGCACCTGAAGCACGAAAAACGCCTATGGCAACAAGGATAGCAATGAGATAGGGGATAATTTTTATAGCTATTTTAAAGCCATCTTTTGCCCCATCGATAAATGCTTCGTAAATATTGATTCGTTTTCTCATGCCCATTAAAATAAACATAATAATGATGGTGAAGAGAATCAAGCTACTGGCAACATTTGAGATTTGAGTAATTTCTGCTTGAGTTAGTGTAGAGAAATACCAAATGAGTCCGCTAATAAATACGGTGAAACCACCTAAATAGGTGAGGATGGTTTTATCTAGTAGATTAATTTTTTGGTAGAATGAAACAGCCAATAATCCTGCAATGGTTGAAAAATAGGTCGCCAGCATAATTGGAATAAAAATATCACTTGGATTTGCAGCACCTAATTGTGCCCGGTAAACCATAATACTAATTGGCAGAACTGTTAAGCCCGAAGTATTTAGTACCAAAAACATGATTTGTGCATTCGATGCATTTTCCTTATCGGGATTAGTTTCCTGCATCTCCTTCATGGCCTTTAGTCCCATTGGTGTTGCTGCATTATCCAGACCAAGCATGTTTGCTGCAATGTTCATCATGATTGATGCATGTGCTGGATGCTCTTTTCCTAATTCAGGAAAAAGCTTTCTGAAAAAAGGCCCAATAACTTTTGAGAATACACGAACAATTCCTCCTTCTTCACCAATCTTCATAATACCCATCCAAAGTGTGAGTACACCGGTTAATCCCAGGGAAATCTCAAAACCTGTTTTGGCCATGTCGAAAGTTGAATTGACAATAGCCGGAAAAATCGTGGTATCACCTAAGAAAATGAGTTTGATTAAACCAACAACAAAAGCAACAAGGAAGAAGAATATCCAGATGTAATTTAGAGCCATAGGGATTGATTTCTGTAATATATCGTGAATCTACAAAAAAATGTGGAGTTAGCCTTTACGCTGCTGATTTCACTATGCATATGTGAAATTGTTTTTTTGACTGAAGTAGTGATATTTTTAGCGTTTGTATAAAACCACACGTGGTCTCGCCCAGAGTCACACGTGGTTTTACTCAGAATCACACGTGGTTTTTTGGGGGAGGTATTTATATTGGAAGATTGATACCTTTTTATAACGAAAAAGAGCCATCCATTGGGAGATGGACAGCTCTTCGTATTTTGTTTTGTGGTTTTTATTGAATCTCAAAAGTGATGGGATTCTCCAGCTTTTCAGCTTCAGAAATCATGTACGTTTTAAAGTTCTCAAATTCTTTCCATTTCGGATTTTCAAGTCCCCAAACAGAAAAGAAATAATGCCTTGCAGGTGAGTCGTTTTCAATTTGCTGAACCATGTAAGCTGTTTCCGAGATGACATGACTAAACTTTTTCTTAGGAACAGTTTCGTATCCCATGTTGTAAAAGTTTAGATTGCTTGTTCTTCCCGTTTTTATAGTTTCTTTAGCAGGAAGCATCACAGCCATGCCCAGCTCATCTTCATTTAATGATTGTTTGTCAAGCGTTGCTAAAACTTTGAACGAATCACCAGCATCGAATGCCTTGGGTTCATTTTTTAAATGACTGGTAACAATACCTGTTGCTAATTGCTTTTCGCCTTCAAAACCAGATACTGTTACATCTGACTGGAACCAATATTTACCAGGATAAATACTGATGCGTTCAACGGCTTCCAGCTTCTTTCCATTAACATCCCAGCCTTTATATTTTAAATCAAAAATAGAGCGAATGGGTCCTTCAGCTACTTTTTGATATTCATACACATCTGTTGATCCCAAACGATAAAGCGAATCATTCTCAACTATAGCCAATCCTCCAGCTCCAAGTGAACTTCCGCAGTGTAACACATCCATGCCCCAGTCTGCCAGAGAATGATAACTGCCCATTTCTTTGGTATGAATCTTATCAATGATCATTGCGGGTTGAAGTTTTCCAAACAAGTCTTTGATATTACGGCAGTCGAAATAGTTTCGAAATCCCATTTTGTCATTTTCCCAACTTACACTTTCGCCTTGTGCTATTGTTGGAAATCCATCTAACCCTTTTGGAGCTATATATTGATCTACTTCATCAAAATCATGGTCAGCATTTTTGATACCCAATCGAAGGTTTGTACGTTTCTCGAAACTTGGATACTTTTCTGGAGAAAGAAACCCGATATCTAGTGTTTTCGTTTCATTCGAAGAAAAATCAAGGAGTATAGCCACCTCGTCCCATTTACCATCTCCATCAATATCATCAATTTGGGAAGGAAGCACTACTTCATCATCGAGGAAAATAGGTAGTAAGCCTTCTTCTATATTCAATTGTTCAGCAAGATCTTCTCTTGATATAATAACAAGCTCATCATTGCGTTGAACATTGAGTTTATTCTTTAAAACCAGTTTTGAATCATCGCATGACCAAAGTACAGCTGCAATTATTGTTAAAACTAAAAAATGTTTCATATTATTCAGGTATATCGTTTTCGCCTTTCACATAACCAAAGTTGGCCAAAATGCCACCATCAACATAAAGGACATGTCCATTTACAAAGTTACTTGCTTTTGATGCAAGGAAAAGAGCAGCATTGCCAACATCTTCGGGCTCACCCCAACGGGCAGCAGGAGTACGGGTCATAATAAGATCATTAAATGGATGTCCGCCTTCACGAATCGCAGCCGTTTGTGAAGTTGCAATATAGCCAGGGCCAATTCCGTTAATTTGGAGGTTATATTTTGCCCATTCGCAACACATGTTTGCTGTAAGAAGCTTTAAACCACCTTTTGCAGATGCATAAGCCGAAACTGAATTTCGACCATAAACACTCATCATGGAGCACATGTTAATGATTTTTCCACTTCGTTTTGCAATCATTTTTGGAGCAACTCGTTTTGCAACGATTAGTGGAGCTACCAAATCAACATCAATAACTTGTTTGTAATCTTCGATAGGCATATCCAGAATAGGAATACGTTTTATGATACCGGCATTGTTCACTAGAATATCTATGTCTCCAACCTCATTTTCAATTTTGGTAATGCCTTTGTCTACGTCTGCTTCGTTGGTTACATCAAATTTCAATGCATAAACATCAATGCCTTCTTTTTTGTATACTTCACAGCATTCATCCAATTTATCGTCTGAAAGATCATTCACGCAAATTTTAGCGCCTGCTTTTCCAAGCACCATTCCTATTGCCATCCCAATTCCGTGAGTTCCACCTGTTATAAGTGCAACTTTTCCTTGTAAATCAAATAATTCGTTCATTGTATTTGCTTCAGGTGATTTTTATTTCAATTCAGTCGGTTGGATAATATTCATATCTGTGTAATCCAGGTTTTCACCAGCCATTCCCCATATAAAAATGTAGTTGCTAGTTCCTGCAGCTGAGTGAATTGACCAGCTTGGCGAAATAACCGCCTGCTCATTTTGCATCCATATATGACGCGTTTCTTTAGGTTGACCCATGAAATGACAAACGGCCTGGTCTTCAGGTACATTAAAGTAGAAATAAACCTCATTTCTGCGACTGTGAGTGTGAGCTGGCATTGTATTCCATACGCTGCCTGTTTTAAGTTCAGTCATTCCCATTTGAAGTTGGCATGTTTCAACCACAGTATTAATTAAGAGCTGGTTGATGTCGCGCTCATTTGAGGATTCCAATGAACCTAAATGAAGTACATTCGCATCATTCAGAGTAACGTGTTTAACCGGATATTCTTTGTGGGCAGGAGCTGAGTTTAAGTAGAAGTGTGCTGGCTTCTCTGCATCAACAGATTTGAATATGACTTCTTTGTTTCCTTTTCCAATATAAAGAGCATCTTTAAATTCAAGTACATATTCTTCGCCATCAATCAAAACACTACCCGTATTTCCCACATTTATAATTCCTACCTCTCTTCGTTCACAGAAGTAATCTGCTTTTAGAGGTTCAATGGTTTCTAGTAATAGTGGCTCATTAACTGGAACTGCACCACCTACCATGTAGCGTTCAATGTGGGAGTATACTAAATGGATATTACCGGGTTCCATTAATTTCTCAATTAGAAATTCTTTACGAATTCGTCCTGTATCATATTGCTTAAAATCATCAGGATGATAAGCATATCTTTCTTCATAGATTGTTGCCATAATTGAATATTTATTTTTGAATTTATTGCGATTTAATCTTGCAAAGATAAGGTGAAATAAACAAAAATGCAATCGATTGCATTTAAATCTTGCTTGATCACTCATTTTCAAAAATAATTGTCATCTTTGTATCTGTTGAATTATGAAAAAGATATCTATAACCATACACGACCTGGCAAAAGAGCTTAATATTTCGGCTTCTACTGTTTCAAGGGCATTGAATGATAATCCAAGAATTAGCAAGGCAACTAAAGATAAAATTAAGGCTTTGGCTGATAAGTTAGGGTATCAACCTAACACGATTGCCTCAAACTTGCGTACGCAGAAAACAAACACAATTGGTATAGTCGTTCCGCTAATTAACAGGCACTTTTTCTCAACATTTATTACCGGAGTAGAGGATGTTGCTTTTGAGGCAGGCTATAATGTGATTATCTCACAGTCGAAGGACAAGTTAGACAAAGAGAGTAGGGTGGTGCGCTCACTTTTTTCTAATCGGGTAGATGGATTAATAACATCTGTAAGTATGCAAACTGATCAGTTTGATCATTTTAATTTGTTTGCAAATAAAAATATTCCGATGGTGTTTTTTGATCGTGTCGCGCCTGATTTGAAAGCACATAAGATTATTGTTGATGATTTTACATGTGGCAAAATAGCAACTCAACATTTGGTTGATCAAGGCTGCAAACGAATTGCTCACCTGGCAGGTCCAACTTCTTTAAATACCTATCGGGAACGAATGAATGGCTATGTAGAGGCTTTAAAAAAGAATAAACTTCCGATTGAGGATGAATTAATTATTTTTAACCATCTGACCCGAATGGATGGCTTAACTGCAATTAAGCAGTTGCTTAAATTGAAAAATCCACCTGATGCTGTTTTTTGTGGGAATGATACTTCGGCATTGAGTATGATTATTTATTTACGAGAAAAAGGGATACGTGTTCCTGAAGAATTTTGCATTGTTGGATTTAGTAATGAGCCATTTTCAGAAGTGGTTACTCCATCTATTTCAACGATTAAGCAACCTGCTTACGAAATGGGACAAAAAGCTGCGGAGTTATTGATTCAGGAAATAGAACAAAAAAACGTATCAACATCTTACAAAACGATTGTTATGCCTACGGAATTAATAATCAGAGAATCATCATCTAAAAAGATATTTGAATAGTTCTTAATCCCAGACAAATTTCCAACTTCCATCTTTTTGACGTTTCCACACAGTATGGAATATTCCTTCAGACTTAACATACTTGCCTGTAGAATCAGGCTGACTAAGAGTGTAGTTCCCATAGGTATAGGCCAAATCACCTGATTTTGATACTTCAATATGTGTTGGTTCCCATGATAATTTCACATCTTTCCAAAAAGGATTGTCATAATATATTTGAAGAGAATCTTTTCCTCTTATTAGTTTGTCATTTCTAATCAGAGCAACTTCATCAGCTGCAAATTCTATAAATGCATCTTTTATACCTTTTTCATTAGCCATTTTAGCAAATGCTTTCTCAGTTTCAGCGATTTCATTCCTGAAAAATTCTTCACTTTTTTGACATGATGAAATTAGAATAATCACAAAAAGAATAGGGATGAAAAGTTTTATACAAGTGAATTTTTGAAACTTATACTTCATCTTAAATTTGATTAATTATTTATTAAATCTAGTTTGCGAAAATAGCCATCCTTTTTCTATTGCAATAATGGCTTTATGTAGCTCATACTGACAAAGTTCTGAATTGTGATTGTCCTTGCACGTTTCACCTTTCGGATCATTTTTAAATAACTCTCTTAAAAGAGGTAATGCCTTTTCAGATCTTATTTGACCAAGTGTCCATATTGCCTTATGAGTGCGATCGTTGAACGAATTGTTTTCATCTTTCAAATAAGAAATTAGAGCTTCCTCTGCTGATCCAGTGTGTTGATTTTTTACAATTTCAATATTCTGCTTGACGTCACCACCAATCCAAATGTGCAAACCAATAAATGAACAAGCTAGAAGAAAGAACCCAATGCTAATAACTATTATAATACGTTTCATGACAGGTGATTAGTGGTTGTATTGCATTTGTGCTAAATAAGGACAAGAGTCTCGGCAATAAGTTTTACAATTGGCAAGCCTGCTTCTCCTATCTTTTTTACACTCTCGAAAAAGTTGTTAAAGAAATCTTTTAATCTTCCTTTGCGAGGACTTTTACGATTGATCTCATCCTTGAGAGGTTTTAAATCATCTTCAATATCAGTAAGATCGTTATCCAAATTAGCCCCTTTTAATTCAGCAAGTTCTTCATCAATCTTTTTAATAAGATCAATTAATTTTTGATTGTCTAAATCTCCAGTTTTATTAAAACTGTTTGTAATTATTTGATGAATATCACCATCAGAAAAATTAACAATCCCACCTTTAACACTTCCAATTTTTATTACCTTTTTATTTCCCATGATTATTTCAATGTTACCATTATATTTCTTAAATAAAGCTTCCTGTTCAAGAAATTCTTTGACTTTCTTTAGAACTTGTGGTCTAATGCATATTGATTTCTTTAATTTTTGAAATAGAGAATTATTCAAACCTGGAATTACCCGGTTTTCAATATCTCTAATCAGTAGAGTTAGATCGTCATTTTCAAAGTCGTTTTCTTTTCTGATAATATTCTTTATTGATGACAATAGAAATTCCTGTAAGATATTTGATTCGATTGTTCGTGGACTTGGACTAATATTTCCGTAATCAATTTCTTTTAATATTTCTCTCAAGCTTTTACGGGTTGAATTGATTCTGGTTAGAAACACCCTTGTGTCTCTAACTTTCTTGTATTTAGATTCGTTTGAGTTGTTTTTATTACCATTTTCAAATAGCCAGATTGAGAGATTTTTGTTGTTTTTGTCAAGGCGTGTATGGATGTGGGAGATTTTTAGATTTACATCATCAATTTTGATTGTTGATCCTAGGAAATTGTCTTTTATAATTTCAGACTTATTTTTTTCGATAAATATGGATGGTTCAGAACATTTAATCAAGAGAATTCCTCGAGGCTCTGCCTCGGGGTATAGAGGAAAGTTTG
>CBDVCE010000025.1:0-58586 GCA_965372405.1 uncultured Sunxiuqinia sp.
AGATAGAAAAATCGCCGCAGAGCAGCGGGGAATTAAACCCCCATGAGATTAAATTTGAAGAAACAGCGAAGACATTTAAAGTCGAGTTGAATAAAAAAAAGAAAACCTACAGAGTGTCAATTGAGCTTGATACAAACAAAGACAATTATCAACTAGATTTGAGTATTAGTCCTTCAGGATATGCAAATCTTAATGTAATTTCTACTCACAAACAGGGCATTTCATTTTATGGAATTATTGAACCGATTGAAGATTAATTTTTCTAATTTCACATTCAGTCAAATTAACTGATAGAAAGATGAACCTACAATCTGAGCGCCTGCATTTGAAAATTATTGACTTAAACGATATTGAAGACTTACATCGAATGGAGTCAATCCCCGAGGTCAACGAATTCAATACAATTGGTATCCCGAAAGATTTAGAAGAAACAAAAAGTCAATTACAATCACTTTTCGAGGCAGTTAATGCAAGCCCTCCAACATCCTATTACTGGACAATTTCTATTATAGAAAGTCTGCAGTTCATTGGAATGGCAGGTTTAACTTTATCCAATGACAAGTTTAAATTGGGTGAGATTTTCTATAAACTTTTGCCTGCATTTTGGGGAAACGGCTATGGTACTGAGACCTCAAAAGCACTCATTAATTTTGGTTTTGAGAAACTAAGTCTCCACAAAGTAGAAGCTGGTGTGGCTACAGAAAATCATGCTTCCATTAAAGTCCTTGAAAAATCAGGAATGCTCAAGGAAGGATTACGTCGAAAAATTCTGCCTATTCGTGGAGAATGGAAAGACAATTACCACTACGCAATTGTTGAAGATGACCCTCGAGATTATTAGTTATAAAAGGAGCCTATGGCGGCTACCAAGCGATTATGTGGGACAAAAAGAACAAAGTCTACTATGGTGCTTCTGAATCCCGGAAAGATGGACAGGCTTCAGGATATTGAGGGCTTGACATATATCTTATTTGAATGAAAATCCCAAGAATAGTCTCAATTCCATAGAGAATATCAATGGTTCGCTAAGAAATTGTTTGCATTCTCTATGGAATGGCTCTCATTCCCTATTGCAGCATCATTATTCGATAGCGAATCATCCCTATTCGGTACTGCCGCAACATTATTCTTTGTGGAATATTGTTAATTCGATACTGCCGCATGACCATTCCTTATAGAATTAGAATGATTCTGCCTGGAATTACTCTTCGGCAAAGCCGAATAGGGATCATTCGCTGTGGAATTGTTCTTCGGCAAAGGCGAATAATGATCATTCGCAGTAGAATTACTCATCGGCAACAGCGAATATTGATTATTCCAAATCCCGAAAAGATGGGTAGGCTCGGGATATTGAGAATCAAATATCACAGCTACATAAAATTTATTAACTTGCATTGAAAAATAGTAATCACCATGCTACAAGCCCTAAATTAAATTACATGAGATACCTCATTCTCTTCCTGGTAGTTATTTTAGTATCACTGAATAGTTATAGTCAGAATCTAAAAACGAAAAGCAAAACAACTAAACATTACAAAGAAGTCTTTCAATATGACAAAAAGAGTAAGACGAAGAATGGTTTCTATTATAAGATTTCCATAAATAAAAAAGATACACTGGTGATTGGAAATTTCTTAAATAACCAAAAGGTAGGTTTATGGAGCTTCAATAAAAAGAATGGCGATAAATATTTTGAGTACGATTACAATTCAAAGAAAATAATCAATAATTATTCAGATCAATTATCGACAGACTCTACCCTTGCTAAGGTGAATGGAGAAAACATCTTCACAAAAGTTGATCAGCCTCAAATTTTCCTTGGTTATGAGAATGAAGCCCGAATTCATCTGGCAAGATCAATTAAACTACCAATAAGTATCATCAAAAATAATAAGAGGGGCCAATGCATGTATTCAATTGAGATAGATGAAATCGGAAAGATTAATAACATCACCATCGACAAGTCGCTTAGTAAAGAATTAGACAAAAATATCATTAGCACCATTAAAGAAATGGATTGGGAATGGATTCCTGCAATTAAAAATGGGAACCCAATACCTTCAACAACATTCTTTATATTAGAAGTTGGAACGAATAACTTAAAGAATAAAAAGAATCTCCCTTACTATTGGCATCTATCAATGAACTACAGTTTTACAACCCGAAAAGTTAAGCTAGGTCAAACTACTGTCAGACAAGGATCGCCTGTCCCAATACGACGTTACTAACTTAAATCTTGAATCAAATAAACTTCTCCCTCTTCTGTAAATTAAACAGACCATAGAGGATAAAAAGTAAAGTACCAACAACCAAAGACAACCGATTTTTAAGGGCAATGCCTTCCCAAATCATTTCATTCATATTATAGGGTACCTGGAAAGGATTTAGGAAAATATTCCATTGGGTACGTTCCATACTTTCGCTAAGAATAAGTGCCAGCACTCCCAGAATAACCATCACAACGGCTGTTCCATTTCCATTTTTCACAATGGTGGAAATCATAAATGCCATGCTTCCTAAAAACAAAACGGGGAACATCACTTGCCACAACATTTCAAACATATTGATTGGCGTAAGGAAAATATACGCAATCCCGGTAAAGCCAATAAGCAAGGCAAAAACTAATAAAAAGACCAATACTAACCTGACCAACCAAACTTTATATCGGTAATCTGGAATTCCGAATAGAATTTCAAGTATACCGGAATCCACATCATTTTGAATGCCAAAAGTCATTGGGTAAAAAATCAGAAGGATAGCCGGAAATAGCAAAATATCATATACAAACTCCTCATCGGGAAGCTCGCCATTCCAGACCCCAGTGATCGAAACAAAAACAAAGAAGCCAAAGGCTGCCAGTAAAAACCAGATGAACCGTCCACCAAAAATAATTCGCATGTTGTATCGAACCATCCTCGATATAAGATTCAGTGTATTTTTTAGTTTTTTAAAATCCATACCTTTTCTATTTGTTTTCGGTCTCCATTTCCCATTCTATGGGTTTCTATTTCAAATCTTTAATCAAACACAAATATGCATCTTCGAGCACCGGCTTTGCCTGAACTGCATTTTCATCTGGTTTTTCTTTGCCCAAAACACGCACCCTAATATTTTCCTCAACTCGCATGTGGTGCACTACCATTTGCTTATTCGGCATTTTATCAAATTCCGAAGCAGGAACATCATATTGCCAAACCAGATTATCCGCCAAGTTGACCATATCAACAGGTACTCCATTGTATTTCACTTGTCCTCGATTAATTACGGCTACCTGGTTACACGAACTCGAAATATCCTCAATAATATGTGTTGAAAAAATGACAATCCGTTCACGGCTTAATTCCACCAGTAGATTTCTGAATCGAATTCGTTCACGAGGATCAAGCCCTGCCGTTGGTTCATCAACCACCAATATTTTTGGAAGATGTAGTAAAATCTGTGCAATACCAATTCGCTGTTTCATTCCACCGGAAAATGAACCAATCTTATCGTTTCGTTTTTCCCACATGTGCACCGATTTCAACACATACTCAATACGTTTCTCACGAGTTTCTTTATCCGTCAATCCTTTTAGAATTGCCTGATAATCGAGGAATTCAATGCAGGGCATATCTTCATAGGTTCCAAATTCTTGTGGTAAATAACCAATAAGACCCTGTAACTCTTCGCGCTTCTTTTGGGTATCAATTCCATTAATCCAAATCTTACCATAACTCTGATCCAGAATTCCGCAAATTATCCGCATCATGGTTGATTTACCAGCCCCATTTGGTCCCAGCAAGCCAAACATCCCCGTACTAATTTCAAGTGAAACGCCATTCAATGCTTTAAAAGGTTGACGCCGTTTCCCAATTACCGGAATTTGTTTTACCAAACGGAAAATGCTTCTTCTCAAAGTCCCAAATCGTCCGGTTATCCGATCAATATTGACTTTATCTTCGTATAAACGTTTTGCAGTAACAAAAATCAAAAGTCCTAAATACCACAGAACCATTATAGAAATAACTAAGCCAAATGATTTCGTTTTCTTCCATAAAAAGAATAACTCAACCAATGGCAAGAACCAAAACAGAAACACCTTAACATATTTACTAATTCTGAAATATGCTCGTTTTTTTGTGTCTTCAAATCGGTGATTGAAGTACAATGATAAGGGTTGCCACATTTTGTTTATAAACAGGTAAACCATTACCATAAGAGCAATTATCCAGAACAATGGATTTAAAAAGATAAACGTGAAATAGATTATAAATCCCAACACAGGAATCTGCCAGATTAACTGTTCAAATTCTTTAATTGTGCGGTATTCTTTTTCAAGTCCTGCACGTTTACGAATGTTTAATCCTCCTTGCCACTCTCTTGAAAAACGACCGGGGCGATCATAAATTTTCACGAGGTTTTGAATGACAATATGTAGTTTCTCATCGTCTCCAATTAAACGTGTGCCTGCCTTTTTTAAACTATTTAAAACAAACCAGGTAATTCCCGGAACTAAAACAACGGTGAGCACAATATCCAACATTTTCCAAACGGTAGAATCCACCCCTGTATAAATCAAAACAAATGCTCCAGCCATAGCAGCCAATTGAAAAACTTTCAGTTTCCAATCCAATTGATAAAACCATGCTAAAGCACTTTCAAGTCCCGAATAGAAAGTAGGAATAAATATAAGTGTTAATACAGTACTAAATGCAAGGCCACCAATTACAATAATGGCAAAAGGAGCACCGATTACACTTACATATTCAGCCTGCCCCATTGCCAAAGGCATCATAGCAACAATAGTGGTAATTGCAGTAATCAGAATTGGACGAACACGGGAAAGCCCGGCAGTCATTAATGCACGGGAAGAACGATAACCTCGTTTCCTCAAGATATTACTGTAATCGATCAAAATAATACCATTATTCACCACCACACCCAGCAAAATAAGGAAGCCAATCATGGTGTTTGCATTAAACAAACTATTACCAGTAACAATGAGTGCAAGCAATGAACCGATTGCAGCCAATGGAATAGAGAAAAGCAGTACAAATGGAGTTGCTATTGATTCAAACACTGAAGCCAGAATCATAAAAATTAAAATGATTGCTGCCCAAATCAGAAAATTGAAATCAGCGAGTTCATTTTCTTCATGAACGATTTCTGCAGCTACTCCGGACGGAAAATTATAACCTGCAATCAACTCATCAATATCATATCTATAAGATTCCAACAGATCACTTGATTGCTGTGCCTCATCAATCATGCTATAGGTTATCTCAATCTGTTTTTCTTGATTAACCCGGTTGATCCCAGCCAATCCCCTTGCATAAATTAATCGGCTAAAATCCTCCAGTTCATGCAGGCCTCCAGAAGCATCACTAACTTGTAGAGCTTTGAGGTCATCCATTGTTCGAATCTCTTCCTCTTCTTCTGTTTCTTCTCCCTGCTTAATTATGATTTCGTATTCATCGACCCCCTGATTAAACATGACATTCGTTTCAATATCACCGGAAAACGAATTCAGCTCACTGGAAACCTGTGAAACCTGAATGTTATATTCCGTCATCAATAGTGGATCAAAAATCATTTGCACTTCAGGCCGATTATCTGAAACATTTACCCGTGCACGCTGAATAAAATCCATATCTTCCAGAAAATATTCAATGTCGCTGGCAACAGTCTGCATCAATTCAAAGTCTTCGCCTTTAATCACAATCTTTTCTTCTTCTGAACCAATACCCAAAAGCTTTTCAAAGTTGCCCATCATATTCCGTCCAGCCCCCCCGAAGTTTCGATTGGTCTGCACCTGATCAAATGAAATTTCAGCCTGATCAATATTTTTGGTTAGTTCATTTATCGATGCTTTTATTTCAGCAAATTCACGTCCATCAACTTCTTCATAATCTTCAACCAAACGAACAGTTACCACAGCCTCTTCTTCTTCAATGCGGCTAGTCACATCCAGCTTTTCTTTAACATCTTCCAGCTTCTCTTCAATTTTGGCAACTGTTTTGTCTGTTGTTTCCAAACTCGATCCTGAAGGCATAGTCACAAATAACTGCACTTGCTCTTCTTCAACTTCCTTCAAAGAGCTTACACTAACAGCCAGACTAACAAAGACAGTAAGGAAGAAAATAGTTATCCCTCCAATAACAGTTGCAGCTGGCTTACGCATGGTTGATTTAAGAAGCAATAAGTAAATCTGAACCATCCGGTTGTTAGTTGTCACCTTCTCGTAAAAAATGCTCTTCCCTTTTCTTCTTTTCAGAATATAATGAATAGTCATTGGCACAAACAATAGCGCTACAGCCAATGAAACTAGTAAAGTTGAAATGATGGATACCCCAACATTTTTACCAAGCATCTCAATCATAAAGTTGGTTGAAAAGACAAAAGGAAGAAATACCGTAACTGTCGTTAAAGTAGCAGCAACAATTGAGCGCCAAACTTCAGTGGTACCCTGAATTACTGCTTCATCACTATCCACACCTTTCCCTGAAAGCCGGTAAATATTTTCGAGCACGACGACACTATTGTCAAGAAGCATCCCAATTGCCAATGCCATCCCAACTAAAGTGAGGCTATTTAAGGTGATATCGTAGGCATAAAAGAAATTGAATGCGGTGAAAACAGACACCGGGATTGCCAGTGCAACAAATGCAACAATCCGAATATTTTTTAGAAAGATCCATAAAACAAACACCGCCAGCAACCCTCCAATCAATGCGAGGTTTATAATCTGGTCGATGTTCTCTTCCATCGTTTCGGCAGCATTGTTCTGAATCACAATTTCGATATCCTTGCTTGATAAGCTTTTATTCAGCTTTGATATTAATTCTTGTGTATCATGAGATAGTTCAATCTGGTTGGCCTGTGAATCATTAATCAATTGAATAGTCACAGCTTCTTTCCCATTCACACGGCTGAAACTGGTTTCTTCTTTTACTCCAAAGCGTACTTCTGCAATATCTTTTAAAAGAATGGGTCCATCAGCTACTACCAGATTTTCAATGTCAGAAATCTGATCGTATTCAGCAGTCACATGAACAAAGTATAATCTGTCCTTTTCTTTCAGATTACCAACATAACTTCTTGAACGAGAATTTTGAGATAGCTTTGAACGAATCTGTCCGGGAGTAATTTTGTATGCCTCACAAGCCTCCATATTCAAAATCAATTCGATGGATTTCTCCCGTCCACCAAAAACATTTACCCCAGCAATTCCATCCAAATTCTCAAGATCAGAAGCAATTTCCTGATCAACCAAATTCCGAACCCGATTGATCCCACCACTGCCTCTGGCCTGCAGTTCCATAAACTGGCTATTGATTTGAGACAGGTCTACCCGAGTTACATCAACACGGATATCTTCTGGCAAGCTGCTTTGTATTTCATTTATTTTTTCCTGAAGCTTAAGATATGCAAAACCAGAGTCAACATCTTTTTGATAATAAACCACAATCATGATTCTTCGGGATGTGATATTGGTTTCCAACGACTCAATTCCTTCAAGTGTACTGATGGCACCCTCCAACGGAATCGCAACCTCATTTTCAAGGTATTCCGGATCAGCTTCACGAACCGACATGGCCTGCACAAACAGGAAAGGTAATTCGGCATTGGGTAACAGCTCCATCTTAAGCTGCTTATAGGACACATAACCCAAAAGGGTAAGTCCAATAAACAACATGCTGATGAGTGTTTTTCTATCTATTATAAATTTCACGTTCTGAGTTTATTTCATCAATTTCAACCAAGATCAATTTCTCTTAACCCGATCTCTCACAGATTCAATTCCTTCATACATACACGGAATAACCACCAGTGTTAATATCGTAGAGGTAATCAATCCACCGATCACTGCAAGTGCCATTGGCGAACGCAACGAAGCACTTTCTCCAATTCCAAGTGTAAGCGGAAACAAGGCCAAAATGGTCGTCAAACTGGTCATGATAATCGGGCGAATCCGTTGTTGTCCGGCCTGTAAAATTGCTTCAAGCCTTTTCATTCCTAACTTGCGTAATTGCAGGATACGATCCACCAAAATAATTGAGTCATTCACCGCAATACCAACCAACATGATAATTCCAATGTAGGCCATCATATTGAAGGATCTCCCAAGTAGAAAGAATGTAAGCACCGACCCGACCCCTGCTAATGGGATGGTGAGCAAAATGGTAAATGGATGCAACAAGGATTCAAATTGTGAAGCCAGCACCATGTAAACCAAAATAATCGAAAGCATTAATGCAAAACCTAAACTCGCCATTGATTCCTGACGCTTTTCTTCTTCACCACTTATATTAATTCTGTAATCCGGAGGAACATTTATTGGTGCTATGGCAGTTTGAATTTCCTTTACCGCTTTATCAAGTGGCGTATCTTTTTCAAGTTGAGCAGTAATTTTCCCAATACGGTTTTGGTTTCTACGGAAAATTTCTTTTGGTGATTGCCCAATGCTGATATCAGCCAATTCATTAATCCGAAACTCTTGACCATTACTTACAATCCGCAGATCATCCAATTGACTCAGATTTCTATCCGGAAGTTTAATCGTAATGTCCTGCATTTCACCCTGACGTTCAATTTGTCCGGCGACCTTGCCTTCCAGTTGATTTTGAATCTGTGAAACAATATCTGTGACACTCAGGTTAAACATACCTGCACGCAAACGGTCAATTACAATCTCCACTTCAGGAGAGCCCTGTTCCATTGATGATTCAAAATTGTACATTCCTGGTAGGTTCTGAATACTTTCTTTCACTTCAGCAGCCAACATCTCAATCACTTCCATATCTTCTCCCTGAACTTCAATCACCAATGGAGCCTCATCGGTTCCCATTATGCTTTTCAAGGCTGTTTCATCTTGCTTAAAATTGATCTCCATTCCCGGAACATCACCCACTACATGACTGATGGACTGAATAGCCCTACTTGAAGCAAGCTCACTTTCAGGATTTAAAATAATCTTAATGGATGCTGTATTTTCACCTTGAAAGATATCTGTAGCAGAACTGCTGATTCCTCCCGTTGGCCCAATATGACTATAAACTGATTCGATTTCATCTCCCAGTAATTCCGCAATTATATTCTCCAGATTTTCAACAGCAGCTGTTGTACGTTCTAAACGTGTTCCTTCCTGCATACGAATTTCCATACTGAATTCCCGGGTTTCTGTTTTTGGCATAAACTCACTCCCAATTAATGGAAGAATCAGAGCAGAACCGCCAACGAACAAAAAGCCAATAAGAACAACTACCCACTTAATTTTTAATATTTTCTCCAGGAATCGACCATAGCCTTTTACCTGTACCGATTGTATTTTTCGTTGCTTTTTATTCTTATAAAAAAGGTTGAAAAGCATTGGAATAACCAGAATAGCAACCACTAAAGAAGATAAAAGAGAAAATGCCACCGTCCACGCCTGATCTTTAAACAATTCACCAGATGCACCATGTAAATAAACGATAGGTAAAAATACAATAATAGTGGTTAAAGTGGATGCAGTAATGGCTCCTCCAACCTGCGAAGTCCCTTCAATTGCTGCCTCTCGAACAGATAGACCATTTTCATGATTTCGGAATATATTTTCCATCACCACAATGGCATTGTCCACCAGCATACCGGCACCAAGTGCCAAACCTCCCAAGGTCATAATATTTAGGCTCAATCCATTAAAATACATCAGGTTGAATGTGGCAATAACTGAAATTGGAATGGCAATACTGATGATCAGTGTACTTCCGAATCTCCTTAAAAATAAGAAGAGGACAAAGACAGCCAAAACAATTCCAAAAAGAGCTGATTCTTGTACTTCATTGATTGCATCATTAATAAAGCTTCCCTGATTGGTAACCGTTTGCAACTTGTAACCCGGTAATGCTTTTTGGATTTCAACGATGGCTTCGTCGATTTGCTCAACAGCCTTTACGGTATTAAAACGGGTTTCTTTATAAATTGAGAGCCCAAGGCAACGCTTGCCATTAAGCCTTACTATATTTTCAGGATCTTTATTTTGGAAGCTTACCTTAGCCACTTCCCGCAAAAAGATAGGGGAAAAAGAAGCCGTATTATCATCTGCATCAATACGTTTGTAACCAACAATCACCTGTTCAAAATCTTCAATATCGTTTAAAAGACTAACTCCTTTTACGACATAGCGCAAGCCCATTTCCTCAATAGAACCACCAGAGATATTCTGGTTGAAACTTTGAATACGGTTGCTAATCTCGTCCATTGTCAAACCAAAAGCATCCAGCAAATATTGGCTGGTCTCAATCAGCACTTCAATGTCTTCAGATCCTGACACTTCAACATCAGCCACACCTTCCAAACGAATCAATTCATTCCGAATATAGTTATCAGCAACTTTACGAAGTTCATTCATATCATCAATCGATGTATGACTTAAACCATAAAGTATCACTGGGGAAGTATTCGGATCATGCTGTGTAATGTTGATCTCATCAATTTCTTCATTCTGGGCAAACGATGAAACAGCTTTTTGCAAATCCAAAAAGGCTTCATCCATTTCTTTGTCCCAGGCATATTCAACAGTTATTTGTCCACTACCTACTTTTGATACAGAAGATACCTGCACTACATCAGACTGCCGAATAGCCAAAGCCTCCAGATTTTCAACAAATTGCTTTTCTATTTCTTCGGGAGGGCGTTCACCCGATTCAAGCTCAATAAACAATCTTGGATTGTTCAGCTCGGGAAACAGGTCAACACCCAGCTTGTCGTACGAAATGTAGCCCAGCAGTACAACGCCAAGTACCATCATTAGAATGGTAACTGGGAAATTGACCGAAAATTCGCTTAACTTCTTCACGGGATATCCTTTCTATTTGATGATTTTTACTTTCGAACGGTTTCTCAGAGTCTCAAAACCTTTTACAACTAATCGTTCATTAACTTTCAGTCCAGATGTAATCTCAACCATATCTTTGTTCTCATAGCCAAAGGTTACCTGTTTTTGTTCTGCTGTACCTTTAACCACAATAAAAACTGACTTACCTCGCTGGTTTGTAACCACCACATCTTTGGGAATTACAATGACACTATCTTTTCTGTCAAGGATTATTTCGGACTGAACAAACATTCCCGGACGCAATTTCAGATCATCATTTTTAATAGTCAGTTTCCCCAGAAATGTTCTTGTCTCTGTGCTAATTGCAGGAGACAACTCACTTACCACTCCAATGAGTGTATCTTCTGGCATAGTATAGTTCATTACCCGAACTTCCTGCTTTGGCTTCACTTCATTAATGTATTTTTCAGGCAGGTTTACTTCTAACATTAGTTTCTCATAGCTCATCATTCCGAACACTTCAGCTCCGCTGGCAACTTTCGTTCCTTTTGTGAAGTATGGTATTTTTGTAATAACACCTGAGAAAGGAGCACTAACCTTCATCTTTTGCATTTGAATTTCAGCCCTTTCAAAATCGTATTTTGCATTGATGAATGAAACCTCTGAATTACGAAATTCACGTAAAGTCACTCCTCCCTTTTTATAAAGTGACTCCTGTTTTTGAAATTCTTGTTCTGAAATTTCAAGATTAAGCTTTTTCGATTCCAGCCCAATGCCATTCACATATTCTTTATCATTCAATTCGACTATAACCTGACCTTCATTAACTCTATCGCCCAATGCAAATGTTTTGCCTGTTTTGGGGTTAATCGATAAATAATAATCCCCAGCCATTTCGGTCATCAAGCTGGCTTCTTTAGTTGCAACAACAGTTCCGGTTGTATTCACAGTTTGCTCAATAGAAGCTGTTTTTAAGTCTTCAACAGAAACAGGAATTGCTAACTCAGTCTCAGCATCCGGGCTTTGGTTGTTGCATGCTGCAAATGCAAAAAGCACAAGCATAAATAATGGTAAGTGTATTTTTTTAAGCATGATGGTATTTATTTTTGACGTTTTTCAATGATTTCTTCAGGAACAATTCCAATATTGTTTTCAAAATCAAAAAGCGTTTGGATTTTTAGATTTAGCAATTCGATTTTATAATCAATCAAAGCTTGTGCATAAGACATTTTCTTTTCAGATAGCTGTGTTTGAAACAAGTTCAGATCCATACTCGTCAGATCGCCATTTGCATATCGTTCGAGATTGATTTCATAAGTTAGTTGAGCGTTTTTTTCACTTTGTTTGGCAATCTCAATCTGGCTTAACAAGTTCTTCAGGTTACGGTATACTTGCCGAATATCAATTACGATCTGGGTTTTTTCTACACTAAGACTCAGCTCCTGAGTTTTTACAACTGCCTCCTGAGCTTTAATTCGGGATTTCTTTTCACCCCAATCCCATAACGGCACATTAAAACCAACTGAAACCCGGGGATTATTTGTTGGATTGTTATAAATATTATTGAGTTTTTCATCATCACCAATAATCCCAATAGACAAGTTTAAATCCCCCTTAAACTCATTTAAGCCTGAAGTACGGATGAGTTGAAATTGAGAATTTTCAATGTCTATTTCACGTTGGCGTATCTCCATTCGTGAGTCCAGACCATAGCCAATCGCTTTTGTAAGATCCACATCAACCGGCCGAGTTTCCACATCAGCCATCACTCCAATTTCTTCCATAATGTCCATCCCGATATACTGTTTAAACTGATCTTTCGTGTTTTCAAGAGAAACCCGTTTATTCTGAACGTCTGATTTTGCAGTAGCAAAGTTAAGTTCTGCCTGGTATAATTCTTCCTTAGCAGCGAGTCCGGCATCTACCTTATTTTGCGTGATCTCAAAACTTTTTTGGGTATTGGTAAATTCATCCTGGGTAATGCTTAAACTCATTTGTGCCAGATAAACATTGTAGAAAAACTGGGTGACCAATTTTTCAAGGTTTAGCTTTTGCATGGCATAACTCAGGTTTGAATTCTCCAGATCAAGCTCAAGTTCCTTCAATTGCAATTTCAAACGGTTATATGTAAAAAGCGGCTGATTTAAACTCAGGTATAAATTATTGCTAAACGATCGGTTTTCAACATTATTAAAATCGCTGGTACTACGCTGCCAACCAAATCGATTATTCAAAGACAAAGTACCATCGGTTAATAAGATAGGTTGCGCCACCGTTAAAGTTCCCGATGCTCCTAATGCTTCTTGAGTATACCATTGCGAATTAAAATCATCAAATGATCGTGTTCTGCTAAAATCAATCGGATTTAGGCTTAATGAAAACTGTGATTTCAATGCTGCATTTTGAGCATTCAATGATTCCTGAGAACGCTCCAGGTTTAGCAAAGAACGTCTAATATCCGGACTATTCTGACTTGCAATTTGCAAAGCATTCTCCAGGTTCAGAAGCTGCTGGGCAAATGAAGTACCACCTCCCAGAAGCACAAGCAGCAGCAAAAGAGAAAATCGTTTATACATTAATTTCATGATATCTATTGTGTTTATTGTTTTATCAGTTTTATTGCATCTGCTATAATTATCCGGTTTTCGGATTCATTGCTGAGTTCAACTACCGCAGTATCTGGTGAAAAATAAAATGCACCCAGGTAGTTCCATCCTTCATCTGCAGACTTAATACTTAAGTTTGCATCTTCTTTCCCGTCGTCATGGTGGATGGTATAATGGTACTCTCCATTATCATCGCTTCCACCTCTTCTATGTTTTCGGGTATCCTTGTAGATGTAGGAATAAACCTCATAATATCCTGATTCTGAAATAGGGATATTCCAGCTTACCTTTTGAGTTCCATCACCCGAACGTATATAGTAAGCAGACCGAACGTAAGCTCCATAAAAACTGGAATGCGTTGTCTGAGTCCAACTTCTTGGAGGTCTCCAACTTGAAAAACCAGAATACTTTGATTTATTGGTTTCTTCTTTGATCAACAATTTTCGTAAAAGACTTTCATCATCGCTTTTAGTCACAATAAAAGAAGGGTCTTCGTTATCTAAAATAATTTCATTTTTCTCCACTATTCTCACAGGATCATCAACAACCTTTTCACCTTCAAAAGGGACTGCATTTTTATCTTCTTCCAGATTCTCAAAAGGCATGCGAATCTCTGATGGAATATTGCGTGACGTAAGCGTATTAATTCCAGCTCCTCTTGGATTGTCATTCAGCAAAAAACTCACTTCCTTGGTTTGATTACCTTCTAAATGAATGAGTTTAGTAATGGTTTCCGGAGCACCGCCCGTGCCTCCAAATCGACCACCTCCACCTCCACCTAAACGAAAATCTACAGATATAATTCCTTCAACATTTTCGGAGTTGGTAACTTTAAACTTCACCATTGTTTTTAACATATCGCCATCCAAGACATTCACTGCCTCAACGTTTCCAATAAGAAATGCAGGTAATTCAGTACTCCCAAACCAACCTTTCATATACGGAATAAGGTCAATGTCAAACTCATCTTTTAAAGCATCGTTAAAATCTTCAATTGTTGTACTCCGAAATTTAACACTGTTCAAGTAACCGTAGAGGAAATCCTCAAACGCATCATCTTCAGTTTTTCGTTTGATAATTGAAAATAACGCTTCCCCTTTTTGCTGAATTACATTGTCAACAATTTGCTTTTGCTCCGGATCATTTAAGATTTCCTGAAAACTTTGTGAAAGCAAAGCCAGGTTGCCTTCTTCATCTTCTGACATTCCTTGTAAATCCCTCACAAATCCATATCTCGGATTGCTTGTCGATTGTTTTTTATAAGATTCAAAAACCCTGTCGGTTACAGGCCACTGATCGGAACTTATATAGTAAGCATAATTGTAAAAAAGCGGAAAAGCATAATATGCATTCATCTTTTCTTCTATTTGTAACTCTCCTTGTTTTCGATTGAAATCAGGCCGACCTTCTTCCTGAGTAAATGTGGCAAGAAAGTTTTGTAACACCCGGATTTTCTTTTCTTCAGTAGTCAGATTCTCGTCATCACCACGACCATGTCTTCTCCGGGATTCCATTCTTCCGGCAAAATCAGCTTCCCGAACCAGCAATCCTTTTTCCGCATATAAAATCATTTCTGGCTGAATGTGTTCCCTCGAACCTGTTAAAATTCGTTCGTAAGAAAAAAATTGAAGTGGAACCTCAACCAAAGAGAAACGCTCAAACGGATAGAACAAATCAATACTCCGCTCAAAATCTTGTAATGATTCAGTAATAATACCTGGGATTGTATCTTTAATATCTTCAAAAAATTCAGAAAAATAATCGTGTCCTTTCAGGTGGTAAACATTGAAATCCAAACCATCAATATTTATATTCTTTAGCTCGTAATTTCCTATTGAGAGAGATATCTGAGATTGTGCGTGTGTGGATTCAAAAACAAAATCTTCACCATCAAGTTCCATCATGCCTTGTGAAACTGGCGTCAAACCCGGAGCTGTTTTTACCTCCAAATGATAGTTGCTAAACTGCCGTGAAAACCATTGCTTGTTTATTATACCATAACCAGCTCCCGGAATTGGATACCAGTTACACTCACGGGTTAATAAAAGGTATTCAGGCGTAATAAATGCATGTCGCTTATCAATCTGATACATAAAGTTCCGGTATGCTTCAGCTATAACTTCATCGTCAATATCTAAGAAACAGGCTGCTTCATCAATATTTCCTTCGTATATGAAATTAATTTTTGCACGCTCTCTGGGCTTCAGCTTCAAACCTGTCAATTCTACAATTCCCAGTCTTTGATTAAAAGTCTGTGCCTCGCCATTTACTTTAATTTCTTTCACCAGTAATCCCGGATTAAGACTAAAGATCACTTTCTCAATTGGAGTAGAATCAGAATTACGAACGGATAAATCAGACTCACAAACTATTTTATCCCCTTGGTGCTCCAGTTTAATATCGTATGATTTAACAGAAACTTGTTTCGTATCCAGAAATTCATCGTTTAAGCTCAGCATCTGCTCACGTAATTCCTGATCATTAAAAAATGAATGAACATGAGAATAGCCTAGATACAAGCTCCCAACAAAACAAATTGTGCCAAAAATAACAGAGAACCATCGCATCGATTCAGAATGAGGCAAGCGCCTTAATAAAAGAACCGAGTAAAAAATAAAAGCCATTCCCAGCCCAAAATACATTCCCCTGTGTGTCAAGATTGTTTCAATATTTCCAAAACCAACAAAATCGGAATAAGCCAGTGGAATATTAAACGCCATATAATCGAAAAGGTAATAAAACTTATCCTGCAGATAGAACAAGGAAATTGCCACATAGCCAAGCATCACTACAAATGTTACTGCCTGATTTCGAATGATAGACATGACTACAAATGACAGCCCCATGATGAAAATTAGGGTGGGCATACTAATCACCAAAAAGTAATACAAATAACTAATCCAGTTTACACCTGTATCTTTTGTAATGAAATTAAATATGAGGGCAATAAGTAGGATAATAAAATTCAATACAACAAATACTAAAAGATTACCAAAAGTCTTTCCAATTACATATTCCCCATTGGTCATTGGACGCATGTATATCACTTCGGTGGTGTCCAGTTTTTTATCACGTTTCAGAAAATCAGATGCCAGAAAAATAGCAATCACCGCCTGAACAACATTCAGAAATAATAAATTTACATAAGGAATAAGGGATGGCAAACCTTTAATAGACCACTCTCCGGCACCTCCATTTGATTCAATTAAAACCCCAAAATTAAAGAAGGATAAAAACACCATTGAGATAATGGCAAATATGCGAAAAAACCAACTTCGAAGTAGCGTTTTTGTTTCGTAACGAGCAATTGATCGTATGTTGTGAATTGAAATCATAGTCCTTCGAATTTAACCTTTAGTCCATTGATTATGCTTGCTCTCCATGAAATACACATAAGCATGCTCCAAATTTGGATCGATACTGTGTCCGTAATAGCCGTTGATTTCATCAGCCACAACCTGAATTTCCCAACCTTCACTCGTAGGAACATTAGAGATCACAGGATACTTTTCATTGATTTCCATGTACTCACCTTCAGTAGCTTTTATCAACCAAACTTTCCCAGCTGCTTTTGCTACCAGATCATCGGGAGAACCACAATAAGCTAATTCTCCTTGATTTAGCAGCGCCATATTTTCACAAGTACTGGAAATATCACCTACAATGTGGGTCGAAAGAATAATAATTACATCATTGGTTGAAATCGTAGAAAGCAAATTACGAAAGCGAATTCGCTCTTCAGGATCAAGTCCTGTTGTTGGCTCATCAACCACAATAATCTGCGGACTGTTAATTAAAGCCTGAGCAATTCCCAATCTCCGCTTCATCCCACCCGATAATTTATTGGCTTGTCGATCGCGAGCTTCAAAAAGGCCAACTTCTTCAAGCATTTTATCACATGCATTTGCTCTTTCTCCTGATGATTTCATACCTGCTAAACGAGCAGCATAATCCAAAAATTCGTATGTTTTCAATTTTGAAAAGAAGCGAAAATCCTGTGGCAGATAGCCCAACATCTTGCGAATTTCTTTCCGGTTCTTCACTAAATCATATCCATTCACATTAACCTGCCCCTTGGAAGGTTTCATCAGAGTTACCAGAATGCGCATCAGACTTGATTTTCCTGCTCCATTTGGCCCAAGCAAACCGAACATTCCATTCTCAATTTCAATGCTCACATCGGTCAGAGCCTTATTCCCATTGGGATAAATCTTACTTAGTTGGTCGATCGTAATTTTCATGCTTTGTCAACTGTGGCGGAATTAATTTAATTAGTAGACTCAATTCAATTCAAAACGTTTAATTCATTGGTCTATTAAATTACGCAGAAGTTACTACAATTCTGAGCATTTTTCGGCAAACGATTAAAATTAGCTGATAAAAACTCAATCGATTCCACATCTTTAAGTACAAGCTTACTTTGATAGATTATACTTACTACTTAAATCAACATCCAGATTCATTTTTCCAATCGACTTATAACAATTAAGCTTTGAACCGTTAGTTAATGATCCTGACAAAGATGCAATAGTGGTGTTTTGGATATTCACATTTGCATGATCAAGATTGATATTTAAAGCATCAATATTCATCTGATTTAACTGAATGTAGCTATCAGAGTCAGCATTAACATTAAGTAATCTCACAGAGTTCTTTTTCTTATCAGCTACACAATAAAACTTCCCGGAAGACAATGCGATATCTAAAGTGTCTATTGGCATTTTATTTAGATGAACTTTACTTTTGTCGGCTACCACAATTGAACTTATTTTTCTACAAAATATCTCTGGACTTATTTCACTTGGAGTTTGATTAATGAAAAGTGTATCATTTCGAACCAGATATACTGGCTTCTTTAGACTATCGGCTGTCCGAGAATAAGCAACTATTTTATTGTGTTCACTACTTCTAATTCTTATGTTTGAATGATTAGTCACAACCACTACTTTAAAATCGCCAAGACTTTCCTCCACAGTTTCGAGCTCTGGCTTAGCGACTTCCCACGGATGAAATTTTGATGAAAGGAAAAGCAAAAAGACTCCTCCAAATAAGAATACAAAAAATGAAATGGATATATAATTACTTGTTTTCATGGCTATCGTTAATTTTTAATTCAGTTAAAAGATCTGTTAGATCACTGCTTGTCAACTTGAGTAGTTTTACCTTTTGGAGAAAGTCAGGAAGTTCACGATTGAAGAAATTGTTCTTTTCATTTGTGCGAACCAATTCCAAAGCATGTTCTGAAATAAAAAATCCTATTCCGCGCTTATTATCAAAAATGCCTGCATCCTGTAAATTTGCATAAGTCCGCATCACTGTATTGCGGTTCACTTCAAACTCTCCAGCCAAATCGCGGATAGATGGCACCCGATCTCCTGACTTGAGTTGCCCCTCCAGTATCTGATGACACAAGTTATCAGCAATCTGAAGAAAAATTCCCTTTGATGATTGAAATTCCATATTACACCTCTTTCTCTTTTAATTTAAAGTAGGCCAGGGGCAGAAAAATAGCCAGGACAGGCTTCCTAGAAGGTAGAAGAATAATTGGACGGTTTCCATGTCTTCGGCAATTTTGTAACTCGGAACATGAATATCAAAACCTGCAATAACTTCAGGATAAAAAATGTGAGAGAACAAAACAAAAGACAGAAGTACAGTACCAATCACAACCGCAATTGCAATTAAGGATTTCACAAGAGCAAACCGATTAAAATAGGCAGATCCTGCAAAAAGGACTGATGATAACGAGAAGATTGAAAGTACGATAACAACCTTATCTCTTAATTTTGAAACATCCTCAAAAAAATCAGCATAATGGAAATCAGGAATTTGTGAGGGATCAAAACCAATCCGAGGATCAGGGATCAATGATGCTTTGCCAAGGTAGGTGCCAATCCAGAACATTAACATCGCCATTGGAATAAAAATTACAATTCGAATTACAAACTGTACCAAACACTTTTCAAATGCAGACCCTGGTGCAAGCAAGTAATTACTGATTCGAATCTGGTTATTCA
This sequence comes from uncultured Sunxiuqinia sp., assembly GCA_965372405.1. GTDB lineage: Bacteria > Bacteroidota > Bacteroidia > Bacteroidales > Prolixibacteraceae > Sunxiuqinia. Next base: position 19,422 of record CBDVCE010000025.1, read on the forward strand.
AAGCAGGAAATGAAGTTCCTATAAAAACTCCCACTGCGATCAGAAACAATAAGAAAAAAGGAATGTAGTCCTGCGTAGAATTAAATCCTCTTCTATTTAAATACATAATCAGAAAAATATAAGCATACGTTGCAATCCCAAGTCCAATTACTGCAAAGAGATAGATTTTTTGATTAAGCAATACATCATGTTTAAATAATCGGGCAAATCGCCCGGGATTAAAGTATCTATTTTGTTTCATGCCTTTAGTTTAAAGATGATTTATTCACGACTGCATTAAATAGCAACTCGATATCTATTTCAGTTTCCTGATCTCCGGCCAGAGTAAGCACTCGATAACCGCTAGGGCAACGCTCCTGATAAATCGGATTTTCAATTCCAGCAAGGCTTTCTACAGTAGTGAATTGCCATTGCTTACTAATCTCCTCCAATTTTTTATCCAGTACAATTTTCCCCTCATCAAGCATCACAATCTTATCGATGATGGTTTCAATATCTTTTACCTGGTGAGTTGAGATTAACACCAACTGCTCTTCAGTAACTGAACTTACCAGAATCTTTCGAAACAAACTCTTTGAAGGAATATCCAGACCATTGGTCGGCTCATCAAGGATTAGCAACTTGCAGTTTGTTGCCAATGCAAAAGCTATCAGAAACTTTTTGCGCTGCCCATGAGAAAAGCGATTCAATTTTTTTTGCTGATCCAGTTCAAAATCCTGCAATAATTTACCCAATTTCTCATGGCTGAAATTTGGATAAAGTGGGGCAGTAGCAGCAACATAGCAATTAATGCTTACTGATGGAAACTGAAATTCTTCAGGAACCATATACACATCACTCAAAAATGATGGGTGACGTTCAAAGGGGATGTAGCCATTAATTAACAACTGACCTTGCTGTGATTTCAGCAAGCCAGCCATCAATTTTAGCAGTGTAGTTTTCCCGGCTCCATTTTTTCCTAACAGGCCGGTAATGCTTCCATTTTCCATTTCAAAAGAGAAATCAGAAAATAGAGCTTGTTGTTTTCTGTAATGAAAGTCTAATTGTTTAATTGTTATCATGGCTAAATGATTAGTGTCCTATCAATGTATGACACAAAATAATATCATTTATTCCAAATATGCAAATGTTCATTACTATATTGAACTCAATTCATGATTCCTTGAAACATGAAACACCAATAAAACCGCACACCAGAGTGATCTGAAAAAATATCAAAAAAAAAGATACCACCTATTAAAAGATGATACCTTTCCTGAACTTGTTGTTTAATTGTTTCTATGCTTTGTCTGCTATTTAATCTTCGTCTTCTTCAATAATTTCAATCTCAACATCCACATCAATCTCTTCATGTTTACTTTTCTTGCGTATGATTTCAATCTTTTCACGACCTCCGCTTAAATCTTTTTTCTTGAAAGAAATAATATCAGGATCATTCATATCAATGAATTCTCCATCAATATGATGTTTGATAATTTTTACTTTAGGTGGTCTAGGAAGATGAGGAACTCGGATAACATGTGGAGTTTTAAAATGAATTATCTTTTCTTTATTCACACTATTACCGTGTTTTAATACAATAACTTTAACTGTAGAGTCACCATCCATTATAGTTTCGGTTGTTACATCAAAATCAAAGTCCGCATCAAAATCTCCATCGCCGAACTTGAATATCTTAATTTTCTCTTCGCCATCAATATCATCAATAATCACTTCAATCTTTGCCAGTTTTTCTTTTATAACTGAATCAATTTCAGAACCGAAATCATGATCAGCAAACCAAGCAAAAGCATCATCATCCCCAGCTATAACGGTATCAATAACTGTTTTCTTCCCGTTTTCAACTTTCACCATCTTTAGCTTTTTCTTTTTCTCACCTCGTGGTGGATCTTCGGGCCTTTCTCTTAATGAAAAACCTGATAAAATAAATATGCTCAGAATAGCTAATAAACTTGTTTTCAAAACTGTCTTCATAACATCATTTTTTAGTTTGAATTTTTATTCTTAAACAAAGATATGGGGGATGAATACCAAAACTCAGTTAATGGCTGGTTAAAATCTGTTAAGGAAAAGTTAAAACCCAACGGTCTCTTTCTTAAATCGTTATATTTGATCAACATTTCGAACTAATCATATGAGTAAACGGTTTTTTACATTTCTTTTATTTCTAATGGGACTATCCATTCTTGGCGTGATTGCAGTCCAATTGGTGTGGATGAAAAATGCCATACAAGTAAAGAATGAATTATTTGAACGCAGCATAAATGAAGCTTTGACACAAAGTGCCCAACGTCTTGAATTGGAGCATAATATTGAAATAATTGCAAGTTTTCCATCAATTGAGCATGTAAACTGGGTTAGCAATTCACGCCCACCATCTCAACCACCCAAACCTGTAAAGATTATCCGAAAATCTAAAAAGTCCGGTGATATACAATTTGAGTTTAAAATGGAAACTGATGATGACATTCAGGTTTTTGCAACTGCAACTGCGGGGAAAGATGCTCAAGCTCATCAAGTCATTATCTCTAACCAAGATACTGTGCTTACAACAACTGATTTGATACTCAATTCCAGCATTGTACATCTGGACTCTATCGAGCAGATTATCAATTCAATTGTTGAAGTTTCACCTGTTGAAATCTTGCCAGACATTAAAGAGCGGGTTCAGTTTAGAACAAAAGAACTCAAAAAACTTACAAGGAAAGTCGTTGCCGAAATTTCATTAAGCGATTTAGATAGCTTAGACATGGATGAGATTCAAGTGATAGTACACGATGAACTCACCAATAAAAACATAAATATTGATTTTGAACTGGCTATACTTCAAAACGATTCTATCCAATCTATTTCCAATTCGGCAGATAGTCTTCTTTTAATGAACAGCCAACATCAGGTACGTTTATTTCCTAATGCAATTTTTGATCAAAATAAAAAGCTGGCTTTGTTTTTCCCAGGACAAAACAAGTACATCTATCGATCAGTTTCCTGGTTGCTAATGGCTTCGTTTCTGTTTTCAATGATCATCTTATTGACTTTTGCTTTAAGTATCTTTTTCATTTTAAAGCAAAAGAAGATAACCGAAATGAAGTCTGATTTCATCAATAATATGACGCATGAGTTTAAAACTCCAATTGCAACAATATCAGTTGCTGCTGATTCTATTTTAAATGAAAAAGTGATAGGAGATGCGGAGCAGATTAACTATTTCGTTGGAATGATTAAAAAAGAAAATACCCGAATGAATAGGCAGGTTGAGGATATTTTGACGATCGCCCGCTTAGATAAAGAAGATTTTGAATTTCATTGGGAAACGATAAATATTCATCAGATAATTGAGGAAGCAATTCAAAGCATTGTGTTGCAGGTTGAACGCAGAGGTGGAAAAATTGAAACGAAAATTCACGCTAGCAACCCAATGGTTACAACGGATAAAAATCATTGTGCCAACCTTATTTATAATTTGCTCGATAACGCAAATAAATACTCGTCTGACAAACCTCAAATTTTAGTTGAATCGAAAAACACAACAAAAGGAGTTGTCATTTGTATTAGCGATAAAGGCATTGGAATGAGTAAACAGGTTCAGTCACGTATTTTTGAACGGTTCTACCGACAAAGCAGCGGCAATATACACAATGTGAAAGGCTTTGGACTTGGGCTAAGCTATGTAAAAGCTGTACTTGAAGCTAATCAGGGGACAATAAATGTTCAAAGTAATGCAGGAAAAGGTAGCCGTTTTGAAGTGTCTTTGCCATTTTTAAGAGAATAAAAAATGAATACGAAATCACACATATTTTTTGTTGAAGACGACCTGAGCTTTGGAGCAGTTCTAAAGTCATATTTGGAATTGAATGATTTTGAAGTTAGCTGGGTGGATGATGGCAAATTGGCTATTGACCGTTTTCGGGTAGGAAGCTTTGATATTTGCCTGCTTGATGTAATGCTTCCCAATGTGGATGGTTTTACAATTGGTGCTGAGATAAGAAAGCTGAATAAAAAAATCCCTTTCATTTTTCTAACTGCCAAAACTCTAAAAGAAGATGTTCTTCGCGGTTTTAACATTGGTGCTGATGATTACATTACCAAACCCTTTGACACTGAAGTACTCATTTGTAAAATCAAAGCAATCCTGAATCGAGATGGACAAAACCCAAACAATAAATCTGCCGGGAAACATCAATTGGGCAAGTATGAGTTTGACACAAAATTACGCACCATAGAGCATGATCAAACTCAACAAAAACTATCTCCTAAGGAGTCTGAATTATTACAATTATTGTGTGAGAACAAAAACGAACTGCTTCCCCGAGAAACAGCCTTAATCAAAATTTGGGGAGATGATGGTTATTTCACCGCACGTAGCATGGATGTTTACATTACCAAGCTCCGCAAATACTTAGCTGATGATCCATCCATAGAAATAAAAAATATTCACGGCAGTGGTTTTCTCTTAAAAGTTGACTAATTAACTCTCCAGTTAATGTGAACTTCCCTCAAACAAATCATCGTTTGCAGATTGCTTTTTTGATTTCGAGTAAAGTTGATTTATTCGATACGACAGTGTTAATTTTATATTTGGATAAAATGGGTTAACACCTGTTTCGGAATATAAGCCATCCCCAGTCTGTGTATTTTTAAACTTAGCAGTCCTCATTACATCACGCATAGCCAAAGTTGCAGACAGTTTCTTTTTCATGAATAATTTTCGGATTGAAAGGTTGGTGTAAAAGAAAGCATCACGTGTTCCTTGGGTGCTTACCGAAGGTCCAACATAGTTACCATCAAACTGAACACGAGTATTTTTCAGTAAATTGAAATTATTAGAGAATCGAGCTTGCCAGTTCATGCTTTCATCATCAACACCAATAATTTTATAATCACTTTTTATTTTGTAATGAAATAGGTTAACTGATGTATTGACGATCCACCAATCATTGAGAGTAAAGTTCGCCATAGCCTCAGCTCCGGTTGAATAATCATTCCCTACATTTGAGATAGAATCCAATGTTACATTTGGACGATAAACAGTTCTGATTCGCTCAATTTTATCATTCTTCCGGCGATGAAATGCTTCGAAAGAAAAGAAATTCTGATCAAAGTTTTTCTGCCATCCCAGTTCAAAAGAGTTAATATATTCAGGCCGAACATCTGGATTTCCGGTACGTGCTGTGTATGAATCAGCAAAAGTGACATAGGGTTCCATATAGTGCAAACGAGGGCGAACAGTTCTTCGCGAATAGCTGGCTGAAACCTGATGATCCTTTGGAAGTTGATAGGCAATATGCGCCGAAGGAAATAGATCAAAACGATTTTCAGCTTGGCTGGCCCATTCTTCCGAACTTCCTAAATATCGATAGGTATATTCACCTCGTAATCCAACTTGATAGGAAAATTTGTTAATCTGATCAGAAACGATCCCATATAAAGCATGAATGTCTTTTTTGAAACGATACACACTATAGTATTCATCTCTGAAAATATATTCACCTATATGGTTATCGTAGTCTTCCATTCCATAATCACCATCCTCAATATACATATCATACAAGTATCCGGCCTCCAGTTTTCCACGGCCATCATGAATGGGACGAACATAATCTACACTTCCGCGCAGCGTTGCCCGATATTCTTCTTCCCATGAAGTCTGACCGTCTTTTTGAATTTGGTCTTGCCCGGTCAATTGGTTTTCGAAATACTCCATGCTGTATCCATAAACTCCATATAAATTCGCTTTTAAAGTATGCCCTTCTTCTTCAAAATTGTGATTGAAGTTGATGTTCCCTTTGTAAAAATCCTCTTTGTTGTCTTTATAGTCATAACTATCGTATGCATTTGTTTGAAATGGAACAACCTCATTCATCAATTTGGAATCTTCATCGTAATCTAAATTACCTTCGTAACCACTCCCCCGATGACCTGCCTCAAACTCAAAGTCAAGCGTTGAGTTTTCCATGATAAAGCCAAAACCGCCAATGCCCGAAGTATTATAATATCGCCCAACCCGATCGCCATTAGAGCTAAAACTATTAATGGTATCGTTAAAAATGGTTTGTTTAAATTGTTCAAAATCGCCTTTTCTGTAATTTTTTAAGAACCGTCCTCCAATTTTCCAATAAAACTTCTCCTCACGATTCGTAAATATAAAATCTGTTGAACGTGATTCAGCAGTGCTCCCACTGGTATTAATAATTCCGTTCCACCCTTGCTGACTACTTTTTTTAGATATCACATTTATAATTCCGGCAGTTCCTTCGGCATCATATCGAGCAGATGGGTTTGTAATTATTTCAATCTTTTCAACTTGTCCCGAAGGGATTTGCTCTAAGGCTAAAGCCCCTTCGAAAAGGCTAGGTTTGCCATCAATAAAAACAGTAAAACTTGAACTTCCTCGTAAGGTTACGTTGCCTTCCGTGTCAACTACCACTGATGGAACATTTTCAAGAATATCAACAGCAGTTCCACCAGCAGCGCTACTGAAACTTTCAGCATTGATAATCTTTTTGTCCATTTTATAAACCACTGCACGCTGTTGAGCTTTCACCTCAACTTCACCAATGTTTTCAGTCAACATTTCCAGATACACATTTGGAAACTTAACTTTTTGATTCAATCCTTTAATCTTAAAAGCTTCCGATCTATATTCAGTGTATCCAATAAATTTTATTGAGATATAATATTCACCATTTGGAACTTTATTAATATTGAAAGAACCATCTTCGGCCGAAATTGCTCCAGAGATGAGATTGTTACCAGCTGCCGAGTACAAACCAATATTGGCATAAGCAATGCCCTCTTTTTCTGAGGAATCAATTACACGACCATGCACTTTCCCCTTTTCTTCTTCTGAATTTTTTTCATCAAAAATAGAAGTGGGATTTGTTCCAAATGCAAGAGGTGAAGAAGAAAATATGAGTGAAAAAAATAGAAAACAAATTACATAAAATCTGGCATCAAGAGCATCTACCCTGAAGTTCAGTTTAATTGGTATCATAGGTTAATAAATTAAGTGCGCAAGATAAAAAAAATATACGTAGGGAAACTTTTAGAGCCTTGTAACAGTAAAATTAGACAGAGTCCTCCTTCCTTTTTGTTAATTTAGAGTAATTCAAAAAGCTTACTGAAATGGAATCACAAAAGAAAACTGCTATAATTACCGGAGCCAGCCGTGGAATTGGAAAAGCCTGTGCACTTGGGCTTGCAAGTTTAGGCTACCATTGTATTTTAATTTCCCGAAGTTTAGAGTTGCTTGAAGAAGTTGCTCAGCAAATTCATGTACAAAAAGGCGAATCCTCATTGTTTGCCGTTGATCTGACTAAGGAATCAGAACTATTGGAATGTATCCAGAAAATAAAACAACACTACACGCAAATTGATATTTTGGTTAATAATGCTGGAATGTACATTGGAGGTAACCTACAAATGGATACTGACGATTTTCGTTTGCAAATGGAATTAAATTTGATGGCCAATTTCAATTTACTAAAGGATGTTGTTCCAATAATGAAAACTCAAAGAAGAGGGCATATTTTTAACATTGCCTCTCGTGCTGGCAAAATTGGTTTTTCGAATAGTGGAGCATATTCTGCATCAAAATTTGGCTTGGTTGGACTAAGTGAATCACTTTACAGGGAACTTGCTGAATTTGGTATTTCCGTTACTGCAATTTGCCCGGCATGGGTAGCCACCGAAATGGCTAACGCTGCTGGCAGTCCTCTGCCAGTTGACGAAATGATTCAACCGGAAGATATTTATAAAACGATGAAGTACTTGCTTGAACTAGCACCAAATACACGCATTAAAGAAATTATTATTGAAGCCCGTGAAAGTATTTCATAGCTTATCCCGGCTGGTAAGCTGACTGATTTAATATCCCCATGTAGTCTTCATTCTCCAGCAATTCTTTCAAACTGGTATCTGGATTTTTTTTCATGAATGCTTTTACAATTTGCCATCCCAACCAAACTCCGATTCGTCCTGGGGAATCGGCTGTGAAGCTGGAAGTATATGGACCATCATCAACATACCGTTTAATATCCATTCGATCTGTAGAGAATAGCATTTTTTGTTCTGCCAAATACGTCCACATTCCATGTTCACTATTCTGGCAAAATTTAAGCTGCTTTGCCGAGTAGCCAATTTTAATGGTATCGCTCAAATCGGGCATCATGGCGTCCAGAAAATACATAAGCTTTCCCTTGTAAATCATGTGTTCAATTACCTTATTGGCTTCTGATTTTATTGGGTATTCAGTTAATACCCAGGCAAACATCGCATCAGGAATAATTTTTTCTGCATGCATATTTTTAACTTTGTATTCTGGAATTCCTAATTGAGGATAGTACTTGCACTCATCGCCCAAATATTTATCCAAACTAATCCCAATCAGGTTTTCAGAAACTACAACCGACTGATTAAATCCACTAATACAGGTATAAATTTCAGGTATCGTTTTTTCAGGGAAGTAATAATTATAATGTTTGAATGCTTTCAAAAAATCAATTTCAAGTAGGTCTTTATTGATCTTTTCATCAACCATATTCTTAGCATCTACAATTACGGAATCAATCAGGAATGATTGAAGCTTTTCATTAAAATCAATCGAATCGGGGCTGCCAATTCTAATCATTTGATGAATAAAAATCTTGTAAAATTCATCGAACTCACTTTCAATCGTTGAAAGTTTTTGATCCAATTCATCATTTGCAGCAAATAATTTCTCATCCAGACTTCGGAATTGGATATCTATGTCAATCTTTGAAGTATTGATTTTAAGCGGATTTCTCTGACAAGAGACTATCAATCCAATTAAAAGTATAAGAACAGTAACTTTTTTCATTCTTAATTAATTTACAATTCAGACGCTCAGTAAAACGTTTTATTGTCTATTCAAAAATAAAATTCGAGATTTGTAAATACAAAACTACATGAAACAAGCGTTTAATAAACAGAAAAATTTAGCCATGAGAAAATTAATTTGTTTATCAATTCTATTTATTATTAGTCTAAGCACATTTGCACAGCGCTCCGTTCAAATGTCATTCACAGCCAGTCCATCAATCAACTGGATGTCTTCTGATCAAAAAGAAGTGAGTAAAGACGGTACTGTTGCCGGGTTTGATTTTGGTATAAATGCCGATTTTTTCTTTGATGATGAAGAAAAATATGCTTTTACAACCGGATTACAAATCACCAATACTGGTGGAAAGTTTAACTACTTCTCGACCGAGCCATTTGAATTTGCAGGCGAAACTCTTGACGCAGGAACTCAAATCCGTTATCGTTTGCAATATGTTGAAGTTCCTCTTGCTATTAAGCTAAAAACAAGCCCTTTCCGCCGTTGGGTTTATTGGGGACAATTTGGTCTGTCAAGTTTTGTTAATGTTCAGGCAAAAGGAGATAGCGATGATGGGAAACTGGATAAAACCAATATCAATGACCAGGTAAACCTTTTTAATATTGCGATGAATGTTGGGGTTGGCTCCGAATTTGATTTGGGAGGTAACAATGCCATTTCATTAGGGCTGGTCTATAAAAACGGATTCCTTGATGTTACTGATAATGGAGTCTTTAATGAACGTTCAACTCTAAACTCAATTGTTTTTAAGTTGGGCTTGGTGTTTTGATTTTCTAAGGATTACCAAACCATATCAGAAGTGGTTTTGGGTTAAGAATATTTCCCTAAATTAGGGATTCTCAAGACCACAACTACATTTCGTAGATCATCCATTTACATACACGAGAACCATCTACATTTTGCAGCATGTTCACAGGTGTCCAATTGAGGTTTCTACATTTTGTAGATGGTTCAACCTTATTCATTTGAGGCTTCTACAATTTGTAGAACACTCCACACATTCAGGATGAAGCCTCTACAATTTTTTTCGGGTTCTTACTACTTTGCAGAAAGCTTCTGCAATTTTCAGAACGTTCATAATTATTAGCAGGGAAGCTTTCGCATTTCGCGAAGGATATCATCCTCAAATTGGAGGTTAAAAACCTACACACCCAGATTCTACAATGATCTCAAATTAAGCCAAGTTGCAACTTTCCAGTATATGGAATCAAAAATCAAGAATCAAGAATAAGATTCTTATTTCTTTTTCAACTATTTTTGCACTCTTAAAGGTTGAATAAAAATAGACTACTATATGAAAGTTGCACTGGCACAGCTTAATTATCACATTGGAAATTTTAAAGAAAACACCCGTAAAATTATTGATGCAATTCAAAAGGCAGAAAATGAGGGTGCTGAATTGGTTGTGTTTTCCGAGTTAGCAGTAACCGGATACTATCCTCAAGATCTTCTTGAACGAGAGGAATTTATTACAAAAGCCGAAAAAGCCATTCATCAAATTGCAACACACTGCACCAGTATAGCTGCATTAGTTGGTGGCCCCAGCATTAATACCAGAGGTAAAGGCAAAAAGCTATTCAATTCAGCCTGGTTCCTGAACAATGGGAAAGTAGAAAGTATTTGCCACAAATCGCTACTTCCAACATATGATATTTTTGATGAATATCGTCACTTCGAACCCAATCGTGAATTTGACATCATTGAGCTGAATGGTAAAAAACTTGCAGTAACCATCTGTGAAGATTTATGGGATGAACAGCCTACTCAAAACGAGTTTGGGAAAGATAAGCTTTATACCCGCTCTCCACTTGATGAGTTAAGCAAGCTAAACCCAGATCTGGTTGTAAACTTATCGGCTTCCCCTTTTTCATACAATCAGGAAGACTGGAGAAAAGACATACTAATCAGTAAGGCTAAAAAATATCAGTTGCCACTAATCTATGTCAATCAGGTTGGTGCACAAACAGAAATTATTTTTGATGGTGGTTCGTTTTTTCTTCAAAAGGATGGGAACATCCCAGTTGAGCTTGCCTATTTTGAAGAAGATTTTCAGCTTGTAGATACTGATAACCCTACCATAAAAAAACAAGAGCAAAAAGATTATATTGCTAAAATTCATCAGGCACTGGTTCTCGGAATACGAGATTATTTTGGGAAAATGGGTTTCAAAAATGCAGTGCTTGGCCTTTCTGGTGGAATTGACTCTGCGCTTGTTTGTGCGCTTGCAGTTGAAGCTCTCGGCAGCGATCATGTTCGGGGTTTATTAATGCCTTCGAAATATTCATCAGATCACAGTGTAGCAGATGCTATTCAATTAGCAGAGAATTTAGGAATCAAACACGATACCATACACATTCAAAATATGGTAGATGATTTTGAGAACCAGCTGAGTCCTTTGTTTGAAAATCTTCCGGTAGATGTTACTGAAGAAAACATACAAGCCCGAACACGTGGAATCTTAGTGATGGCCCTCTCAAATAAGTTTGGAAACATTCTGCTAAATACTACTAACAAAAGTGAATGTGCAGTTGGCTATGGAACACTCTACGGTGATATGAACGGTGGCCTTTCGGTATTGGGTGATGTTTATAAAGTGGACGTTTTCAAGCTGTCAAGGTACATCAACCGAAATGGTGAATTGATACCTGAAAACAGCATAACCAAACCACCATCTGCAGAACTTCGACCTGATCAAAAAGATACTGACTCACTCCCTGATTATGATATTTTGGATCGAATTCTCTTTAGCTATATTGAGTTAAATCAATCTCCAAAAGAGATAATCAACCAGGGATTTGAAAAGGAAATGGTACATAAAGTGGTGAGGATGGTGAACCAGAACGAATATAAGCGTTTTCAAACTCCACCTATCATTCGAGTAAGTTCAAAAGCTTTTGGATTTGGAAGAAACATTCCACTCGTTGCACGTTATGATTGAGAGCTAGACAATTGTACTTTCAATATTCATCTCTGCAATTAAGCTTAAGGCAATAATTCTATCAATCCTAAAATAAGTTTGAAAAACATTTGTTATTTGTCAAAATTATTTACCTTTGATGCTGTAAAACATATAAATAAAGGTTTATGTTGAGTCATGATATGGGTGTTAAGGAAATCTTAGAGAATCCTAAATCGGTATTCAATTTACTCACCCCCGAAGAGAAGGAAGAGCTTCTAGGCAACATTACGCTCACCAATTATAAAAAAAACGAATTCATTTATAAAGAGGGAGATGCTCCTTCTGGATTCATTTTTCTTGTTGATGGGAAAGTGAAAATTTTCAAAGAAGGCGTTGGTGGTCGTGAGCAAATTATCCGCATGACCAAGCCCATGGGTTACATTAGTTACCGCGCCATTCTTGCAGAAGAAAATCACAACGCATCAGCAGTTACGCTTGAAGACTCGTTAGTTTGTCATTTAACACCAGAATTCTTTTTTGGGAAGCTGTTACGCAATGCCGATTGTTCGGGACGTATTCTTAGAAAAATTGCACGTGAGCTTGGCTTCTCAAACTCAAGAACTGTTACCCTCACACAAAAACATATTCGCGGTCGTTTGGCAGAATCTTTACTTTTACTAAAAGAAAAGTACGGATATGAAAATGACGGAGCTACATTAAAAGCTTTCCTTTCGCGCGAAGACATTGCCAACCTTTCAAACATGACCACATCAAATGCCATACGAACACTTTCCACCTTTGCGGGAGAGAAAGTCATTGCTATTGATGGTCGGAAGATTAAGATTCTGGATTTACAGAAGCTTGAACGAATAAGTAAACTCGGATAATTTTAGATATCTACTCAATCCTGCTTCGGTAGGATTTTTTTTGCTTACTCCTGAACGTAAACACGTTTTACACGTTGCGAGATACCAGTTAAAATCTCGTATGGAATTGTACCTGCCCACTGAGCTAACTTTGAAAGCTTAATATTTTCACCCATTAATTCAACAGGATCACCAGCCTTAACTCCTAGTCCAGTTATATCAATCATACTCATATCCATACAAATATTACCAATAGTTGGAGCTTCAATTTCCTGACTGCTCATCCAAACTTTAGCAACACCATTTCCAAATCGTCTGCCATAACCATCAGCGTAACCAACAGGAATTACAGCAATCTCACGAACTGAGTCAACATCACCCATTCTGCTATAGCCGACTGTTTCTCCAATATCTACTTTGCGAACCTGAGAAACAACCGTCATCCAATGAGCAATTGGCTTGCAGGTAATTCTTGAACCGGCAGAAACACCATAAAGCCCAATTCCCAGTCGAACCATATCCATCTGCAATTCGGGGAATCGTTCAATTCCTGCTGAATTCAGAATATGCTGATCTATTTTATATGGCAGTTCTTCTTCAAGAATACTGCTTAATTGCTTAAATCGATGATATTGCTTTTGCGTAAAAGAGTCATGTTTTGCTTCATCACTTGCTGCAAGATGCGAAAATGCTGATTTCACTCTCAACGTTGTTGATGACGAAATTTTTTCAAGAACATTTACAAATTCCTCATCCTCGCCAAAACCCAAGCGGTGCATTCCTGAATCAATTTTCAGATGAACCGGATATTCTCTAACAGCCAATTTCCTTGCAGCTTTTTCAAACCCAACAAATAACTCTTCGGAGTAAATATTTGGTTCAAGCCTAAACTCGATCATCGTTTCAAAACTATGAGCTTCCGGATTCATCACAACAATTGGAGTTTCAACTCCGGCTTGTCTCAGCTCAATCCCTTCATCAGCCACTGCAACAGCAAGGTAATCCACCTTTTGATACTGTAGCATTTTTGCGACCTCAGAAGTTCCACTTCCATATGAAAAGGCTTTTACCATGACCATCACTTTGGTGGTAGGATTCAATAAAGCTTTAAATGAGTTCAGGTTCTCAATCATTTCATAAAGCCTAATCTCCAATCGCGTTTGATGGAACTTTTTTTGAAGTACCGATGAAATTCTTTCAAAGTGAAAATTACGCGCACCTTTAATTAGTATGCTTTCATTTGAAAAGTCAATATTTTTATAGTCTGAAAGAAAATCATTGGTAGTTTCATACAACAATGCATTCTCATCAAACTGCTCACTGTTCTTCTTCAAGTCGTTTCCAATGCCAATAAACCGATCAATTTTATTGAATTGAATCAAGCGTGAAACTTCTGCGGCCAATTCGTCCGATTTCAAACCTGTTTGCTGAATATCAGAAAGAATCACAGTTTTCTTTTTTGCAGAAGTCGTTTGCTGGTTCAAAAACTGAAATGCAATTCCTAGAGAATTAATATCCGAATTATAATAATCATTAATAAGTGTACAATTATTAATTCCATCTTTTAACTCAAGACGCATGGCCACTGGCTGCAAATTTTTAAACGATTCAACAACCCGTTCATCCATCACATTTTGAGAAACAATAAAAGCAAGACAATGAGCAGCATTTTCTAACGAAGCATCATCTGCAAACGGAATACAAACTCTATATGCTTTTTTAGAAAATTCAAAACTATATATTGTTTGTGCTTTTCCCTTTTTCAGACTGAAAAACAAGTCAGCTTGTTCATTTTTAAATGACCACCCAAAAAGCTTCGTTGAAGTTTGCTCAAATTTTTTCTGGATCTTTTTGGAGACAATCACTTGATCCTTGCAGTAAATCAGAATTTTGCATGACTCAAAAAGCTTCACCTTCTCATCAACTTTCTGCTCCACGCTATCAAAGTTTTCCTGATGCGCATCACCTATATTTGTAAAAATACCCCAATCCGGAGAAAGCACTTTTGCTAGTTTCTCCATTTCTCCCAACTTTGAAATCCCAGCCTCAAATATTGCCAGATCAAATTGATCAGTCATATTCAGAACTGACAATGGAACTCCAACCTGAGAGTTATAACTTTTGGGGCTACGAATAATTTTTTTGTTTTGAATAAGATCAAAAAGCCACTCCTTGACAATTGTTTTTCCATTACTCCCAGTAATTGCTAAAACCGGATAATTGTGTTGTTGTCTTACCCATCCTGCAAGTGCCTGAATTGCACACTGTGTATTCTTTACAAGGATAATATTGGCTTCTGGAAAATCGGCATTTAAAATTCCTGAATTGGATACAACAAAAGTACGAACACCTTTTTTGTAGAGTTCACCCAAGTAATCATGTCCATTATTACGCTCACCAACTATTGCGAAAAATAAGGTTGAAAAAGGCTCAACAACTGTTCGGCTATCGATTGAAATTGAAGAAATCGAAATGTCTCCTTTCAAGCTTTTAAAGGCTACCAGTTTCCCATCAACAATATTCACTATTTTCTTGAGGTCGGTTTTGATCATGCCTGTTTCTCTTTATTGTAACAATTCCGACAAAGTGGCTCATATTCATCTTTTTCGCCCAATAAAACCTGTTTTTCATTGGAAATTAGTCGATGTGAAAATTGAGCTATATTCCCACAACGCATACAAATTGCATGAACTTTAGAAACATAATCAGCAATTGCCATCAATTCAGGCATTGGTCCAAAAGGTTGAGCTTTAAAATCCATATCCAGCCCAGCAACTATAACACGAATACCCATATTCGCAAGCTTCGCACAAACTTCAACAAGACCTTTATCAAAAAATTGAGCTTCATCTATTCCAACAACCTCCACATCACCAGTAAGCAAAAGAATATTTGATGAATTTTCCACTGCAGTACTATGAATTGTATTCTCATCGTGAGAAACTACATGCTCCAGCGAATATCGAGTATCAATAATCGGTTTGAATATTTCAACTTTTTGTCGAGCATATTTTGCTCGCCTCATTCGCCTGATTAACTCTTCAGTTTTCCCTGAAAACATCGATCCTGCAATTATTTCGATACTTCCTTCAGATTTTCGATGACTGACATCCCTTTCAAGAAACATTTACCGTTATAGAATTAAGATTTTAGTACTTTTACAAAAGTAACGAATTTGTCGAGTTAAATTGTTTATCGTTAGAATATGAATCAAAGCAAATTATTACAAATAATCAACAAAGATCTGACAGAATTGAAAGAACTCACGGATGAGCTTATTCAATCTGAGGACTTATCGAAAATTGAAATTGAAATCGCATTGAGCAAGTCAAAGCTTATTTCTCAGGAATTTGAATTGCTTAAAGAAAAGGCTTTAATTGGAAGCATTTCACCTGCAAAGCAAAAGCCAGAATCAAAGGTTATTATTGAAAAAGATCAGACTTCGGTTGATTCAGAACCGATAAAAACAGAGCCAGTTAAAACCACAGACAATGGTAATATAAAAGAAGCTGAAGTTGTTCTAAAAAATGATGACACTCCAGTTACTGAGACTAAAACGGAGCTAACTATTGAGGAAGAAATTCAAGATAAGATTATTGAAAAAGAAAAGGAAGATATTTCCGAAGAAGAAATTATTGCTGCTCCTCCAATCAAAAATGAGGTGGAAGAGATTCAAGAAGAAGTTGAATCCCATCTTGAAACATCTATAGAGCAGAATGAATTCAAGGTTGATATTGAAGAGGAAGAAGAACCAACAATTATAGTGGGCGAAACTTTTTCAAAAGGCAAATCTTTGAATGATAGTATGACTGAGAATCAGACACTCGATCAAAAATTTGCAAGTTCACCGATTACCAACCTTGAACCTTCGATTGGACTTAACGACCGGTTTCTATTTATCCGTGAGTTATTTGATGGCAACACCGATAATTTTAATAATGCAGTTACCGAAATAGATAAACTAGGAGGCTTGAAAGAAGCAGTGAACTACCTTAGCTCCAATTATAAGTGGAAAAAAACTGAAGCTAGCCTCAAATTTGTTGAACTTGTTAAAAGACGATTTCAATCATGAGTGGTAAGCTTTATATAGTACCAACGCCCATTGGCAACCTGGACGATATGACCCTGAGAGCTATCAAAGTTTTGCAGGAAGTTGATTTGATTTTAGCTGAAGACACACGAACTTCATCCAAATTACTTCATCATTTTAATATTCAAAATAAGCTTTCATCACATCATAAATTCAATGAACACAAAACCGTTGAAATCATTTCGACTAAGATTGAATCGGGTGAAAACGTTGCATTAATTTCAGATGCTGGCACACCATCAATTAGTGATCCCGGATTTTTATTAGTTCGGAAATGCATTGAAAATGAATTGCATGTTGAATGTCTTCCAGGAGCTACTGCATTAATCCCTGCACTTGTTAATTCGGGTCTTCCATCTGATCGCTTCTGTTTTGAAGGGTTCTTACCTCAAAAGAAGGGTCGCCAAAAGAAAATTCTAAGCCTTGTTGAAGAAGAGCGCACCATGATTTTCTATGAATCACCATACCGTATTTTAAAAACGCTGGAACAGTTTTGTGAATTTCTTGGAGAACACCGACTGGCATCTGTTTCTCGTGAGCTTACCAAAATGCACGAAGAATCGAAGCAGGGTACTCTTAAAGAACTTCTGGAGTACTTCAAGACTTCAACAATTAAAGGTGAATTTGTAGTCGTTGTTGAAGGGGCATCGAACAAATAATAAGCATGAAAAGGTACGAACATCTTTTTTTTGACCTAGACAATACCCTTTGGGATTTTGATACCAATTCGAAACTTGCCCTTTTTCAAACATTGAATGACTACAATATCAATGACAATACTATTTCGCATGAAGATTTCTATAGCTATTATAAAATAATTAACGAGTCGCTTTGGGATGCTTACCGAAAAAAAAAGGTACCCAAGCAACAACTAATTAAGGAGCGATTTAAGAAAAGCTTAGATTACTTTGAAATAAAAGGTATTGATCCAGTTAATATGAATGACAGCTACCTTTTGAACATGTCTGATCAAACAGTTTTAATCGAGGATGTATTCGAAACGCTAGACTACTTAAAAAGTAAAAGATACAGAATGCATGTTATTACCAATGGTTTTAAAGAGGTTCAAAACCTGAAACTCGAAAAATCTGGTCTTAAAAAGTACTTTGATCGAGTGTTTACTTCGGAGGAGACTCAGACTCCAAAGCCAGACAAGCGCATATTTCAACAAGCCCTAAAGAGTTGCAATGCAAAAAAGGAAAAGAGTCTTATGATTGGGGACTCCTGGGATACTGACATAATCGGGGCTCAAAGGTTTGGAATTGATCAAGTATTCTTTCAGCACAACCACAAGAATAAAATTCCTTCAGGATTAAAAAAAACAAGCAATACAACAAACACATATCTCATTGAATTACAAAATTCATGTAAAACGTTTTCGATTACTCGCCTTTGTAGTTTATTTGAAATTTTGTAGAGATATATAGGATATAAATTACACGTTACTATCCTGGCAACCATCGCCGTTATTTATGAAAGAATATCAATAAACAATGCATGTTTATGCATTGTTCTTGTTTTATAATTCATTAGTAAAATCCTTATTGTAATTTCTTTTTGAAAGTCATTTTTCATTTCCGCCTAATATTTTAATATTTCAATAATCCAATTGATTTAAAATGTCTATTTAGAATTATTCCAGATTAAATTATGGAACATTAGTAGTGATCGTTCAAAAAGCTTATCCGATAGGGATGTATCTATCTTTTTACATATTTCTCATTAATTGCTGTTAAATATGAGATGTGACATTTGTCATGTTTTCATTTTATGTTTTACATCACAATGCTTTCTCGACTCAAACATTTTCTTATTTTTGCATTTGTTAAGGTTTTTTAACAAATTCATAACATTTGATATTTAATTGAAATTGAAGGATTCATATTAAAATATCTTGTCTTAAGAAAATGTTTATCGTTTGGGGGAATGATTAGCATTTTAAGTAATTTTTAAGTGGGGGATTAATCACAAAAATTATTACTGTCCTTATTTATATGTAAAAAAATTGATGCTGTTTAATTATTAAAATTATTTCTATGAAAAAAATCGCATTATTACTTGCAATTTTTGCTATTGGTTTATCGTCGCTTTTTGCGCAGACCAAGGAAATTACAGGCACTGTTACTTCCGATGATGATGGAAGTACCATTCCTGGCGTTTCTGTAGCAGTAAAAGGTACCACACTAGGTACGATTACCGACCTTGATGGTCAATTTACTCTAAAAGTACCAGAAGATGCTCAAACCTTAGTTTTCTCCTTTGTTGGAATGAAAACTCAGGATGTTGCTATTTCAGGTAGTGTTCTTAACGTAGTCTTAGAATCCGAAACAGTCGGTCTAAATGAAGTTGTTGTAACCGCTCTGGGGGTTGGCAATAGAAATGCTCGTGAAGTTGTTTATGCGACCCAAACAGTAAATTCAGAGGATCTATTATCCACTCCAACTAAAAATGCTTTAGAAGGATTGAGGGGAAAAGCAGCTGGTGTTAAATTATCCACCGGTTCAGGGTCTGTTGGAGCTTCCACAAGAATTGTACTGAGAGGGGAAAGCTCTCTTACAGGAAATAACAATGCACTAATAGTGGTTGATGGTATTGCTATTGATAATTCAACCACTGCTGGAGGAGCCGAAACTTCTACTACCGGTTATTCTGATTTTGGAAACAGGTTTAACGATATGAATCCTAATGATATTGAATCTGTTACCGTACTTAAAGGTCCTTCAGCTACATCGCTTTATGGATCTCGTGGTTCCGCCGGTGTTGTTTTGATCACAACAAAAAAAGGAACTAAAGGCACAAAAATGAGAATTAATTACAATGGTTCATATTCAAGGGAATCTGCCATTGTTCTTTTACAACGTCAAAACAAATTTGGACAAGGGTATGATAATTCACATTTAGATTCAGGAGAAAACTGGTCGTGGGGTCCTGAGCTTGATGGAGTTGTGAGGCCTTGGACAAGCCCAATTGATTCAGACGGAGATGGTTCATTAGAAGCACTGACAAGACCTTACAGTGCCGTCGAAAATCAATTAAAAGATTTCTTTGATACTGGTCTCACCCAAAACCACAACGTTAACATTTCCGGTGCTAAAGACGGTTTTACTTATTTTGCATCATATGGAAATACCGATCAGAGCGGTATTTTGGATAATACCTATTATAAAAGAAACAACATTACCTTTAATGCTTCGGCACAATTAAGTGAAAAACTTCGGTCAGATTTCAAAGTCTCTTATGCTAACATTCGTCAAAATACAGTACAAGAAGGATCTCGAGCCTTTGAAGGAAACAATGCCTATGCCATGGCAACTCAATCTCCGGTTAACATTCCATTTACCGAGCTGAAAGATTACAATAGCCCATTTCATGATATTGATGGGTATTGGGGGTCGTATTCATCTGTAAATCCTTATTATATATTAAATGAATACGGTAATGAGGCCAACATCGACAACTTCTTAGGAAATGCATCTTTAACTTATGAAATCATAGATGGGTTATCAATAATGGGACGTTTCGGTGGTAATATTGTGAATACAAACACTGACGTATGGACACCTCCATTTTCACCAACGGAACAATTGGTTTGGACTGATAATTTAGAAATAGCAACCCGTAATACCAAACATGAATCATTGGGAGATTATACCAAATACACTAGAAGAACCGAAAATCTTGATGTCTTGGCTATGGTCAATTATTCTACGACTTTTGGAGAAGATTTTACACTTGAGGCTTCTGCTGGTTACAGTTTCTTTCAAAGAAAAGTTGAATCTTTAACAGGAAGCACTGTAGGTGGCTTGACCGTACCGGGTGTATATAATTTAGCAAATAGTGTTGAAAGTCCTACTTCTGAACAATTCAAAAGTAAGTATAAGATATATGGTGTTTTAGCTAATGCAACTGTTGGTTACAAAAATGCCGCATTTTTAGAATTTTCAATTAGAAATGACCGGTCTTCTACACTTCCGGCAGAAAACAACAGTTTCCTATATGGAGCCGTTGGTTCCTCATTGATATTTACTGATCTTTTTAATATTGAAAATGATGTTCTTAATATAGGTAAACTAAGAGCAAGTTGGGGAACTACCGGAAAAGATGCAGCTCTTTACTTGCTGGATTCATATTTTGTAGGAAATCCATCTATTGTTAACTTAGGAGATTACGAATTATTCTTCCCTAAAAATGGCATTCCCGGTTTTACCCTTGGAAACACCATCGGAAATCCAAACCTAAAACCTGAATTAACTACAACTTTAGAAGTAGGTACTGATCTAGGTTTCTTTAAAGACATCGTTAACCTGTCATATACTTATTACAAATCAACGCATGCTGATCAAATAGTTGTTATTAGTTTGCCAAGATCTACCGGCTATACTCAAACAGCAGTAAATATTGGCGAAATGGTTAATAAAGGACACGAACTCACTCTAAGTCTCAAGCCTTTAAATAGAGTAGTTAACGGATTGGATTTTGAAATGTTTGCCACTTATTCTAAAAATGACAATGAAGTTATCAAAATCACTGATGATCTTGATGAATTAACTATTGGCAGCTTTGGGTTTGCTGCAGGTACTACAGTCGATTTGGTTGCAAAAGAAGGTTTGCCATTTGGAACCTTTAAAGGTAATAATTTCAAGTACAATGATCAAGGTCAAGTCATTGTTGATGCTAATACAGGTTTCCCTGTTTATCCTGATGAGGATGAGTATTTAGGTAATTACCAACCTGATTATTTAATGAGCTTTGGAATGAATGCCAATTATAAAGGATTTGGGATCAGAGTATTATTAGACATGAAAGAAGGAGGTAAGTTTGCATCTCAAACAAAATACAATACTGAATTCAACGGTACTAACGTCGGCACTACAATATACAATAGACAACCTTACCTTGTACCTAATTCGGTAGTAGAAAATGAAGACGGATCTTATTCTGAAAATACAATTCCGATTACAGAGCAAGATTATTACACTAATTATGATGCACCTGTTTCAACTCAATTAATTGATGCAAGTTATCTGAAATTAAGAGAAGTTGAATTAAGTTATACTGTACCAAAGAAGTTTTTAAACAAAACATTTATTGCTAATGCTAGATTGGCTATTTATGGCAAGAACCTTTGGTATTGGCTACCTAGTGAAAATAAGTATGCCGATCCTGAAGTCAATGGCCCTACTTTAACAGGTAATGCTCAAGGTATTGAAACTACTCAAACACCTGCATCCAGGTCTATGGGAGTTAATTTACAATTATCATTCTAAATAAAAGATACTATGAAAAATAAATTTAAAATAATTATAATTCTA
Organism: uncultured Sunxiuqinia sp.; assembly: GCA_965372405.1. Classification (GTDB taxonomy): domain Bacteria; phylum Bacteroidota; class Bacteroidia; order Bacteroidales; family Prolixibacteraceae; genus Sunxiuqinia. The sequence continues at coordinate 41,446 of CBDVCE010000025.1, forward strand.
CTATTAACACTCAGCTTTTCATGTAGCTTAGAAGACGTTAATGTAGACCCTAACACATTCCCAACCGCGGGCGATGCTCAAGTATTGAGCTCATCCATAGGGTATCTAGGTTATATTATTGAAACTGACCTGAATTACAGTGAATCGTTCATGTGGAGTCAATACTATACATGGGGCATTGGTGTTGCCATAGGAAATCCGGAACGTTATGTGCAAGCAGGTACTGATAATGACGGTTATTGGCAACGTGCTTATGCTAACTCACTTGCAGATTTAGATTACGTTGATAAAAATAGTAGTTCTGCAGCCTACCGGGGAATTTCAAAAGTTCTGAAAGCATATATTTTTCAAGGTTTAGTGGATCATTTCGGAGACATTCCGTTTACTGAAGGCCTAAACGGTGCAATTGAGAATGGATCAAATTTGAATCCTCAGTATGATTCAGCTGAAACTATTGTATATCCTGCTTTGGTCACCATGCTGGATGAGGCATTGGCAGAATTGGCTTTATCAGAAGGCGATGTTGGAGCTGATGATTTCATTTATCAAGGCAACACTACAAAATGGATAAAATTTGCAAATTCACTTAAATTGAGAATACTTTTGAGAACATCAGAAGTTGCACCTCAAGCTTCTTTGATACAAACTCTTGTGACTAACGGTAGTTTTATTGAAACAGTTGATGATATGCCATTTATACCTTATTCAGGTTCTTCAGGCGACCAAAACCCAATGTATGCAAGAGCTGAATGGGGAGTAGGTAATTTTTACTTTGCAAGTAATGCCTCATTAAATGTACTTCAAGATGCAAATGACCCAAGAAGATTTTCTCTTTATACTATAGCTACATCTGGAACTTCTAGCGGTAATTTAAGGGGTATTGACCAAGGTACTATAGACGATGAACCTTTTACAGCTCCGGCCACTGATTATAGTTTATCTTCCACATACGCATACGGAGACACAAATCCTGTAATCTTAATGAGTCCCTGGGAAGTTTGGTTTTTAAGAGCAGAAGCAGCAGCAAGATATGGCACTGATGATAATGAAACAACCGCTTTCGAAACTGCAGTTAGTTCTAACTTCTCATATATGGAATTAGATGGTACATCTTACATTGGCACATTGGGATATAATAGTTCTGATCCACTGGATGATAAATTGGATATGATAGGTGTTCAAAAATGGATATCATTGAACGGAACACAAGAGGATGAAGGTTGGATTGAAGCTCGCCGTTTTGACAGACCTGCCAGCAGACTGTTTACTGATGGTATTTGGCAAACTCCTCCGTTATCAGTATTATCAAGTGGAGAATTTCCTTCAGCATGGTTATATCCGGCTTCTGAAAGAAGTTTTAACCCAAATGCTCCGGCACAACGTAGCGTTACTGATAAGATATTTTGGGATAATTAAAAAAATATAATTATGAAAAACTTAAAATTATTGATATACATAATTCCAATCTTTGGATTTGTTATGACGAGTTGTGACCCCAGTGTTGAGGCTCTTGGTTTTGGTGATACATCAGAAGTAACCTACTTGCCTTTGATTACTCTCGAAGGTGGTGATGTAGATCTTGATTGTGATGTCACTTCTTATACTGATCCCGGAGCAGTAGCATCAGCCGGTGGAAATGAGATAGAATTATTTACTAAAGTATCTGGTACATATTTTGGAAGTAATTCTGTAGATGGACCTGATATTTACAGTGTTTCTTACTCTGCCTATAATGCTGATAGTATTCCGGCTACCGCATTTCGTAGTGTATTTTGGGCTCCGTGTAATGGAGATTTCGTAACAAGTATTGCTGGAGTATATAATTGTTCTATGACCAGAACTCCAGGTTATTCTACCACTGACATAGGCCCCATACTTATTAGGGATATGGGAAATGGTGTATATGGAATATCTGACGCAATTGGTGGCTGGTACGACCACGAATATGGTTACGGTCCCGGTTATGCTGCAACTGGCATGACAGTTACTGCCAATGACATCGCTGCAAATGATTTTACTCATGATGATGTTATTGGAGTTGGTGCTTTCGGAGGTGCTGCAACTATAACATCGTTTTCTGTAGACCCAGTAGCTGAAACTATCAAGTTTACAACTGAATGGAGCTCCGGATATGTATGGGAAATTACTTTGACCCCGATGTAGCAGTCAAATGAGTTTTGCGCTATTATAAATTATTATAAAAATAAAAAAATGAGATATAATAAGTTAAAAAATTTAAGCTTTTTGTTTTTTGCATTAGCTTTATCAATATCATTTGTTTCCTGCGAACAGGTAGAATCAGTTGCAGATGAAAGTGATATAGTTGCTGAAGACATGATGGGTAGCTGGTATGTAGAGTTTTTGGTTGATGGCACTGATGTTTATCACATAGGATTTAATAAATTAAATACCTATAATACATCTGCAAACGATGGAACTTCTATGTGGATAGATGATAATGAAAACACATGGGCCTTCAAAGCTAATTGTCCAATAAACTCGTCAAACCAGACTTTTTCTGGTACCGGACTTTATAGTAATGTTGATGGTTATGAAGTGGACGTTAATATTGCTAACGGAAAGATAACCAAGGATGGAGTCACTTCACCTAGTGGTCAAACAACTGATAAAATTTATTTTGAAGCTGAATTTTCTGATGACCCGGGCACGATTTACCAACTTGTTGGGTATCGTTATACAGGCTTAGTGGGTGATCAACCTTAAAAATTGACTGGCTTCAAAACTTTAATTTTCTAAAGGACAGGAGGCAAGGCTCAACCTTCTCCTTCAATTTCATAGATCAATTTTCTATAAGGTAGCGCCTCCTGCCCTTACCCGATATAAAGAACCTGTACATTTAATGTGTACAGGTTCTTTTTTATAATCTTCTAATACTATGGAAGTGGATCATCTAAACTTTCATACAAACAATACCCATCAGGTACGTTTAACGTTATATAAGTATTTTCACCTGTCGATTCTTGTTCTACCATTAACAAGTATTCCTCATCATTCCCATCATACCTAAAACTTTCATACTTAGCATACAGTTTAAGTTCTTGTGTTCCTTCTGACAAAGTAGTATAAGTTGTAGCATAACTGATTGACCACTCAAAATTGACAGTCTCTCTATATTCTGGAGCTATGGCAGCCCATGTATAAGATTTTTTTGGCATTATACCAGACAAATCAGTAGGTCCGAATACATCAAGGTCCCTCCACATCTTTTGGGCTGCTGAAACTTCATCTGAGCTAAATTCATTCCAATAATGACCGTGCATATACATTACAGCATCAGTATCTGTCGTACTACTTGTGCCAGGGATAACAGCACCATAATGTGTGCCATCATATGTTTGATTGTGACAAAATCCAATTGTGTGCCCTAATTCGTGAGCAACTGTATTGTGCTTAGTTGAGCCCGAATGAATATTATACTTGGTATTCAATCTAACAAATGATCCGACATCTCCATAGTGCCCGATTTCGGCAAATGCAATACTAGCAGACTCTGACTCATCAGTAAACATAGATATTTCAATATCTGCAGTAGAGGAAGAACTTACCTCATAAAAATACACATCACAATTAGGTATACTATTCCAATCATCCATAGCATTATCAATCCCATAAATCCAGCCGCTATCAGTTACATCTGGATCAATATACACAGCTATGTTTTGAACAGATGATCTTGATACATACCAATTTGAATTGGCGTACTTATAGGATTTTAATATAACCTGATTCTTCATATCTTCAAGCACTGAATAAGGGAAAACAATATCACCTTCAAAAACAAATCCATCATCAATACTTACAACTTCAGAAGTATCGATACCTGAGCTCGCCAGAACACCTTTTAGGATAGCAATCTCATCACCACTACTGTTAACTGTCAACGATTCATCTTGTTGACAAGAGAACAACAAAATGAATAAAAGAAACGAAATTAAAAAACTAATCTTTTTCATACTTTAAAAGTTTTTTGGGAGCTGCAACTCCCGGTTAATAATTATAAATCAACATAACGCGACTTCATTTACTGGGATCGCGTTTTTCCCAATAGTAATTTAATTACACAGTGAAGTGTACACTTCACTGTGAGGCATTTAATAAATTCTTCCCTTAATGTTTTATTCCACCCCAGAACAGGGCTCATACGCAAAAGCAATCAATCCAATAGCAAAAGTAATGCTTTTATCTATATTATGTAGTCCGTATAATTCTCCAGTTATTATTTAAATTCACTCTACATAATTTTATCCAATGTTGAATTAATATTATTCCAACTTAATTCTAGCCAAAAAACACGACTAGCAACAATTTGAACCGATTTGGATATTAAAACCTCTCATAGTTCAAATTCAATCCAATAACATATTTTAGATTCATTCTACAAACAATCAAATACTTTCGAAACTTTCCATGTATTAAATTGCTGTAACTGACCAATCTTAGGAGATAATTCAAAAAGGTAAAAAAAGTGCTTTATAAGGTGAAAGTAGATTCTATTATAAGGCAATACATATTTATCAAGTTGACTCTGCATCAATATCAAGTTAGTGATAGCACTCAATCAACATGGCAATAATATACATAAAACAACGACTAGACTGACAGGCAAGGTACCTGTTCGAACCTCATTCGAATTGTTTCAGGTTGCCCTCAATCGATGCTTACCAGCTCCCAGAAGATGACCATTAATAGAATATGATCTAAAGGACAGGAGGCAAGGCTCAACCTTCTCCTTCAATTTCATAGATCAATTTTCTATAAGGTAGCGCCTCCTGCCCTTACCCAATATAAAGAACCTGTACATTTAATGTGTCCATGTTTTTTTATGACCTAAAATGATTCCCGGATAAACGATACCAAAGTCTCAACCCTTGGAAAAGCGAAAGACTAGAGTCTCTGGAAATGATGGGAAAGCTAAAAAGGAAAGAAAAAGTACATTAGTCATTCCGTCCGGCAGCTGCCGGACAGGATGACCCGTTCTTTGGGCAGTTACCATCAGATTTGACAGATGACCACAAGATTTTGGTTCTGCACCATCAAGTTTTGGTCCGGTACCGTCAGATTTTAATAGAGAACCACAAGGTTTTGATTGGGAACCAGTAGATTTTGGCTCTGTACTGTCAGTTTTGGGAATGCCATCAGGTTTTGTTTCTGTACCTGACGAGAATACAACTGTACCACTGGGTTTTGCTCCTGTACCATTAGGAAATGAGACATTACCGGTAATCTGTCATTTCTGAAGGGTGTTTAGGATTTATTTTACCCAATGAAGAACATCAGGTCTTTTGTTTTTTCTTCTTGGCAGCAGGGAAGAGAATATTATTCAGAATTAAACGATAGCCCGGAGAGTTTGGATAAAGATTAAGATCTGTTGGTGGATCACCTACCAAGTGCCGATAATCTTCAGGATCATGTCCACCATAAAAAGTCCAAAACCCTTTGCCTTGCTCACCATGGATATAGCGGGATTCTCCTGCAGCCTTATTTTCACCCATCACCAACACATTCGACTTAAGTGTTTCGTTATTATAAGCTGTAGTTTGCCCCATAAAGCCTTTAATGAGCTTCTGATGATTTTGGGTAAGCATGGTTGGGACTGGATCCCATTTAGCGGAGAAATCAAATAAGGTGAAATAATCTTGCTGTGGAGTAACTTTCCGAAATGTAGTCGCATCAATGTCTGAAAACTCATATTCAAATGGATCTTTCTCAATCAGAAAATTCTTGAAAGCCAGTGTTTGATCAAAATCAAGTTTCTCATTCATATGCGGATCGGCAGGATCTCCATCAAACATGGACTCACAAATATCAACATGCTCAGCAGAAAGAGCGATATCATATGTGTCGGTTGCAGCACACATCGCGAATAAAAAACCGCCTTTATTTAAGTAATTCCGGATTTCACGAGCAACAACACTTTTCATTTCTGAAACCTTTAGGAAACCAAGTTTCTCAGCCAGTTGTTTATTCGTATTTACTTCTTGCTGATACCAGGGCATGTGCTGATAAGATCTAAAAAACTTACCATACTGTCCTGTAAAATCTTCGTGATGAAGATGAAGCCAATCATAGTCCTTCAATTTTCCATCCAGAATTTCTTCATCGTAAATGACATCATAAGCAATCTCGGCATAGGCTAAAACCAAGGTTACGGCATCATCCCAAGGTTGTTTATTTGGCGGTGAATAAACAGCAATTTTAGGAGCTTTTTGCATGCTAACAGCATCTTGATTAACCTCAGGACGTGCAATTTCAGATAATAGTGATGAAGCCTGCACGTCAGCAATCTTTTCAACGCTTACGCCACGAACCAGACATTCGTTTTCAATACTTTGATCATAAGCAATTAAAAAACTACCTCCCCGGTAATTTAAAAGCCACTTTACCTCAACTGCTTTTTCAAGAGTCCAATAGGCAATACCGTAAGCTTTAAGATGATTTTCCTGTTCATCATCCATTGGAACAAGCAAATGCACAGCCTGACTATTAAAAGTGCCAAGCATTAAAAGAATAAAAAGAATGCTTTTAGATATTTGTTTAGAAAGGAGCATCATCTGTACTTGGTCTGCTAAATGAACCAGAGCCTTCAGTCTCAAAACCACTATTTACAGGCATTCCCGGAGGAGCTGCGTCCTCATTCATTTTTGAACTAAATGTTTTCCCCATACCAACGCCTGCAATCTCATCAGGAATTGTAGTTTCCAGATCGCAGAATTTAACCTGCTGCTTTTTAAAGGCTAATTGTACATCACCTATAGAACCATTACGGTGTTTGGCAATAATAATCTCGGCAACACCAAGAAGCGAATTACCATTCTCATCTTCAGTAATTCCGTAATACTCCGGACGGTGAATAAATAGTACAAGGTCAGCATCCTGCTCAATTGCACCCGATTCACGAAGGTCAGATAATTGAGGACGTTTTCCTTCACGTGATTCAACAGAACGGTTCAGCTGAGAAAGAGCAATAATTGGAATATCAAGTTCTTTCGCTATTGCCTTTAATGATCGTGAAATCAAACTCACTTCCTGCTCACGACTTCCACGGCTATCACCACCGGCAGTCATCAACTGCAAGTAGTCAACAACCACACATCCAATGTCGTGTTGCATTTTTAAACGACGGCATTTAGCACGAAATTCAAAAATAGAAAGTGCGGGAGTATCATCAACAAATAGTGGAGCTTCTTCCAAAACATTGAGCTTCCGATTAAAATGCTCCCACTCCCAATCGGCTAAACGACCGTTTTTAATTTTATCAGAACCAAATTCAGTTTCTGCAGCCAGCAACCGATTTGCCAGCTGAATAGATGACATCTCTAATGAAAACACTCCTACCGGAGCTTTATGCTCAACAGCCATATTTCTGGCCATAGAAAGTACAAAAGCTGTTTTACCCATAGCAGGACGTGCAGCAATAATTATAAGGTCGGTTTTTTGCCAACCCGATGTTATCCGGTCAAGCGCAACAAAACCACTGGGCGTACCACTCAAACCATCTTCTCGCTGTGATGCCAGCTCAATTAACATGGCAGCCTCTTTCAAAATTGGTTTAATTGGAAGTGTCTCTTTCTTAATGTTCCCTTCCGCAACTTTAAACAAAGCTGTTTCGGAGAAATCAATCAAGTCATCCACATCCATATTCGAATCGTAAGCTTTCACCTGAATTTCAGAAGAAACCCGAATCAGTTCACGTTGAATATATTTTTGAGCAATAATACGAGCATGAAACTCAAGGTGAGCAGCTGAAGCAACACGGCTTGTCAATTGGGTAATGTATAGAGGTCCTCCAATTTCATCCAGCTCATTTCTATTTTTCAACTCCTGAGTTACCATCAATAAATCGACAGGTTTTTCGTGTGTTGAAAGGTATTTTATCGCTTCATATATTTTCCTGTGTTCATCTTTATAAAAACTATCCGTATCAAGAATATCGGCAATGGTCACATAAGCATCACGCTCCAGCATGAGAGCACCTAAAACAGCCTCTTCAACATCAATTGCCTGTGGAGGCAATTTGCCATATTGTGCATTAATTTGCTCTAAAGTTGTGTTGTTACTATTGGTATTTTTTCTCTCAGCTGCCATTCTTTTTTATAAACGAGTTGATTATCATTTGGTTTGATAAATGATAATTTTATTGCAAACGGATTTTAAAGTTATAAAAAAAGGAGACCGTATTGAGCTCCTTCCAGATATATATTTTTAAACATTTTTATGATAATCCATCCTGAATAATTAATGCAAGCATTTCCTTTAAGCTCATGCCCATAGCTTCAATTTGTTGTGGAATAAAACTTGTGGCTGTCATTCCAGGCGTTGTATTTGCTTCAAGAAAGAAAAACTCATTATCTTTTAAAATGAAATCAACCCGAACAATCCCACGACAGTTACACAAATCGTAAACTTTTGACGCAAGTAACTGACATTTCTCCGTTAACTCTGCAGATATCCTCGCCGGAGTTATTTCATCAGTCATCCCTTTCGTATACTTTGCTTCAAAATCAAAAAACTCTTTTTTAGGAAGAACTTCTGTTACCGGGAAAACAAACTCTTTATCTTTCAATTTCACTAAGCCACAGGTAAACTCAGTGCCTTCCACAAACTTTTCTACTAATGCCTCGTCACTTTCTTCCCAAGCTTTTTTAATAGCCTCTTCCAACTGTCCTTCCTCTTTCACTTTTGTGATTCCAAAACTAGATCCTCCGGCATTTGGCTTTACAAAAACCGGTAATCCCAATTCAGCAATTAATTGATTTGTTTCAATAGCTTTACCTTTCATTAATCGAACTGACTTAGCCATTGGAATATCAAAGTTGCGAAGATAATTGCTACAGTAATACTTATTAAAGGTTAGAGCTGAAGAATGAACTCCACAAGTAGAATATGGAATTTTCAATAAGTCAAAATAGCCTTGTAAAATACCATCTTCTCCAGGTGTCCCGTGAATGATGATATAAGCATAATCGAATTTTACTTTTTTATTATTGAGGGTGAAACTGAAGTCTTGCTTATTGATATCAGCAATTTCTTCATCATCTTTGCAGACTTTCCAATCCAAACCCTTCATCTCAACCATCCAGGGTTGAAACAAATCTGTATCGATTGATTTAAACACATTCTGCCCACTCTGAACAGAAACTACATATTCTGAGGAATCGCCACCGTATATAACTGCTATATTTGGTCTTCCCATTATTCTTGATTTCTATTTGAGATATAATCACGCCATTTATCAACTGCCCCTTTAAAGTCATCAGGAAGTTCAGATTCAAACAGCATTTCTTTTCCCGTAACTGGATGAACAAAGCCAAGCATCCTTGCATGCAACGCTTGACGAGGAAGTATCTTGAAACAATTATTTACAAACTGCTTGTATTTACTAAATGTTGTGCCACGTAAAATCTGGTCGCCTCCATAAGTATCGTCATTAAAAAGTGGATGCCCCAGGTGTTTCATATGAACACGTATTTGATGTGTCCGCCCAGTTTCTAAACGACATTTAACTAATCCAATATATCCCAGATCTTCTTCAACTTTATAATGAGTTACTGCGGGTTTCCCATGTTCACCTTCCTTGAAAACAGTGAAAACCTGTCGGTTTTTTAAACTACGCCCAATGTGACCTTCAATAGTTCCTTCAGGTTCTTTAGGCACACCCCAAACCAAGGCCAGATATTCTCGTTTGGTTGTCTTCTCAAAGAACTGCATGGATATTTTTCTTTTTGCAATCTCTGTTTTTGCAATCACCATCAGTCCACTCGTATTTTTATCGATGCGGTGAACAAGTCCAGGACGGGGGTCAGTGCTGTCGAATAATGGCAGATCTTTAAAATAATAGGCTAAACCATTTACCAAAGTACCTGAATAATTCCCATGTCCGGGGTGCACAACTAACCCCGGCTGTTTATTGATGACAATTAACTGATCATCTTCATAAACAATATTCAAAGGTATTTCCTGAGGAATAATTTTAAGTTCCCGGCGGGGATAATCCATTACAATAGCAACCTCATCACCGGGTTTAACTTTGTAATTTGACTTTACCGATTTTTGGTTTACCAAAATATTCCCGGCATCTGCAGCAGCCTGAATTCGGCTTCTGGATGCATTCTCAATTCTGTTAACCAAATATTTATCTACACGCAACATCATTTGTCCAGGATCGACGATAAGCTTATAATGCTCAAACATCTCACTCTCTTCAGACTCATCTTGCTCGTTAACTATATCATTATTTTCATCTAACATCTTACTAATTTATTTAGTGTCCTTCAGGCGATCTTTGTCAACCGTCAACCATAAATCGATTGAACTTCCCTGATCAATTTCCTCACCACTACCAGCTACAGGCCGTTGTTGCCAAACCTTTGCATTAAGACTATCCTCCAAATTTGAGAATGAATCATCATAAATAATTGCCCCAGTATTGAGTTTTGACTCAGCAATTACCTGTTGTGCTTGTTCCAACTTAACACGAATCAAATTAGGAACAAAAGTTTTTTCTCCAGATCTCACCTCACCTACAATCAAGTCAATAAATGAACCTTTATTGATTAGTGCTCCTTCTTCAATCTCCAAACTATCCATTTGCTGCTCCAGTACAAGATTTGAATATTCAGATGGAACATAAGTAATCTGCCCAACATTCAGTCCAAAACTTTGCATAATATTTAATGCTTGCCTGTATGATATGTCGGTTAGCTTTGGCATAGCAATTTGCTCAGGATTTATGGCACATATTGTAATAAAAATTGTTCGTCCTTCCTTTACCAAAGAACCAGCCTCAGGCACCTGGTCAACAACACTGCCAGGCTCAACATTATTCAAATATAAGGAATCAATAATTTCAAACTGCAGTTCCTTCACTTCAATAAGTTCAGTAACCTGATCCATATTCATACCATTAAAATCAGGCACGGCAAATGATTTCCCATGATTGGTGTAAATGCGAATAACAAACATTGTTAATAGCAAAACGCCAATAATACCCAAAACGGCAAAAAGCACATTTTTCCAAAGGTCTTTACTAAGCAGGTAAGATTTTAAACTCATGGTAAAAGCATATTGATTCTTAGAGAAAACAAAAATAGCTTAAAATTTAGTATGTAAAAACCTGAAAGTTTAAAATACAGATTGATTAGAACCAAAAAATGATCTACTCTAATCAGAAATAAGAAGAATCTGGAGTGAAAATTAATTCCAAAAGGAAAATCAACAATAAACTAGCCCTTTAGTCTTGGATTAACAACATTATTAAACATTGAGCCAAAGGTAAAAGAAACCCCTAGCCTGAGTGAATACTTGTATGCCGTAGCTTGCTGCCTTTGCTTTAGTAATATTTCTTCTAATGTTGCATCTCCTTTAAGAATAGAAAGCCGATCATTAATAATTGAATAATTGCCTGAGACACTCAATGACAAACCTTTCCAAACCCGATAATACAATCCAGAGTTAACTTCTAAACTATTCTTACTAAAATCATGAAAATAGTTTTGGGCAGAAACTGAAGTATAAACAGATCCCCACTTCTCCTTTACTTTATAAGCAATAGCAAAGGTTTGACGAAATAAATCCTCATCAATTTTATTATAGATCGTAGTGTCTACATAATTCCTACCGTTATAACCAATGTAATAAGAAAAACGAAGCTGCTTTCTGCTGGAAAGTTCATAAGGGAAAAGGTTATACTCAACTGCTGGGAGTGCCCAATAATTTGCTTTGATGTTACTATAACTGCTGGAAGAAATACCAGAATATACTCCTATAGCCATGTGATCGCCTATACTTTTTACAATAAGACTTGAAAAGCTCCGTCTGGTTCTTGTAGCTATAATCTCTTCATCTTCCTTCTTGTACCAATCTTCATCGTAATTATTATCCAAATCAAACTCAAAACGCCATTCTGGTGTAATTCGCTCAATATCAACTGCCAGATCAAGATCAAATTCACGCTCTGCTTCCTCTCCATTCACATCTGTACTTCCACGAATTCCAAAAACCCAATTGTCCCACTTATCCTCGCTAACCTTAGGAGTAGTTGAATGCTCACCATTAAACTTCACATCAACAATTTGCGAACCATGAGCCAAATAACGGGCAAGCCCCATTCTTAAAACATTGGTATAATCATCCCTAATTTCTGAACTAGTTTTATCTGGAGTGGAAAAATAGAAAAGGGTGTCACTAAGTCCTTCAAATTCTTTTAACCCAATGAAATAAAATCCATACTGACGACCTTTGCCGCCAGTCCGTTCAAGTGTACTTATCAAATGCACATTTGCTGATTCACTTGTTCTGGCAAAATTAATATGCTTTATCTCCTGACGGAGATGCACAATGTCTATAGCCTTACCTGTATCAAAAAAAACATTCACCTCGACAGGTGTACCATCTGGTACTTTACTGAAGGATATAAATGGTATTAAAAGAAAAAAGCTAACAATAAATATCGTATGAAATATCGAATTCGACTTCATGATTTTCTGGTTTAAGTGGCGTCTATTTGCTCCTGCAAACGATTGCAAAGGTGCAAATACCTAAGCACTTAAAAAAGACCCATTAACAAATGTTTAGAATTCTAAAGTGAGCTGATCTGGCAAAAGGCGAAAGCTTTTTCGATGATAACTCGTTATTCCAACTTTCTGGATTGCATCACGGTGAACTTTGGTCGGATAGCCCTTGTTTTTCGTCCACTTATACGTAGGATACTCCAGGTCTAATTCGTCCATAATATCGTCCCGATATGTTTTTGCAAGAATTGAGGCAGCAGCAATTGGAAGGAACTTACCATCTCCTTTTATTACGCAGGTATGATTGATTTCCGGATATGGAGTAAAACGATTTCCATCAATCAAAAGATGTTCTGGAATTTCATTCAATTGCTCAACCGCCCTGTGCATTGCCAGAAAAGACGCATTTAAAATATTTATCTTGTCAATTTCTTCATTATCAACAATACCAACAGCATATGCTATGGCTTGCTCTTCAATAATTGGACGAAGGTAATATCGTTGTTTTTCGGTAAGCTTCTTCGAATCGTTCAGCAAATCATTCTTAAAATCATCAGGCAAAATAACTGCGGCAGCAACAACGGGACCAGCCAAACAGCCACGTCCAGCCTCATCACAACCAGCCTCTAGCCTACCTTCTTCTAAAAATAATTGTAAGGATTGTTTTTCTTTACTCATTACACACAAATCTCTACGCAATTAGGTGCTCAAACAAATCTGAATACTTCCCCATAACTGGTCTGCCGTTTTATCCCAACTGAATTTCTTTTGCTGCTCGTGACCTTTTTTGATTAACTCAGCACGCAAATCTGAATCTTCGGCAACACGCACCATTGCATCTTTTATCTGGCTCAATTCATAGGGATCAGAATATAAAACTGCATTCCCCCCAACTTCAGGTAGCGAAGTCGTATTGGAACAAATCACCGGGATACCTGCACTCATCGCCTCAATTACTGGAATACCAAAACCCTCGAAGTAAGGAACAAACGTTAATGAAAGGGCTGCTCCCAACACCTGGTGCAAGTCCACAGTGGACAGACGGCCAGTGAAAATCACATCATCCTTATAACGCATACCTTCATATGTTCTGGTTATTTCACCAATTTTAAACATCGCTCCTCCGGTAATTACAAGTTTCACAGGCTCTTCAACAGTTGTACGGAAAGCATCGTAAGCACGTAGCAAACCACAAATATTTTTTCGCGGATGCAATGAGCCGATATATAAAAAGTACGGCTTCCCATCTGTATATTTTTTTCGGGTAGAATTTTGCTCTTCAATGCTAGTTGGAGTATACAATGTGTTCACCCCATTGTAAACAACATCAATTTTATCCGGATCAAGATTGTATGTTCGGGCAATATCTTCTTTTGAATAATAGGAAACGGTAGCCAATCGGTCGGCTTTTTTTGCGAAACGAGGGAAATAATAATTATAATACTTCGCCGTCAGCCAAGGTAAATCTTTGGGTCTGTGAGCAAAATTAATATCATGAATTACTGCTAATTGCTTCACCTTCGTATTTAATGACAAATAACCATCGGGTGATAGAAACAAATCAGCTTTACACCTTTTCAATATTCTTGGGATCTGATACTGAAACCACAAATATGATAAAGAAGGATGCCTTGTTGCCGGAGGAATTACCACAGCAGAAACATTATCCGAAAAGATAAACTCCTCATCATAAGGACGGTCAAAAATAAACACAAACTGATGATCAGGATGATTTCGGGTGATTCGCGATAGTGTTTCCTGCGTGAACCAACCAATCCCCTCCAGCTTTCCTTTCAGCAATAATCGTGTATTTACGGCTATGATCATTTGATTTTTGATTTCTTCTTTTCAACTTCAGTTTTCAACTCAAATGTACGAAGTCTGCATAAAAAATGCTTACTTTTATGAAAATTAATCTGCTAAATAGAACGGGATTTGAAGCGAAAGTTTGTTACAAATTTACTACTGATTCTCTTTCTGAATATTTTAATCAAACCTTTCTGGATATTTGGGATTGATCGTACCGTGCAAAATCTTGTTGGTGCAGAAAGTTATGGCCTGTACTTTTCGCTATTGAATTTTTCAATAATCCTTAACATACTTCTCGACCTTGGGATTACTAATTTTAACAATAAGAACATTGCCCAAAACCACAAGCTTCTCAAAAAGCACCTTAGTAATATTGTTGGACTCAAGTTTTTACTCGCCACTGTTTACGCTATCGTTTGCTTGTCTCTTGCAGCAATTATTGGCTATAATAAGGTTCAATTGCATCTTCTGTTTTTTCTTATTTTTAATCAGTTTCTAATTTCATTTACCCTATACCTACGCTCAAACATAAGTGGACTACACTTTTTTAGAACAGACAGTTTGCTTTCGGTACTCGACCGAAGCCTGATGATTATTTTTTGTGGAGCATTGCTTTTCACCAACTGGTTTGGCGGGTATTTCTCCATCGAATGGTTCGTATATGCGCAAACTGCAGCCTATGCTGTTTCCAGTATAATTACCTTTTTTACGGTTCTCGTTTATTCCGGGAAAATCCATTTTCGATTTGACCTGAGCTTCTTTTTAGTTTTTCTGCGGAAGAGTTATCCTTACGCACTGCTTATTCTGCTTATGTCATTTTATAACCGAATGGATTCCGTCCTTTTAGAACGTCTTCTTCCTGATCCGGTTGGAAAAGAACAGGCCGGAATTTATGCACAGGCATTTCGTCTGCTAGACGCTTTTGCTATGTTTGGAATTTTGTTTGCGGGTTTACTACTTCCCATTTTTTCAAAAATGATTAAGAAGAAAGAAGAACTGGGACAAATGATCCAGCTTGCTTTTTTGCTGATTATCGTTCCTGCCATTATGATTGGAATATCAGCAAACTTTTACGAAACAGAAATCATGCAGTTGCTTTATAAAGAACACATCACAGAATCTGCCCCCATATTTGGCATATTGATGATTGGCTTTATTGGAATTGCTACCACATACATTTTTGGTACGTTGCTTACTGCAAACGGCAGTTTAAAACAACTTAACCTGATGGCTTCCGCCGGAATGCTCATCAACATCAGCCTCAACCTGATTCTCATTCCACAAATGCATGCCTTGGGCTCTGCTTATGCCAGTTTAACTACACAGTTACTAACGGCAGCTTCACAACTAGCTATTGCTGTTTATATTTTTAAATTGAAGGTGAATTATGTACTCATTCTGAAGCTTATTGGCTTCACACTTTTCACCATCATTATTTGCAAACTATCACTTTTTATAGACAACTGGATTTTGGGATTTGGAATGGTTATTCTCTCAGGATTTACTTATGCTTTTGTCTCTAAACTTATGAGCATAAAAGCACTGGTAGCCATTCTTAAAAATGAAGAATAATGAAACGATTAACACCCGAAGATCTCATTAATAATGATTCGTTTGAGCTACTAGCTGAAGTTGAACACAAAAAGGTGAAAGATTTTGTGATGGAGCAGGTGATGAACGATAAATTCCTGGTTCGGAAATATGGATTCTATCAGGCTGCAATGATTCCTATTTTTCTATTTCTTCTTGTCAAAGCCTCCATTGCTGGATTTGGTGGCACATACGATGCGCTTGGAGCTCTTGGATTGTCAATCTTGTTTTCGGGTACTCTACTTGTAATTATTCACGAATTCATACATGCCTTAGCATATTGGGCAACAGGCTCCAGAAACCTATCGGCCGGAGCCATTTGGAAGAAGTTTATCTTTTATGTTGCTGCCGACCGGCAAGTCATCGGCTATCCAGCCTTTCGATTTGTAGCACTTGCACCTTTTGTGGTCATTAAAGTTGCCTGCATTATCCTAACTATTGTTTTCTGGACTACACCAATGGCCTACTTTTTCATGAGCGTTATGTGTATCCATTCACTCTTTTGTGGTGGAGACATTGCCATGCTGGCTTTCTACCACATTCATGCCGACAAAGAGATCTATAATTTCGATGATTTGAAGAGCGGCAGGACATTTTTTTATGTGAAGAAACAAGCTGAGGCTGAATTTGAATAGATCCCATTGACATCATTCAGCAGACATTGATTGCCGCCTAGTGGACATTTCGCGGGCATTTGTCAATAGCTAGTAATGAGTATTGAGTAACTACTAGTCGTAAGTAAAAAGTAGCAAGACAAGAATCTAACAATTCAGTTTTTTGCATAAAAAAGTCGATCCATTTCTGAATCGACTTTGTTCCATCAACTGCAGGAAGTTGCAACCTAATTTATAAGTTACTAAGTATTTCCCACTAGTTATATTTAAATCTTATAATTCCTTTTAGTTGACAGATGGTGTAATAACAAATTTGCGGAATTCAATCGGTCCATGATCTCCCTGAATTATAATTGGTCCCGGTTCTCCTTCGTTACTATCAAGTGAGCCACCGGTTATTCCGGGTATAGGACGATTTGAAACTACTTCAATTCCATTATGTACAACCGTTACATGGCGACCAACAAGTGTAACTTCATAAGTTTGCCATTCTCCGGGTTTTCTAGCTGCATTTACTGATGGAGCAATAAATCCATATATACCACCAATACGTGCGACACGAAGTCGTGTAAGTAATTGTTTAACAATTGAATGAACT
>CBDVCE010000026.1:0-58370 GCA_965372405.1 uncultured Sunxiuqinia sp.
CAATCAAAATTTGACGGGCTTTTTTTAACAACCTTATTGTGGAGACGCTTACATTAATTCAATTGCGTTATCTGCAAAACGTTTTCCCATAGTTACATATCCTTCAGCCGACATGTGTAAATCATCCTTTATTTCTTTTCCATTTCGGTTGAGTCCATCATTCAAGTCATCCGTATCAATCCATTCAAAACGAGAATTAGACTCAGCCACTTTCACCTGAATATCTCTGACCATAGTCCAATGTGGATATTTTACATTTTCCATGTCAAAGTCACTTAGCCGTCCAATAATAAAATTCATGTCTTTTGTTTTCAGATCTTTACAGAGTTGTTTATATAATCCGATTAAACTGGTTTTGTAAACTTCGCCATGCTGTTCTCGGGCATCGCGTTCTCCCTGCATCCAAAAAAAAGAAATTGATGCGATTTCCTCATTTTCAATTGCTGCATTAACTTTAGTCATCAAACGATCATATAAGTCAGGCTGTGCTTTGGGCTCATCACTTTTTAAGGGTTTCCATTTTTTATACCAACGCCTAATTGGTTGACCACCTTGTGCGTCTTTAACTATAATCACATTTTCTTTGCCAAATTCAGCTTCTATTGTTGGTGTAAATGATTCTTCGGGGAGTAACCCTTGCATATTAGATTGTCCCGAAAGAATGAATAAGTGTTTTCCTTTTTGAGAAGCAAAGCCAGAAGAAATTGTGAAAAATAGGAGTAATCCGAAAATAATTGTTCGTTTTTTCATTTTGTTGGGTTTGTATTTGATAACCAAAGTTAATCTAAAAATTCATCCAGCTAATCTGCTTCCAGTTGTCTTTTACGTATTGTTGTGGAATACCTGGTGTTGAACGGCCATCTTCTACTATTTTAGATATTTTTTGAATCAGATCTTCAACTATTTCAGGATGTTCAAAATACAAGTTTGTTGTTTCACCTGGATCATTTTCCATATTGTAGAGCTCGTAAAATGCCTCGTTTGCTTTTGGAATATATAATTTAGGATTGAGAGAACCACCTGACCCTCGTAGCATATTTAGTTTCCATTTTCCATCGCGAATTGCAAAATAACCTTGTGATGAATGATGTATGACAGCTCCTCTGAGGTTCTGATCAAAATGGTCTCCTTTTATAACAGGATATAAACTGTAGCTATCTTCACCTGCATTATCTGGAATATCCGCTCCAATAATTTCTGCTATAGTTGCCAGATAATCAGATTGACACACAGGTATGTCAACATTTCTGCCTGCTTCAATAACTTTAGGCCAACGCATTAAAAAAGGAACGCGATGCCCACCTTCATAAATGTCTCTTTTACCACCTTTAAAATTCAAGGAACTAAAATGCCCATAAGTGTCTCTTTGATACACATAGTTTGTTTCGGCTCCATTATCAGATGAAAAGATAATTAAGGTATTTTCTTCCAGATTATTCGCAGCTAAAGCATTAAGTACTTGGCCTACCCGATAATCCGTTTCTTGCATAAAATCGCCATAGTTGCCACAATTGCTTAATCCTTGAAAATCGGGATGCGTACAATGTGGTAAATGCGGGCTGGTTAATGGCAGGTATAAAAAGAATGGTTTGCCATTTTTAGCATCTGTTGCAGATTTGTTAATGTACTTAACAGCCTTTGAAGCAAAACTTTCCAATACAAATTCATCGTTATATGAGGGGGCAACTTCCACCCAATTATTACCATCTCCTCTTGTATCTTCATAAGGGGGTGTCATTCTGTATGTTCTGGGAGTAATGTCATTCTTTTTCTTCGTCCACAATACAGGCGGATCAAGGACTTTATCATTTTCTAAATAAGTTAATACGCCATAGTTCATTGATGCAGGAATCCCAAAGAAGTAGTCGAAACCATTATCAATGGGACCGTCAGTGAATGGTTTTGACCAATCTCGATTTTCTCCAAGTTTGCCTTCAAACTCCATTTGTAAATGCCATTTACCAACCATCGCTGTGTTATAGCCATTTTCTTTTAGAAGAGATGCAATCGTCATTCTGCCTTGTTCAATTAAACAAGATCCATCGGCTCTTAGTACACCACTTTTCAGGGAGGTTCGCCAACTATAACGACCGGTTAATAAAGAATATCTTGAAGGAGTACAAACAGCATCGCTACTGTGTCCGTCTGTAAAAATCAATCCACCATTTGCAATTTTATCAATGTTCGGTGTTTGAAATTTGGAGTCAGGATTGAGTACACTTACATCACCATATCCTTGGTCGTCAGTGTAAATAATGACAATGTTTGGCTTCTGAAAAGGCTTCTTTGTGGAATTACAGGATATAGAAATAAACAAGATTAAACCTGAAATAAATAGTACTTTTTTCATGTTTGCTGGGTTTGTAATATATCACATAGCAGTGTAGGTTGCTATTGGGTTTAATCAAATACTTTAGATATAGTAGTATGAATTTTATTCATATTAAAAGGTTTTTTTAAATATTCAATTATCAATTTTGAGTCTAATGCTTCCTGAATCTCATTCGAGATTTCAAATCCGGTAAGAATAATAAAAGTCAAATGAGGATACTTCTCTTTTGCTTTTTTAATAAACTCCAGTCCATTCATATGAGGCATTTTCATGTCACTAATTACGCACCTTATACCCAGATTGTTTTCTAGTATATCTAATCCTGCAGAACCACTTATGGCAGTGTATACTTGGTATCGCTTACTTAAATTAATTTCAAAAAGCTGTAGATTAATCATTTCATCGTCTACGTATAATATTTTAGGTAAGTAGTTCATTATTAATTATTGAGGTAAAGTAATAATAACTGTTGTTCCCTTATTTTCTACTGATTCAAATTCTAAACTGCCTTTGTGTTCCTCGATAATTGAATATGTAATTGTTAAACCAAGTCCAATTCCTTCTCCAGGTTGTTTAGTCGTAAAAAAAGGATCTATAATTTTAGTTAGGATTTCTTTACTAATACCATAACCGGAATCAGATATTTTGATTGTAAATTTATCTTCAGTGTTTTTGGTATTTATTAATATCTCTCCATGTTGTTCTATTGATTGAATAGAATTGCTAAGAATATTTAAAAAAGCCTGATGAAGTTTTCCTATATTTCCAGTTACACAATTATTTGAAGGGGAATAATTTTTTGTTACTTCAATTCTATTATCCATTCTATTGTTGAGCATGATTAAGCAATCATCAATAATTGAATGAATATTGCATACCTCATCAAAACTTTCCTTAGCTCTGCTAAATTGATTTAAACTATTAACAATCTGAGCTGCACGTTCAACTCCAACATTAATGCTATTCAATAAAATAGTAACCTGTTCGTCATGATCTGGATTCGCTTCTTCAAAATAATTTTTAAGCCCAGTATATCCACCCAAAATATAATTAAGTGGATTGTTTATCTCATGAGCAACACCAGCGGTTAGAATTCCTAATGAAGCCATTTTCTCGGATTGAACAAGCTGTGTCTGTGTATTTTGTAGGCGTTGTATTGCCAATTCAAGTTCTTTGTTTGTAGCTTCAAGCTCTACATTTTTTATTTTTAATTCCTTGGTTCTTTCGGTTACTTTTAATTCTAATTCTTGTTTATTTTTTTCTAATGAATTGTATAGTTTTTTGTGTTCAAGTTCGGCACCAGCTCTTGAGGCAAATATCATTAATATAGATTCTGTAGCAAAAATGTCTTTAATCTTATTTTCGAACAAACACACGAGAATGCCTGTTGGATGTGATTTTGAATCATATAAGGGAACGCCAACGTATGCCTCAATTCCCATGTCAATAAGAAGCTGATCTTTAGGGAAAAGTTTTGTGATGTTTTTTGAATAAGAGCATGGGTTTTGACCAATTACGTTTTCACAGGGAGTATCTTTTAACTGGTAGTTGAAATTCGCCATAACTCCCTTCTTGTTAACTAGTGAAATAGTTTCAATTCCCGTCTCTGCATTGTTGAGTTCTCCAATAAAAGTATAGTCGGAATCAAGAGCCTGATTCAATTTAATAACAATCTGTTCAAAGAATTTATCTCCCAAATTATAGATGTCAGATGAAACCGTTTCGTTAATTAGCTCCAATTGCTTTCTTAGCTTTATAAGTTCAGTTTTACTCATGTTCACCGAATTTTATACAAGTTATTAATTCTGAATCAAGAAACTGATTTAAACTTCAACCGTTACCGATCTTATATTTTATGAGCAGCAAGATTCAAATTAACAAAAGATGTTTATCCTTTATAAATGTATATTTCTTTCATTGAACTTCCAAACAAGAAGGTAGTGGCACTTAAAGTCAAAGAATTAGTTTTCAGTCAATAGATTAGCGTAATAATCCATTAAGTACGGATAATAGTATGAAGGTGCGTTCTATAAAAATGCCTCAAAAACTTCGAATAAAACCTTTTCCTCATTTTCCCAGCAAAGCTCTTTAGCTGTTTTTGTGAGATTAACTTTCCAGTTTTCTCTGAGTTTAGTATCTGATAATGCAAGTTTAAATTGCTGAGCCATGATTTTTGGATCGTGTTTTTTAAGGATCAGTCCAATTTGGTATTGGTCTACAATACGTTTCATTTCGGGCAAATTGCTGACCAGAACGGGTATTTCCTGTTGTATATAGTCGAATAGTTTATTGGGAAGTGTATAACGATAATTTAATCCTAAATCTTCTTCTATTGATAAACCCAAATCAGCCTGAGTAGTAATGTACTTCATTTCTTCAAGCGGGATGCGCCCCAGAAAAGTCACTTTATCATTAACCTGTAATTGGGTAGCCAACTCTTTTAATTTGATTGTTAAATCACCTTCTCCAGCTAAAACAAGTTGAGCATCATCAATGTGCTGCATGGCTTCAATGGCACAACCCAAACCACGTCCTAAATTCAATGCTCCCTGATATAGAATGATTTTCCTGGATTCGAAATTCAGTTTCTTTTCTTTGGGTACTTCTGCCTTTTTATTCTTTAAAGGGAGGTTGCGCACTACACGGAAAGGAGTTCCATATTTGTTTCGGTAAACTTCAGCAATAGATTCACAAACGGTATAAGCATATTTTATTTTAGGAAGAATGTATTCTTCGATCTTTTCCCAAATGCGCTGTGTTTTTGGACGATCAATTAATTCAGGTACTTGCGTGAAATATTCGTGGCTGTCGTAAATTAATGGCTTCTTTTTTAATTCTGAAGCAATATAATTAGCGAGAAGTGTATCCAGATCATTTGAAAGAAATAGATCAGCTTTTGAAAAAAGAAGCAAAAAGAATAAACGAATATTGAATTCAATATAAAAAAGAGGCCCTTTGGAAAAGATTAAACTCATGCGCTGAGTTGAATAGGGGCGATTGGTTATTGGTAGACTATTTGGCAGTTTTCTTCCAACGAGAATAACCTCAAAGCCCATCTTTTGTAAGCTGATAGCTACTTTATGAACCCGGTTGTCAGTTACCAGGTCATTAATCACAGATATGTAAATTCGTTTGGTCATATGTTGCAATCCAACAAAATAAACGAAAAAGCCACAGCTTCTATTATCTTTGGCAAAAAAAAGAATATGATCCGAATTAAAGAGCATTATTCCCTTAAAAAATACAACACTTTTAATATTGAAACGAAGGCTCGTTACTTCTTTGAATTCACAGAGTTAGAAGATTTGCCTTTTTTCCTGGAATCGAATAAGGAAATTGCAGATCAAAAGGTATTATTGCTTGGAGGAGGAAGTAATCTCCTATTGTCGAATGATTTTGACGGATTAGTTATCCATTCCAATATTCCAGGTGTTCAGCAGGTAAATGAAGACCGCGAGCACGTTTGGCTTGAGGTTGGTGCTGGAGTTGACTGGGATCGTTTCGTAGAATACTGTGTCTTAAATGAATTCTATGGAATTGAGAACCTGTCATTGATTCCTGGGAATGTTGGTGCTGCTCCTGTACAAAATATTGGGGCTTATGGTGTTGAAGTTTGTGATTTTGTGGTTACCGTAAAGGGGTTTGACTTAAAGACCCGTGAAGCCTATGATATTTCAGCAAAAGATTGTGGGTTCGCATATCGTGACAGCAATTTTAAGAACGAATTTAAGAACCGATTTGTAGTTACTTCTGTCGTTTTTCGTCTAAATAAATTTTCAAATTTTAAGCTTGAATATGGACATTTAAAAACAGAAGTTGAGAAATTAGGTGAAATCAATATTCATAATATCCGAAAAGCTGTTGTAGACATTCGTGAATCCAAGCTACCTGATCCTGAGTTGATGGGAAATGCCGGAAGTTTCTTTAAAAATCCAGTGGTGAGTAATGAGCAGGCTGAAAAGCTAAAAAAAGAATTTAAAGATATTCCTACCTATCCAGCAGATAATGGAGATGTCAAGCTTGCTGCAGGCTGGTTAATTGAACAATGTGGATGGAAAGGCTATCGGGACGAAGATGTTGGTGTTTATGAAAAGCAGGCACTTGTTTTGGTAAATTATGGAAATGCAACAGGTAATCAGGTTTTTGAGTTATCAGAAAAAATTAGAAAATCGGTAGCCAAAAAGTTTAATGTGGAACTGGAACGTGAGGTGAATATAATTTGATCTTTTGTTGTTATTCAACTTTCAGTTAATTGGTTTGTTGTTGTTTCAAACCACTAATTTATGAGTAAAAAGCATTTCCTAAGAATTTACTTTCCTCTGGAATTTGTAACGTTTTTTATTGGTATTCCCCTTCTTTTACTTTTTAAGGCAGACCTATTGCATCCCAGTTCTGTTTTAGTTCCATTTTTAATTGTCGCCTTCATTATTCTATTTTTCACGAAAGGGTTTAAATGGAAAGAGCTTGTTGATTTTTCAATTAGCTGGACTAAGGTATTTACTCATTTAGCAATTACTTTTGGGGTTTCATTGCTCATGCTTGCTTGGGTGTATTTTTTTGATCGCGAAAACCTGTTTAACCTACCTCGTAAAAATTTTAATGCATGGTTAACTCTAACCACTTTTTATCCAATCTTTTCAGCCTATGTACAGGAAGTTATATTTCGCACTTATATTTTTCGACGATATAAGAGATTGCTCGGAAATGGATGGTTAATTATTTTTGCGAGTGCCTCCGTGTTTAGTTTTGCACATATTTTTTACTTTCACCCGGTTTCCCTGGTTCTTACTTTTTTGATGGGACTGTATCTTGCCTGGCTTTACCAGAAAACTCAAAGTGTTTTGTTTGTAGCTTTTTTACATGGATTATACGGCAACATGGTATTCACAATTGGTCTTGGTCATTATTTTTGGATTGATATGCTTAAGTGGTTGTGATGCTAAATGGTTAAAAGGTAAAAGGGTTAAAGGTAAAATGGTATGTTGTTCTGATCTTTTGTATTTAGCTAATAATCAAAAAAAGGATTGAAAATCAAAAATGACGCTAACCCTAAAGGTAATTTTGATTTCTCGGCTCCCTTTTACAGGCTGTGTGAAAACAAAAAGAATTTGACTAACTCCGTGATTTATTTCGGAGATCAGAAGTGTAATATTTTATCGGCCTCAACGCGTTCATATTAAAGGGTCATGTTGGTTTTTTGCACTCAATAAGGATGTTTTTGAAACTATTAAATTGTAAGTACAGTTCAAGTGATTTACCCCTAAATCTGAAGGGAACTTTAAGTCTTCCGGCAGCTGCCGGAGAGGTTTGGAGGGGCAAAGTAAGGTTGAGCTTTCAAATTGAAAGTCAAATTCTATGAAAATGTAGTTTTGATACAGCCTCTTAGTAAAACTCCCATTTTGAAACAACCTATAAAGGGAGATTCCTGAAAAATAAACGTTTCCCTTTAGGATTATCCGAACAAACACTCAACTTAAACAAATATCAAATTGAAGTAAACGAATGAGGTCTCCATGCATCCGAATAAGCAATTCACTCATCCGAATAAGTGCTCAATGCAAACGAATGCCTGCTCAACGCTTCCGAATATGCAATCGACAGAAACGAATGACCGCTCACCGGACACGAATACTACCTCAATGCAAACGAATTTAATCTTTGTGAACGTACAAGCAATCCACTCATCCGAATGACTTAAGGCGCAAAAAGATACCAAAGGATAAAATTTAAACAGTTTCTAAGTTATAAAACGGAATATTAACTCATTAATTCTGTAATCTTATGTATAGTTTATTGGATAGTGATGGATAATAATAAGGATAGAATCATCTCTTACTTATATCGTCTTTTCTTAAATAGTTTGAATATACCGAGTAAATCTAATCCTGCACTAACACGATCTCGATTGTATATATTCCCGGCACTATCAATTTGGCTTGGTTGATAATCTAAATCTTTAAGGATTGAAAAGGAGATATGCTTCATGTTTCTGCTTAGATTCTCAATTTCCCTCTTATATTCATTCGATGTAACCGGACTAATCATATAGGATTTGAAACCAGTGAAATATTGATTTTTTGTTGCTCTGTTTCGATTTGCATGAACAATAATGGGCTCTAAAGAAATATGATTGGTTTTAAGAGAATCACCTATCTGTACATGGATTTTGAAATAACCGTTACTGTTGGTAGTTACTATTTTTAAGTTACGGTAATTGATTAAATGTACATTTTCAAAAGGAACAGAATCCTCAGAGAAAATATATCCGCTAAATACAAATGTACTATCCTGTTTTTGTGCAAACGTACTTGATGAAAAAAGAATAAAGAGGCTTAGTAAAGTTATTCTCATGCGCTTTTTCAGCAAATTTAGGTTCAATTTGTTTTAAAAGCTGACAATTATATTTAAGAATAATGAAATAATGTTAATTATCCAGAACTAAGAACCAGAGATTAAGCTTATTTCCAAATTTTGTTTTTATTCAAGGCTCGCTGGTATTTTCTAGCATTCGAATTGTGTTCCCGAAGTGTGCGGGCAAAATTATGTGTCCCATCAAACTGATCGCTGGCACACATATACAAGTAACTGTGGCTTTCAGCATTTAAAACAGCTTCCAAGCTTGATATCTCAGGGAAGTTAATAGGGCCAGGAGGCAATCCTGCATTTTTGTAGGTATTGTATGGAGAATCAATTTCAAGGTGTTTATTCAATACTCTTTTGATACTAAAATCACCAATTGCAAACTTAATGGTTGGGTCAGCCTGAATTAGCATTCCTCTTTTAATACGGTTAATGTACAAGCCGGCAACCCTTGGCTTTTCTGCTTTCTTAATTGTTTCTTCCTGAACAATTGATGCTATTGTTGAAACTTCAATAGGTGTCAATTCAAGCTTCGCTGCTTTTTGTTTGCGTTCATCAGTCCAGAATCGATTATACTCAGCTTTCATCCTGTCAACAAACTGTTTGGGAGTAGTTGTCCAGTAAAATTCGTAAGTGTTCGGGACAAACATGGCGTGAAAAGAGTGCTTGTCAAATCCCAAATCGTTGATGACTTGTTCGTTGTTGAGGTAGGCAAGGAGAGTGGTTGAGTCGGGTTCTATATAGCTGGCTACTTTCCCTGCAAGCTGATCAATAAATCGGAGGTTATTAAATGTAACTGAAACTGGTTGTTGGTTACCAGCCTTTAGCATATTAACAATCTGGTTGGTGTTCATCCCCTTGTAAAAAACATATTTCCCAGGCTTGATAAAATCGGGATAATCTTTTCTTTTTGCTACCCAGCGAAATGCTTTTTCTGTGATAATAATATCCTGAGAATTTAAGGAATCGAGTACCTGATCATATGTTGCTTCCTGAGGAATAGTGATTACTCCTGGATTTTTTATGTTTTCTTCAAATACATATTGAAATAACTGGTATCCACGAAGGCCTGTTATTATAAAAGCAATTGCAAAAATGATGATTAAAGCTTTATTAAGCTTCGGGAAAAGCATAATTCGATTATTGTTTTTTACTTCCATAGCTACAAATTAAGAGCTACAAAAATAAACTTTTCTTTGGATCTTCAATTCCTAATTTGCAATCAAATAATTAGATGGAAGTATTACTTCTAGTCCATAATAAACTTCAACCCAAATGAGATGATATCTGCTTTTAGTCCATCATCACGATCATAATGGTTAAAGCGGACATTAATATTTTTTAAGCCAAAGTTTTTGACTTTAAATTTTGTAAAGATATCTGTATAGCTTAAACCGATTCCGTACTGATTACTTGAAAATTTTGAAAGATCCTGATCCGAAGTATAGAACTCCTCAGTAGATAGATGCGTTTCATACGGAGCAAAATAATCAGCTGCTGTTTGTGTGTAGTAACGGTATGTTGGTGTAATGGTAAATGCCGGACTTAATCGAATTGGAAGTTCAAAGCTTGCAGTATGCGCATCAATCCCCCAATCGTCGGTGTAGTAGCGATAGTATGAGCGTAACACAAACGTTTCGTTAATGTAGTAGTTTAATCGGCTGCCAATTGGAATTTTAAGCCTTGTAGAAGGTAGACGCTCAATATCATCGGCTAACTGAAAGACCCCTTTGTTCTCTCTTGAAGTGTATTTTGAAATATCATTAGTATCTCCGATGTAGTAATTGGATTTGTCGGCAAAATATACTCTGTGATAAGGAGTTGAAAGCAAACCATCCTGATAAACCAAATCAACAAATAGAGAGATTTGTAGCCGCTTGCTTAAAATCTGCGATAAGAAAAGCGAGCCAGAGTATGAGTTTCTTCCTGAATCTTCTATTTTATTGAATTGATTCGGGCTATATTGCGTTGTCGCATCACCACTCTGATTTAGGACAGTCACACCTTTAAAATATCCTTCGTTTTTAAAATTGCTTCCGTATTTTTGATATTCATGAAGCTCTGTTGGGTAAATCACATCCCATTTATCCAAGTAAACCTGAGCTTTAAATCCGATTTCGGTATTTTTCTGATTGAAGAATTTGCCCAGGTTTCCACCAAATCCAAGTGATGTGTAATCGTATTCTTTAGAGAAAGCAATATTCGCTCCAGATATGAAATTGCGGTCATTTGAACTGTGACTGTAATCAATTTTCAGGCTTTTTAATGCGTCTTGCTTTGATGCTCCTGTTGATGAAACCCACGGGGAACCCATTGCCCCAGAGTTAGGATCACCATAATCATCGTCTTCATCATCCCGGTCATCGTCATCTTCATCATCGCCACCTTTGCCTCGCGAAGCTCCTGTCTTATTAAATGGATTAATATTGCTTGATGAAGCAGAAGTATAGGATGATAATCCAGCATCAATGGTTAAAACATCATCATCGTTAAGCGGAATGCTCACCACAATAGTAGGAGTAATATTCGTTAATTCTTCGGACCCAATTCCTCCACCTACAGAGGCATGATCACCATCTTGTTTGTAATAACTCATTAATAGGTCAAGCTCGGTTGTCTCAAGAACCCGCTTTTTGTATACTGTTGTAGAATCTATTTTCTGAGCAAATCCTGTATTTATGAATCCTGAAAGTATCAGGACTATTATGATTATTCTTTTCATTTTATGCCTGATTAATTGCAACCACATCCTCCACCTGATTTTCCACCATTAGCGCCTGATGCACCTTCACGGTAAATCTGAAAACTTGTTTCAAACCGTTCCGATTTTGATGCCGCCAGTTTCATGTCTGGATCGTTGATATATACTTTTTCGTATTCCTTGACTGAAACGCAAGAGCCAAAAAAGAATATAATAATGGTGGCTGAAATTAGCCTTGTTATAAATTTGTTAGTCCTGTTCATTTAATCTTGTTTTGTTTTATTCAAATCGATATTTTCTGAATGGGAGATATTTCCTTTGTCATCAACCAATATGCATTCAATACCTTTTAATTGATTTATAAAATGAATTCCAACTTCTTTCCCCATCACAAAGATTGAGGTTGCCAAAGCATCGGCCAGTTCAGCTTTTGGAGCAAAAACTGTGACACTTACTAATCCAGAGGATGGATAACCAGATCTGGGATCAATGATGTGTGAATAGCGTTTCCCTTCCAGCTCGACATATTTCTCGTAATTTCCTGATGTCACTACCGCTTTATTATCAAGAGGAAACCAGGAAAATATTTTGTTCTCATTAAGCGGATTGGTTATCCCAATTGTCCAGAGTTTCCCATTTGTTTGTTTACCCCAAGTTGTTAAATCGCCCGAAGCATTGATGATTCCCCCGGACACTCCTTTTTCAATAAGTAATTGTTTGGCTTTGTCTGCCGCGTAACCTTTGCCAATAGCACCAAACCCAATTTTCATTCCTTCTTTTTTTAGATAGACTGTTTGGTTGGCTTTGTCCAGCTTGATGTTTTGAAAGCCTACTTTAGAAATTGATTTTTCAATAGCTTCTTTTGATGGCATTTGAGTCATGCTTCCATCAAACTTCCAGATTCTGTCCATTGATGCATAGCTTATATCAAAAGCACCATTCGTTATTTTAGAGATTTGGATGGAGCGCTCAATTAAACCATATAACTCATTGCTTACTCTAGTCGGATTAGCTCCTGCATTTTCTATTATTTTAGTTGTTTCAGAAGATGAATCCCATGAAGAAATTAATCGTTCAATACGCCTAATCTCTTCAATAGCCAAATCAATATATTGATTGCCCAACTGTTCATTATCTGCAATGACAGTAATCTCAAAATGACTACCCATTAAAGAAGTCGATCTTTCAAAAGTATCTTTTGATTGAGCTGATGACGCAAAGAATAGTAGTAAATATGTAAATGCAATTATTCTCAATTTGTAATTATTTGAATGATTCTAAATGCTTGATATATTCAATCGGGCTAACATTTTTGAAGCCGGTTTCCCCCTTTGTTTTGCCCGTTTTGTCAAGAATAACAATTAGTGGAAACATACCTTGTTTGTTATATGTTTCAGCAAGTTGGTTGTTGTGTTCCTGTTGCTCTTTTGACAAAGCATTCTTTTTTCGTTTTGGAAAGTCGGCACGTAGCATTACAAAATGATCAGCTGCATATTTTTTAAATTCTGCAGTTTCCCATATTTGCTTATCCAGTTTAATACATGGAACACACCAATCAGATCCCGAAAATACAAGTACGATATCATTTCCTGTTTTAATTGACTTTGTTTTTGCAGTATCAAAATCGGTCAGCCAATCTTGTGCCTGAAGGTTTATCATAGCAAAGGAGAAGATTAGAAATAGAATACTTTTGCTCATATAATTATATTTAGATAATTCGATAACTATGTTGTGAAAAACGCCTAAGATCCTTTTTTGTTGTGAGTCTGATGTTAATTTTTTATAAATCATATGCTGTGATTGTAGTATGCATTTGTTTAAAAAGAATTCAATCGTGAATTTCCACACTACCTAAACCTTAAATTTTCTATAAATAAATAGGTGGTTCATCTTGTTTCCATGAAAATCGTTATTTTCGTGAGCTGAAAATTTAATACAACGATTATGCATCAGATAAAACTAGCTGAAGATATTTACTACCTGGGTTTTAACGACCGCAGATTACACCTTTTCGAAAACATTTGGCCAATCCCACACGGGGTTACATATAACTCATACCTTATTAAAGATGAAAAGATTGCATTGATTGATACCGTTGAACGTCAATTTATTGATGATTATTTGGATCAGATTGAAACGATCATTGGTAAGAAACAGGTTGATTATTTGGTTATTAATCACATGGAGCCTGACCATTCAGGTGCTATTAAAGCCATCCGTACAAAATATCCTAATATTACAATTGTTGGAAATAAAAAGACCTTTGGTTTTATCGAGAGCTTTTATTTCAAACCAGAGAATATTTTGGAAGTACATGATGGACATAAATTGAAACTTGGAAAGCATTTGTTGCAGTTCCAGACAATTCCTATGGTGCATTGGCCGGAAACTATGGTCTGTTTTGAAGAAACCAACAATATCTTATTTTCAGGTGATGCCTTTGGTAGTTATGGAACATTGGATGGTGGTGTTTTTGATGATGAAATTAACCTTGATTTTTATGAGGTAGAAATCATGCGCTACTTTACAAATATTGTTGGAAAATATTGTCCACACACTCAACGTGCAATTAAGAAATTGGCTCCGTTAGATATTAAAATGATTGCTGCTACTCACGGTCCCATCTGGCGTACAGATCTAGATTGGGTATTGAGTCGCTACAATAAATGGAGTACCTATGATACTGATCCCGGTGTTGTTATTGTTTATGGATCAATGTATGGGAATACACAAAAGATGGCTGAAGTAATTGCTCGTCAGCTTTCAGAACGCGGTATCAAAGACATTCGTGTTTACGATTCTTCTAAAACGCATTCATCGTACATCATCAATGATATTTTTAAGTACAAAGGCTTTATTGTAGGTAGTTGTGCGTACAACAATGCGATGTTCCCTAATGTGCAAACTTTACTTTCAACTATTGAGCATATGGGAATTAAAGATCACTATCTGGGTGTATTTGGTAACTATGCATGGAATGGTGGAGGTGTGAAGAACCTGATGAAGTTTGCTGAAAAGATTAAGTGGGATTTAGTTCATGACCCTATTGAAGAAAAAGGCGCACTCAAGAAAGATAAATTCGAGCAATGTATTGAGATGGCAAATGCCATGGCCGATAAGATATTGAAATAGATTTTACTATTTATAATGAGAAAACCCATCCGGCAGATGCCAGATGGGTTTCTTTTTACAACTAATTCTAATTAATGATACTTATGGCTGATCATTAATTACTACTACTACTACTACTACTAACTATAAGGTTATTCCTGTTTTGAAAATTGAAATTTCTTTAAATCCTGTTTTTTCGTGATTGAGTTCTTGGCCGCTAGCAATTTGAATGATATATTGAATAAATTTCTCCAGGATCTCTTCCATACTTTGGGTTTCAGCTAAGCCTCCTGCATTAAAATCAATCCAGTGTTTTTTACGTTCAGACAAAGCGGTGTTGGTTGAAATTTTCATAGTCGGAATGAAGCTCCCAAATGGAGTTCCTCTACCTGTTGTGAAAAGTAACATCTGGCAACCACTAAATCCCAATGCTGATGCAGCCACTAGATCGTTTCCGGGTGATGCAAGTAGGTTTAGTCCTTTTTTGCTGATGGGCTGTGCGTATTCCAATACATCAACCACGGTTGCCTGGCCTCCTTTTTGTGTGCATCCCAAAGATTTGTCTTCAAGTGTTGTGATACCACCATCTTTATTTCCAGGTGATGGATTCTCATAAACTGGCAGGTCATGTTTAAGATAGTATTCTTTGAATCCATTAATCAGATTAACAGTTTTTTTAAATACATCTTCATTTTCAGCACGCTCCATTAAAAGATGTTCTGCACCAAACATTTCTGGTACTTCAGTTAATATGGTTGTTCCTCCTTGTGCAATTAGAAAATCAGAGAATACACCAACCAATGGGTTTGCAGTAATTCCTGAAAAACCATCAGAACCACCACATTTTAATCCTATTTTTAAATCAGAAAGAGGACAAGTTTCTCGTTGATCATACCTCATCTCTTCATACAATTCCTGAATCAAATTCTGTCCAACTTCAATCTCATCTTCAACATCTTGTGCAACAAGAAACTTTATCCGTTTTTCATCAATATTCCCAAGTAATTTTTTTAAATCTTTAACTTGGTTGTTTTCACATCCCAGTCCTAAAACGAATACAGCTCCTGCATTTGGGTGGTTAATTAAACTAGCCAATGCTTTTTGGGTATTTGAGTGGTCATCTCCTAGTTGTGAGCAGCCATAATTGTGCTTAAATACTTCAATACCATCAATGTCATCAGCAATATTATTACGCTTAAAAAACTTGATAATCTGTTCAGCTTGACCATTTACACAACCAACAGTGGGTACTATCCAAAGCTCATTTCGAATTCCAACATCACCATTGGTTCTTCGATAACCTTTAAATGTGAGATTTCTTTTAGTGTATTGAAGTGAATTTAATTTTTGCTGAAATGAATATTCCGAAGTACCTGATAAACCAGTTTTAGTATTGTGCACATGAACATATTCACCTGCCTCAATATCCAGTGTGGCTATCCCAATTGGAGCTCCGTATTTAAGAACCTTTTCTCCTTTTCTTATCTTTTTTAATGCAAACTTATGGGCAACGGGGATTTCACTTTTTAAGAGAATACTAATTTCACCGACATTAATTGTACTATTTGCTTTCAGCGTCCTAAGAGCTACCAGTACATTGTCGGATTCAGCAATTTTTACAAATTCTTTCATTTTAGGCCGCTTTGTTTGATGGCAATCTTTTTCCTAAAACTGACTTGATCGCCTTTTTCATTCCTACCTGTTCTATTAGGAATAGGTAGGAGGAAACAGCTTGAGTCAATCCTTCTATGTCGTTTAAGTCTTTCTTCCAGAGTTGCTTATAAGCTAATGCTTTTTCAGATAATTCATAAACTGACTCTGGAGTCCCATCTTGCTTTTCCCATAAATTGCTAAAGAAGTCTAAGTGTATCTGATCATCATTCAGTGTATATTTTTGTCCGTCAACTTCACCTTTGTAATAAGCGATTAGTGCTGCAAGTGAAAAAACAAGCTTTTGTGGTAGCACACCCGTGTTTTCTTTGTAGTCAATTAAAGACGGCAGACATCTGGTTTCCCATTTGCTTAATGCATTTAGAGCAATACTTGTCCACTCATGACGGATATACGGATTGTAAAAACGTTCTAGAATCTTGCTTGCAAAACCTTTTAACTCATCTTCATCTCCGCCAAGTCCTTTGATTACTTCATCGAAAACGAGTTCTTTAAGAAATTGCCCGACTTCGATATGTTCAATGGATTCCCGAACCGTTTCAATTCCATATAATAATGATGCGGCATAGCTTCCTGTATGTGCTCCATTAAGGATTCTAACTTTCTGTTCACGATAGCGAGTCATATCATTTACGAACTTTACTTGCAATCCAGCTTTTTGTGCAGGAAATTCTTTTTGTACCCATTCAGGAGCTTCAATTACCCAGAAATGGAAATACTCACCCACAACTACCAGATTATCCTCATAACCCAATTCAGCTTGAATTTGCTTGATGTTGTCTTTTGGGAATCCTGGAACTATTCGATCAACAAGAGTATTGCAAAATGAGCAACTATTTTTCACCCAATTAATGAACGATTCACCCAACTGCCAGTTCTCAGCATGCTTCAGTACAAACTTCCTAAGCATATCTCCATTCCGGTCGATTAGTTCACACGGGAAGAAAATTAAACCTTTGTCGTCGGCACCATCAAATGCTTTATATCTTTCATAGAGCAAAGCAGTTATTTTCCCTGGAAAGCTCTGCTGTGGCTCCATTTCCAGCTTGTCGGTTTCTTCGAAGTAAATTCCAGCCTCTGTAGTGTTTGATACCACAAATCGCAATTCAGGATTTAGAATGGAGGCTTTATACGAATCAAAATCAGCATACGGATTAATTCCTTTATTAATGCAATCGATCCGTTGAAATTCACGTACCGGTTCACTATTCTTAATTCCTTTGAGGTAAACGTGGTAAAGTCCCTCTTGATCATTTAGCATATTGACCATCCCATCTTTCAGTGGTTGAATAACATCAATACCCGATTGAAAATCGATTTCGTCGTTCATTTTTTGAATGATCCAATCGGTGAATGCCCTTAAAAAGTTTCCTTCGCCAAATTGTAAAATTTTACTTGGATATATTGTTGCTTGCTCTGCTGTTTCTCTATTCAGTTTCATAATCTAAGATATTTTTGTACTTACGTGTACGTACACGACAATGCTGGCAAAAGTAGAAAAAAATCGTAATCAAAAAATTAGTTCTATTTTTTAAAATTATTAAATAGCAGTATGTCAGCATCATAAGACTTGATGTGAAATACTCTTAACAATTTCTTTAAACAGAAAGCTAAATTCTATAGTGATTTATCTATTTTAGATAGGTTGAATACAAAAATGTGAAAAAGCAACTATTTATTATTTCAGGAGGGCCTGGTTTTGGAAAAACCAGTATTATCAATGAATTGTCATGTTTGGGATACAAAACAAGTGATGAGTATGCCCGAAAAATCATTCAGGAACAGGAAGAAATAAATGGTGATATGTTGCCATGGAAAGATATTAAAGCATTTCAGCAAGAGGTGCTAAAAAGGCGAATCAGTTTTTATGAGTCTGTAAGAGATAATGAAATTGCATTTGCAGATAGAGGAATTCCTGATCAATTAGCTTTTGCACGATTTAGAGGCTTTTCACCTAAAATATTGCTCGATAATGTAACTAAATATCAATATGCTGATTCTGTTTTTATCGCAAATCCCTGGAAGGAAATATATATTCAGGATCAGGTTAGAAAGGAAACTTTTGAAGAGGCAGTAAAAATGCATGAAGTGTTTTGCAAGGTATATGAAGAGTTGGGGTATCAATTAGTAAAGTTGCCTCAAACTTCTATCACAGAAAGAGTAAATTATATTATTAATTTCATTGAAAAGAATTACAAATAAATAAGACAACCAATTAAACTCAATAAAAAATGAAGGTATCAAGAAGAAGTTTTATTAAACGTACGGCTGTCAATACTGCTGGTATTGCAAGTATTCCCATGATTATTTCATCATGCATGACCGACGAAAAGGTAGAGGCTAAAGAAGAATATACCATGTTTAGTGAAAACGATGTGGTGTTGTTTCAGGGTGACTCGATTACTGATGCGGGAAGAGAAAAGAAAAACCAAATGCCAAATAACGGAGGTTCTTTTGGAGGGGGTTATGCCTTAATGACGGCATCCGTTTTATTGGAGCAGATGCCTTTGAAAAACCTGACAGTTTATAACCGGGGTATTAGTGGAAATAAAGTTCATCAGCTTGATGCCAGATGGAATGAGGATTGTTTAGATTTGAAACCACAGGTTATGAGTATTTTAATTGGGGTGAATGATTACTGGCATAAACGAAATGGGAATTATGAAGGAGATGTAGCAGTTTATGAAAATGATTTTCGTGCTTTGCTAAAACGAACAAAGGAGGCATTGCCTGACATTCAATTGGTGATTTGTGAACCATTTTCGGTAGATGGCGGAAAAGCAATTGGTGAAGCTTGGCAAGAAGAATTTAAGCCATACCGTGAAGCGGCTAAAAAGTTGTCAGATGAATTCAAGACGCTCCATGTCCCTTATCAGCAAATATTTGAAGAAGCTCTTAATTTTGCACCGGCAACATATTGGTGTCCTGATGGAGTTCATCCAAGTATGGCAGGTGCTCAGCTAATGGCTCAGGCATGGTTGAATGTAGTTAAGTAAAATATAGCATAGAATGATCGAACAGTATTTTGAAGGTGAGAAATTCGAAGGAATTAATTTCTCCGAAGATGGTTTTTCAAAAGGAGAGTATGATGATTGCACTTTCATAAATTGTAATTTATCAAATGTTGATCTTGCCGGGGTGAACTTCGGTGAGTGTGAATTTATGGATTGTGATTTGAGCATGTCGAAAATAATGGAAACCTTATTTAGGGATGTTTCTTATAAGAATTGCAAATTACTGGGTTTGCACTTTGAAGATTGCAAAGACTTTCTATTTGAAGTTCAGTTTGAAGGTTGTCAGTTGAATTTAGCTTCGTTTTATCAACGAAAATTGAAAAAGACAAAATTCAAAGATTGCATACTTCATGAGGTCGATTTTTCGGAAGCAGATTTGAGTGAATCTAGTTTTATTAACTGTGATCTTAATCGGGCAATATTTGATCGTTCTTTTTTGACTAAAGCAGATTTTCGAAGTTCTTACAATTATTCAATTGATCCGGAAAATAACAGGATTCAGAAAGCGAAGTTTTCGCGAGATGGGGTGATCGGACTTTTAAATAAATATGATATTACAATAGATTAGTAAAAATAGGCTAACTCTTTCCCAAATTTAAACTTGGAGAAGAGTTAGCATTATATCAGATCATGTTTTATTTTTCAGGCTTTTTCTCAACATCAGAATCTGGAGCAAAATAAATACCTCTTTGTTCCCAACCTTTTTGAATGTTTTTTAGAGCCAATTTAAACTTGTTAAAGTCTTTGTTCTCTAGTTTTGTCCAGCCAACTTCGGCATATGCTGCTATTCGTGGAAATACCTGATAGTGCATGTGTCCATTGGTAGGAATCCACTCACCCCACATCTGACATCCAGTTCCAATTACTTTATCATGATACTTTGCTTCAAGTCCCTCTGGAATAGGGTCGAATGCATATGCTGCTGATAAAGAGATACTGTTGTAGTTGTAGTCCAGGTAGGTGTTTGAATGTAGTGAATTAACAATATCATATCCACTACTTGCTGCCTGAGTTGCTAACTTAATATCTCCCTTCCAGAAGTGAACAACCGTTTCTTTTGCTAACTTTTGGTTTGTTTCAGTATCCGATTCATCCTGGAAATGGTGTAGTTTATGCCCCATTATTTCATTCCATCCCATCATTCGACGGCCTTTTTCCTGAATGTATTGTGAGATATTATTGGTGAAAAATACCTGTAGTTCAGCAGGTGTATTTAGCCCTTTTTCTTTCATGTAAGCATTGATCGATTCTGATTCTTTCCATGCGTTATATCTTATTTCATCTCCACCAATGTGAATTACATTTGAAGGGAATAACTCAATAACTTCATCAAGCACGTCCGTAAGAAATTGATATACTTTAGGATCACTCACATCATATACATCCGGGCCAACACCAAACTTTACAGGAACTTCAATTTCTTTTTTTGATGTTCCCAACCAGGAATAGGCAGCGATAGCGGCACTAGAGTGGCCAGGCATTTCAATTTCAGGAACCACAGTTATATGTAGGTCATTAGCATAACTAATAATGTCCTTAATTTCTTCTTGAGTATAAAAACCTTCATGAACTTCACCAGATTGAATGTTACTTTTCCAATGCAAAGGACCAACTTGGGTGCTTTTTCTTTTGGCTCCAATTTCGGTAAGGCGAGGATATTTTTTAATTTCAATTCTCCATCCCTGATCATCAACTAAATGCCAGTGAAAAATATTCATTTTCAAAAGTGCCATTTCATCCAAAAGTAATTTCACCTGCTCAGTTCCTTTAAAATATCTGGCTTCATCCAGCATGAAAGCTCTCCATGGAAATCGGGGAGCATCCTTTATTCTTACTTCAGGAATTGTTTTTGCAGAAAGGTTATTAGCTAATAATTGTTTTAGGCTTTGTACACCATAAAACCAACCTGCATTATTTGAAGCTATAATTTGTATCTCTTTGCCAGAGACAATTAGCTCGTAGGCTTCTTTCTCAATATCTTCTTCAAGTTTGAAAATAATAGATTTGGTCTTCGGTTTAGCTTGTTCTGAAATCTGGATATCGTACCCTAAAACAGCTTCAATATGGTTCTGTAAATAAATAGCCGTCTCGTTGCTTGAGGCATTAGAAACAATCTGTATTTGTGGGGTAATTGCAAAACTTCCGTTCCCCTGTTTAATTTCTTGTGGACGAGGAATGATGTTGACGGATTGCGCCTGCAGATTGATTATACTAACAAAGAATAGTATAAATGAGAAGGAAAAAAATTTAAAATTCATGTTATTTGAGTTGGTGTGTGTATTCAATAATTCTTCGAAAATAATGAAAGTAGGGTGAAAAAAATGAGGCAGTTCTGAAAATTATTTCAAAACTGCCCATTCTATTGCGGTTTAAGCATTCCTACTTAAATTCAACTGGTTTTCTTTTAATCCATTTTCCTCGGGTAAAGTCTGGGAAATATTGCGGAGCACTACTTTGTGCGATTGAAGCTTCGGAAAGAGGAGTGACTGAGCTCCAGGCTGCAGCATCATAAACATCCATTACTGGTTGTCTTTGTTCTTTTACCGAATTAATAAACTCACGAGTTACAAAATAGTCGATTCCACCATGACCAGCTCCATTGGCAATCTCTCCATACTTTTTCCAAAGTGGATGATCATATTTATCCTGCCATGCTTTGAACTCATCCCAACCATGTCCTTTTGTTTGTCCTTCAATATGGATACGACGATGACCATAGTCAAAATCAGTAACTCCATCAGTTCCGGCAACATGGAAATTTAATGAGTAGGGACGTGGAAGGTTACAGTCATGAGTTACAATAATTGTTTCGCCATTCGTTGTTTTGATGGTTGAAGTGATAATGTCACCTTGTTTCCATGGTAGTTTGGCGTATGGATGATCTTTGCCTCCTTTTGGATGCTCTTCAATATAGTCTTTTAAACCAACTGCTTTCGAGGCTGTTGACGTTAGGTAAAGGAAACGGTTTCCTCGGTTAATATCCAACATTGCAGCAATTGGACCCAAACCGTGAGTTGGATAAACATCCGCATTTCTTTTTAGTGAGTGCTGTGTTCTCCATTTTGCTTCGCCATGGGCTTCTTCGCCAAACTTAAGATCAGCGTTAAATTTAACATTTAATAGACTGTGACGGTATCCACAACGTGCATGAACAACTTCTCCAAATACACCTTGCTTAACCATGTTCATTACGGCCATAGCATCACGACGGTAATTAACATTTTCGAGAATCATGCAAGGCATTCCAGTGGCTTCAGAAGTGTTTACCAAATCCCAGCACTCTTCAATGGTATTTGCAGCAGAAACTTCAACAGCAGCATATTTTCCTGCTTTCATAGTATCAACTGCCATTTTTGTGTGCCATAGCCAAGGTGTCGCAATTATAACACCATCAATATCGTCACGCTCAAGCATCTTCTGATAGGCATAATCATCACCCGTATAAACAGCTGCTTCAGGCAAACCTTTATCACGTAAATATTTCTGTGCTCTGTCAATTCTTTCCTGATCAAGTTCGCAAATTGCAGTAACTGTTACATTCTCTGTATTTACTGATCTTGTAAAGTGACCAAATCCACGTCCAAGTCCGATAACTGCAATTCTTGCTGTACCAAGTTTGTGAGCTTTTGATGTTCCTGCTTTTGAAATATGTGGAGCAACAATCATTCCTGCCCCAACAGCACTAACTGTTTTTAAAAAACTTCTTCTGTCTTTATTCATAATATGTAGGTGTTTTATTGATTTATATCTGCAATATACATGAATCAAGAGTAATGAAAGGGGGAATAGAAGGGGGAATGTGGAGAAAAAACTTACTTTTTTACGATTTCTGTATAAGTAAGAGGGAATTTTTCATTGTAGAGATGAGCATATTTCTTACAGAAATCATCATATACTTGTTGAGCTTGCCCATGATTTCCCTGAAGTGATAAAGCAGTCAGAATAAATTTTAATGCTTCTTCGTTTAACTGATCAAATTGCTGGATTGTTTTAGCCGTTTCAATTTGTATGTCGATGAGTTTATTGAGCTTTGGAAGAATCTCCTGAAGCAACTCAATGACTTCATTCGAGATATTATTCTTGTACGAATCAAGCCATTCCTTTTCAATATTTTGTAGGATATTTCCGTGTTGAAGGATATTCAGTAGTTTGCTTATTATTATAGAATCGATTGAATCTGATTTTAATTGATTCTGAATATTTTCTTTTAATTCTTTAAACAAAATATAATCAATTTGCAGCTGATCATTCAATAGAAGGTACCACCTTTTCTTTTCGTAACTGATAGAAAGTCCATCAATATCTTCCAGAATTTTCTTCAGCTTTTTGATGTTTGTGCCTCTATTCTCTTTGGCCTTGTCCTTGGGTGCTCCCGGCCAAAATGTATCACTTATTTTCTTTACACTAATTCCATCAGGAGACTCAGCGCTATTCAAAATAAAAAAGGCCAACATTTGTCGAAGAAGGGGTGAGAACTGATTGGTAATATCGCCAACAGGAGCATTGCGAACCTGAAATGTTCCAAATAATTGTATTCGATTTACTGGAACGCTTGTTTCTATTTTAGAAAGAGTATTAGTTATTGCAGGTCTTTCCTTTTTGCGAAAAAGAATTGTGTAGGTGATGAAGCCTAAAAGCAAAATAACTAAGCCAGTTATTGCTGCATAAATTTTTGAACTCTTCTTTTTATCGGCGCTATTCGGAGCAAGGTATACAGCTTCAATTTCTTTTTCGGAAAGACCACGATCCCAGATTTTGAGTTCATCAATAGCTCCAATAAACTGTTCGCCCCAAATGTTCGTACCAATTAGTAGTGACTGGTTTGATGACTCAATTTCCGAAGCATCAACAACAGCCATCTCTTTGCCATTTATATAAATATTCGCAATTGAGTTGGGCGTAAAAACAACCGAAATATGACTCCATTCATTAATAGCGATTTGTTTATTTACCAAATGATCTTTAATTCCTGCTGTTGTAAAATCCGGTTTTCCATTATTCAGTTTAAGTGAAAACGAATTTCCAAAACCAATAATTCCCATATATTCATCTAAACTATTAGGGCGTATCCAAGCAGAGACAGTAATAGGAGAATTGTAGCTTAGATTGTTCTCTTTCGAATAATCTACAAATGAGTTGTTGCCCTTAAATTGAATTACAGTTCCCTTTTCTGAATCTTTTACAAATTCAATATTCTCGGAAATTGTATTTTTCCAACTCGGTTCAATCAAATTTTCAAGACTACCATTAAACGGGAAATGCATTACCAGTTTATCATTCAGATCCGTGTCGTAGGCGTTAAAAGTACGTGGGGCGTCAATCATACCTGTATGATGCAGGATCTCACCAGGAGTTATCTTATATCCATTTTTATAAGGAGAAAGAATCTCTTGATAGCCTGTTAAGGGGTACGAAAACTTTGCAGGAGTAATTAGTTTTGGTTTTTGCTTCCAATAAATTTCATTTAGATACTCGTTATTATGCAAAAAGACACCTTTAAATCGTCGAAGGGAATTAAGAGAATCAAGAGCTGATTTTTGAACCAATACTTCTTTCACAGCTAGAATAACCAGATTGGGTACTTTCCCTGTCGTCTTCCACAACGAAAGACACTCATGATAAAGGCTATCCATTGAGTTGGGTTTAAAAATAACCAACTTGTCAAAAGGGTCTTTCGAGAATCGTTCGCTGTAAATATTTGTATTTTTTACTTGCTCAGTCGAAGTATAAGTTAGATCATCTTTGAATATCGCTACAGCTTCTTTGTTTTCTGTCTTCAGAGAATCCAACGAAGGCCAGTCTGAACCCTTATTATGGAAATAGATGCTGTTTTTAAATTGCTTTTCGAGTTCAGCCTTTAGAATTTCCTCCTCATATTCCCCCAAGAAAGCCCAGAGAATAATTTCATCCTTAGCAGTTCTAATGCTTGATTTTAGTGAAGCAACCGTCTGTTGAATGTCGGAGATTTTATCAATCTCAATTAATAATGAATGTGGTATTTGCGAACTGATAGATTTTGATTGATGTACACAGGGAAACGCCAGATCGTCAATGAAAATGGTATTATTTTGTGCCAGTAAACTGAACACAAAAAGAAGGCTGGTAATAAAAGACAAAAAAAGTGTTTTGCTCACGTTGTTTCCCTTTTGACAAAGCACAAAGATAAAATAAAGTAGCTGTGAATGGGGGATTATATTGAAATTTACCAGACAGAAAATTAGATCTGAGAATAAGGCTTTAATCGTGCAAGTTGTTCCTTTGATTAAAGTCAATCTTTGCTGAATTTCTTTTAACGGTACAAATATGGAAGGCACTTCATTTTTCAATCTATTTAAAGGCTAAATATCAATTTTCTTAAATTAGCCTTTATGAATACTCAAATTATTCACTCAATACGCTATCCATCTTGTTGTGTAGCGGTTGCTTCATGATCAAAGTACCCAGTTTGTAAAAATCAAAAAAGTAAAGATTTACATAGCCTTTAGTCAGGAAATACTTAATTGGAGACTTTAGTATTGCAAATATTCCTTTAATAATCGTCCTCAGTTTATAGAACTTATAATAGATTCGTAATAGGGTGACATCTTCAATTAGAGCTTTGTCGTAGTTTGTGAATTCAAGGATATGAGTCAGGTTGCCAATGGCTTTTTCTGTATTCGATATATAACTGGCATTATCCTCTAAGTCGCCATTTAATATCGGATTGTCAATATGAGTAATGTCGATATTCCTTTTTTTCAATTCATAGCCAAACAATGTATCCTCATGCCCATATTCCAAAAGCCTTTCGTCAAATTGAATGGTCTCAAATATTTTCCTATCAATTACGAAATTGTTGGTCATAAATGATTTATTCGGATTTTTGTTTCTAAGCTCGAAACTCATGCTTTCTTTCTTTATGCCGTATCTCCACCGAAGCATTTTATTCCTTTTTGGAGGAAACTGGGGATATTCTCTTCCACCACAAATTAATTGATTCGCATGTTCTTTAATGGTATTAACATACTGCGATAAGAAATCGTCATAGGAAACAATTGAGTCACAATCTAAGAAAAGTAAATAGTCATATTTTGCATATTTGAGGAACTGATTTCGAATAGCAGCTCGTCCAATGTTTTTTTCTAATTGGATGTAAACTTCTTTAGAACAAACACTTTCATTAATATTTTTAAATGAATTATCAGAGCAGTCATCTATAAGAATAATCTCAGAAGGAACATCTAAAAGTTCAGTTTGAACTGATAATTCTTTTACAAGATCAATGACCTTGAAATTATATATTGGAATGCAAATTGAAATCATATTGAATAATTATCCTTGATTAATCCAGACTTTTGCCGCCTGCATAGTGCTGAAAGATCTCGTTGTAACATCAGAATTTTCACTCGCAAAAATCATTGTGGATACTATTTTCGGTGTATTGATTATCTGTACAAATCGTAAGTTCCCAAGAATATTATGATGCTTTATGAATAAGTCCTTTAATAGCAACATATCTTCTTGAGAAACAAGGAAGTCAGCTTCTCTAAAGTCAGAAATAATACCTTTTTGATTTTTAAGAATCATGTTGTTTTTAATCAGATGCTTT
The DNA here is from genome assembly GCA_965372405.1 of uncultured Sunxiuqinia sp. GTDB lineage: Bacteria > Bacteroidota > Bacteroidia > Bacteroidales > Prolixibacteraceae > Sunxiuqinia. Next base: position 26,778 of record CBDVCE010000026.1, read on the forward strand.
AATGAAAATGTAAGTACTTCAATTGTAACATCTCCATAAAATTTTCTGATTAATACTAAACCATCATATGTGTAAACAATATTATCTCCCATTTTACTTTTTCCTATAACCCTATATTGTTAGCAATAAATTTATTAATGTTTTTTAAATAAATCTCAATTAGTAAAAAAAAATATCTAAATATTCATTTGTTCGATAGTTGATTCTTTTCCATCAAGTGAAATAATTATCGTTGTATTGCTAAATGCAGTTCCCTAGACAAAAGTCAGCTTTAGCTGAATGTGCTTCAACTGTTTGTATGTCTTTAGTGTAGTAGTGCGGTATTTTCTTGCCTAATCAGGTATGTCTACTGCTTTTTGGTTTGGCTTGATTAGTGGTGGTTGGACTTAATTTCAGGTATTCAAAACAAAAACTGCAATAACAATTCTAACAATTGTATTCGTGGGAATATAAAACATGTTAAAATAATATCAGTATAGGTAAAGTAAGTACTGTATGCTATCTTCATTATTCTCTATTTTTAAGAATTCAATTTAACCGGAATTCATAGGGGTAGTTAGTAATCAAGTTTTGGAAGTTGTTTCATAATTCAGGTTTGGCAATAATTATCAGAAAAAATAAAAACAAGGAAACTATGCGTAATTTTCTTTTATCAATATGCCTTTTTATATTCTCAACCGGCAGTTTGTTTAGCCAGACAGATAAGGATCTTGGATTACATTCGGAGGGTGGTCCCTGGAATTTCTTTCCGGCAAAAGAGCAAAATGATAGTTTAAAAAAAGTATTACTAATTGGCGACTCGGTCATGAACGGTTTCCACCAAAGTGTAATTGATAGTCTGAAAAAAGTAGCGAATGTTGATTATTGGCTTACACCTAAACATCTAAAAAGCGAGCACCTCTTTACCGATTTGGGCAAGGTTGTTTCGTCCAGTGATTACGATGTTATTCAGTTTAATATTGGCTTGCATGGTTGGCCCGATGGTCGAATCCTTGAACATGAATATGTTCCATTACTTGAAAAATACGTGCAAACACTTCGGGGGAATGCAGGAAATGCCAGCCTGATTTGGGCAAGCACCACTCCGGTTACCGAGAAGGATAAGCCAGAACTAAACCGGGAAATTAATCCCACAATTATTAAACGCAATGCGTTGGCTAAATGGGTGATGAAAGAAAATAACATCCCGGTTAACGATTTGTATGGATTGGTAGTCGACAAGTTAGGTTTAGCTCGTTTAGACAGATTTCACTGGAAATCCGGAGGTTATCAGTTAATGGCAAATCAAACTGTTGAATTCATCAAAAAGGAGTTAAATAAGTTCTCCCAAATACCAACGCTTTCCGATTATAATGTGATTTGGAATACACAAAGTCAAAACTCCAGCGAATCAATGCCTCTTGTAGGCGGTGACATTGGCTGTAATGTATGGGTAGAAAAAGGAGATATTCTTTTGTATATACAAAGAAGTGGAAGTCTTAGTGAAAATGGAGAGTACCTGAAAATGGGAAGAATCCGAGTACAGCTAAGTCCAAATCCGTTTTCTGACGCCTCTTCTTTTAGGCAGGAACTAAAACTTAAAGATGGTTTTATTGAGATTGAATCAAAAAATAATGACTCAAACATCCTGATTAAATTATGGATTGAAGTTGACAAATCCATTGTGCATATTGATATTGATGCCGATTCTGAAATTGATGTTAAAGCGGCATACGAAAGTTGGCGTACTGAGGAAAAAGAACTATTACCAAGACAATTCGGAAGAGAACGTTTTACCTGTTTTAGTCTTGAAGGTTATCCGGGGAAAGTTATCCGCGTTAAAGATGAAATTGAGTTTTTAGATAATGCAGTGCTTTTTTATCACCGGAATCCAAAGGAAAAGCTGATACCTGAAGTGCTTATTAAGCAACAGCGCTTAGATGCAAGTGCCAATGAGATCGTTGATGATATAAAAGATCGGACTTTTGGTGGATTGTTGTTTGGAGAAGGATTTATTCCTGCAGGAACGAGTGCTGGGAAATACCAGATTACTCCATACAAATCATGGAATATAATAAGTGAGAAGCCTAAAAAGAAATATCAGATATCAGTAGTAACTCATATTGAACAAGCTGAAACAATTGATACCTGGAAAAACGAACTTTTAGCAACTGCTGCCAGTAGTAACTTGAACAAACAGAATGCCTTTGAAAAAACACTCGCATGGTGGCACCAGTTTTGGAAACGCAGTCATATATTTATTCACCCTGAAAATGCAGATCCAAACAGTCCGGTTTGGCAAATGAGCCGTAATTACCAACTTTTCAGATATCAGCTTGGAGGAAATGCTTACGGTGAATATCCAACTAAGTTTAATGGGGGTAACCTCAATTTCGATCCGGTTTTAGTAAATTCTGAAACCACCTATGAACCGGATTGGAGACAGTGGGGAGGAGCTATTCATACCGCGCAAAACCAGCGTCTGTTGTATTGGCCAATGTTAAAAGCGGGCGATTTTGATGCGATAATCCCTCAATTTGAACTCTACCGAAAAGGTTTGCCTGGGGCAACAGCCAGAGTAAAAACTCATTTTGGTCATCAGGGTGCTGTTTTCCCCGAATATATGAGTGTTCCCGGAATTGTGTTTGGTGCTGGTTGGGGATGGGAAGGTGATGGACATCGTGCACGAGGAAAAGAAATTCCGTTTGGAGATCCGCTTGCAACCGGTGCACGTGGGTACAACGATATGGCAGAGGAAGGTGTAATGGCCAACCAATCGTGTGCCTATCATTGGGAATCGCAGGTTGAACATGCTTATATGATTTTGGAATATCACCGTTTTTCGGGTGCTGATATTTCAATGTATATGCCTTTTATCAAAGCATCACTCATATTTTTTGACGAACATTATCAAATACGTCAGAAAATGCGAAATGGACAAACCCTTGATGAAAATGGCAAACTGGTTATTTATCCATCAACTTCTTGTGAATCGTATCGAGGTGCTACAAATCCGAGCGATTTGCTCTCGGGATTAAATGCTTGTTTGAAAAGTTTATTAACTCTGGATGAAAAATATGTTTCAAAAGAAGAGAAGGAATATTACAAAAGTTTCATGGAACGTATTCCTGCTTATCCAATTGAAGAGGTTGATGGACTAACTGTTGTAAAGCCAGCCTATAAATGGATAAAAGAGGCAAATCAGGAATTACCTCAATTTTATCCACTTTTCCCTTTTGATCAGTTTAAACTAGGCGACAAAGAGATTCAGTACTTTAAGAATTCATATAAAATTGCACCAGCATTCAGAAAGGGAACAATAATAAGCTGGCATCAGGATGGAATTCAATTTGCCCGAATGGGAATGACTAAAGAGGCAGCTGAGTACAACACTAAAAAATTACAAGACAGCCCGAGGCGCTATCCAACTTTCTGGGGACCAGGACATGATTGGGTACCTGATCACAATTGGGGAGGTTCGGGTATGATTGGGCTGCAGGAAATGCTGATGCAAACAGTCGGTGATAAAATACTTCTTTTCCCAGCCTGGCCAAAAGAGTGGGATGTAGACTTTAAACTGCATGCACCCGGTAATACGACGGTTGAAGGTATCCTGAAAAATGGAGAACTTGTTTCTTTAAAAGTAACTCCTAAAGAAAGGGAGAAAGATTTGGTGATGATGATTAAATAGATAAGTCTATGTAATTATTATAGGTGTTTATTTTATAGTATTTGATATAAAAGTCATGATCTTTTCTTCAAAATAAATTGCTTTTAATTATTTAGATTGAATTGCTTTTATTTATTTTGCTTCTTCGCTGTTAGTAATTTTGACAGTTGAGATACACCAACTTAAACCAATAACCGAGTTATGTTCGAACTTAATAGATCGTATAAGTTTATTTTTTTTCTATCCACAATTGTACTATTTGCATTTTCAGGAAGTGATAATATTCCCAACTATTCTTCTCCAATCGATTTTGAAGTTGATCATGAGAAAGGACTAATTTATGTTGCTGAGTTTTCTTCAAAAAAGATAAAGTGTATCGATTTGGATACCTATAAAACGAAAGCTGAATTTGAATTTGAGCTTGCTCCTAAAGCAATTGCTATTACTAAAAAGAAACTTTTAACAGTATGCTCCTATTCAAAAGGCGAACTGGTTATTTCAGACTTGAAAAGGTTAAAAGCTGAAACAAGAATTGAGGTTGGGCACGGTGCTTCTGATGTAGTTGTTTCTCCAGATGGAAAAATGGCTTACGTTTCCAACCAGTTTTCCAATGATGTTTCGGTGGTTGATTTGTCTGCTAAAAAGGAAATAAACAGGATTCCGGTACTTCGCCAGCCAATGGTTCTTGAAATTGCAAGAGATGGCAAGCATCTTTTTGTGGCAAATTTCCTCACTGCTAATCGTGCGGATGTTGATACGGTTACTGCAGAAGTAAGTATTATTAATGTTGAGAAAAATAAAGTCATAAAAAATATACCATTGGCGAATGGAAGTAATGCACTTCGTGGAATTTGTCTTTCGGCTGATGGGAAATATGTATTTATCTCACACAACCTTGGACGCTTTCAGGTGCCAACCACACAGCTGGAACAGGGTTGGATGAATACAAGTGCATTAAGTGTGATCGATGCCGTTTCATTGGAATTTGTTGCTGCCATTTTGCTTGATGATCCTGAAAGTGGTGCTGCTGGTTCGTGGGGAGTTGATTGTACTCCTGATCATATTTTAGTGGCTCACTCAGGAACGCATGATTTTAGTGTGATTGACTATCCGAAGTTTATAAAGAAATTATTAGAAACTGAAGATAAAGACGTATTGTCTTATGATCTGCTTTTTCTTTCAGGAATAAGAGAACGTATTGAGGTAACTGGAAACGGACCGAGAATAATTAAGGGGAGTGGATCTGATGTTTATGTAGCAAATTATTTTTCTGATCAAATTGAAATAATTGATCTCGATAATCCTGTTGTGGCTGATTATAAAGATCTTGTTTTGAATAAGAATCTTTCAAATGACTCTGTGAGGTTGGGTGAGATTTTCTTTAATGATGCTACTTATTGCTTCCAAGGATGGCAGTCATGTAATGGTTGTCACCCAAATGAAGCACGTACCGATGGATTAAACTGGGATTTATTGAATGATGGAATGGGTAATCCAAAAAACTGCAAAAGCATGTTGCATGCTCATGTAACTCCACCTGCAATGATTTCGGGTATTAGACCTGACGCAGAAACAGCTGTTCGTGCAGGATTTCGTCATATTCAATTTGCTCAGGTTGATGATTCACATGCCAGAGCAGTGGATCAGTACTTAGAATCTCTTCGTCCGGTTCCTAGTCCAAAATTGATTGATGGAAAATTAAGTTCTTTGGCAAAAAAAGGTAAAGCGGTTTTCGAAAAACAAAATTGTGTTATGTGTCACCCTGCTCCACTATATACTGATATGAAAATACATGAGTTAGGTGAGGTGGGGCAGTTTGATAAGCAAAACAAATGGGATACTCCAACATTGATTGAGGTATGGCGAACCGGACCATACTTACATGATGGACGTAGTGCAAGTATAAAAGAAGTATTCGCCGTTGAGAAACATGGCATTTGGAGTGAAATTTCTCATGATGATATTGAAGCTCTTTCTGAGTATGTGTTGTCTTTGTAAATAAGAAAACCTATAATATTAAGCCCTCTTGGTTGCATACTGAGAGGGCTTTTTGTTTGTATCTAGATTGTAGTTTTTCGTTTATATGATTGACTTACTTGTTCGTATTTTCTCTTAGGTGGTCGTGAGGGAGTAGTTGCTTTTTAGCCCCGAAGGGTTGGGGTGAAAATACTGAAAAATCCCCATTACAATCTATTCACACAACGGATTGCCTTATTGTATTTTAATAAGCGAATAAGGTTTGGCTTATATAATATCAACGAGCTACTAAGGTTCTTATCGAAACAAAAAAGCTGCGATCATTTTCCCCGTCAGGGGATCAAGCTCAATAGCAATAAGCTATCCACCTAAACCTAATTTCTCCGTTAGGAGATAAAGATGACAAACCTCCTTTTATTAATCTCCTACGGAGAATGAAACCATTTTCAATCTCTATCCTATTGAAATTGATTCCCTACGGGAAATTATAAACCTTAGTAGAAAAGATTACATCACAATATCAACCTTATTGCATTAACCTGTTGTATGAAACTATTCAAATTGATGAAAAATTAAGTTTTATACCCTGATTCCCTGAAGGTAAACCTTGATTTTTCAGGAATCTCCCTTTCGGGTTGGGGTGAAAAGCCTGAAAAATCCCCATTAAAATCTATTTTACCCTGTGGGTTGTATGAAAAAGATTTTACACCACCTACTTTCTATGTGATCCGTATTTATTCCTTAATTTTGAACTGTAAGGTTAATTCATAAACATATAGAAATGAAAAATCTATCCTTCATTTATCTTTTGATCAGTATGATCATCTCCTCAGGATGTTCCAATAAAAAAGCAGTTCAGGTAAATCTGGTTCCAAAGCCTGTTGAGATAAAACAGGTTGATGGTGTTTATACACTGTCTGACCAAAATTCCATTTGGTTTGAAAGTGAGAATGAGCAGATGCATGAATTGAAAGAATATTCACAATCAGTTATTAAGGAGCGAACAGGTTTTAAATTGAAAGAATCTCAGGGAGATGGATTACAACTTGAGCTAGCCAATGTTGAAGGGATTGGGGATGAAGGTTATTTGCTGTCGATTTCAAAAACTGGAATTATTATTAAGGCGAATAAGACTGCCGGTCTTTTTTACGGAATTCAAACTTTGCGTCAGATGTTGCCAGTTGCACAAGACTCCAAAGTTGAACTTCCTTATCTTGAAATTAAAGATTATCCAAGACTTGCCTGGCGGGGATTGCATCTTGATGTTGGTCGGCACTTCTTCCCGGTAGAAGATATTAAGCGATACATCGATTTGATGTCGATGTACAAAATAAATACTTTTCACTGGCATCTTACCGAGGATCAGGGGTGGCGAATTGAGATTAAGAAATATCCAAAGCTTACTTCAGTAGCAAGTTGGCGTAAAAAGGTAGGTTTTGAGGCTAATCAGGAAAAGGGCTTTAATGAAGATGATGGAAAGCCTTATGGCGGTTTTTATACGCAAGTTGAAGTTAAAGAGATTGTTAAATATGCCCGTTTAAGAAATGTAACTGTTGTGCCGGAAATTGAGATGCCCGGTCATTCTCAGGCTGCGTTGGTCGCTTATCCTGAATATTATTGTTTCCCAGATGAAAAGCTGGAGGTGTGGACAAAAGGAGGCGTTTCTGATGGGGTTTACTGTGCAGGAAAAGAAGAGACCTTTGACTTTCTGGAAGATGTTTTAGATGAAGTCCTAGAGTTATTTCCTTCAAAAGATATTCATATTGGAGGTGATGAAGCTCCAAAACGAAATTGGATGAATTGTCCTCAGTGTCAGGCACAGATTAAAAAGGAGGGGCTCCATAATGAACACGAGCTTCAGAGTTATTTTATTGGCCGCATGGAAAAGTATCTTTCTTCAAAAGGAAGAAATTTAGTGGGCTGGGATGAGATTTTGGAGGGTGGACTAACACCAAATGCAACCGTTATGGCTTGGCGGGGAATCACTCCGGGAATTGAAGCCGCTGAAATGGGGCACAATGTAATTATGACTCCGGGTACTCCAACATATATTAGCCGCCCACAATCAATCAATTCGGTTACAAAGCATGATGGTCCAGTTACTACCATGCGTGATTTATACGAGTTTAATCCGGTGCCAGAGGAGCTAAAAGTTGATGCTCAAAAATATATTATCGGCGTTCAGGCTTGTCAGTGGAGTGAGGGTACACCAAATAGAAAGATTCTCGAATATAAAGTTTATCCTCGCGCAATTGCACTTGCAGAAATAGGATGGACTCCTCAGAATCTGAGAGATTGGGACGATTTTTATGATCGTACTACAAAGCACCTGCCTCAATTGGCATTTTATGGTGTTGAGTATGGACAACGAAGTTATGATGTAAAAATTAATGTGGTTCCCGGAGAGCAAAACAAAAAGGTTTTTGCTCAATTTAAAACCGAGGTTCCCGGTGCTGTTTATTATACGACTGATGGAAGTGAGCCTTCAAAGGACAGTCCTGTTTATGATGGGAATCTTGAAATTATAGAGAGTGCTACTTTGAAAGCCAGAATGTATCGTCCCGATGGTTCAGAAGCGAGAAGCTCCAGTCAGCAGGTGACATTCCATAAGGCATTGGGTAAAAAAGTGCATTACAATATTGCTTACTCTGCAAAACATGATGGTGGTGGAAAATATGCAATGACCAACGGATTGAAAAATAAATGGCAGGGATTTGAAAAGCGAAATGTTGATTTTGTTGTTGATTTGGGAGAAGTGACCGATTTCAATAAGATTGAAACCAATTGGAAGTACGATATTAAAGATTGGGTATTTCGTCCGTTAGAAGTTACTTATGAAATTTCAGCAGATGGTGAAAACTACAAAGAAGTTTATCATTCATCTCATGAGAATGCTAAAGAAGTTTATGACAAAGGTATATTAAGCCTCCCTGCTAGTGTTGAGTCTGCTCGTGCGCAATTTATTCGGGTTCGGGCAAAAAATCAAATGGTAAATCCACAATGGCATGGTAGTGCCGGAGCTGCAAGCTGGGTTTTTATTGATGAGCTAATTGTGGAGTAGAGAGACAGCTTGTTTGTTATTGACGCTTTGTGGTGATTTATTGGGACTTTACGAACTTGAAGCAGATCCTGAAACAAGTTCAGGAAGACCTTGCTATCAACAAATTATCGAAGGATAAGATCTATGGATGCTGCCAGGAATCGAGTACTTTATACGGTATCGCCATCCCGAACACCAATAATACTTTAATCTAAACTTGCAGCAATAGAAGTTAGGCAATCACGAGATCTATCTTGTTTTTCTTGAAGGTTTCAAGGCCTTCTTTAGATAGTTTGTCATCTGTGATTATGGTTCTGATTTTATCTAAACTTTGAATAAACGCAAAACCACTGTGCTGGTATTTTGATGAGTCAGTAACTAAAATTGTTGACTCTGATCGTTCAACAACTTTCTTTGCTACTTCAGCTACTTCAACATGATTTGCTGTAATCCCGTTTTGAATAGAGAAGCCATCACTGCCAATAAAACAAAGCCTTACGCTAAAGTTTTCCAATTCCCTCAATGCAATTGCTCCAACCATCGCTTCAGCATCTGGAATAAATTCACCACCTACCAGAGTCACTTTTATGTTTGAGTTATTCCTTACATAGTTAAGAAGATAGGTTGAGTTGGTAACGATATGTACATCGCGTTTGTCGTAAAGGTATTTTACAATTAATGAGCTGGTCGTTCCAGCCAGTATCATTACGCGGTCGCCGTCATTAATTAATTCGGCAGCCTTTTTAGCAATTCGTTGTTTTTCTTCGTTCATTGAGCTCATGCGTTCAATGATGGTACGATTATAAACAGGTTGAGCACCGCCGTGCATTTTTACTGCAAAACCTTTCTTCTCAAGTTTATCAAGATCGCTTCGTATTGTGACAACGGAAACATTAAGCCTTTTGCTAAGCTCGCTAACTGTAGATTCTTCTCCTTCGTATAAGCATCGAAGTATCTCTCTTTCCCGTTCTTTTAAATTTCCAATCATTTTCTTTTTGTTTCAAAAAAGTTTCTAATATGTTTCAAAAATATTTCTATATAATTTTTAAAACAAATTATTTTTTGTTTTTTTGCGTCTACTGTTGTTTGAGTTTATTGTTTCGGCCAGTTATAACACGTTAAAATTGTTTATTTTAAAGCCTGAATCGCTGCCGAGGCTCTTGAAAATGTAAATCAGCAATTAAATTATGTGTGTAACTGATTCCATTTTTCAGATCAAAAATAATAAAAGGAATGATAAAAATCCCAAAGCGTAAAATGGATCATTTTTTTCTAGGAATAGATAATGGCGGTACAATGTCAAAAGCCGCACTCTTTAATCAAAAAGGAGAAGAAATTGCAGTTGCAAGCAAAGCTGTGAAGAATATTCAGCTAAAGGATGGTTGGAGTGAACGTGATGCTAATGAAATGTGGCATGAAACTGTTTCGGCTATTCGTGAAGTTGTTTTGAATTCAGGAGTTGATGCAGAGCAGATAAAAGCTGTTGCTTGTACTGGACATGGAAATGGATTGTATTTGGTAGATGAGAATGGAAATCCGGTACGGAATGCAATTAATTCGACTGATGGTAGAGCACAAAGTTATATTGATGGCTGGTTGAAAACTGGGATTGATAAGCAAGCGTTGCCATTAACTGCTCAAAGTTTATGGGCCGCACAGCCGAATGCTTTGCTTTTATGGTTGCGAGACAATGAGCCGAAAGTAATGGAAAAGGCTCGGTGGGTTTTAATGGCGAAGGATTTTGTTCGCTTAAAGCTTACCGGTGAGGCTTTTGCTGAAATTACGGATATGTCTGGAACCAGCCTGATGAACGTAGTAAGCGGAGAATATGATAATGAAGTTCTAAAGCTATTTGGTATTGAGGAATTTCAGGAAATGCTTCCACCTCTAATTGGTTCAACTGATTTGGCTGGAAAGATAACTGAAGAGATTGCAAATTTGACAGGCTTAAAAGCTGGGACTCCTGTTGCCGGGGGAATGTTTGATATTGATGCCTGTGGTTTGTCATCAGGAATAATTGATGAAGATCAAATGTCGATGGTAGTGGGTACCTGGGGGAATAATCAATACATTTCCAAAGAACCGCTCATTAATAAAGATCTGTTCATGACTAGTCTGTACAGTATTCCGGGATGGTATTTAATGCTGGAAGGAAGTCCTACGTCAGCGAGTAATCTGGATTGGTTTATTCAAAACTTTTTGCAGACTGAAAAAGAGCAGATGGGTGATGATTTCTTCGATTGGCTTAATGAGCAGGTTGGAAGTATCTCTCCTGAATCTTCCGATGTTATTTATCTTCCATTTTTATATGGATGCAATGAGGAGGCTGAGGTTGATGCAGGCTTTTATAATTTAAAAGGCAGGCATTCGCGTACAAATCTTTTACGCGCCGTTTATGAAGGGATTGTTTTTGCGCATAAAAGTCATATTGAACGTCTGTTAAATTTTAGAGATGAACCCAGGGTTATTCGATGTACGGGTGGGGCTACGCAAAGTAATGTGTGGATGCAGATGTTTGCTGATGCGATTGGAATACCAATGGAAGTTCCTTCCGGTACTCAATTAGGAGCTTTAGGAGCTGCAATTGCTGCAAGTGTTTGCTCTGGTGAGTATGCAGATTTACCTGAAGCTGTAAAAAATATGACAACTATACAGCGCAGGTTTGAACCAAATAGTATAAATACCGAAGTTTATAGAGCAAAATATTTGAGATATAAAGAACTAATTCAAAAATTAACTAAATAGAATAGCATGAAACAAAAAATTACAAGTCTTATTCTTCTTGGTCTTTTGGTATTATTGATGACCCAGTGCGGTGATAAGCTGAAAACACCAAGATTGGCTTTTGATAAAGCTTTGCCGGAGAAATACAATAGTCCTGATGGCTTAACACTTGCCGATGACAATTGTATCTATTTGTCAATGAATAATGTCAATAACACTGATTATCCAGCAAAGATTCTACGAATTACTGAGGATGATAAAATTGAAGAAGTGATTGATTTACTTCCACATCCGAAGACTGGAGTTGCCAGTCCATTAGGATTGATATTTGCTTCTGATGGTAATATGTATGTTTCCGACAACCAGTCATTTGCAACACAAGAAGCTGGTATGTCAAGGTTGCTGAAAGTTAATATGGACGGTAAGACTGCACAAAGTTGTGAAGTTGTTGCTGTTGGTTTTAATATGGCCAATGGAATTACTGTTCGTGGAGATTTTGTCTATGTTGCTGAAACAAACCTGAATGCAGGCAAACCTCATAAAAGTGGAATCTATCGATTTAGTTTAAAAGAACTTGATTCTAAGAATCCAATAACAGTTAAAGGTATTGGTGATTCGCATCTGATAACAACTTTCGAAACAAAGAACGAAGAATATCCTGTTGGTGCAAATGGAGTTGCTTTTAATTCAAAAGGAGAAATGTTTGTTTGCAATTTTGGTGATGCGGAAGTGTATAAATATATTGTAGACGAAGACGGGAAAGTTGCTTCTGAGGAATTATTTGCTTCTGGAAATGGAATGGTATCAGTAGATGGATTGCAGATTGATGGTGACGATAATTTATGGATAGCTGACTTTTTAGGGAATGCTATTGTGAAAATTTCTCCTGCCGGAAAAGTGACAATTGTTGCAAAAAATGGGCAGACTGATGGGGCTAATGGTGAGCTTGATGCTCCTTCTGAATGTGTTAGAAGAGGCGATAAGGTGTATGTGTCAAATATAGATTTGACTTATGGTCCAAATACGAACGATAAGGTGCATTCAATGTCGATAATCGATTTATAATAACTTAAAATATTAGCTATGAAAGGTTTAATTTTGATCAGCTTAGTAGTGGGAGCACTTATGGTGTCCTGTACTTGCGGTAGTAAGTCTGAAAAAGTGGCTGTAAATGAAAAAACTTGTGTTGAGAATAAGGACGATTGTAAAAAATGTAAGAGCATGATTACGTTCAAAAACGAAGATTTTTATAAAGAGAATGGAGAGTTTGATGTGGATAAAGCAAAAGACGCAATCTTTTCTTTGATGAAATATCATGGATATCCGATTTTCCCTGGTTTGAAAGAAAGCTTATGGGTTAGTGATTATGGAACTGGTCAGTTTACCAAGCTTGGTTTGGCTGCAAACATGTTCATGAATAATGAAGATGATCGTTATATGTTGATGGATCTATTTCTATTACCCGGACAAATGTTACCGGAGCACTGGCATCTTGATGGGGATTCAAATCCTGCCAAGCGCGAAGGTTGGTTAGTTCGTTGGGGAAAAAGTTATGTTGTGGGGCAAGGTGAAGATAATCTTGCTAGTTTTCCTGAGGTAAAAGTTCCAGAGATACATATGAATGGTGATGCAACTACTAAGCATGTTGTTGCTGCAACTCCTGGAGTGTTTGTTCCTTTGGCTGAAGTTTATACCAGACATTGGCAATTTGGAGGTGCAGAAGGGGCAATTATTACTGAAGTGGCCAATGTTCATACCGATGCGGCTGTTCGTCATTCAGACAAAGCTGTGAATGACAATTTTCTTGGGAACTAATTAATATCCAGGCTTAAAGCCCAACAAATATTGAATTTGAAAGAAGGGAGCGATGATCATCGCTCCCTTCTTTTTTTGTTTGTCCGATATTTTGTCACCTTATCTAAAAAATCTATTAAATCATCTTAGAAAAAAGAAAGATATTTTGCTTTAGAAATAAAATAGAAATATATTTGAAACATAAAAGAAAGTTAATTGAAATATCATGTAACTGAATCTTGATAATAGAATTTAATAACAATACAGATATGCAAAACGAATTTGAAGGAAAAGTAGCACTGATAACCGGAGCTGCAGGAGCTATAGGAAAAGGAGTAGCTAAAAAACTAATAGAAGGTGGATCACGCGTTTTTATAACCGACCTAAATCAGGAACTGCTAGATAAAGCATGTAAAGAATTAGGCTGTGAGGGTGCAGTTGCCAATGTGACTGTAGAAGATCAGGTTAAAGCGGTTGTTGACAAGGCTGTTGAGGCTTGTGGAACAATTGATATATTAATTAATGTTGCCGGAATTATTGGAACATCAGCTGTTGAAGACATTACGGAAAATGCTTGGGACAACATGTTCGATGTAAATTGCAAAGGCACATTCTTTTTTACTAAATACGTAGTTCCTATCTTTAAAGAGAAGAAAGCTGGTAAAATCATCAATTTCTCTTCAAAATCAGGAAAAACAGGTTCTGCATTAATGAGTCATTATTGTGCAGCCAAAGGTGCAATTATTGCTTTTACTCAGGCTCTTGCTTTTGAGTTGGCCTCCTGTAATGTGAATGTAAATTGCATTTGCCCGGGAATTACTGACAATACAGGAGTCTGGGATACTTGCTCAGTAGGTTACATTAAGGACATGAATTTACCTCGCGAAGAAGTAGTGAAAAAATTCACAGCAAAAATTCCATTGGGAAGATTAGCAGCTGTTGAAGATGTTGCAAGTGTAACTGTTTTCTTGGCTTCAAAGGGATCTGACTACATGACCGGACAAGCGATAAACGTTACCGGTGGTAGAGAAATGCATTAATAAATAATAAAAAAAACAAAAGAGATATGTATACAAAAGATGATGTTGCAAGTAAAATGGATCATGCGGTTTTAAAACCGGAAATGACTGATGCAGATTTAAAAGAGAATGCCGCAATGTGTATTGAGTACGGTATTTTTAGCATGTGCGTAAAACCTTGCGATGTGAAACAAGCCTCTGAATTATTAGCTGGAAGCAAAACCAAAGTATCATGCGTATTAAGCTTCCCTCATGGAGCTGATGCAACTCCTTCAAAAGCATTTCAAGCAAAACAAGCGATTGAAGACGGTGTTGCTGAAATTGACATGGTTATGAATATTGGCAAATTTATGTCTGAAGATTATGCTTACGTTGTTAATGACATAAAAGCTGTTGTTGATGTTGCTCGCCAGAATAATGTAAAAGTTAAAGTTATTCAGGAAAGTGCACATTTAAGCTTAGAACAGGTTGCCAAAGCATGCGAACTTTCTTACGAGGCAGGTGCTGACTTTGTTAAAACATCAACTGGTTTCGGACCCGGCAATGCCACTCCTGAAATTATTGATGTAATGATTAAGACTGTTGGCGACAAAATGGAGATTAAACCTTCAGGCGGAATCCGTACATGGGAAACTGCTGTTGCATACCTTGAACAGGGAGTAGACAGATTAGGAGTAGGATCGGGAAAAGCAATTTTAGAAGGTGCTGAAGTAAAAGGTGACTATTAACTTTTATAACAATTAAATGAAAGCGATTAGGTATTACGGGCCGCAGGATGTCAGACTTGATGAAATTACTGTTCCGGAAATAAATAAAGATGAATTATTAATTAAGGTTGATGCCTGTGCTGTATGTGGTTCCGACTTAAAAGCATTTAATGTTGGTAATCCGCGACTATGTCCACCTATTGTTATGGGACACGAATTCACCGGAATTATACATGAAGTTGGCGAAAGCACTTCCGGTTTTGAAGTAGGTGAACGTATTGTAATGTCGACAAGTATAAGTTGTGGTGACTGCCTTTATTGCAAAAAAGGATGGACCAATTTGTGTGTTAATTTGGCACCAATGGGCTTCTTCTTCAATGGTGGAATGGCTGATTACACAGTTATTCCGGCCAGAGCAATAGCAAATGGGCATGTTGTTAAAGTTCCTGCCGGATTAAAAGCAGAATATGCTGCCTTAGCAGAACCTTTAAGTTGTGCTGTTAACTCTCTTGAGCAATGCGACATTAAGAAAGGTGATACCGTTTTGATAATGGGAGCCGGACCAATGGCAATTCTAAATGCTTGTGTTGCGCGCCAATTGGGTGCGGGTAAAATTATTATGACTGAATTAAATCAGGCAAGAATAGATCAGGCTAAAACTTTTGATATCGATATGCTCGTAAATACATCAACAGAAGATATCAAAGAAATAATTATGGCTGAAACCAATGGTTATGGTGCTGATGTTGTAATAGTTGCTGCCCCGGCAGCTGCTCCACAGGAAGAAGCTCTTTCATTGGTTCGCAAAAAAGGAACGGTTTGCTTATTTGCATCGCTTCCTGCCGGGAATAGCCAGTTAACTATCGACAGCCGATTAATTCATTATAATGAAATTAAGCTAACAGGAAGTAGTGATTCAACAACTGAGCATGTAAAAACTGCATTGAATATGTTGATGGATCCCGAATTCCCGTCGGATAAAATTGCAACGCATGTTATGGGTTTGCATGAAATCAACCGTGCTTTCGATTTAATGAAATCAGGAGAAGCTTTAAGAGTTGTTCTGAAACCGTAAACTAAAATTGAATGAAAACGAATTTAAAGGATAAAGTAGTGCTTGTTACAGGTGGCAGCCGGGGAATCGGTAAAGCCATCTGTCTGGCATTTGCCAGCGAAGGTGCTAAGCTTGGAGTTAACTATGTTTCGAACAAAGAAAAGGCTGAGAATGTAGTAGCTGAAATTAAGGAGAAATTCAACACTGAGGCAGTTGCAATAAAAGCAGATATGTCAAAAGAGTCTGAAGTGTTGGAGATGATCAGCTTTGTTCAGAAAGAACTTGGGGAAATTGAGGTATTGGTAAACAATGCTGCCTATTGTCCGGGTGGTCCTATTTCATCCTATTCAGTAGAAGAATGGGAAAAAACCTTCGGAATAAACGTTACAGGAATGTTTGTTGCCAGTCGTGAACTTGTAAGCCAGTGGCAAAAATCAGGTACTGTTGGTAATATTGTAAACATTGCATCGCAAGCGGCATTTAGAGGATCAACAACCGGTCATCTGCCATACGACAGTAGCAAAGGAGCAATGGTTTCATTTACAATTGGACTGGCAAGAGAAGTAGCCAAGCAAGGAATTCGTGTTAATGGCGTTGCTCCTGGATTGGTAAGAACCGAAATGGTTGCTGAAACATGGGAGAAGAAAAAGGAAGGCTATTTAGCCAGGATTCCTCTTTACCGAATTGCTGAACCAGAGGAGATCGCAAATGTTGCCGTATTCCTGGCATCGGATGCAGCAAGCTATATTACCGGCTCAACTTTAGATGTGAGCGGTGGAATGACAATGAGATAGATCCTAAACCAACTAAATTTATAAAACCTAAACAGAATTGTTATGAATCGATTTTTTTATTGTCTGATATTATTTTTGATTGTTACTCAAGCCGGATTTGCTCAATTTAACCATCGTTATATTGTTAGTGGATCCGGAATGAAAGAAGTGAGAATTATTTCTGAAAAAGGAGAAGTTGAATGGAGCTATCCTTGTAATGGAAAGTGTAATGATGTGTGGCAACTTTCGAATGGAAATGTAATTTTTAGTGACCAGGATTACGCAAAGGAAGTTACTCTTGAAAAAGAAACAGTTTGGGAGTACCAAGCTCCAAAAGGAACTGAAATTCACTCTGTATCTCCTATAGGTAAAAAGTTTTTAATTGCGATAAACGGAACCCCTTCAAAAATTATAGAATTGAATAAGAAGGGTGTAGCGGTTAAAACCATTGAATTTCAGACAGGAGTAAAAGGAGCACATGGGCAGTTTCGACAGGTGCGAAAAACTCCATGGGGCACTTACCTTGCTGGAATTATGAATACTTCTAAAATGTTAGAAGTCGATAAGAAAGGAAACATTATTAGAGAAATTCCGATTAAAGGACAAGCATTTGTTGGTATTCCGTTGCCCAATAAAAACATTTTAATTGCCTGTGGTGAAGGACATGGCATTGTTGAAGTTAATCAACAAAATGAAATTGTTTGGGAGTTAAAAGATGAAGACATTGAAGTTCCTTTAAGATTTGTTGCTGGGCTTCACAGACTTCCAAATGGCAACACCGTAATTTGTAATTGGGGAGGCCATGGTCACAAAGGTGAGCAAGCCGAAATTTTGGAAGTTACAAAAGATAAGAAGCTGGTTGCCCAGGTTTTTAACTATGAATTGGTGAATGAACCATCAGCAATTCAGATTTTGGATGTTAAAGGCAAACCAGCAAAAGGAGATTTACTTAAATAACCAACTAAACCAACTAAGCTAAATCAAACATGAAGATCAAATATTTTACAATAATACTTTTTGCAGCATTGCTATTCTTAAATGGTACTGCAAATTCTGCTGTAAATCAACCCGATTGGTTTAAGCATTTTACAAGTTCATTCCTGAAAATTAATAATCAGTATATAGAAAATGCAATTAAAAATAATGAGTTTGAGAAGAAACACAATTTTAATACGCTTACGTTTGATTGTGTAAAAACTCAAAAGATTACCGTTCCTGTTAAGAGGCTGAGTCATTTATACCTTAGCTTTAATAGATATAATGGAGAGCTTATCTCAGGTAGGTTATCAAATACCTTTTTAATTGACGAAAATGGAACGAAGCATTCTGTTGAATTTTCAAAGAAGAATCTTGAAGTAGGTGTGCTTTGGGGATATACCGATGATAATGGTACTGATTGGAATGGTTTAAATAATGCTATTTATAAATTCAGTTTTGAAGATAAATATGTAGCATTTGAAACAGAAACGGAAGCTCGAAAAAATCAAATACAAGTTGATATCGTTTCCGATTATTTAGTTGCCCGTAAATATGCAATAGCAATTGATTCTCTTAGTAGTGAGATTTTAAGGAGATTTCCAGAAGCTAATAATTCTCTTGGCTTACAAATTGAGATGGAAAAGGGCTTTAGAGAATGTCCGTTTGGAAAAAATGGATTGGAGAATCTGGTTGACTTTTATATCGGTGAGAGTATCAGACCTTATAAAAAGGAATATACCGCAATTGATAAAGGAAAGATGACATCTTCGGAAGTATATCAATTACGCAATAAATTTGTCCTTTCGCAAAGGTTTAAAAGAGCTAAAAAAAGAATCAAAAGACAAGAAGCGGAACCCGTTATTATGGCTATAAAAGATTGTCAGGAACAATTTCCAGATGATTACTCAAAAACGGCTGGATATTTTTTGACTGTAAATAGTTATGCTGCAGAAAAAGATGCGTTGCAAAAACGATTAAAATCGGGTGATTTCGAGGCGCTTAAAAAGGTCGAAACATATTTTGCTGTGATTGATGAGGCGCTTCTTGCAAATCCGATAATGGATTTTGAAGAGATCATGTTTCTAAAGAGAGATGTTGAGAATAGCCGGGAAAGAATGCCTAAGAAATTTGGCTTTCCATCATTAAACTCACACAACAATACAAATATTGCAGAGATAAAAGGAAACTGGCATAATTCTATTTGCAAGCTAAGCGATATAGCGGGTGAGCAGAAAGTTGAAATGGTTTTTAACGCAAAAGATAAAAAGCTGATAACTGATCTTGAATTAGACTTTGACAGGGAAAATATTTTGTTTTCGATGGAAAATGATAGTGATATTTGGCATGTTTATGAAACGAATATAAAAGGGGAGAACCTGCTATGTGTTACCCCGGATTCATTGCCAGATGTCAATCATTTTGATGCATGTTATCTTCCTGATGGGAATGTTACTTATACCTCAGATGCAACCTATCAGGGATTGCCTTGCGAAGGTGGAAGCCGTCCTATGGCATTGCTTTATGTAATTGATCGAGAAACTGGCAAGATTCGTCAGTTAACTTTTGAGCAGGATTCCGACTTTAGCCCTGCGGTTTTAAATAATGGTAGGTTAATGTATTTACGCTGGGAATACAGTGATTTGGCTCACTATTTCAGTCGTATTTTAATGAGTTGTAATCCGGATGGTACTGGGCAAATGGAATACTATGGAAGTAACTCATATTTCCCGAATACTTTTATTTATGCACGACCTTTACCTGATCATCCAACCAAGGTAATTGGAATTGTAGGTGGTCATCATGGAATTACACGTTCTGGAAGGTTGATGATAATTGATCCGGCTCAAGGTCGTTCAGAAGCAGATGGTGTCGTTCATGAAATTCCACATAGAGGGAGAAAAGTTGAGCCAATTATTAAAGATCAGTTGGTGCAGGATGTCTGGCCACAATTTATTCATCCATACCCATTAAATGATAAGTACTTTCTGGTTTCTGCAAAACTGGATAAAAACTCACTTTGGGGAATTTATTTGGTTGATGTTTTTGATAATATGACCTTGATTAAGGAAGTTGAAGGTTCAGGACTTTTTGATCCAATTCCTGTTCGTAAAGAGCCAACACCACCCGTAATTCCCTCTCGAATTAGGGAAGAAAGTAAGGAGGCTACAGTATTTTTAACTGATATTTATGTTGGAGATGGATTGAAAAATATTCCGAGAGGAACAGTAAAAGAGCTTCGTTTATTTGCATACCACTTTGCGCATATTGCAACAGGAGGTCATCAAACTGTTGGTGTTGAAAGTAGCTGGGATATTAAACGCGTACTGGGTACTGTACCCGTTGAGGAAGATGGTTCTGCCCTTTTTAAAATACCTGCAAATACACCAATTGCTATTCAGCCACTTGATTCGTTGGGTAGAGCTTTACAGATTATGCGTTCCTGGTTTGTGGGCATGCCTGGTGAAAATGTTTCTTGTATTGGTTGCCACGAACGTACCAGTCAGGCACCACCAAATATGTATACAAAAGCATCAAGAAGATCACCTTCGGAGATTGATAATTGGCAAGGAAATCCAAGGCCTTTTTCTTTTCGGTATGAAGTGCAACCGGTTTTAGATAAATACTGTGTTTCGTGTCATAATGGAATGAAAAAATCAATTCCTAATTTTAAGAGGCATGAGTTTGTAGATATGGATGGAAAACAAAAGCAGGAATATTTCTTTGAAGATGAAGCCTATATGTCACTGCATCCGTATGTGCGAAGACCTGGGCCTGAAAGTGATATTCATTTGTTAAAACCAATGGAATACCACGCAGAAACAAGCGAACTGGTTCAGCTGTTGCAACGTGGGCATCATGGCGTTGAACTTGAAAATAAGGATTTTGAAAAGATTTATGCATGGATAGATTTGAATGCACCGCATCGTGGCAAATGGTCACCTCCTGAATTCCGTGATTTTGATCAGGATGAAAGAAGAAAATGTTTGAATAAAAGATATGCAAATATAGAAATTGATCCAGAAGCCGAGTATGATAGTCTGGTAGCTTACCTTGAAGATGTGAAAATTGAACCAGTTAAAATTGAAAAGAAAAAGCCAATCAAATATGAAATTCCAGTTTTAAACGGATGGCCAATTCAGGAAAAGAATGCTGGCAAAATGCAAAAATCTTTACCACATTCTTTCGTTGAATATGATTTAGGGAAGGGTGAAAAAATCAAGTTTGCTGGAATTCCTTCAGGAAAATTTATAAAAGGAAGTAGAAAAGGATATCAGGATGAGCGGAAACCGGAAGTTGTAGAAATTGAAGATTCATTCTTGATGAGTGAATGTGAAATCACGAATGCACAATATGCTTTGTATGATTCAAGTCATAATAGTCGTTTTATTGATCAGCAATGGAAAGACCATACTTTGCCAGGGTATCCTGCTAATTTACCAAACCAACCAGTAGTTCGAATTTCGTATGATGAAGCACTTTCTTTTTGTGAATGGCTGAGTGAAAAACTGAATAAAAATGTTTCACTTCCTTCCGAGAATCAGTGGGAATGGGCTTGCCGTGCCGGTACTTCAACAGATTTCTGGTATGGAGATGACAAAACCAATTTTGCTGAGTTTGAGAATTTGTCTGATGATGAAGTTCGTAAGTTCGCAGTACGAAATGTAAACCCCAAATATATTGGGGATAATGACTCTAAACTTCCTTTTTATGCATTTACACCTCGTATAAAAGATGTGAATGATGGGAATATGATTGTTACAGATGTGGCAAGTTATCAGGCTAATTTATGGGGATTATATGATATGCATGGAAATGTTGCCGAATGGACTTCAAGTTCATATAAACCAACAGGTAAGGCGCAAGACAAATACTATACTGAGAAAATGAAAGTTGTTAAGGGAGGTTCGTGGAGAGATCGTCCTAAAGTTTCAAAGTCAGGAAGTAAACGTTATTATTTATCTTACCAGAAAGTATATAATGTTGGTTTAAGGGTAGTAATTTCTAAATAGGAATGTCTAATTTATAACACTATGAAAAATGTAATTGGATCTTGGAAATCAGGTTTTTTTGTAATTGCAGTTTTAGTCTTTTTGTTAATTCCATTTCTCTCAAAAGGACAGGACTATTTTATCAAAAAGGAGACATGGCAAGAGACAATTAAAGAATCGTGTGATAAGATAAATAAGGATTGGAAAGACAAAACCGGCAAGTTTGATTTCGTTTTCTATTATGAGCGGAACTCGGCTTCATTCCAAAATGAAATTAAGAAGGTTGTCAATCTGACTCAGGAGGAATTTGCAAGCTCACCTGATGCTAAGCAAATTCGACGAGAAAAAGACGATCGTATATGGGAAACTGAATATGAGCCGGGCAATTACCAACCGGTTGCATTAAAAATGGCCTGGAAAATTAATCATGGGTTTAAACAAACTGCCATTGATATGGCTGAGAATGTTGTGTCTTGGAGTGATTTTCAAAAAGGAAGAAGGCTTTATCATCTCGATAAAGATTTAGAGCCGATATTATATAGATTGGATAGGGAATTCAATAAAGCAAATCTGCAAAATGGATTGAATTATTTAGCTGAAATTAATAGTTGGAACGATAAGTACATTCAATCAGTCAAAAAGCAAATTGATCTTCTTAATAAGGAAAAGCTCTTTGTTCTTGAAAACTGTAATCAGGGTAAGTTGTCATCTATAAATGAAATTGAGAATTTCCTGATTAAAAGTGCTGAATATCTGCGAAGCGTTTTTGTTGCAAAAAATAAATTGGTGGGCTCTGATTCTGTTTTATTCCTGAAGCGTTTCCCATTTCAGTCAGATCATTACTATACAGATCATATAAATGGTTGTCGTTATTACGGTGGTAACCTTTGCTCTTTGGATTTAGCAAGTGGTGAAACAACCGAATTGGTGCCTGAGCTTCAAAATGGTATTTTCAATCGTTTTGATCTTGATTTTGAAGCAGGTAAAGTTGTTTTTGATTGGAAGAAGGATCAGCAGACGGGTTTTAGAATTTACGAAAAGAACCTAATAACGGGAGAATTAAGGCAACTCACTTTACCTCCGGCCAATGAAGATGAGTTGATAGAACGATATCGTGTAACAGAGCAATATCATCATGGAACGGATGATATGCATCCTGTATACTTGCCTGACGGAGGTATTTGTTTTATATCGACCAGATGCCAGTATGGAATTTTGTGTAATGCACCAGATAATATGACAACTACCGTCTTGTATCGAATGGATTCGGATGGGGGCAATATGGAGAAACTAACGAATAGTTCTGTAAGTGAATCAACCCCTTCGGTAATGGAAGATGGCAGAATACTTTATACACGTTGGGAGTATCTGGATAAAGGAGCGGTTTCTGTAAAATGTTTATGGGCAATGCGCCCAGATGGAACTAATCCTGTTGAAATCTATGGAAACACTTTGGCACTTCCTCCAACCTTATTAATGGGAATGCAAATACCCGGCAATTCAAGTTTATTCTCTTGTTTAGGGACTCCGCATTATTGTCCTGAAAATGGAGTTGGGACAGTGTTAACTATCGACATCACTAAAAATCTTCGGACGAAAGAACCATTAACCTACATTACTCCAAATACTGATATTCGTTCTGAACCTGGGATATACCAATATCAAAAAGGAGAATGGAAACAAACAGATGCTGGTCCAGTTTATTGCAATCCATACCCATTGACTGATAAAATGTTTTTAGTGGCTCACAATCCAAGTAGTTATTTTAATGACAAAACTGCCTGGGGGCTTTATTTCATTGATGATTTTGGAAATCATATTCCAGTCTATCATGATCCTGAAATTTCTTGCTGGCAACCTGTTCCTTTTAAATCAAGAAAAAAACCACCTGTGATTAATTCAGTCATAAATCCTGAATTAAAAGAAAAAGGTCTGGCTGCTGTCTTTATTTCAAACATTTCAAAAGGAATGGAAGGGGTTAAAAAAGGAGAAGCTAAATACATTAGAGTTAACGAGCAGGTTCCACGTCCATGGAAAGCCAGAAAGTTTTGGGATGACGATAACTACGATCAACAACATGCAGTTGTTACCAAGGATACACATCTGGGATTAAAGGTTCAACATGGTGTTGTGCCAATTGAGGAAGATGGTTCTACCTATTTTTTAGTACCGGCTGATAAAAATATATTCTTTCAGGTGCTTGATGAAAATTACATGGAGATTCAGAGAGAGCGCACCTACAATAACTTTCGGCCTGGTGAGTCTCGTTCTTGCACTGGATGTCATTTGATGCAAAATGAAGCTGCTTACAATGAAGGGGGAATTCCATTGGCCTTTAAAAATAAACCTGAACTGCCAGGTCCTCAGCCAGGAGAAGAATCAGGACTAAGACCCATTGATTACATGACAGATGTTCAACCAGTCTGGGACAAACATTGTATTAAATGTCATTCTGGTACAGAACCTAAGGGAAGTTTGGATCTTTCTGGAGAGCTAACAACATTTTTCAATAAATCGTACGAAAACCTTGTCCCGGAAAGACGAAAACATCCACGAAAAGATCCTGGATACCTTGGGAATATTATTGGTGAAAATCATCCAAAGGAGCAAAATGTACATTATCTGCCAGCGAATACATTAGGGTCACGAACCAGTAAACTGATGAAGATGGTTCGTGAGGGACATTCTGAAGTGAAATTAACTCAGGAAGAATTAATTCGAATATCGACTTGGATTGATTCAAATGCTCAGTATTACGGCACTTATTTTGGAAAGAAAAACCTGAAGTATAAAGAGGATAAAGATTTTAGGCCAAAACCTACGGTGAAATCAGCCTTAGCAGAGTAATTGGTTCTGTCCTTTAGATTTAGATTGACACAAATAGTTTGTTGATACCTATCATTGGGCTATAGCTTATTTGGTAAATAGTTTCTCAACATCATCAAGGTTTTCTCTTATAAGCAAGACTTTATCGAACTCGCCTAGTCGTCCCAGAAGATGTGTCAATTTTAGAAATGATTCTAACGATTTTACTCATGTTCTCAAAGTGCTTTAAACTGCCAAGAGACACCCCGGATCGTTCAGCCATCTCTTTCTGGGGAATCTTGAGCTGCTTTCGGATTGTAC
Source organism: uncultured Sunxiuqinia sp. (assembly GCA_965372405.1). Classification (GTDB taxonomy): domain Bacteria; phylum Bacteroidota; class Bacteroidia; order Bacteroidales; family Prolixibacteraceae; genus Sunxiuqinia. Next base: position 51,608 of record CBDVCE010000026.1, read on the forward strand.
GAAGCCTTTTTGCTAATTCTTTACTTACTTTAAATGGTGTAGGTTCTAATGCATACATAATCGCTGGCTAATATATTATCTATATGGCTGGTGTATTTGTGCATCTTCAATGGACTTTTAATATACTATTTGCTTCAAGATTTATTGGTCGTCTGAAATTATATAAAAAAATAACTTCAGTTCTTTTAATGTGAATCGATGTGTGTATTTTCGTGGAGAATGAAGTCAGGTTTGAGTAATAAATCATTGATTTCTTTATTCATAAAACAATATTTTAAGTTTAAGGGTGATTCATTTCACTGCTTTAACACATCCTTTCCCGGAAAAAATTCATGACTGCAATATTCTCAAACAGGTACTCAAGAATTTAACTGCTTACCACCGGATTTTTATCCGTGCCATCTGGAAATGACAGATTACCATTCGGAAATCATCCATGACCGCTTGGGAATGAGACATTACCACTGGGAAATGAGAGATGACCGGTAATCTCTTAAAATCTGGTGGTCATATGTCAAAACTTGATGGTCATCTGTCAAAATCTGGCGGTCATTTGCCAAAACCTGACGGTCATCTGTCAAAACCTGACGGTCATTTGCCATAATCTGATGGTCATCTCTTAAAACCAAGTGGTCATCTGTCATTTTTTGTATGACCTAGCTTAGATCATTCAATAATTGCTTGTTTTTAATAGGGTGTGTTGATAATTATGTAATGCATATTACAACCACAAGTGCTTAGAGTCAATGTAAATAGCACTGTTTAATAGAAAAATTGGCTTCTCCAGATATCACAAGAGCCAGGTGTGATGATTTTGTGTATTTAAGCGATGTATAATGTGCTATCAATACATTTGGTTTATACTTCGGTATGAAATGTGAGAATTTGGAAGTAAAGAAGTAATTAAAAGATATGTTGAGAATCAAGGTAGAAAATATAAGTCTTTGCATTAAGAACAACTTAAGCTGTGGTAGCAGATACCTCGGAGCTTGCTCCGGGATCATTCATTTTTTTTATTTAACTGTCACCCTTTAACTGTTTAATAACGTTTAAAAAGTATACGCACTCCAAAGATAGCTCTAGGTTGTTTATTCATGTTTTGGATACTAACAGGTAAAATAAATTAGTATATCGGTTTAAGGGGAAATAATACAAATATGAAACGAATATCGAATATTTTGTTGTGCTTAAGTTTGATTACAACACTTGTTTTAATCAATAATTTAAGCTCATTAGCTCAGAAACGTAAACCAGGCTTTAACTACGAAGAAAGCAAAGTTCCGCAATACGAATTACCCGCACTGTTAACCACAAATGATGGTCAAAATGTTGATAGTAAAGAAATGTGGCAAAATGTAAGGAGAGCTGAGATTCTTCAACTTTTTAAAGATAATGTGTATGGTAATTCTCCAAAAGGAAAGTATAAGGTAAAATATACAGTAAGAAAACATATCGATTCCGCATTGAACGGGAAAGCGGTTTATAAGGAAATCTTGATGACCTTTTCTCGGAAAGGGAAGAAACATGAGGCAGTATTGTCTGTTTTTTTACCAAAGAATGCAACAAAACCGTCACCACTTTTTATAATCACAAATGTATCGGGAAATCAGGGTGTTTGTTCAGATTTGAATGTTTCGATAACGGATAAATGGATAACAACTAAAAGCTATGCCCCCGATAATGTAGCAACTGCAAAGTCTAGAGGAGTGAGAAAACACCCGATTGAATTACTTCTTGATCGGGGTTATGGATTTGCGACTATTTATGGTGGTGATTTTTTCCCGGATAAGGACAATGGTTATGGCGAAAGTATTCAGCCTCTGTTTTACAAGAAATATCAACAGATGGCATTAAACCATGAGTGGGGTTGTTTAGCGACATGGGCATGGGGCTTGTCCAGGTGCATGGATTATTTTGAGACCGATGTTGATATTGATGAAAGCAAGATAGCTGTAGTTGGTCATTCAAGAAGAGGTAAGGCTGCTTTGTGGGCAGGAGCAACCGATGAGCGATTTGCACTAACCATATCAAATAATTCGGGCTGTGGAGGAGCAGCACTTTCTCGACGCGAATTTGGGGAGACAGTAAAACGGATTGATTATAATTTTCCACATTGGTTCTGTAATAATTTCCGTGATTTCCGTGATGATGTAACTAAGATGCCAGTTGATCAGCATATGTTAATTGCCTTAATGGCTCCTCGTCCGGTATATGTTGCGAGTGGTAAACTCGATGAGTGGGCCGATCCAAAAGGAGAGTTTTTGAGTGCATTAAATGCTAGCCCGGCATACAAATTATTTGATCTTATCGGTTTACCAACATTTGAAATGCCTGAAGTTGACAGACCTGTGAAAAACGGAACAATTGGATACCATATAAGAAATGGTGGGCATGGACTGAAATTGTATGACTGGAAACAATATTTGGATTTTGCTGATTATCATTTTAATAAGTGATTGTATGGATTGGTAAATCTTCTAATATAAAAGAGACTTTGAGGCATTGCAGTGTTATCGTAATTATTAATTATGGAACACAGTTGGTCTGAATGTTTTTTGCATAAGTTATTTCAAAAAAGGTCGAATAATTATATCCAAAACTGATTGATCTATTGTATTGCTGATTAATTTAAAAATATGTAGGACGTAATACGAGAACATTATATATTTGATTGTTAAAATGAATTTATGGAATCTAAATTGTTAATTAGTGGTTTAGTTGGTTTCTTCGCATTGGTGAATCCGATTCATAAAGTATTTGTAATAAACTCTTTACAGGGGCAATTCTCTACCAGCGAATTGAAGTTTCTTTCAGTCAAATCATCCATTACAGCATTTTTAATATTGATATTCTTTTTATTTTTGGGAGAGTTGATTTTCAATTATATTTTTAATGTTGAACTCTATGCGTTTCAAATTACATGTGGTTTGGTTTTGACTTTCACGGGATTGAGTGGTCTTCAGAAGGGAGAGTTTTTGACTATCAGCAAAACTATTAAGTTGGTTGACGTAGCCAATGTACCGGTTGCAATTCCAATGATAGCTGGTCCGGCAACAATTACTGCAGCTGTTACTTTTCCTGCCAATTATGGTCATTTAATTACGATTGTCTCAATTGCAATTGCATTGGCTCTTAACCTTGTTTTAATGCTCAATGCCAGACATATTGGTAAGGTGCTAATTAAATACAACTTCATGAGTGCTTTAATAAGGATCACCGGATTAATTGTTGCAACGTTAGGAATTCAATTGGTTTTAGGGGGTATTAAGAATTATGTTTATACGATATAGGATAAGAACGAATAATGATAATAAGAGAAGCAAATAGTCAAGATTTGCCTGCAATTATAGCGATATATAATCAAGCTGTTGAAGATGGTGGTTGCACCGCAGATATTGAGCCTGTTATACTTGAAAAAAAGCGAGAGTGGTTTGATTCTTTGAACAACGAGAAGTTTGGTATTTATGTTGTTGCTCATATAAATGAGATAATTGGATACTTCTATTTTGCTCCATGGAGAGATGGGCGCTTAGCTTTAAGTTCAACAGTAGAAGTTTCATTTTATATTGCAAGGTCATTTCGGGCTAAGGGGGTTGGAAATTTAATTCTTGAGGAAGCAATAAAAATTGCAGAAAAGAAAGCTTATGAACACCTGCTGGCTATTTTGTTAGATGTAAACTTCAAAAGCAAATCGTTATTGGAAAAATTTGGTTTTGCAGTTGTTGGTCATTTAAAGGAAATCGCAAAGTTTAAGAATGGAAATTGCGGACAGTATATTATGTTGAAAGATGTTTGAATTGCTAAAAATATAATATGTACGAATGAGCTTGAATCAATCATTCAGAAATTTAAGGATAGGTAAGAGCAAGTAAAACGCTATAGGAGTATATTAATCGACCAAACTTCTTGAAGAAGTGTTAAATAATAAAAGCAACTACTTGATATTTGTATAGTTGCTTTTAATGTTGTGCCCAGTAAAGGTGCCCGATTAGTATTGTAATGCGCTTAAATACAGTTGTTTGTGCTTTTCTTTTTCTTGTGGCTCCTCTCAGGTAACTCTATAATTACTAATTGATTGAACGTTACAAGTTGCATTTAAATATATCAAATTTTATTGAATCTTTCAGCCTCAACTCTATCTTAAAAATATATATGTATTCGATCATATTATTCCCTTTCTAATAAGGTTTTTCCTTAGAATATGAAAGCCAGTGAGTAATAAGGTGAGCTGAATCATTTTTGGGTCTGAAATAATGTTGACGTAATTATTAGTCTGTTAGTTAGTTATGACCGATAATTCACGGTGAGGGTTCTAATCTTGTCCACGTCCTCAAGTTTTGGTATTTTATTTGAAAAATGGAGGAATATTTATCCCCCTAAAAAGATAAAACACGCTTTCTTGGCTAATATTCCCAGTATAAAAGGCATATGGTAGTTTTATCATCTATTCAGATGTATGTTAAAAAGTTGTAATGATGTAAATAATAAAAATTAAATATCTATTCTTTATCTAAAAAAAATGTTCAAAGGTCATTGTTTTCCAAAAGGTATCATATTACAAGCTGTTTACTATAAATTAAGCTAAAGCTATAGAGATATAGAAGAACTCTTATCTATTAGAGGAGGTAAAGTCGATCGTGCAACTATTCAAAGGTGGGTGTTTAAGTTTACTCCTCTGGTTGAACAACAATTTAGAAAACGAAAGAAATCAGTAGGACAAAGATGGAGAATGGATGAGACCTATATCAAAGAACAAGATCAGTGGAGATATTTATATAGAGCAGTAGACAAACAAGGAAATACAATAGATTTCCTATTAACTAAAAGAAGACAGCGTACATCTGCTCATAAATTCTTAATCAAAGCTATTGCTAATAATGGCATACCAGAACTTATAAACATTGACAAAAGTGGTGCCAATACATCCGCAATAAAGCTATGTAACAGGAGAAACTATTCAGCTATTAAGGTAAGACAAAGCAAGTATCTCAACAATATAGTAGAACAAGATCATAGAATGATTAAATGGCGAATAGTACAAGGTTTGGGATTTAAAGATTTTGAGTCTGCAAAGAGGACAATTGCTTGAGTAGAGATAATAAGAATGATAAAGAAGGATCAACTGGTCAATCCTGGGATAACTCCGGTTAGGTCATTCTGTTCCTTGGCAGTTTAACATTGAAGAAATGTTAGAGTAATAGTTTCTGTAGTCATAGATAGAGCCGATACTTTTACATTGAACTTTCTTCAACGAGTGCCCCCAGGAATTTAGCAAAGTCGGTAATATCTCCATTAACACTGGCTGATTCTAAAGTCTCCATATAGTCATCACGTTGTTCAAGGGGGATTACAGTCCATGAATAACCGCCTGATGCCAACATGGTATTAAACAAGAACCGGGCAATGTGGCCATTACCATCCATATAGGGGTGGATATAAACAAGGATAAAATGTCCAAGAACTGCACGGACATTTGCTAAAGGTTCTTCTTTGAGAAGATTGAATAAAGCTGGCATGGCATCTCGAACAGCATCCGAATTTAACGGTGTATGCATCGAGCCTTTGATGTAAACCTGATTATTGCGATATCCAGCAAGGTCAGAGGGGCTTATTAGGCCAGCGGTAACACTTGGAGCAAACAATTCACGATACCAGTCACTGTGGTCGTTATCTGCAACTACTCCTGCATTTTTTCCCTCCAAAATGGCTCTGATACTTTCTTTAACAGCCTGAAAAGATTGGTAATAACCACGGGCAGCCATGGCGTCGCGTTCTCTTTTATCCGCTTCGTTGTCCTCTGGATGCCAGTTACCATCTCGCACTCGTTCAATTAATCCCGCTGTTACCCGATACCCTTCTATGGATAAGGAGTTATACGCGTCTTCCACATAATGGTCTTCCACTTCTTTAAGGTAACTTTCGATATCTGTTGGTAATGGTTTTGATTCTGGAAAATTATCAATTACACTTTGGCGCATGTGGTACCACATCAGTTTAATACGGCTGGCATAAGGGGAAACCTCAAGGAGACTTAGTACGTTGGGAAGTTTTTCTTCGAAAGGGTCTTTTTCACGCACATCAAAGCCTGCTGATTTCATGGTCTTGAGGATAGTATCAGCAATCTTGTCGTTGTCGATATTACGGAATGCCCCTGCCAAACGCCCTGCTATAGTACTATGACCGCCATCGAGTAGCTTTGCCAAAAGAACAGATGCATCCTTAACCATAGATAAACAAGTGCGGGCATCAGTTGGAGTTTGGATGAAGAAACCTGCTCCGCAAAAGATAAGCCCATTTTCAAGGGTATAGACCTGTAACACATCAATCTTTGTTCGTGAAGAAGCATCTGGGATTTTCAATTTTAAATCAAAAATTGAAGTATTATTAATTAAGTTCGTGATTTTATTCCGCCCTTTGGGTGAACGTACCAACAGTTGAGAAGGAACTGTTCTGTTACCACAAATCAATTGCAATGATTGTTCAGGCGATAAACACCAATTATTTCCAAATCGTGAATTGAGATAAACTGAGGCGAAGTTCCAAAACGAGGTATACCAGGCTGTTGTGTCCCCTTTGGGAGCATCTGGCCTGGATGTTATATACCAGCCTTTTATAACTTCCTGTATGAAGCCGTTGCTAACAAGTCTTTCCCTGTGGGTTCTGGATATTTTTGAAGATTTGATCACGGCAAGGCCATTTTCATTTTGCAAGCTTTTTAATCAAGAGAATTCCTCGAGGCTCTGCCTCGGGGTATAGAGGAAAG
>CBDVCE010000027.1:0-55852 GCA_965372405.1 uncultured Sunxiuqinia sp.
CAACTGACTCTTTTTTGATACCTCGTGGGCTCTGCCCCGGGGTAGTTCATTACTGAGTTTTAGCGATATAGTTTTCTCGCAAACGTATAGTGTGAAACATCGAAATAAAATAAGTGGAACAAATATCTATAATAAAGCGACTGGGGAATTGATTCCGGAAAGTGAAATTCCAAAACTTCAGGAGAAAAATATAATCATATTGTTTGAACCTGTAATCAATATGTATGGAGGGGTTGAGTCTTATCAGCTTGATTTGACCAGGACACACCGAAGATTAGAGCGGGATGTTTCTTTAAGAGTATCAAATGGAGAGAAGATACCTCCGTTTGTAATGCAATCAATTGATAAAAAGATTATTGATTCCGAAGAGTTGAAAAAACTTGTATCCAATAATGTCCTATAACCTTAAAAAGAAACAGCAATGAAACACCTCAATTTCGAAATAGTGCAAATAAAGATTTATTAACGGCTGAAGCCTATGAATATAGATGCGGCTTTTACCCACGGCTTAAGCCGTGGGTAAGACTACTTCAGTTTTTCTCCCTTTCCCAAAATAAATTCCTACTTTTGCAATGTTTTGGTGGCTGTATATCAAATTACTGATTGCGCCTTAATAAGGGAATCCGGTGTAAATCCGGAGCAGTCCCCGCTGCTGTAAGCCTGTTCAAAACTTTGGAAACTGCGCCACTTTTCGTTTATAAACGATTGGGAAGGCATCCAAAGATGGTGAGCCAGAAGACCTGCCAGAGCATGTGTTATTTTAAATGATAGTTGCAAATAAAGATTGCTTCTCCCAGTAAGACCGGGATCGCAATGACGTCATTACGAGGATTCTGATAAGATCAGAAGACGACGTAATCTCATTTGAAACTTGATATTTTGATTTGACACAATCAATTTTTTAACTTGATCTTCGGGGAACGAGATCGTTGGAACGTTTTATCATTCCAATTTTCTTCTCGAAGGCTTTTAGCCTGTAATATGAAACGAATATGTTTTAATTTGAGAATGCGCTTGTTGTCCATTTTGCTAATGGGTTTTTGGGTGTCTGGTTTTGCCACTACTCCTAAACGAATTATCAGTCTGGCACCATCCGTTACCAAAAGTTTGTATATACTGGAGGCCGAAGATTTACTGGTAGGCTGTACCAGCTTTTGTTTGCTGAATCAGCCTGAAGATGCTCAGGTAGTAGCATCGGCAGTTCAGGTAAACCTGGAAAGATCGATCATACTAAAACCAGATTTGGTTATTGCTTCGTCACTCACTAACCCGGAGACTTTAAAGTCGTTTAGCAAAATGGGGATTGAAACACTGATGCTTCCTTACTCCAAATCATTTGACGATTTATGCTCGCAATTGCAACAACTGGGAGAAAAGATTGGGAAAAAGGAGATGGCTGATGAGATTGTAGCATCTTCAAAACAAAAAATAGAAGAGCTTCGAAAGCGAATTCCTCAAACAAGTAAAAAACCAAATCTATTTTTACAGATTGGTGCTAACCCTTTGTTTACAGTAGTTCCAAATACTTTTATGCAAGACTTTATTGATTTTGCCGGAGGAGTTAATATTGCCTCGAATTTAAAGATTGGCAGCATAACCCGCGAAAAAGTATTGGTTAGCAATCCGGATGTAATCTTTATCTTGCTGATGGGAACTTTAAGTGCTGATGAGCAGCAAACATGGGAACGATATAAGCACATGAGTGCGGTAAAAAGCAAAAAGATATTTGTGATGGATCAGGAGAAGACTTGTAGTCCTACTCCCATTTTGTTTGTTGAGGCGCTGGAAGAAATGATTGACAAAATTTATTCAGAATAAAGTGGTTCGAAAAAAATACATAGCCTGGTTATTTTCTTTACTTGGACTTCTGGCATTACTGATTTTTTCGGTATTGTTGGCATTATCAACCGGGGAGCTTAAGCTTAGTTTGAGTGAGGTGCTAAGCATGCTTGTTTTTGGAGGTGATGAAAGCTCCATGGAATATATGCTGATTACACAAATCAGGCTTCCACGAATTATTTTAGGTATTTCGGTTGGTGGAGCACTTAGCCTTGCAGGGGTAATTCTTCAGGGAATTTATCGTAACCCTCTGGTTGAGCCTTTTACATTGGGTATTTCCGGTGGTGCATCCTTAGGAGTTGCAGTTACTTTGGTGTTTGGATTACACATGAGCTTAGGTTCGTTTATGCTTCCGGTTTCTGGTTTCATCGGCGCTTTTCTAATCATCTTTTTAGTGTACTTTATTAGTGCCAGAAAGGGGAGTGTAAATATTCATAACATGTTACTCACCGGGGTAATGGTGAGTTTTGTGGCTTCGTCGGCAATGATGTTTTTAATGTCCATTAGTAGCTCAGAAAACCTGCATGGAATTATCTTTTGGATCATGGGCTCCTTAGATGAGCCTGATAATTCGCTAATCAAATTGACCTTTATTTCGAGCATTGTGGTTTTTATAGCTTCCTACTTTTTTGTACAGCCCTTAAATGCGCTCCGCCTTGGCGAAGAAAAAGCATTGCATTTGGGAATCAATACCAATGTTGCTGTGAAAATTCTATTTGTGATGGCATCACTTCTTGCAGGAATTTGTGTTGCTGTTGCTGGGGTTATCGGTTTTGTAGGATTAATCATTCCTCACTTGCTTCGTATATTCTTTGGAACCGATTACCGTATTTTATTAGCCAGTTCATTTTTACTGGGAGGTTCGTTCCTGGTGCTTTCAGATGTGGTTGCCCGAACCATTATATCACCTAATGAGTTACCAATTGGCGTAATTACCGGGATCATTGGAGGGCTGGTGTTTATTGTATTAATGAGTCGTCAGGGGAGGAAAAGCTAATGGAACAGTTCTTTTTCAATATAGAAAATTATTCGTGTGGCTACTCCAAGTTTAAGCTTTCAGGAATTGAATTCAGTTTAAGGAAAGGGGCTTTTGCCGGTATCATTGGACCAAATGGCTCAGGGAAGACCACCTTATTTCGAGGGATTTCCGGAACATTGCCTGCTTTATCTGGGTCAATCTTTCTGGAAGGGAAAAACCTACACTCGATTCCATTAAAAACACGGGCTCAGAGCATTGCTGTGGTTAGCCAGTTTGTGGATGCTGACCAGATTTCTGTTGAGGATTATGTACTGATGGGGCGGCTTCCTTATTATGGTCGCTTTCGCTTTTTTGAGACTCGTGAAGATATATCTCTTGCCAATAAATATATGGAGTTGACAGACATTATTCAGCACAAAGATAAATTGATGACAGAGTTGAGTGGTGGCGAACAGCAACGTGCAGCTATTGCGCGGGCACTGACCCAACAGCCGGAATTGCTTTTGCTGGATGAGCCAACCTCGCATTTAGACATTACCCATCAGGTGAAAATATTGAACTTGTTGCAACAGATGAATGAAGAAACGGGCTTGACTGTTTTAATGGTAATTCATGACCTGAATCTGGCATCGGAGTATTGTGATCAACTCATCATGTTTAATGAGGGCAAAGTATTTACTCAAGGTACGCCAGAGGAAGTTCTTAGCTTCGAGACTATTGAAAAGGTTTATAAAACGCCTGTAATTACCCGAACTAACCCATACTCAGGAAAGCCTGTTATCTTTTTGGTTAGTCGTAAGATGATGGACAGTAATGAGAGTTAAATAATCTACGATAATATTGCGAAAAGTCATCCTGAACTTGTTTCAGGATCTGTATCAAACAAGGAATCAGTTGCTCGAAGCAGATTCCGATCCGGCAGCTGCCGGACGGAATGACTTATTCCTTTTTAGCTTTCTCCGCTTACTTTCTCTTAATCTGTTCCGTATAAGTACTCTCAAAAATCTTATCGGCATTGCTTGCTTCAAAGGCTTCTCTGCGATGCACGGGTTTAATTTCAGAAAATGGTAAATCGTTAAATTCAGGTAGGACTTTCCGTTCAGCAAATTCAACATAGCTACCTGCAATTTCAGCATAATTACCACAGGCAAATTGCACCTTTTTCAAGGCAGATATTGAGCTGCTTTGGAGTAATAAACCATCTTTGCTTTTCTTAATTTTCCCACCAGCCGTGTTGAGTTTAATCCCAATATTTTCTAAGAACTGATTGAATTCAGCAAGTGTATTGTAGCCATCAGAAAGCGCATGAACACTAATGGTATAATGATTTAAATAATAGCGATTATAAATCACCCATGCGGCATATTCGCTTTCTTTTAGTAAGGCATCATACTCTTCTTTGGTAGGAGTATCCCAAAGAGGACTGTGTAGAAATTCACCAACAGCTTCTCCATCATCAAGGTCAATATTGTTTAATGGATCGACAGTTATGCTTTTGGTGTATTTATGAATGATGGCTTGTGCTTCTTGTGATAAATCCTGAACTCGCAATTCACTAATGAAAACCCGTGGATACAGGGGAGAAGGGGGTGAGTACCAATACGCATCTAGTTTTTTGGATTCAAAGAAATAAGCATCTTCTTTGGCATATCCATGCTTTAGGAAGATTTTTTCAAACGATTGAATTCCAAGGTGCTCAACCCCAAGTGTGCGAAAAGCAATGTGGTCATTTACGATTTCTGTCTGTTCGTTTACCACGCTATTTTCGATCAAAGCCCTGGTGATCTTTTTAACGTCGGTTACGTTTTCCTGGTATTTCCCAAATAGTGAGTTCAGGATGATGTGCAAGGGTCTATCGTTTTTAAAAATCATAGCTCTATGTTTTAATTACAAATGAATTAGAAGAATTAATTGAACAGTTATACTACATCTTGGCTAAATATTTTTAGGTTGAAAACAATAGAAAACTATCGAATGCAGTGGAAGGCAATTGTCTCCAATTGTATTCAACTGTTTTCCTTCTTCTGATTAAAACCCTTGAGAATCTAAAGTTTAAATGATTATTACTGTTTTATACTTCCAACTCAATTTCTTCTAAAACAAACTCAGCTGACTTTTGATTAGTGCATTTTCGATGTTTAGTAACTTCTTTTTGGCGTCTAATCCACCAGCATAACCAACTAATCCTCCATCGCTACCAATAACTCTGTGGCAAGGTACAAGTATCGAAATGGCATTTGCTCCATTGGCTGTTGCTACTGCCCGAATTGCTTTCTCATTTCCCAATTTTTTGGAAAGTCCCAGATAGGTTTCAGTTTTGCCAAATGGAATTTGAATCAAGGCATTCCAAACACTTTTTTGAAAATCTGAGCCCACTAATAGAAGTGGAATATCAAACGTTGTCCGATCTCCTTCAAAATATTCATTGAGTTGAAACTTTGTTTCTTCAATGATTTCAGAATCTCCTTCCTCATAAGAAGCATTCAGGCCAGTTTGAATTCGCTTGTCAATGGCTGATCTCATTTTTCGGTATCGCCAGTCACAAAGGCATAATTGGTCGTCAAAAGAACCAATTATTAGTTCCCCAACCGGAGTTTTAAAGTATTCAATATTGATTTTATTTTGACTCATTGAAAGATTGCATTATTTGTTTTTCTGGACTTCAAGTTAGTGAAATTTGTGACTTGAAAACATGTCGGGAATCATGTCATTTTCATTTCAATACATCTAAAATAATGAGTGATTATTTACAATCTAAAATTAAATAATTAACAACTTGGTGAGTGTAAGACGTACATGCAGAGAGTGTTGATGATTCTAGTTCTTTGAATTCTTGTCAGAAAAACTAAATCGTTTGATTTAAGAATAAATTTATTCATACATTTGACACGGATTTGGTTCCAACGGTTGTTTCGCAACCAGGAATAATAGGGAATCCGGTGTAATTCCGGAGCTGTACCCGCAGCTGTAAGCCTCTTATTCTTTCTGAACCGCTGCCACTGTCCCTATATTATTGGGGCGGGAAGGCATCAGAAAGAGGGGGTGAGTCAGAAGACCTGCCAAAATCAATTTATTAGTTATTCAAAGGCTTCGGGAGTAAAGCTAGTGGAACAAGGTTCAATGTTTTTCAACCATTTTTCACCATTATCCCCTGGCTCATTCTAAGTTTTAGAAATGAGAAGGAATTTATTGATTACAGGAATTTTCACCCTTATTGGGTTCAGTGGCTTCGGACATTTGGGCATCAAGGATACCATCTTGATTGAAGAGGTAACTACTTATGCCATTACAAAGAAGTACCAGGCAGGTGCAAAAATTGAGCGCATCTCAAGTGAACAATTACAACTTTCGCAAGAAGGAGGATTGGAGAATGTGCTATTGCGTTTCACCTCTATCTATGTAAAGTCGAATGCAGGTGGTCTTTCAACTATTCGGTTGCGGGGAACATCTCCAGATCATACCTCTGTTAATTTTGGCGGCATTAACTTAAACTCGTTGACATTAGGTCATTCCAATGCTTCAAATATCCCTTCCTATTTATTCGATGGCTTAAGTTTACAATATGGAAGTGCTTCGGCAGTTAATGGTTCCGGTTCAATTGGAGGCGCTATTCATCTGGGATTACAGAATAATTGGACTGACGGATTAAAAGTGAAAACTCAAATAACAGCGGGTTCATTTGGAGAGCAGCTTTATGGAGCAAAGGTATTTCTGGGTAATGGTAAATTTGAGTCTGTTACTCGTTTGTATTACTACAACAAAAAGAACGACTTTCCATTTGATAATCCTTACACAAGTGATGTTGAAAATCCGGGAGCAATCAAAGATAATCAGCATGGTGCTTCTATTGAAAACATGGGTCTGATTCAGGAATTCAATTATAAATTCAAAGACAGGCAAACTTTAAAAACTGCATTTTGGGTTGAAGATGATTGGCATCAAATTCAATTGAATATGCCAACGAACTACAATTACAAGGGCAATTCAGAAGCAATAGAAGAATTGAAAAATGACAATATCCGGTTTTGGTCAGAGTATAAAAATGAATCCACAAAGTTGAACCACCGTTTGGGTTTGGGTTTTGTGCATGATAAGCAGGTTTTTAATGAGACTGATCAAATTATTCAAACTGATCGTTTAATCGTAGAAGGTGAAGTGAAACAGGATTTCAACCAAAATTCAGGATATAAAACCGGAGTAAAATATAAGCACATGGTTCCAGAAGTTCATTCTTATTCTGACTCAGTCATAGAAAATGAACAACATGTGGATTTATACTTATCCTATTTTCATTATCTATTTCAGAAACTAAAACTGACAGTGAATTTTCGTCAGCAGTTTGTCACTAATTATGATGCACCTTTTACTCCTTCACTTGGTGCTGAATATTCAGCTTTTTCAAATTCAGAATCATCTTTAAAACTAACTTCTACCATCTCAAAAAGTTATCGTATTCCAACGTTTAACGATCGTTTTTGGGGCAATCAGGGCAACCCAAATCTAAAGGCAGAAGAAGGCATAAACCTGGAAGCAGGAGCTAATTATCTTGTCAACAATGGGAATGTTCGATCCAGCATAAAACTGAATGCGTTTTATATGGAAGTAGAAAACTGGATTGAATGGCGTTTCCGAGGAGTTTGGCAAGCACAAAATGTGATGGAAGTAGTTAGTAAAGGAATTGAATTTCAATCAAAAACAGATTTTCCAATAGGAGAACTTAACTGCACAGCTTATCTCAATTACACTCGAAATATTGTAGAACCTGTGAAAACTGAAGATGCTACTGGTGTTCTTAATCGTCAAATCAGATATGTGCCTAAAGATGTAGCTAATGCTTCACTTTTTGCGAAGTACAAGCAATGGCAGCTTTTTGTTGATGGTGCTTTCACCGGAATGCGTTTTGCAGATGATATTGGCAATGAACTCGACGCATATTTCTTAATGAATTCTGGTCTTGTTTATAAACTAAAGAAGAAAGATCAACTGTTCAAGTTCACCTTAAGTGTGAATAATATTCTGGATAAAAATTACCAAAACGAAAAATTTTACGCTATGCCTGGTCGAAGTATTCGGTTCAGCATTGCTACTGATTTAAATATTATCAATTAAAAATAAGTCCCAAGATGAAAAAGTTTTTGAAGTTTTTTAGTCTATTTCTTTTCGCACTAGCGATTTTAAGTTCATGCAACAACGATGATGATGAAGTTGATCCTTTTCCTTCTGAAATGGTAAAAGGGTGTTACATTGTAAACTATGGCAATTATGGTGCTGGAGGAGCAAGCATCAGTAAATATGATTACGATGCAGATGTTGTGAGCAATCAATATTATAAAACTCAGAATACAAATGAGATATTATCAAATATTCAGCATGGAAGTATTTATAAAGATCAGGTATTCTTGATGGCCAATGAGCCTGACATGGTGATTGAGCTTGATCCACTTTTTAAGCAAACGATGAATGGGATTTCGGAAAAGATTGCTAAGCCAAGATATTCGGTTGCAGATGGTAAATTTTTATATGTGTCTTGCTGGGGGAACAATCCTGACTGGAGCGTGATGGCTGATACGTATCTTGCAAAGATAGATTTAAACACCAATGAAGTGGTTGACAGTATTCCTCTTCCTGGCGGACCTGAAGGTTTAGCTATTGCCAAAGGAAAGTTATATGCTGCACTTAACTTTAAAGACAGCGTTGCAGTTTTCGATCTGAATGATATGTCTGTTTCTTATATTGAAACTCCTGCGGTGACTTCTTACTTTTTGAAAGACAAAAGCAATAACCTTTATGTTTCTCTGCTAAGTACGTGGTCTGATCCATCTGATAATACAGGGCTTGGATATATAAATACTTCAAATGATGAATTGGAAACCACTTTCAATATGCCTGGCGTAAGTACAGAGTACGCTTCTATTATGGAAGCCAATAATGAGTTCAGTAAAATATATATAATTACTGCCGGCTATGATGCAAATTGGAATTTGGTTGGTGCAGTTTCTGAGTTTGATGTGGCAAGCAAAACATTTGCTTCTGAAAACCTGATTAGTGATTTATCGGGGCCAAAAGGGCTGACTGTGAATCCATACAATGATGACATATATGTATTTGCTGCAGAAACCGTAACAGGAGCAGGATTAATGAAGATATACAATTCGAATGGTGAATTTATAAAAGAAGAAACTGTTGGTGCTTCGCCAACAATGGCCATTTTTATTGAATAGGATGCTTACTAGGTAAGAAAATCAGATAGTTATTTTTTTGCAGGAGGCACCAGTCACTCGGTCAGCCTCTTGCTTCATTTAAAAAGAATTTGATATGGCAAGCCTTACATTTATAACTGGTGGAGCACGGTCTGGGAAAAGCAGCTTTGCACAGCAATTGGCAGAGCAAGCTTCAGAAAGCCCGGTTTATTTAGCAACAGCGCGTATTTGGGATGAAGACTTCGCTAAACGTGTAAAGCGTCATCAGGAGGATAGGGATGAACGTTGGCAAACCATTGAGGAAGAAAAAGTGCTTTCCAAACACAAACTGGGGGGACAAACAGTTTTATTGGATTGTATTACACTTTGGCTGACTAATTTTTATCATGATCATGATTATAAGCTGGAAAAAACATTGGACGCTTCAAAAGCTGAATGGAAGAAATTTATTGATCAGGATATGAACTTGATTGTGGTTAGTAATGAGTTAGGAATGGGAGTTCATCCTGAACATGAAACTGCCAGAAAGTTTGCCGACCTACAGGGTTGGATGAATCAGTTTATTGCCAAACAAGCTGATGAGGTCTATTTGATGGTTTCAGGGATTGAAATGAAAATAAAAGGCTAAGGGAAAGAACGTCATTGCGATCCATCATTTGACGGAGAAGCAATCTTTTTGAAAGAGATTACTTCGGTTATTCTTCCCTCGTAATGACGAAGAAATTAGAAAAACTTATAAAAACGATATAATGACTTCACTAAAAGAACAACTTCAACACAAAATTGATTTCAAAACAAAGCCACATGGTGCACTGGGACAATTGGAAGAAATTGCCTTGCAGCTTGGAACAATCCAGAATACATTATGTCCGAAACTTGAGAAGCCGAGTATGTTGGTTTTTGCAGCAGATCATGGCTTGACCGATGAGGGTGTGAGTCCATATCCCAAAGAGGTAACCTGGCAAATGGTGATGAATTTTTGTGCTGGAGGTGCTGCAATCAATGTGTTTTGCAAGCAGAACGGAATTAATATTAAAGTGGTAGATGCCGGAGTGGATTTTGAGTTTCCAGCTGATCTTACCGTTATTAATGCAAAGATTGCAAAGGGTTCTGCAAATATGTTGAAAGAACCAGCAATGAGTATGACTGACTGTCGCAAGGCGATGGATAAAGGTGCAGAGTTGGTGAAAAAGGAGGCTGAAGCAGGATGTAACACTATTGGTTTTGGTGAGATGGGAATTGGAAATACTTCAGCCTCATCTTTGTTAATGCATCGTTTTCTGAAGTTGCCCATTGAAGAATGTACTGGCAAAGGTGCTGGGATGATTGGCGAAAAACTGGATCATAAAACAGCAATCCTAAAAATGGTTTCTGAGAAATACGATCCAAAAACAACAGGACAAACACTGGCTACTTTTGGTGGCTTGGAAATTGCGATGATGGTTGGAGCTATTTTGGAAGCAAAAAAGCTAAACATGGTGATCTTGATTGATGGTTTTATTGCCACTGCTGCGACACTAACAGCTGTTCAGTTTGATGCATCTGTACGCGATAACTGCATTTTCTGTCATGCTTCTGAAGAAAAAGGACATCAATTGATGTTGGAGCATTTGGATGCAAAACCGGTGTTGAATCTGGGAATGCGTTTAGGTGAAGGTTCTGGGGCTGCCGTTGCGTATCCGGTTGTAAAAGCTGCTGCGACCTTTTTGAATGAGATGGCCAGTTTTGAAGATGCTGGGGTCTCCAATAAAGAATAAATTTTGTAAGTATAATAATTCTAAGTTCATTTCATCAAAGAAACCAAATAATTGATACTGAGGTTTCTTGAATCTTGTTTCTTAGTTCTTGAATCTATTATTTATGAAACAACAAATCAACCTCCTACTAACTGCGGTGATGTTTTACACCCGCATCCCTGTTCCAAGATCTTTGGAGTATTCCAATGAGCGATTGAATAGGGCAACACGCTACCTCACTATAATTGGTATTCTGGTAGGAGGAATTGGTGCTACTGTCTTTTATGGACTGAGCTTCTTACTTCCCTTTGAACTCGCTATTTTCTTAAGCATGTTGGCTACGATATTTGTTACCGGAGCTTTTCATGAAGATGGATTTGCCGATTTCTGTGATGGTTTTGGAGGTGGCTATACACGCGAAAAGATCTTCACCATCATGAAGGATAGCCGGATTGGAACATACGGTTCTATCGGATTGATTGGAATGTTGGGCACTAAATTTTTGGCTTTGGAAGCTGTTCCTGCGATCATGATTCCACTGACATTGATTGCGGGTCATGCTTTTAGTCGCCTGATGCCCGTACTAATCATTTTCACAAGTTGGTATTCCCGTGAAGATGAGCTAAGCAAAACCAAACCCATTGGTAAGCGTGGAAAAACTTCAGATTTGTTAATTGCCATTTTGTTTGGTTTGATACCAATAGCTTTTTTTCCATGGCAGTTGATGGCTGTTGTTTTGCCTATTGGATTGCTAATTACTTTTCTTTTTAAAAAGTACACCGAACGAAAAATTGGTGGATATACCGGCGACTGTCTTGGTGCGCTGCAGCAAATTGTTGAAGTGGTTTTTTATCTCTGTTTGTTGATTATATCATGAAACTATATTGCATTAGACATACCAAAGTTGATGTTCCACTGGGAATTTGCTACGGACAAAGTGATGTTGGATTAGCTGACAGCTATCTGGATGAAATGGAGCTAGCATCACTTCAACTTAAAGGATTGAAGTTTGATCAAATCTATAGTAGTCCTTTAAATCGATGTAAAACCTTAGCTGAAGATTTATTTCCTAATGAACCATTGAAGTTTGATAATCGCCTGAAAGAATTGAATTTTGGTGATTGGGAAATGAAAAGCTGGGATGAAATCAGCAAGACAGAAGAAGCCAAACAGTGGTTTGAAGATTTTGTCAATTTAAGAAGTCCCAATGGAGAATCCTTTATTGATCAGATTGAAAGGACTAAGAATTTCCTTACAGACTTGCAAAATGAAAAATACTCATCTGTTTTGCTGGTTGTACATGGAGGAATAATACGAGCAATCAATTGCATAGTAAATGATATAAAACCTATAGATGCCTTTAAAACAAAAGTTGATTACGGCGAAATCATGTTATTTGACTTGAAATAAAACTAAGAAATAATTATCGTGAATTCATCATCACAATCCTATTTCATCCCCGATATAAACGAAGAACTTCGTTTCGAGATTCAGCATAAGCTGGATAATAAAGCAAAGCCTGTTGGCTCATTGGGGCAGCTAGAGTCTATGGCCATGCAAATTGCCATGGTGCAAAATACCTTGTCTCCAGTCATTCGGAAGCCAGTCATGCTAACGGTTGCTGCCGATCATGGAATTACGCAGGAGGGTGTCAGTGCGTGTCCGGTTGAAATTACCTGGCAGCAGGTGCATAATTTCCTTAATGGGGGTGGAGGTATAGGGCTTTTCTCTCGAATTTATGGGATGGATTTATGGGTCGTTGATGCTGGGGTGAATTACGATTTTACTCCTCATCCCAAACTGATTGATGCCAAAATAACTATGGGCTCAAAGAACTTTTTGCAAGAGCCTGCAATGAGTGAGGATGAATGTTTAAAAGCATTCAATAATGGAAGAGAAATTGTTGGTCGTTTTCACGATGAAGGCAGCAATGTAATCGGCTTTGGAGAAATGGGAATTGGCAATACAACTCCTGCGTCAGCCTTAATGTCTATTATTTGTGACTTGCCGGTTGCTGAATGTGTTGGGCCAGGAGCTGGTTTGAATTCAGAGGGTGTTTCGCATAAACAACAAGTAATTGAAGCAGCTTTTAAAAAGCATGGAGTCTCCGATTCAATTTTTGAAAATCTGGCTCGTTTTGGGGGGCTTGAAATTGCAACCATTGCAGGAGGTATTTTTGAGGCGGCTGCCAGGCAGATGATTGTGCTGGTTGATGGTTTCATCACCACCTCTGCTTTGCTTGTTGCTCAGGAAATCAATAAAAAGGTATTGGATTATTGTATCTTCTCACATGTCTCGAATGAGCAGGGGCATCAGAAAATGTTGAAGTATTTAAATGTTGAGCCTGTCCTCAATCTTGATTTAAGGTTGGGAGAAGGAACCGGAGCAGCAATGGCGCTTCCTGTAATTCAGGGTGCAGTTGCTGTATTATCAGAGATGACCTCTTTTGAAGAGGCTCAGGTAATCAATACCAGTCACATTAAAATGGAGGTTACAGAATGACAAAGAAATTAAAGCCAATCATGTTCGTAGGAACAGGTTCTGATGTGGGTAAGTCGGTAATTAATGCTGCTTTCTGCCGTATCTTTTTGCAGGACGGTTATTCACCCGCTCCGTTTAAGGCACAAAACATGTCGCTTAATTCATATGCCAGTGAAGAAGGTTTGGAGTTGGGACGGGCACAGGCTGTTCAGGCCGAGGCTTGCGGTATTCCTTGTTTGAGTGCGATGAACCCCATCCTATTGAAACCAACCAGCCAAAAGAGTGCTCAAATTGTTTTGAACGGCAAACCCATGGGTGATCAAACTGCACGGGAATATTTCATGAAAACTGATCGTGACTTTTTGTTTGCAGAAGCAATGAAGGCCTGGAAGTCGCTGAATGAAAAATACAATCCCATTGTGATGGAAGGTGCCGGAAGCATCTCCGAAGTTAATTTGTGGGATAAAGATATTACCAACATGCGGGTGTCTCTTGAAACGGATTCACCCACCATTTTAATTGCTGATATTGATCGGGGAGGAGTGTTTGGGAGCGTCTACGGAACAATCAAATTGTTGCCCGAAGCCGAACGAAGACTAATCAAGGGTATATTGATTAATAAATTCCGTGGAGATATCAGCCTGTTTGAAGATGGTCAGAAAACTTTGGAAGAGCTCACTGGAATTCCAGTGATTGGTGTCGTTCCTTATTTTACAGATATTCATGTGGAACAGGAAGATAGCGTGGTGATTGATTACAAACGAGGAAGTACTGATCAATCCAAAATCAATGTAGCCGTAGTATTGTTGAGGCACATGTCCAATTTCACCGACTTTAATATGTTGGAGCAAATGCCAGATGTGAATTTGTATTATTCGGCAAATCCGAAAGAAATTGCAAAGGCTGATGTGGTTTTGGTTCCTGGTTCAAAAAATACAATTTCAGATTTAATGCACCTGCGTGAACGAGGATTGGCAAAAGCAATTTTACAAGCAGCGAAGGCAGGCAAAGGTGTTTATGGAATTTGTGGAGGATACCAGATTTTAGGTAAAGAAATTCGAGACCCAGATCATGTTGAGGGTGATGTGGAAACCATGCCCGGACTTGGATTGCTTCCAGTTGTTACAACTTTAAGTAAGGAAAAAAGAACCATTCAAGCCCAGTTTCAATTTAAAGGAAGAAAAGAGTCTTGTTCAGGTTATGAAATTCATATGGGTGAAACAAGTTTGGAAGGTGGAGAAGCCCTCTGCGCCTTGGAAGATGGAAGCTCAGATGGTTGTTTTGTCTCTCCAAAACTTTGGGGAACTTATTTGCATGGTGTTTTGGATAACAAAGCAGTAGTTGAAGAAATCCTAAAAGCAAATCAGCTTGAGGCTGATGTTTCGGATTTTGATTATCACGCTTTCAAAGAGGAACAATATAATAAGTTGGCTGCACACGTTCGGAAATACGTGGATATGGACTATGTGTATTCTGTTTTAAAACTTGTAGAATGATTCACGGGCACGGAGACGATCAATCTCAATTCTCATTCAAGCTGAAAGCAGATTTTAGTTCGAATGTTCGCCATGATGGTTGTCCCAATGAATTGCTTGAGCACCTTAAAAATCAGCTGCACCGTATTTCAAATTACCCCGAACCTGATGGTTCTTCATTAAAAGAGATGCTGGCAAAAAAGCATCATGTAGATGCAAGCCAGGTATTACTTTGCAACGGATCATCTGATGGGTTTTATCAAATTGCACAGTCTTTTGAAGGTTCTCGATCAGCAATTTTAAGTCCATCCTTTTCTGAATATGAAGATGCTTGCAGGATGCATAATCATCAAATTAGTTACTTCACCAAGGAGGATTTTTTCAATAAGTCTTTTGAGGATGTTGATTTGGTTTGGCTCGGAAATCCAAATAATCCGGATGGGCAAATCTTTGAGATTGATTTGCTTAAGCATCATTTAATTTCTAGCCCGGAAACCATTTTTGTTATTGATGAAGCCTATATTGAATTGTCAGAAAATGCATCTTCTACAAGTCGATTTCTTTCAGAATTTAACAACCTGATTGTATGCAGATCACTCACAAAAACATATGGAATCCCTGGAATTCGACTTGGCTACATTCTTAGTAGTGCTGAAATCTCAAGTAAGCTAAATCAGTTTCTAAAGCCTTGGTCGGTCAATGTACTTGCATTGGAAGCAGGGAAATACATCATTCAAAATGAAGAAAATCTTAAGCCAAACACAAAAGAAGTTCGTTATATAAGTCAAAGTTTGCAGCAAAAAATTGATGAGATAGATGGTTTTTGTGTACTTGAATCGGATACTGGTTTTTTTCTGGTAAAATTGGAAAAAGGAAAAGCTTCAGATTTGAAGCAATACCTTCTGGAAAAACATCAAATACAAATTCGGGATGCATCAAACTTTAAAGGGTTAAGCAATAATTATTTTAGAATTGGAATTCAATCCGAAGAGAAAAATACGATGCTAATTGAAGCCTTGAAACAATATTCGAACCAAAAACGCCATCATATGGCAGTAAAATGAATGCTGAATATTTTATACTTCCTCTACTAATTGGTTTTCTTCTGGATAGCGTAATTGGTGACCCCCGATGGTTGCCACATCCCATTCATTTGTTTGGATGGAGCATTTCTAAACTTGAAAAGCGTTTCAACAATGGAAAAAATAGAAAGCTAAAAGGTACATTGACCACTATCTTCCTTACTGGAATCTGTTGGTTGGGTTTCTACTTTTTATTTAAACAGTTGGAGCAGTTTCAAGAAGCATATATTGTAATTGCGTCTGTTGGCGTTTTTTATGGGTTGGCTAACCGAAGCTTAATTTATGAATCGTGGCTAGTCACAAAAGCTTTGAAAAAAGATGGACTAAATGCCGGAAGAAAGCAATTGAGTTACATTGTGGGGAGAGATACTGACAATTTGAATGAGCAACAAATACGAACGGCAGTTTTGGAAACTATGGCTGAAAACCTAAGTGATGGAGTGATTGCCCCACTCTTTTATTATGCAATTGGCGGAGTGCCGTTAATGTTTGCTTTTAAGATGGTTAGCACCCATGATTCGATGATTGGCTATAAGAATAAACGATACAAAGAATATGGTTGGTTTGCTGCGCGGTTTGATGATTTAATGAATCTTATTCCTGCTCGTTTAACTGCGTTATTGATGATACTTGTGACTTTTAGTTGGAGTAGTGGGCTGATTCATATTCTAAAGTTTGGGAGAAAACACAGCAGCCCAAATGCCGGATACCCGGAAGCTGCTTTAGCAGGCATTTTAAAATGCCGTTTTGGCGGGCCAAATGTTTACCATGGGCAACTAGTTGAAAAACCCTATATCGGGTATTCTCAAAAAGAGATTTCAGAGTTTGACTTCTTAAAAACGGTTTATGTAAATATTGCTTCAGCAATTTTGATGATTGGATTGATTATATTTATTGCTTATTATTGCTAAAATGAAATCATCAAAAAAACACTGGGAAGAAGTTTATCATTCAATTCCGACTGATAAATTAGGGTGGTATGAAGAGTCTCCAAAACCTTCAATTGATTTGTTTGACGAATGCAAGCTATCTCATGATTCGCGAATTTTGAACGTTGGCGCAGGCACGAGTACTTTTATTGATTATTTGGTAGAAGAAGATTATAATAAGCTTCTGGTTACAGATATTAGTGAGTCTGCAATCAATCAGTTGAAAAGTAGATTGGGAGGTAAGGCAGAGCAAGTGGAATGGATTGTTGATGACCTGACGGGTGCTGAAGAACTTGATAAAATTAAGCAAGTTGACCTTTGGCATGATCGTGCCGTTCTTCACTTTTTCACCAATGAAACAGATCAGGAAGCATATTTTGATTTACTGAAGAAACTGGTTAAACCAGGAGGATTTGTAATTATTGCAGTTTTTTCTTTAGAAGGGGTGAAAATGTGCAGCGGACTTCCGGTAAAGAATTATAGTGCGGATATGCTTCAGGAAAAACTTGGGTACAAGTTTAAATTAATCAGGAATTTTAATTTTCTTTACACCACTCCCGGAGGAAATCCCAGAGATTACATATATACTCTTTTTCAGAATAGTTGAGTTGAATAGATAAAAATGAGCAAATCCACCCAGAATAGTTGGAAAATAATTCTTAACCCCCATGCAGGAGGAGGAAGAGGTAAAAAAGACATCGCAAAAATCATAAATTTCTTAAGCCAAAAAAGATTTGATTTTGATTTAGCTGTTTCGGATTATCCCAAGCATGCTATCACATTAGCCGCAACTGCAATTGAAAATGGCAGCCGTAATTTGATTGTTGTTGGAGGGGATGGAACCTTGAATGAAGTGGCAAATGGGGTTTTTCTTCAGAAAGAATGTTCTCCCGAAGAAGTTACAATTGGAATGATCCCCGTAGGAACTGGGAATGACTGGGTAAAAACCTTTGGTATCCCAACTGATTATGAAGAGGCCATTCAGAAAATTAGCGAGGGGGAAACACTGCTTCAGGATATTGGAAAGATTTCCTACTACGAGAATAAACTAGAGATTAACCGCTATTTTTCAAATATGGCAGGATTTGGCTTTGATGCTTTGGCTGCTGACAAGGCAAATCAGATGAAAGAAAAAGACAGATCTGGCTTGTGGGTGTATCTCTATAGTTTTGTGATGGCTTATATGCAATATCAAACCCGCAGAGTAACTGTATCGGTTGATGGCAAAGAATTGGAGGAGTTGATTTTTTCTGTCAGTGTTGGTATTGGAAAATACAATGGTGGTGGAATGATGCAAGCTCCGGATGCGGTTCCCAATGATGGCACTTTTGAGATTACAATTATTAAAAAGATAGGTGTTTGGGGCATTCTAAAAAACCTAATTGGCTTGTATAATGGGAGTTTTGTAAAAGATAATCATGTTGACTGTTATCAGGCAAAAGAAGTTGCCATTTCATGTTCAAATCCATTAGCAGGAGAAGTAGATGGAGAGTCTCTTGGGAAAAGTCAGTTTAAAATTGAAATTCTTCCTAAGAAATTAAAAGTGATTGTAGGAAAGAAAGTAGAGTAACGATTTCTATACTTTTGAAAGTTGATTGTAAATCTCAATTATCTTGTTCGAAAGGTTTTTGTTACTTGCAAAAATAACTCCTTTATGATTCATAAAGCTGGATTCTGAGCGATTTAAGTCCAGCGATCCTTTGTTGAAGTTGTTTACGACAGCTCCAATCTCATTATAAATACAGGCAGTTGCTGCAAAATCCCAAAGACTACCACCACCTTGCTCAGACTTTGGAAACTTAAAGTAGATAGCGGGCTGCTTCTCTAATACCCAGCAGGCATTCATTACTGCCCCTCCTAATTCTATAATCTCAGATATATCTGAGTCTTGTTTTAGATCAGTAAGTGTTTGTTCATACCATTTATGCTTCGAAAAACCAGGATCAATAACCAGAGTTAGGGTTTTGTCCCATTCTTCGGTTTCCGTTCTCCATTCTTCCCTGTTCCGATATGCTCCCAGTCCTTTTATGGCATGATAAAGCGTTTTTGTTATCGGATCATAAACAACTCCAATTTGTGACTCACCAGATTTAGAAACCAATGCAATGGATACTGAATATCCGGGATTCGATTTGATAAATGGAAGAGTTCCATCCATTGGGTCAATGCACCAGAAATAATCTTTCTCAAAACGACTGTGATCATCTGTGCTTTCTTCTGTTAACAATGCCAAATCATATTTTTTACATGTAGGCAGAATCTTTTTTAGAATGATTTCCTGACTCATCAAATCAACTTCAGTTACTACCTGCGAAGCCAAACTATCAGCACCTATTTTGTTCTTTACCGTCAGTTCACGGTTCCTGTTGTCTGAAATAGCCTGTCCAGCTTCCTGAGCTGCTCCAATTGCTATCTGGCAGAGATCTTTTAAATCGTTTTTACTGAGTATCATGCTGTTTTAGATTTAAGCTGACTGACCACTTCACGGGCTAGTCGTTCGCTATAACTATTTATTTTCCAATGGTCAGGACTCCATCCTTTCAGAAAACGATGAAAATCAGTCCATGCAAC
Source organism: uncultured Sunxiuqinia sp. (assembly GCA_965372405.1). Taxonomy (GTDB): domain Bacteria; phylum Bacteroidota; class Bacteroidia; order Bacteroidales; family Prolixibacteraceae; genus Sunxiuqinia. The sequence goes on from CBDVCE010000027.1 coordinate 19,293, forward strand.
CGGATACAGTTCACGCCAGTTTTTTTCAAGAGCGTCTGAATCAACTTGTTTTTTTGCTTTTTTCAAGGCAGTTCTCAGCTTTTGGAAATAGAAATCCAGAAGCTGCTCTTCAAGTTGTTCGCAATCGTCTTCATACAAGCAACTGCCAATAAAATAGGCCAGGTCTTTCATACCGCAGCCACCTCCAACGTATTGAAAATCGACAGCAGAAACTTGTTTGCCATCTTCAGAAAAACAGAAATTCGCCAGTTTGGCATCGCCATGTACAAAGGTTTGAAAAGGACTGTTCTGTAATTTTAAGTCAATCTCTTTGGCAGCCTTCTTGAGACCATCATTTTTCATGATTTCCCATTCATCAGGACGGGTATCCAGATGCCAATAAGTTCCAACCGGCCATAAATTCACGGGCTTTTCATTTAGAAATGTAGCATGAAAACTGGCTAGCCAATCAATGCAAACTTCAATATTTTCCCAGCTAACAGATGACAATCTTTCTGGAAATCCGGCTTCATCCATATCTTCCAGCACCATCAATACTTCATCGCCAATTGTCTCAAGAGCCAGGCATTTGGGAATTCGACAACCCTCATTACAAAGATGACTCCATTGTTTGTACCAGGCTGTTTCTACTTTGTATGATTTGATCTTTCTTTCATGCGAAAGGTCAGTATTCCACCCCCGGGGATGTGAACTTCCTTCTGGTAAACGAACATGTTTAACCACAACACTTTTTAAGGAACTATTTTCTAAACCATAACGCACAATACTTCCATATCCACTCCATAAATTCTGAATTGTTTCAATTTCAAAAATAGCTGTGGCTTCTCCTGCTTTTCGTATTATCTCCTGAAAGTGTTTGTTCATCTTACAATTATTCTTTTTTAAAGAGCTGGCAAAGATAATCATTTGACTTTGTTGAGATAAGCATCCGAGGCCAGATAAGCATTAGATTTAAGATCAAGATAAACCGATTGAACCCTTATGAATTATTTTTACTGCTGACAAACCCCCATGCCCACCCTTTTTCATATAGGCATGGAGATACCTCCACGCCTTCCTTTTTATGCGGGGAGCCAATGGGTAAATGTCCAAGCCTCCACTTTTTGTTTGGGCAGGCAATGGACGAACCTCCACAGCTTTCTTTTTCATTTGATTGACCAATGGACAAACCTCCACGTGTTCCTTTTTTCCAGGGGAAGCAATGGATGAACATCCAAGCCTTCACTTTTCATTTGGTCGGGCTTTGGAGATACCTCCACGCCATCCTTTTTCAATTTGTTGGGTTTGGAGGTTTATCCAAGACTTGTAAGTAATGGCAAATCTAACCTTAGTCGCAGATGAGATCTTTCAATGCAAACACCGTATTCGCTTATTCTGATTTCTTTCTGGATTTCAATAAGGGAATAAGGTTTGCTTGGAAATTGCACTGTATAGCTAAGAAGGGTTTTATTGATCATATACTTAATAAAATTCATCTATATTTGTATGTATATGGATGAATTGCCACTGTTACAGATTGTTAAAGATTATTTTAAAGAGAAAATCTTTGAAAACCATAAACTGAATGTACTCAAGGAGCATTCAAGATTAAAATCTTACAAGATAAATCCTATCATTGTTAAGTATCTATCTAAGATATTGGAAAATGATTTTACACCAATTGGAATAGCCAAAGCATTATATTATCCAAGGGTATTGGGAACTTCGATTAATACTTCGTTTGGAACAAGAATACAGAACATGTTTGTGGAACTTGGGTTAGCTGATGGATCACTGATTAAAGGAATGGATATTGAGTTTATTGATAAAACTGATAATCGAAGAAAGTGGTGTCAATTGAAATCTGGACCTAATACGATAAATTCTGAAGATGTTTCACCATTGCTTAAGAAATTTGAATCAGTTGCTAACTTGGCCAGAACTAACTCTATCAACTTAAATAATAGTGATTTAATATTAGGAGTATTGTACGGAGAAGAAAGTCAGTTAAGTCAACATTACAAGAAAATTGATGAAAGACACCCTGTAATTGTTGGCGTGGAATTTTGGCATAGACTTACTGGATTCCCTGATTTTTATAATAAACTCGTTAAAGAGATTGACCTCTTGATTCTTGATTTAGATACTGAAGATTTCTTTAGAAGAGGCTATATGGCCTTAGCTAAGGAGATTGAAGAATCAGATTCGTTCATTTTCTCATAATAGTTGTTCAAGAACTTAACAATTGAATAGCCAATTTCCTTTGCTAAATTTACAGGAACGGCATTCCCTATTTGTTTATATTGTTGTGAAATAGAACCTTGAAAATCCCAATCATCAGGAAATGTTTGTATTCTGGCATATTCACGAACTGTAAAAGGTCTCGTTTCCTCTGGGTGACATCTTTCTGTTTGCTTTTGAGCAGGGCTGCAAGTTAATGTCAAGCATGGTTCGTCCCAGCCAATTCTCCGCGCCATACCTGTTTTTCCACCACCTAAGTAGTAGCTTTTTTGCATGTATTTTTTTTGAATGTCTAAAGGTAAATCCCTCCAATAACCTTTGGGTGGAATCAGATCAAGTACTTTTTCTTTATGCTCGGGATACTTTGTCCCTTTTGATTCTGGAACATTTGTATCATAAAGTGTCCCTTTTTTTAAGGCATCACTCAAGTTATAAATATGGTCATAGGGAAGTGGATAATTGTATTCAACATCAATATCTTTTCGAACGCCAACTAAGATTAAACGCTCTCTTTTTTGAGGAACATTATAATTGATTGCCTTTAAAACTTGAACCGGAGAAACTACATGATAGCCAATCTCATCTAAAATTGAAATCATTCCTTCAAGCGTTTTACCATTTTCATGGCTTAAAAGTCCCCTAACATTTTCACCGATACAAATTGCTGGCTTAACCTCTTGAACAACTCTGGAGAATTCATAGAATAATGTACCTCTGGCATCTTTTAGTCCTAGTTTCTTCCCTGCATAACTAAATGCCTGACAAGGAAAACCACCAGTTACAATATCAACTTTATTTTCATAATTGGAGAAATCAAAATTCTTAATATCCCCTTCCAATACATTCCAATTTGGTCTATTTTCTCGGAGTGTTTGGCATGCCCATTTATCGATCTCATTTAATGCGGCACATTTAATTCCAGACTTTTCGAGTCCGATTGCCAAACCACCTGCTCCTGCAAATAATTCTAATACTGAATAATCATGATTGGGTTGAGAAAAATTTCTAATAATTTCACTTTCTTTATGTAAGTCTTGAAACTCAGGAAATAACTGCAATTGTTCCCTTTTATAAACCCTATAATTACTCATGGGCTCTCTAATAGCTGATAATTTACCATCTCGATCCCATCTCCTAAGAGTTTCTGTACTTTTTCCTAATATATCAGCAACTTCTGAAATTGAATAGTATTTCTTCATAACCAAATTACACAACATTACACATGGTTACAAACTTAGAAAAATATAAATACCTTGGGTAGTTAATGTGATAAAAACATACTTATTTTCTTATTTAAATTATTTGCGAATGATTATTTCCTTTTACTTTGCGCAAAACAACAGCAAATGCCCAATTTCTCACATATTATTTTTGATTTAGACGGAACGTTGATTAACTCCAAACTGGGTTTAAATAACTCGTTGAATTACATGCTCGGGCAAATGTCGCTTGAGTTGGATAGTGAAACTGTAGTTGATCAATTGATTGGTCCACCAATTCATGAAGGCTTAAAAAATGTATTGGGTTTTGATGAGCGACAGGTGGAGTTAGGTGTTCGGTTGTTTCGTGAATATTACAGTACAAAAGGTTTTCTGGAGGCTGAACTATATCCTGGTGTGCTTGATATGCTTGAAGAACTTCAAATGCAAGGCAAGAATTTGTATGTGGCAACCTCAAAAACAGATCGCTATACTGTTGGTGTTTTGAGACATTTTGAGATTGATCGATACTTGGTAGATTTTCAGGGTGTAGCAGGAGGGCGTGAGCATACCAAAGCTGAATTGATCACCGAACTGATGGTACGAAATCAACTTGAGCCTTCAGAAAATACAGTTATGATTGGTGATACCATTTTTGATATTATTGGGGGGAAAGCAAATGAAATTAGCACACTTGGAGTCGGCTATGGTTTTGGAGACTCTGAGAAAATTCAAGAACTCAATCCAGACTTTTTTGTGGAAGAGCTTGAGGAGTTATTTGAATTACTCGTCTAAGCCAATTTCTCCAATTCGGCTAGAAAAAAATCAGCTTTTTCTTTCTTTCTTTTCAATTGAAGAAAACCATAAATACGTGATTCTCTTTCCATTTTCTGGATAATCTTCCTTTTGTATCTTTCTGAACTGGATTCAGGTAACTGATGACGTATAAACGTTTTAGCGAGTAGAATTCCAAATAGACTAAATATTCCAACCGGCCAGCTAAAAAAGTAAACTCCAACAAGAAAGAATCCCAGATTCAATAAGGCTGAAATATTCTTTTTAAAACGCTCATCTATAGTGGTTATGGCATCTCTTAAGCCATGTACCGTGATTGATTCAAACGATTTAAAAATAAGCTCATTTTGGGATTCCTCTGGCTTGCCAATTTCAATGGCCATTTTGACTCCCCAATATTGCGTAGCCCCCCTGTATGCAGATTTATAGGCTGCAAAAATACTATAAAGAAGTGCTGCAAACATGAAAAGAGCTAGCATCATGTGAGAGTAGGGTAAAATATGTTTTAATAAGCTGAATCAAACTGGCGCAGGAAACGAACATCATTTTCAAAGAAATGACGAATATCCTTGATGCCATATTTCAACATAGTAATTCGCTCAATACCCATTCCAAATGCAAATCCAGTAAATTCTTTAGAATCAATATTGCAAGAGTCAAGTACGTTTGGATCAACCATTCCGCAACCCAAAATCTCAAGCCAGCCGGTATATTTACAAACGTTACAGCCTTTACCTCCACAAATCGAGCAACTTACATCCATCTCTGCGGATGGCTCTGTAAATGGAAAGTATGAAGGGCGCAGGCGGATTTCAGTTTTTTCACCAAACAGTTCGCGTGAAAAATACAACAGGGTTTGTTTTAAATCTGCAAACGATACATTTTTATCCACATACAAACCTTCAATTTGATGGAAGATACAGTGTGAACGAGCTGAAATAGCCTCGTTACGAAATACACGTCCAGGGAAGATTGAGCGAATTGGGGGTTGTGTTTTTTCCATCACTCTTGCCTGAACACTAGAAGTGTGCGTACGCAACAATACATCGGGATCTTTCTCAATAAAGAAGGTATCCTGCATATCACGGGCTGGATGTTCCGGTGGAAAATTCAATGCTGAAAATACATGCCAGTCGTCCTCAATTTCGGGACCTTCAGCAACAGTAAATCCAAGACGGGCGAATATGTCAATAATTTCATTTCTAACAATTGAAAGTGGGTGGCGGGTTCCCATTCGCTGGGGTTCTCCAGGCATGCTTAAGTCTTGTCCAGACTCTCCCTGATCTCCATTTTCAAAAGTCTCTTTTAAACTATTTATTTTATCGAGTGCAAAATTTTTAAGTACGTTGATTGATTGTCCAACAGCTTTTTTCTGTTCGGCAGGAACATTTTTAAAGTCAGCAAACAATTGGCCAACCAGTCCTTTTTTGCTGATATACTTGATTCGAAGGTCATCCACTTCCTCTAGGGTAGAAGCACTTAATGCCTCAATCTCTCTTTTAAGCTGTTCTATTTTTTCTAACATCTTTATATGCTGTTAAATGGAGGCACAAAGATAATCATTCACCTGAAAAATGGATATAACGAAGAGTTTTATTCCAGAATATGAATTTTTTGTATACGAATGTCTTTTAATGGACGGAAATCACTGTCAACAGGAGTTTGTACCAACAGGTCTGCAATGGACATTCCCTGAATTACTTCACCAAAAATAGTGTAGGTTCCATCAATGTGTGGTGCTCCGCCAACGGTTTTATAAACCTGACGCTGAGTTGTAGAGAATTTATAATCTGTATCAGCCTCAATATCATCAAGCTCAGCATCAGAGTATGTTCTGCCTGTAACAATGTAAAATTGAGATCCATCAGAACGCCGTTTGCTGTTTTTTCGATCTTGCTTTCTGGGCGATCCAATCATTCCTCGTTTGTGATAAAATTTAGGAACAATATGGGCTGGCAGTGTGTATCCTGGGCCTTTCCAGCCTACAATATCATCAGACTCAGCATAACGGGTGTCAGCTGCCCCACTTTGAATACAAAAGTTTTTTATTACCCGATGAATCAATAAACTGTCGAAATAATTTTCCCTAACCAAGCGAATAAAATTATCGCGATAAACTGGTGTCTCATTAAACAGACGAATTGTGATATCACCAACATCAGTTTTAATTAATAACCCTTTGATTTTACGGTTTGCTTCAGAAATGACCTTATTGGCGTTTGACTTAAGGTTCTCCAATTTTTGTGGGTTTGCAGATTTCTTAGCTAGCAGATCGATAACAAATTGGGAAGGAATTGCAAAATGCTGATTTTCGTAGTCAACTACTTCTGCAAAGGCAAGTCCAATTGCTTTTTGGGTTGAAACAAAAACAGGTGTGCCAAATGATTTTGAGCCAAACTTATTTGTGACTTTGTATCGTTTAGTTCCTTTTATGGTTGAATAACTCAGTACTTTTCCACGATGGAGAGGTAGAGTGTTGTTTTGTGGTTTGGTTAAGTAAATGGTTTTTGCTGAAAGTGGAGCAACTCCATTGTATAGCAGAATTGGAGATCTTTCAATTCCTTCAACTTTCAATAAAACCAAGTCGTTAATTCGGTCAACAGCCAAATATCCGGGAACCGTGTATCTTTTATTTTCATCGAATGGGGTAATTCGGGCATCAGTTGCATCATTTAGCATGGAAAGACGGCAAACAATGACGTCTTTTTCAACAAAGAAAGCAGTTTTAGATTCTAAGAATCGGCCTTTATTAAAGCTTTCAATTTTCACCAAAGATGGAATGAATCTTTGAAATGATGTATTTCCTTCAACCTTATTATCTTTTTTTTCGACAGACTTTAAGGTTGTGGTTTGCTTTTTCTCAGGACTTGAACAGGCCACTCCCAAAGCCAAAAGGAAGATGAACAACCAACGATATGAAGTTTTTAGAATCATTGAATCACATTCACGGTTATTTTAATATCAGTATATGGGCGATTATTGCTATCGGTTTTTAAAGCAGCAATCTTATCAATTACATTAAATCCACTGATGCACTCACCAAAAATTGTGTATTTGCCATCTAAATCAGGATATCCACCCACAGTAGTATAAGATTTGCGTTGCTCTGGACTAAACTTTAGAACGCCCGGATGTAAATTAAAACGGCTATTGATATCTCGTTTTACTTGTCCTGCAATTTCACGAAACTCAGCTACTTTTTTCTCAGCTTTTAGCTGCTTCAATTTTTCTTTAATATCGGGTGTATATATCTGACTGGTTATCTCTTTGCGAATTGGTCGGTTTATTGATAGCTCCAAAGTGTCTAATGTCCCTTCAGTAAAAACTTTTCCTTTTACAATATAAAATTGTGATATATCAGATTGCTTAAATGGATTTACCCCATCTGGTTGGCGCGGTGCACAAAGGACCCCTTTTTTATGATGATAGTGAGAAAAAATCTCATCGTCAACCGTATGGTCAGGATCACCATATCCAATTCTTTTTCCTTTGGGAGCATTTCTTGAAGATTTTGATCCTCCCTGTATTAAGAAATTTTGAATTACCCGGTAGAAAAGAGTTCCGTCATAATAGCCTTGATTGGCCAATTTCATAAAGGCATTTTGGTGCTTTGGTGTGTCGTTATATAAACGAAATTTCATTGTTCCCAGATTGGTTTGTATTTCTACAATCCGATCCTGACTTCTCCCAGAAAAAGAAAAAAGGATAACTAAAATTCCTATGAAAAGACATTGTTTCATCAATTCAGCACTTTCACTTTCATTTTCAAATCCACTTTGGGGCGGTCAAAATCATCTGTTTCAACTGCCGCAATTTTATCAATTACATCAAGGCCTTCAATCACTTCACCAAAAACCGTATAATTTCCGTCAAGCGATGGATAACCTCCAATTGTTGAATAAGCTTGCTTCTTCTCTTCGCTAATTTTTAATGGAGGCAATTGGCTAACTTCAGCATCTACAGCTTCTCGTATTTCGGCCATCCTAATTTGAAAGTCGTCCTGTTTACCTTCAGAACGAAGTTTATTTATTTCTTCCTGATGTTTCTTAAAATGATTGCGCAACACGGATTGTGCACGCTGAACATTCATTTTATTTTCCATTTCATTGAGTTGCTCGGTAGTAAAAGTTCTTCCCTGAATAATATAGAATTGAGAGCCAGAAGATCGCTTTTCAGGATTTTGCTGGTCACCTTGCCGAGCTGCAGCAAGAGCTCCTTTTTTGTGGAAAAGAGTTGAATCAAATTCAGCAGGAATTGTATATCCCAGATCACCGCCACCCAATCGTTTTCCAGGCTCAGCATCTTTTGAATCGGGGTCACCACCTTGTATCATAAAACCTTTAATTACACGGTGAAAAAGTAAATCATCATATAAGCCTTCTTTGGCTAATTTTAAGAAATTATCCCGATGTTGAGGCGTTTTTTCATAAAGTTTGATCAAAATGTCCCCAAGTTCTGTTTCTATCTTAACTTGAATGTCGGATGATTTTTTTTCTGCTTGTCCACACGAAAAGCTGAAAAACAATGTTATGACAAAGAGGAATACGATTGTGTGCTTCATGTTATTTTTTGCTTTTGCACAAATATAATCATTCTGATAGTTGATAAAAATTGATCATATTTAGTTTTAATATGTATTTTTCATAAAAAATTTGAAATGAAACGAATTGGCTTAGGAATTCTACTATTGGTGTCAATGTTATCATGTGATTTGTTTTCTGGAGATGAAGATGAGGATAATAGGATGGATTTTGATATTAAACCAAATATTTTGATCAATGATTTATCTGACCAGTTAGTTGAAACATCTGGACTTATTTGGTTTAATGATAAAATGTGGAGCATAAATGATGGTGGAGGTGAAAATGAGATTTATGCAATTGATTCAAATGGAGACATTGAATTAACGATTGAAATAGAAAATAAAACAAACGCTGATTGGGAAGCATTAGCTCAGGACAATAACTTCATTTATATTGGTGATGTTGGAAATAATAAAGGTAATCGAATCGATTTGAAGGTGTTTAAAGTTGCAAAAGAAGACCTCGATCTAAGTGAGGATATTTCTAGTGTAACTGCTGAAGAGATCAAATTCTCTTATGCAAATCAAGATGATTTTTCAGAAAGAGATTATTTGAACAATGAATTTGATTGTGAAGCGATGTTGTCTTTTCAGGATGAACTATATCTGTTTTCGAAAGATTGGAAAAATTTCAAAACAACAATTTATAAATTACCAAAGCAATCAGGTGATTATGAGCTTGAACCTTCTGACAGCTTTGATGTGAATGGTCTAATAACTGGTGCTGATTTAAGTTCAGATGGAAAATACCTGGCTTTACTTGGATACACAATTTCTGTTTTTAATCCTGAGAACCTGAAACCATTCATTTACCTTTTCAAATTTGATTCTTCGAATACTTTTGGAACTAAAACAGTATTTTTAAATATGAACTCAATTGCCGGTTCTCAACCGGAAGGCGTAGTTTTTGTTGATAATAATAAGCTGGCTTTTTCAACTGAAAAAACAAATACATTTTCTCAAAAGGTATTTGAAATAGACTGGTCAGAATATAAAAAGTATTTGGATTAGATTATGAAAAATCAGAAGTACATATTTTTATTACTAGCCCTTTTATTTGGAAGTGGCTTGCCTTCTTGCAGCAAGAAGAATGAGAACAAGAACGTAAAAGTAATTGAGCTCAATCCAGATGTATTAATTGGGAAAATTGATAGTAAACTACAGGAAACATCAGGATTAATTTGGTTTGATAGCCGATTGTGGTCATTAAATGATGGAGGAAATAAGGATGAAATCTATGCTTTGGATTCGGATGGAAAAATTGTGATGACAGTTGAACTTGATGATGCCAGAAATACAGATTGGGAGGCAATTGCTCATGATAAAAAGCACATTTATGTTGGCGATTTTGGTAATAATAGTGGTTCTCGAAAAGATTTGAAAGTATATAAAATTCCAAAAAAGAAGTTGCGCAGCGATAAAAAGGAATTGAAGTTATCTGCAAAAAAAATCAAATTTTCATATGCTTTGCAGGATAATTTTTTCCCAAGAAATCATGCTCATGAATTTGATTGTGAAGCCATGTTTTCATATCAGGATCATCTTTATTTATTTTCAAAAGATTGGAAAAACCTGAAGACCACAGTATATAAATTGTCTAAAAAAACAGGAGAATACGAACTTAATCCAACGGGTAACTATGATGTTGGCGGATTGATAACCGGTGCAGCATTAAGTCCAGATAAACGATATTTTTCGTTAGTTGGTTATTACAATTATATTCCATTTGTGTATCTTTTTAAATTTGATGCGGATAAAACATTTAGTACAAAAAGTGTATATCTTAATATGAAATCAATAGCAGGAGCTCAAACGGAAGGTATCTGCTTTATTAATGACAGTATTTTAGCTTTTTCAACCGAGTCAACAAATTCATATTCCCAGAAGGTATTTTCAATTGATTGGACAAAATATAAGATGTATCTTGACTAAAAATTATGCTGAAGGTAACTGCAAATATTAGCTTAGATCGTTTGAATATTACTCATGCTTTTCATGTTTTTCAAGCGATTTGTCAAAACCGTGAGTTTCTTTCACCTTGGTTGCCTTTTGTTCAGGATACGCATACTCAAGGTGATACTGAATCTTTTATTCAATCAGTAACAACTAAAACGAATAATGATAGTGATGAAGTTTTTGTTATTTGGTATCAAGAGCATTTTGCAGGCTTGATAGGTTTCAAAGATACTGATCGGGTTAACCTCAAAACAGAAATTGGATATTGGTTAATCAAAAGTATGAATGGAAAAGGAATTATTACTCAATCGGTAAAAGAACTTGTAAGCTTTGCTTTCTCACAAATGAGAATGAACAGGATTCAGATAAAGTGTGCAGTTGGAAATACTAAAAGTGCTGCGATTCCTAAACGTCTGGATTTCTCTTTTGAGGGTACAGAACGCGCTGGAGAGAAGCATCATTCCGGATATCTTGACTTAGAAATATATAGCATACTTAAAAAAGATTGGTAAATATCCTTACCAATATTGCAACCTTTTTAATACTCCTACCTCTTTAAAGAAAAATACAAGCTTGAAATAATTGTTAAAACAACTGCTATTTAGAACTTTTTAATCTTTGAACTGTCGATTAATTTGTTCGAATATTTATTTTTGCATTGATGATTTCGCCAAAAGCCGGTGAAGATGAAAACAAGAAACGACATGGAAAACAAAACAATGAAAAGGACACTTTATCGTGTTCTTAGGAAAACTGGTGTTCCAAGAAATGAAATTGCGTTGGATGCTTCATTCAATGAAGATTTGAATTTTGATCAACTTGATTGGACATTGTTCATTTTTTATTTAGAAAACACCTTCAATATCTCTGTAGAAGATGAAGAGATATCCAGACTTTTTCAAGTTAGAGATTCGCTCGAACTTGTTAGAAGTATTGCATAGTTTAGTATAGTTAGATTAGAGAAGCATCCTTAACCGGGTGCTTTTTTTTTATATAAAGATTGATTCTAAAAACCTGAGAGGTAAAAAACTGTTATATTTCTTATCACAAAAAATAAAATATGGGAACATTCGAAAATTTTGCAAGCTGGATTACTGATCTGGCATTTACTTACGGATTAAAACTGGCATCAGCTTTAATCACCTTAGTTGTTGGTTTATGGATAATCAGCATGATTTCCAAAGCATTTGAACGTTTAATGGTAAAAAGGGATTGGGATGAGTCGTTACGTGGATTCCTGAAGAGCCTGGCCGGTATTTTACTGAAGATTATGCTGCTTATTTCAGTAATTAGTATGCTTGGGATTCAAATGACTTCTTTTGTTGCAATACTTGGAGCTGCAGGTTTGGCTGTTGGTATGGCACTTTCTGGGACTTTACAGAATTTTGCAGGAGGGGTAATGATCCTGATTTTTAAACCATTTAAAGTTGGAGACTATATTGAGGCACAGGGGTATGCTGGCTCTGTTTCTGAAATTCAAATTTTCAATACCATTCTAAAGACACCAGACAACAAAACGATTATCATTCCAAATGGTGGGCTATCAACCGGATCAATGGTGAATTATTCGGCAGAAGAAACTCGTCGGGTAGATTTTTCATTTGGCATTGCTTATGGTGATGATTATGATGAAGCGAAGGCTCTTATTTTGTCATTAATTAATGATGATAATCGGATTTTTAAAGATCCTGAGCCGTTTATAGCACTGGGAGAATTGGCAGACAGTTCGGTAAATATTACTGTTCGGGTTTGGGCTAAAGCTTCTGACTATTGGGGAATACATTTTGACATGCAGGAGAAAGTTTATAAACAATTCCCTAAGGCTGGATTGAGTATTCCTTTCCCTCAGATGGATGTAAACGTTCAAAATCAATAACATGAAAAAATTTATACTCTTACTTTTTTTCCTTCCATTAATTGCTGTTTCTCAGGAAGCTGCAGATAGCACCAAAGTGTGGAAACTTGGTGGAACTACTTCAATCAACTTTTCACAAGTTTCACTTTCAAACTGGGCTGCAGGGGGTAAAAGTTCTGCATCAGGAACTTTCCTTTTCAATTCATTTGCCAATTACCAAAAAGATAAAATTAGTTGGGAAAATGCACTTGACCTCGGGTACGGTTTACTTAAGGAGAATGGTGATGAGTCTGTAAAAACTGACGATAAAATTGATTTTAGCTCAAAGTTGGGCTTAAAATCAAAAGGCAAAATTTATTATACTGCACTTTTTAACTTCAGATCTCAATTTGCGAATGGCTATAATTATCCTAATCGGGAGAATGAAATTTCAAAATTTTTAGCACCAGGTTATCTTACTTTGGCTTTAGGTCTGGATTATAAACCAAGTGATCGTTTTTCTATTTTTGTATCTCCACTAACCGGAAAGATGACAGTTGTTACAGATGATGTGCTTTCTGTTGCAGGTGCTTTTGGTGTTGATCCGGGTAAGAAAAGTCGTTCGGAATTAGGCGCATTCGTAAAAGCTCAGCTTAAACAGGAAATCGTTAAAAATGTGAGTTTAGAGACAAAAGTTGACTTCTTCTCAAATTACATTGATAACCCTGAAAATATTGATGTTTACTGGGATGTATTGATCAACATGAAAATTAACGACTATCTTTCAGCAAACCTAATCACTAATCTGATTTATGATGATGATATTGACATTCAGGTTGACAATGATGATGATGGCTTTGTTGATGAGATAGGGACGAGAGTTCAGTTTAAAGAACTATTTGGGGTTGGACTAAACGTAAAGTTCTAATATTCCCTTATAAATACGAGATTTCAATTAACAATATAATCTGAAATTATTGCGTTCATCAAAAAAAAGGGGGGGGTTCCCATGAAATATGGGTATGTTCATATAATAGTCCCCAATAAATTATGATTGAGAGGTAGTTTTGATTTAACTTTGAATTACTTAAAGCGAATGGAATTTTCACGTATAATTAAAACCAATTTATTTTTCCCCTTTCATTCCACTCTTAAGCGCACAAGCAACTCGGGCCAGCTAATTCTTAGCTGGCCTAATTTTTTTATATAGTTTTCATACTTTTTTAGATAATAAAAAAGCTCTCAAACTTTATAGTTTGAGAGCTTTTTGTACCCGGAGGGGGAATCGAACCCCCACTTCCTTGCGGAAACTGGATTTTGAATCCAGCGCGTCTACCTATTCCGCCATCCGGGCTGAAATTAGCGATGCAAAAATAATGGAAAATTTATATGCTCAAAAGAAAATCAGCAAAAAAAATATTTTACCACTATTTTTGCATCCATAATTTAGTTGTTCTGGATGTATGCCAGGGGGTCTGTTGTTGATGGATCAATCTCCGTGAAACTCCCGTCAGGCTGGAATACTTTGACTGTTTGAGCTATTTCATCAAACTCAGCCAGCTTAATTAATTCACCTTCTTTTTCAAGAAAAAGTTGTTTATTTTCTTTATCAATTTTCATCTTAATCTTCTTCCCCTGATCAATTCCTGAGATTCCTTCGATAAGAATGGTGTTGCGTTTAGCAGTAATTTTGTAAGTGCTATTTTCCTGCTCAACTATTTTTTCCATTTTCTTATTTCCCTTAAAACCAACTGGATTATCTCCTGTCCAGAATTCAATGGTATTAAGAATAAGAACATCAATTGCTGCAGCAACCTCATAAACAGGAACTACTAAAAGTCCATAGAAAACAAGTGAGTTCACCCACTCATCACCTAAAGAGCCATTCCAGTCATGTAAATTTCTAGTGAGTTTAAAGGGTCCGTAGCAGCTTGATAATAGTAATGCAACTACCAATGCAATAAGGGTTGGTTTAATTCTTTTCATGATAAATTAGATTAAATTTTTGAATTGAAAATAACGAATCAATTTTTATAAACGTATATCAGCTTAAGAATGTTTTTTATCAAGACGTTTAACTACTTGTCCATAAATAATCAATGCAACAGCGGATGTAATTGCGATACCAACAAAGTAATACCAAATATAATGGGCATTAACTGTTGCTTCTTTCCAAGCTTCAGTCGACGAGAACCGTTTTGGATCAGGACAGTATTTAGAAAGTAAATACCCCGACAAACCAAAACCTAATAATGATGAAATAAATGAATGCAAGTGACTAAATCCGAGGTACAAGCCCTCTTCTCCTTTTGGAGCCTGCAACGAAAAATACTCAAGGAAACGAGGCGAAATAAATGTTTCGGCCAACCCTTGAAATACAATTCCAACTATCATCATTAATGCCACAGGATGTAAGCCAAGGATATAGGCATCGCCAAGTAAATTGCCTGAGGCCATTGCCAAGGCAGAAATTGGCATAATAAACATACCAACTGTCATACTAAAAAGCGATGTTCGTTTTCGCATAAGTTGTGTCACAATTCCAACTGTAAGCACAACTACCGCTGGATTTACATTTGCAAACCACGATATAGCATTATGTTCGCCAGCAAGTCGTAATACGTATTTTGGCATAGTTGCATATAACTGGTGTTGAACCATCCAAAAACCAGAAATGATAAGAATTAACGCAATCAACCTTCCGTTCAGAATAATCTTTAGGAGTGAATTACCTAATTCTCGAAATGATTTTCCTTCGCCTCCTTTGTAAGTCGATTTATAAAAGAAAATAACCAGTATCAACGCAAGTAGCGTCATACCAGCCGAAAAATAGTTTAGAACCACCAATCCTTCGTTTCCCAATGCTTCACGAAGTGGTTTTACAATCGTTTTTCCTGAAAAGGCTCCAATATTCACCATCATATAAAAAAGAGAGTAACCCCGTGCTCTGTTTTGTTCGGTTGTTTCACGTGCAACGGTACCGGTAATACACGATTTAATGAACGAGCCTCCAATCATAATCACTATCATAATCGGAATAATAATCCATTTCTCATTGCTTTCAATCAATCCCGAAAAGGTTGTTTCCATACCATATGCAACCAAGCCTGATGATTCAAGCATAGTTGGAAGTATACCCATCCCGGCATACCCAATTGTCAGAAGGCTAAAAGCAAGGATAATTGATTTTCTAAAACCAATTTTATCGGCAATTGCTCCTGCAAATGTTGGAAAAAAGTATAACCCTGCCGAAAAGGAACCAGATATCCATGCCGCCTCTACATCATTAAAACCTAAAACTCTCGATAAATATAAAGTGATAACGATAAATACACCATAATACGCTGCCCTTTCGAAAAGTTCAACCACATTGGCTACCCAAAAAGCCTTAGGAAAATTCCAACCCTCTATACTCTTCATAACATCATTTAATTATTTGAACACAAAAATAGAAGCTTTAACCCAGTATCAAAATTTTAATAATGCTAAGGGTTTTCTTCTATTGAAGCATCTTTTATTTTTAATACCTTAGCAAAAATGCTTTGTTTTTGTTCATGAACGTATGAAAAATTTAACAGACAGTGAACTATATATCCTTTTAAAACAGGGTGATGAAAAAGCCTTTGAGCACCTGTTTCACAAGTATTATCCATCACTTTGCCTCTTTGCCCGTCAGTATATGGAAGACGATGAAAAAGCAGAAGAGATTGTTCAGGATATGTTTGTGAAGATCTGGTCTAAACGAAAAGAACTCACCATTGAAACCTCTTTTAAACAATACCTCCTTCGGTCTGTAAAAAATCAATGCCTAAACCTGCTTCAACATTTGAAAATAAGGCAAAAGTATGCGCAAAAAATAAAAGAGGACGCTAAAGATGATTTAGGGACGCCTTTCTTAATGGAGTTTGGGCTTGCAGAGAAAATCGAAGCCAGTATTAATTCACTTCCCGAAAAACGGAAAGAGATTTTTAAATTGAGTAGGGAAGATGGTTTAAAATACCGTGAGATTGCTGATGAACTGGGAATATCTGTTAAAACGGTAGAAGCTCAAATGGGACTTGCTTTAAAGCAACTTCGCGAAATGTTAAAAGATTACAAGGACTATCTTGTTGGTTTATTGATGATTCTGAAATTTGAAAGTAACAATTAGGGGTATTTGTAAGTATCCATGTCTTATAAACAGATGAAAGCAAAAAGAAATATCAGTAAGGAAGAATGGAATGCACTAGCCCGGAAAGCATTTGGGAACTATAGTGCTGAAGAAAAGAAGACTTTAAAAAATGAATTGAAGTCTTATGATTCTGCTGATTTTGAAGAAATTGAAAAAACAGCAGAACAAATAAACCTCTACTATAAGCTCAAAAATTTTAATTCTAAACATGCATTTGGGCTTGTGAAACCCAGGATTGAAACAAAGAAACGATCTTTTGTATTTGCTAAAACCTCTAATCTATTACGAATAGCAGCTGTTGTTGTTCTTGCTTTAATGGTTGGTTCCGTTTGGTATTTCTCTGAAGACATGAAGTCAGAAATTGAGGCACCGATACTTGCAGAACAAGACTATGGTATCACTAATGTTGTTCTTCCAGATGGTACGTTCGTGACCCTGAACAGAGATTCGAAAATTAATTATCCTGATGAATTTACTTCTGATAAACGGGAAGTATATATTGAAGGAGAGGCTTTTTTCGATGTTGTTCCAAATCCTGAGAAACCATTTATTATTCATGCGGGCGATGCTAACATAAAGGTTCTTGGTACCAGCTTTAATGTAAATGCATATCCTGGAAATGAACGGGTGGAGGTTGTTGTATCTACCGGGAAAGTTCAATTTTATTCTGAAGAAATTAATCAAATCCCGGGTAAAGAACTGATCCTTGATCCGGGAGATAAAGGGATTTTTGTTATTGCGAGCAAAGAACTGCTCAAGATGCAGAATCATGATCCTAATTTTATTGCCTGGAAAACGCGCCACTTAATTTTTAGTGAAACTAAGCTTAATGAAGTCATTGAACAATTAAGCAAGTTATACAACATTCAGATTAAGACTATTGAGCCTGGGCTGAACGAACTGAAGTATACCGGGCATTTCGAAAATCATTCTATTGATTTTATTCTTGAAGTTATTTCTCTGACGTTTGATATTGAAGTGAACGAGGAGAATGAATGTTACTTTCTTAATAAGAAGTCATAAACATTTAATAGTTGAGAAATGAAAACAAGAGCCACGATTGCAAATATTAAACTTTATATAACTATAATGTTGTTTCTTTGTGCATGGAATGTTAATGCACAAGATAGACCGGATAATGTTCTGGATCAGCATATTAGTATTTATGCAGAAGAAGAATCTCTGTCGGATGTAATTCATCGCATTTGCGACTATTTTAATCTTGACTATTCCTATAATTCAAAATTGGTTGAAGGCAAGCAGATCAGTTTGAATGTTTCCAATAAGCCAATGCGATATGTGTTGGACAAGTTGATGAAAGATTATTTCCTCATTTTTGAGATTGAAGATAACCTACTGGTTGTTCGTGACTATGTTCCAATGTCTGAAAGTGCAGAATTTGAGGAAAAGATGCGTCTTTTACCCGGTAAAAATCGATTTGAATTTGAAAATGAGAATAGAAAGTCAATCACATTCGATTTTAAATCAGCCAGTAATCTGGTAATTATTCCAGTGATAATCAATGAATCTGACACCTTAAATTTCATACTTGATACGGGTGTTCGTTTTCCAATGATTACTGAGCTTCCTTATGTCAATAAATTGAATCTAAATTTCATGCGACCAATTAAAATTAAGGGGCTTGGAGATGGTGACGCTTTGACTGCATATAAATCTGGGAACAATACCATTAAAATTGATGGACTTATTGCGCGGAATCAGGAGATTCATATGATTATTGATGATAATTTTCAAATCTCTCAAATTCTTGGAGTGCCAGTTCACGGTTTAATTGGCTTTAATCTATTTAAAGATTTTATCGTTGAAATTGATTACAGCAATACGAAGCTTACTCTAACAAAACCAGAGCATTACAGGAGTAGAGTTAAAAATAATGATATTGTGATGCCACTTCATTTTGAGCACAATAAACCGTATGTGAGAACAACAATTGTTACCGATAAAAATGTAGATGTACCAGTTAAACTATTGGTTGACACAGGAGCTAGCGATGCCATTTGGCTTTCAACCAGTTCGGATAATCGAATTAATGTACCTGAAAAACATATTGAGACATTTTTGGGAAGAGGACTGAGTGGTGATTTATTTGGTAAAAAAGGTAGGATTGGTGGAATTTGGATTGGTCCAATCGTACTTTATGAGCCAATTGTTTCGTATCCAGAGAATGATTTAATTGAAGCATTAATTAATAAGAATGATCGGAACGGAACACTTGGGGCTGAAGTTCTACGTAGGTTTTTTGTTACACTGGATTACCCAAATAAGCAAATGAAGTTACGACCAACAAGTAAGGTTAAGGAACGCTTTAACTACAATATGAGTGGTATTGATATTTCAAATCCAATGCCCGGTGTGCCAATTTTTACAATTGATATGGTTCGTAAAGATTCTCCTGCTTTTTTTGCAGGTTTATTGGAGCATGATCAGATTTTATCAGTAAATAATACACATCATAAGTCATTGTCGTTAAATGATATCAACCTTATTTTACAGAGTAAAGAAAACAGAAAAATAAACATGAAGGTATTAAGGGATGGACAGGAAATAAAAACAACCTTCCATCTTAAAAAAGTCTTTTAATGCTTCGAATATCTCAAATAGCTTGTCTTATTGTTTTGTGCATTTCTTTTCAGAGTGTTGCGCAAAATGAGAGACATCTTGTTTTGGATAAAAAAATTAGCCTCAAAGCCAATGAGCAAACATTGAAGAAAGTCCTTGATAAGATTTCTTCTCAAACAGGGCTTTATTTTTCTTATGACCCAACAGTATTTAATGCTCAGAAGATTGTCACTGTCAATTATCAAGATCAAAAAACTAAAGAAATCATAAAAGATATTCTTCGTGAAGAGTACACTTTTAAGGTATTGCAAAATCAGGTTATAATAACAAAACCGGTTGGTAAAATTGAAAGCAGAAGCAGTGGAAATGTTATAAGAGAACATCTGAAGATCTCAGGAAGTGTTAAAGATCTGTTCAAGAATAACCCAATTCCGTATGCAAGTATTTCAATTCTTGGTAAAGCAATTGGAACAATTACAAATGTTGATGGGGACTTTGATTTGAAGATAAAATCAAGCCATAAAACAGACACCCTTGTGATTTCATGCTTGGGATATACCCAGCGATTTATAGAATTAGACACCCTGCAATCTGTCAAGGTAAACTTAAGGCTCAGACCGATTGACATTCGGATAAGAGAGATTGAAATAGTAGCAGTTGATCCTTTAGAAGTAATCGATGAGATGTTGAAAAATATTCGGCGTAATTATCCATTCGAGTCCTATTTGATGACCGCATTTTACCGGGAAGTTCTTCTTCAGGATGAAAAGTACATTAATGTTTCTGAAGCAGTATTAAATATACTAAAAACATCGTATGAGTCAGTCTTACGCGAAGATCGTATTCGGTTTCTGAAAGGTCGTAAAAGCCGTAAAGTTTCTCCTTTTCAATGGGTTGATTTCAAAATGCAGGGAGGACCTTATTACATAACCAAGTTGGATGTGATTAAAACAATGGATACTTTTTTGGATCCGGAATACAGAAATTTGTATGATTATCAGACCGAGCAGGGAATTGAATATCTTGGTAGACCTGCTTATGTCATTCGTTTTTATCCGGTAGAAAAGATGGATTTCCTAAGCTATGAAGGGACGTTATTTATTGATAAAAGCACACACGCTTTACTACATGCGGAGTTTGAACTGAGCAAAGACGGTAAAAAGGTTGCTCGAAAATCATTGATCCGAAAAAAACCTAAAAGCTTTCGTGTTCGTCCTATTGATCTGAAGTATCAGGTCTCATACAAAGAAACGAATGGGAAATGGCATTTGAATTCTGCAAAAACATCTGTCAAATTCAGGGTTAGAAGTAAAAAAGATCGAATAAATTCAGTTTTTCATAGTGTATCCGATTTATTAATTACCAATCATGAAAAAACAAACCTAAGGCGTTTTGAGAAGGAGGAAAGGTTTCAGTCTAGCGATATTTTTACCGAATTAATTAAATACTATGATTCGGATTTTTGGGGGCAGTTTAATATTATAAAGCCCAGTGAAGATCTCCGAAAAGCTCTGGAAGGAATTAGTTTTGAGAAAGAATCAAGCCTTAAATCTACTATTGAGCCGAGTAAATATTTAACCAAAAAATCTCCCAAGAAATGAAAAGGTTAATCTTAATAATTACCATTGGATGTTTCGCTTTTCCTTCCATGTCGCAAAGCGATAATTTGCAGAAAATAATTAGCAAGCTACAGACTTATTACAATTTTAATCCGTCTGAAAAAGCTTTTCTAAGCACAAATAAGGAAGTATTTAAATCTGGAGAGACAGTTTGGTTTAGTGCAATTGTTAATTGCTATACTAGTCCTGATGTTCAGAATATTTCTTCCAATATTATTGTTCGACTATATAATGCAGAAGGTATTTTATTTCTTTCTGATCAATTCAAGATTTCCGAAGGCAGATCAAAGGGTGACTTGGCACTTTCAACAGAATTTCCTCAAGGTGATTATTTTTTAGCAGCTTATACTCAGCTTGCAAATAATGAAGAAGATGTATTTCTGAAAAAGATAATTATTGACTCAAAGGATGAAGATAAGATTCAAGTTGAGCTAATTGATGTTCCTGATCTACTAAAAGCTGGAGAAAGTAACGTTCTTAAATTTCACCTAAAAGATCTTTCCAATGAATTAATTACTGGCGGGAAAGTTAAGTATAAGTTGTTGGAAGGCAAAAGACTTATTGATAATGGAAAACTAAAAGTAGAAAAAGATGGAACTCTTCTTGTTAGTCTGAATTTGAAAGACAGGGAGTATAGTGGATCTCTAACTTTTTCAATGTTTGACAATGGGAAACATTTGAATTTTAGAAAAATATTTCAAGTTAATACTGAAAAGTTAACTATGAATTTTGTTCCTGAAGGTGGAAATTTTGTTGCCGGGCATCTACAAAAGATTGGCTTTAATATTACAAATAATGCAGGGCAGCCTGCGGAGTTTAAAGGGAAACTTGTTGATGAAAATGAAGAAATGCTTGCGCAAATTGAAACATTAATTCCAGGATATGGAATGTTTTCTTTTAAGGGGAATGAGTCTAAAAAATATAAAATAGAACTCACCAGTGAACTTGGGAAAGGGCAGATATTCGAATTGCCTGAATTCAAAACAGAAGGAATGAGTTTTGCTATTCAGAAATTGGATTTAAATTTCATAAATGTTAATCTAATTTTTGCGGATAATAAACAGCATAATATTTTCATTTTAGTCACTAAAGGAGGGCTTGTATCGTCAGTAAATGAGATTAATGTGAATGGAGGAATGAGAGTAAAGCTTCCTAAGGAAAACTTTTTGGAGGGGCTGTCTTTAATTAGTGTATTTAATGAGGAAGGGGAATTACTTGCCGAACGCGCTGTTTATGTCGACCAAAATGAAGGGTTAAATGTTCAGCTGGAAACTCTTAAACAGAGGGTTGCATCTGGAGAACCTTTGAGTATGAAAATTCAAGTAACTCCTAAAGATGGAAGTGTTGGCTATGGTGAGCTAATAGCTTCGGTGAGTGCATTCAATGAAACTTTGGAGATGACAAATGATTTTGAATCTTGTTTTAAGATTAATGCTGAATTAAAACATAAGATTCCAGTACAGAAACTAATAGGGGGAAAGCAAAATCTTGCTAATTCTATCAATTATATGCTAATCGCAAATGGCCTTATGAATTCTTCATGGGAAAAAATCTTTGCCTTTGATGAAGAAAAAAGCCACGAGTTTGAGCAAGGTATTGGTGGGATCGTTTATGGGGATGATCGGATGCCAATGGGAAATACTATTGTTAGTTTGGTAAATCGTAATAACATGCAGATACAAAATAGAACGGCTGATAAGAATGGCTATTTCTTCTTTTATGGACTTAATCCTGCAGAGATATCTGATTATGCTGTAAAAACTATTGGAATAGATGGGCAAAAAGATTTAACAGTTGAATTTGATAAAGATTTTGATACAAAACTTTCAGCGTATATTTCTAGAATGTCCAATATGCAAATGTGGGGTACAAAACCCAATATTACTGAAGAATATTTCAAGGCAAATCGTCAAATTTTTGATCAGGTTAAAAAATCGTCAGTCACTAAATCAATGCCGGCCTATAAAACCGCTCTTCAAACATCAACAAATTTAATAGAGGTAATTCGTATGATTAAACCTTTCGAAATGATGGGTGACAAAATTGTATTTGCGGGTTCTATGAACTCTTTCAATGCTCAAGATGGAGCTTTGATTGTTGTGGATGGTCAAAAGTTAGGAACTAGTGCTTCAGCTTTAAGTACAGTCTCTCCTTTGGATGTTGAAAATATTAATGTTTCAACAAACCCTGTTGATATTCAGATGTATACTGGACTTAATTCTGTTGGATTAATTGAAATAACAACGAAAAGAGGAAAAATGACAGGGAGTGAGGATGTGAAACTGACAAATAAATACAAAGATGGATTGCGAGTTTCACGAGATTTTCAGGAGGAGCTTGCAAAGTCAGATACTAATTTAAATACAGCTCTTTATTTTAATTCATCAATAGATTTTAATTCATTAACACCAATAAACATTGCAGTACCTACAAGCAATGTGGTTGGAAAATTTTTGATTAAGGTTGAAGCTGTTGATAGCCAGGGAAGGATAGGGAGTGCCAGCAAAATTATAGAAGTAGTAAAATAGTAACCTAAATACCAAAACGCGGTTGCCTTTGCAGCCAAACCTAAACTAAGTGAACCAATAAATCATCAATTGAAAGCCCAACAACTTTGAATTGAAGGAGTAGAGCTTGAAGTTTTGTGGAAAGTTCTTCATAATCGTGTCGGGAGTTTTGAAGCAGTTCAACAAGATTATTTTGTAGATCTTTAGAAATGCTTCCCTTCCACGTACTGTGTTGAATTTTCCCCTTCTCTACCCGAAATGAAAACTCAATTTTACCATCTGGCAAGTCAATTACATTTGTATAAGTGTACTTTGGTGAATAGCCATAAATCCAATCCCATTGGCAATACTTTTCATCCCTTAATTTCTGAATTGCTTCAATATCCTCTTCTGAAAATTCGTAAACTTTTTGTTGATTGTAAGTAGATGAAATTCCTTCAAAAAGAAAATTTCTAAATTGGTCAACTGTCATCTTATTGTCAAGATGATTCGCAATGTTGGTTACTTCGCTTCGCTTTGATTGCACAGCTTTATCCTGAAACCGTGAGAGATCAACTTTTAAAGCTTGTTTGAGATGATCAAGCTTACTGTCGAAGAGAAGTGTGCCATGATGAAGCACACGCTTTTTAAAGACATGCTCTGCATTTCCAGAGATCTTCTTATTGTGGATCAGCAAATCATTTCTTCCGGATGTGCTTGCCTCCAGGCCTAGCTTTTTTAAAACAGCAACAATAGGTTGAGTAAAAGTTTTGAAATTCACCTGATCAATTCGTTCAACATTCTGGATAAAGGTGAAATTCAAATTTCCGGGATCATGAAAAACAGTGCCACCTCCAGAAAGCCTGCGGGCAATCTTAATCTTATTGTTGCGTACAAAGTGATGATTAATCTCGGCAAGTGCATTTTGGTGTTTTCCAACGACTATCGATGGTTCACTACTCCAAAGCATAAATATATCTTCATTGAAATTCTTTAAAAAATACTCTTCAGCTGCCAGTGAAAAATAGGGATCAGTACCACGATGATGGAGGCAAATAACACTCATCCAGCAAAAATAGCTAAAACTCTAAAATGAAACCGATTGTTGGAAGGATATTTCCAGATGTATTTTCCATGCTTTTTCAGAGCCTTCTGAATTCCTTCAATAGAAGTGTTATAGTTCCCATTTTCCGCAGTTCCTGTTTCGCTAAATACTACATTTTTGTAAAGTAGTTTCATGATAATGTGTAAAGCTATTTACTCTCGTCTTATTTTTACGTAAATTTAAGTAACAGATGTTTTTCTTGTTTAATGAAATGTATAGAATCATTAAACAAAATGAGTATTGCTTGTTCGGTGTCTGTAAAATTAATTAAGAAAAGTTCAAAAATAGTATGAGGGTTGTTATACAAAGAGTAAGCCGGGCATCGGTAACTATTGAAGGAGTTGTAAAATCATCGATTGAAAAAGGCTTACTTATTTTATTGGGGATTGAAGATGCAGATTTGCAGGAAGATATAGATTGGTTGATTAAAAAAATCACCCAGTTACGAATTTTTGGAGATGAGAATGGAGTAATGAACAGATCGGTGATGGATATTGATGGTAGCGCATTGGTGGTTAGTCAGTTTACATTACATGCAAGTACAAAGAAGGGGAACAGGCCATCATATATAAAAGCGTCGAAACCGGATTTTGCCATTCCGATGTACGAAAAGTTTGTTGGGGCTTTGTCAAAAGAAATGAATAAAGAAGTTGGAACCGGAGAATTTGGAGCAATGATGAACGTAGAGTTAGTAAACGATGGGCCAGTAACCATCATTATTGATTCAAAAAATAAGGAGCTATAATATGAGTGAGATTAGTATTACCCGGGCACAGGAGATGGTGGATGAATGGATCAAAACAATTGGTGTCCGGTATTTTAGTGAGCTAACAAATATGGCAGTTCTAACTGAAGAAGTTGGAGAATTGGCTCGGATAATGGCAAGAAAATATGGAGATCAGTCGTTTAAGAAATCAGATGAGAATTTTGATATGGCCGATGAGATGGCTGACGTGCTGTGGGTGTTAATTTGCCTTGCCAACCAAACAGGAGTGGATTTGAATGAAGCATTTTTAAAAAACATGGAGAAAAAGACGGATCGGGATAAAACCCGACATCAAAATAATCAGAAACTAAAATAAATAAATATGGAAGTACAAGATAAATTAGCCAATTTGGAATTGAAAGTTGGTGAAAACAACAGCCGGGAAATGCAGCTTTTGGCATTTTCTTGTATCGACCTAACAACTCTTAATGTAACAGATACGGTAAGCAGTGTTAGAGCTTTTACTGAAAGAGTAAATGATTTCTCGAATGACTTTCCGAGTTTACCCAATGTTGCTTCAATTTGTGTCTTTCCAAATTTAGCGCGTACCGTTAAAGAAACTTTGCTCGATGATCGCGTAAATATAACTGCTGTTGCAGGGAGTTTTCCTACATCAATGAGCTTTATTGAGCTAAAAGTAAAGGAGGCTCAAATGGCCGTTGATCAGGGAGCTAATGAAATTGATATTGTCATTCCACTTTGGGCTTTTTTGGATGATACTGATATGAATTGTTTTGAGGAAATCTCCAGTATTAAAGAGGCAATTGGTGAGGCTCATCTGAAAGTTATTCTTGAGACAGGTGCTTTGGGAGATGATGAAAATATCTACAAAGCGTCAATGCTGGTAATGGAATCAGGTGCCGATTTTATCAAAACGTCTACGGGGAAGATGAAGCCTGCGGCAACACCCGAAGCTGCCATAATAATGTGTGAAGCCATAAACGATTTTCATCATAAGACCGGGAAGCGTGTAGGTTTTAAACCTGCAGGTGGAATTTCTACCACTGAAGATGCAATTTTATACCTCACCATTGTTCGGGAAATTTTAGGAGATGGATGGTTAAATCCAACGCTTTTCAGAATTGGAGCAAGCCGTTTAGCGAATAATATTTTAGGTGATTTGTTGGGAGATGAAATAAAGTATTTCTAGAAACTATTTCTTCCGGGTAGTCACATAATTGACCAATTCAACCAATGAGTTGCGGGCATCAGTTTCCGGCAGTTCTTTTATTTTTGTAAGGGCACGGTCACGATAAAGGTTCATTTGTTCTGTGGCATAATCCAATCCACCACGATCCACCACTAACTTAACCAGCTGCTGAACTTTAGCTGTGTTCTTATTTTTTCGTTTGACCTCATTCAGAATACGACGTTTCTCTTTTTCGCTGGAATTACTGAGTACATAAAGCAGAGGAAGTGTAATTTTCTTTTCCTTTATGTCATTCCCGGTCGGCTTGCCAAGTAAGCCTTTTGATTGGTAGTCAAATATATCATCCTTAATTTGAAACGAGATACCTACATCCATTCCAATCTCAAACATTCTTTCAACGAGCTCCTGATCTTCAGTTACGGAAGCTGCACCAATGGCCATGCTGGTAGCTATTAACGAAGCTGTTTTTTTGCGGATGATTTCGTAATATGTATCGAAATCAATATCCAGTTTTCGGCTTTTTCGCATTTGAAGGATTTCTCCCTCGCTCATATCTTTTACAGAACGACTAATCAATTGCAAAAAACTGTATTTGTTATTATCCAGATTCAGAAGTAGGCCTTTTGCCAAAATATAATCGCCAACGAGAACGGCAAGTTTATTTTTCCACAATGCATTAATCGAAAAACTTCCACGGCGTTCGTATGACTCATCAACAACATCATCGTGTACTAAAGTCGCTGTATGCAGTAGCTCAATTGAAGAAGCAGCCATGTAACTTGTTTCATTGAATTCGCCACACATCTTGGCAGTCAGAAAGACAAACATAGGGCGCATTTGCTTCCCTTTTTTCCGAAGAATATAATTAACGATTACCGAAAGTAAGGGAATATCACTTTGTATAGTTGTCTTGAAATAGTTTTCAAACTCTTTCAATTCATCCTTAATAGGTGCTCTAATGATATCCGTTGAAGTCATCTATTCGTGTTTGGAACGGCTCAAAATTAACAAATAATCTGACTTATTATTTGACAATTGTATGCTGATTTAAATTGAATGAAGTTTTTTAGTCAGTTAAGTATTTTAATTCATTCTAAAATGAAAAGGATGTCCCTCATTTTCTTTTAGATAAAATTAAATAGTTATATATTTGTATTTGTAAAATAATAAAAATATGATACCAATACAGCAACTAGATGCTGACCGTCTGGATTTAGCCGCAAACATGCTTAAAGCCATTGCTCATCCAATGAGGATTGCAATATTGAAGCATCTTGAGGGAAGCAAAAAACTTACGGTTACTGAAATTCATGAACTTCTGGGCATTGAGCAATCTACTACTTCACATCATTTAGGGATTTTGAAAGATAAGGGTGTTTTGTGTTCGCGAAGAGAAGGGAAAAATACTTATTATTACATGAAGCATGATGTCTTGAGTCAGATTGTTGACTGCCTTGAGCGATGTACTTGTGGAGAATAATTTGTATAAAAAGATATAAGAAGAGCCGGTATTTTTACCGGCTCTTTTCGTTTATTGAAGTATAGTTTTATAATTTCGGTTTTTCAATCCACAATTATGGCAAAGATTAGAGTGACAAAGCAATTTGGTTTTGAAATGTCGCATGCATTATTGAATTATGATGGCTTGTGCCGCAATATTCATGGGCATTCGTACAAACTTCAGGTAACTGTAATGGGTGAGCCTTTATACGATCCTGAGAATCCAAAGGATGGGATGGTCATTGATTTTAGTGTATTGAAAAAGCTGATTAAGAAACAAGTGGTTGATCCATTCGATCATTCACTAATGATTAATAATCATTCAGCTCATGAAAAACTAATTGATCTTGGCGAGATGTATGAACGCCATCACATGGTCAATTTTCAACCAACTACTGAGAATTTGGTTATTTATATAGCCGATAAGTTGAATAAAATACTGCCTGAACAACTTGAACTTTTTAGCGTTCGCTTATTTGAAACCGGAAGTTCTTTTGCCGAATGGTTTGCTTCTGATAATCCTTAAAATGAACATGATGTCTGAACAAAACGAAAACAATAACCGCCTTTTCTTATTAGATGCATATGCGTTAATATATCGCTCCTATTTTGCATTTATTCGTGCACCACGATATAATTCAAAAGGATTGAATACATCGGCGATGCTTGGTTTTACAAATACATTGGATCAAATTCTGAGGAAAGAAAACCCTTCTCACATCGCTGTGGTTTTTGATGTCCACGCTCCAACGTTCAGGCATAATATGTTTAAAGAATACAAAGCAAACCGAGAGGAAATGCCCGAAGATTTGCGTACATCCATTCCGTGGGTGCGGAAAATTATTGAGGCATACAATATTCCAATTTTGGAAAAAGAAGGTTTTGAGGCGGATGACGTTATTGGAACGCTTGCTAAAAAGGGAGAGAAGGAAGGTTATCAGGTTTATATGATGACTCCCGATAAAGATTATGCGCAGCTGGTTTCGGAGAATATTTTCATGTATAAGCCTGCACGTGGATCGGATGAACCTGTGATTTGGGGAGTGGAAGAAGTGAAAGAAAACTTCATGGTTGATGAACCCTGGCAGGTAATTGATGTACTGGGTCTAATGGGCGACACAGCAGACAATATTCCAGGATGTCCGGGAATTGGACCAAAAACGGCCATGAAGCTTATTTCCAGCTATAAAACGGTTGATGGCTTATACGAGCATATTGAAGACTTAAAAGGGAAGCAAAAAGAGAATTTGGTGAATAATGAAGAGCAGGTTCGTTTGTCCCGAAAGTTGGTTGAAATAATTCAGGATGTGCCGGTTGATTTTGATGAAAAGTCATTGTTGAGGGAAGAGGCAAATATTCCCAAGCTAAAACAAATATTTACTGAGCTTGAGTTTCGTACCCATGCTCAACGATTAGGTGGTGACAGTAAGCCTGCTGCTCCGGTAAAACAAGAGTTAAATTTTGAGCAAGGAACTTTGTTTGGTGGAGCTATTGAGGAAGTGCAGCCTCAAACCGAGTTGGCAAACTTTGGAAATACCCCACACGAATATTATTTGGCAGAGAACGCCATGCAGCGTGCAAGTTTGCGTGCTGAACTTTCTGTTCGTGAAGAATTTTGTTTTGATACTGAAACCACTGGATTAGATCCACATACTGCCGAATTGGTTTGCCTTTCTTTTTCGTTTAATAAGAATGAGGGATATTGCGTTCCACTACCAAAAGAGCGAGTTGAGGCACAAAAGATTCTGGAAGAATTCCGCCTCATTTTTGAAGATGAGAAAATTCAGAAGATTGGACAGAATATTAAGTATGACATGCTCATGTTGATGCAATACGGTATTGAGGTGAGAGGGCCGGTTTACGATACCATGATTGCTCACTACCTCATTCAACCTGAGTTGAGGCATGGTTTGGATTACCTCTGCGAAACGTATTTGGGCTATAAGAAAATTGAGACGGTGCATTTAATTGGGAAGAAAGGTCGTAGTCAGATAAGTATGCGACAAGTGCCTATTGAGAAGCTTCGTGATTATGCCTGCGAGGACTCTGACCTTACTTTGCAGCTTAAAGAAGCACTTGACCCTATGTTGGACAAATATGGTGTCCGCAATGTTTTCAAGGAAATTGAAATGCCACTTATCCCGGTTTTGGCTGATATGGAAATGGCTGGGGTGAGTCTCAATACAAAGGCATTGGATGAATATGCAGTGAAACTTCGTGAACAACTAATAGACCTGGAAAAGGAAATTAAAGAACTGGCTGGGGAAGACTTTAATATTTCATCGCCTAAACAAATGGGGCCGATTTTGTTTGAAAAATTAGGCATTGACAGTAAGGCAAAAAAGACAAAAACAAAACAATACTCCACCTCCGAAGATGTGCTGGTTAAACTACTTGACAAGCATCCCATCATCGGGAAGATTCTGGAATTTAGAGGGCTGAAGAAGTTGCTTTCAACTTATGTTGAAGCACTTCCAAGATTGGTAAATCCACGAACTAAGAAAATTCATACATCTTATAACCAGGCTGTCGCGGCAACAGGCCGTTTAAGTTCAACCAATCCAAATCTTCAAAACATTCCAATTCGAGATACTGAAGGAAGGGAGCTTCGAAAAGCATTTACGGCTTCTGATGAGAACCACATGTTCTTATCTGCCGATTATTCGCAGATTGAACTTCGGATTATGGCTGCATTAAGCAAAGATGAATCCATGTTGCAAGCTTTTAAGAATAACGATGATATTCATTCGATTACGGCTTCAAAAATTTACAAAGTAGGATTGGATGAAGTTACCTCAGATATGCGACGCAAGGCCAAAACAGCCAACTTCGGAATCATCTATGGTATTTCAGCCTTTGGATTGTCCGAACGTTTAAATATTTCCAGAACCGAAGCCAAGCAGCTGATTGATGGCTATTTTGAGAACTTTCCGAATGTAAAGAGATTCATGAATGACAGTATTGATATTGCAAAGGAAAAAGGCTTTGTGGAAACCATTAAAGGCCGTCGTCGGTATTTAAAAGACATCAATTCCGCCAATGCAGTGGTGCGTGGTGTGGCCGAAAGAAATGCAATTAATGCGCCTATTCAGGGATCGGCTGCTGATATTATTAAGCTGGCAATGATTAATATTTGGAATGTAATTAGACAGGAAAAACTACAAGCCAAAATGACTTTGCAAGTTCATGATGAATTGAACTTTGACGTTCCAAAAAATGAAGTGGAAAAGTTAGAGAAGATTGTTCAGGAGCAAATGGAACATGCTGTGGAGATAGGCTTGCCGCTTACTGTTGAGATGAGCACAGCTAGCAATTGGCTGGAAGCACATTAATAAAGAAAAAGACCGTCATTGCGATCCGTCTTTTGACGGAGAAGCAATCTGTTTTGGGCTTGTGATTTCTTATTTATATTGATATTTTGAAGTTCTTTTGTCCCCTTGTTTTTCAATTATTCCATCTTCTACTGCGACTTTCAAATCTCTGCTTGCCGTCGCTGTAGAAATATTCTTAAATGCACGCAAATAATCTTGCCTTGTGAAATAATTATCTCCTGTAATTTCTTTGAAATGACTTATCCGATCATTATTTGTTAATGACACATTCTGAATTTTTAATAAATCTTCAAGTGCATCTTCAATAATTTCAAGCATGAATTCAATAAATAATGTTGAGCTTCCTTGTTTGTCAGATTTAGCTAAAACATTGTAATATTCTTGTTGCTTTTCTTTTACCAACGTTTCAATTGGAAGAAATTCAAAGATTGGGGAGTGCTCCTTTAGAATCATGGTTTGCCAAAGCCTTCCCATTTTTCCATTTCCATCTAAAAACGGATGAATAAATTCAAATTCATAGTGGAAAACACAACTCTTTATAAGCAATAAATCATCATCTTTTTTAAGGTAATTGAAGAGTTCTTTCATCAATGAATGAACCATATCTCTTGGTGGTGCAATGTGTGCAACGTCACTTCCTTTTACAATCCCAACCGAGGATGTTCGCAATCTTCCTGAATCTTCAATTAAATCTTTCATTAAAATTTCGTGCGCTTTGCACAATGATTTTAATTCATAGACTTTTAATTTATTGAGTTTGCTATAAACTTGAATTGTATTTTTTACTTCTAGAATATCTTTTTTTGGTGCTAGAACTTTTTTGTTTTCAAGTAGGTCTGTAATCTGTTCAATGGTTAAGGTGTTTCCTTCAATTTCCAGCGAAGATTGAATTGTTTTAATTCTATTCCTTCTTCTTAATTCTGTTGGAGGTTTATTTAAGTGAGCTGCATTTATTTCCCCAATTTTCTCCGAAATTGATGCAACTAGTTTTAGAATCTTATTTGATATTTCGTAAGGTGGTTTCATTATTCAAAATTATTGATAGTATCATATGATGCTATCAAATATACGCATTATTGTTTGAGAGACAATGCATCTGTTGCAGGAGCACCGCCAGCGAATATTTGTAATCTGGGTGATGATTTCTTATAATAAAGTTGTAATACAGATTGCAAGTCCATGCCAGCGAGGGAGATTGGCCTGCTGCTTACTGTTGAAATGAGCTCCGCAACTAACTGGTTGGAGTCACATTAAGATCTTTCATTTCCATCAATGGAGCTAGTTATCCCGAACTTGCAGATTATGACACAGCCTGTTGTTTCGGGATCTTTGTCAATTTGTCGCTTTTCCTCTTTTGCATGAAATCCTGTCCGGCAGCTGCCGGACAGGATGACTTTCAGGTATCTGCATGTCGTTTCAATGAAATTAGACAATTACCCCAAAGGGGTTATATAGCAATAGCACAAGGCAACGCCCTATTAAATTGTCTTTTCTGTTGACATGCAAAAATGAAAGAAATAAACCCATAATAAACATTAGTTCCATAAGCAATAAAATCACTCTTAATGGTTGATTATCAAATTGTAAACTTCAGTTAAAAATCAGTATCATTTTAAGATTGAACCTTTTATATTTGGCGACTGTTTAGATTTGAATTCGTATTAAAATGTAAACCCATTAAACTTATCATATGAAGATTCATGTTGGATTTGTAGTGATCTTGTTGTTTTTTACAGGACAGATTTTTGGACAGGGAGGAATAATAAGCGGAGTGATCACAGATGAATCCACCGGAGACAAAATTCCATTTGCAAACATTGCTATTTATAACGGATCGCCCGATAAACTGATTAGTGGCACCATATCGAACGACAAAGGAGGTTTTAAAATTTCAAAACTAACTTATGGCGATTACCGACTGGTTGTTTCATTTATTGGATACCAGCAAAGCAGCCTGGGAACGGTTAGCCTGTCTCGTGAAAACTCATCGATTAATTTAGGGAAAGTAAAACTTTCACCTTCATCAGTAGAAATTGAGGGCGTTGAAGTGCTGGGTGTGACCAAAACAACATCGCGTAAGATAGATCGCCAAACCTACCGTGCAGGAGATTTTGAAACGGCACAGGGAGGAACAGCTGTTGATGTGTTGAATAAGCTACCTTCTGTTTCGGTTGATCCGGATGGAACGGTTTCATTACGTGGAACAAGCTCTTTTATGGTGTACCTAAACGGCAAGCCTACCCAAATGGAAGCTTCGGTATTACTGGGGCAGATTGCTGCCAACTCAATAGAAAGTATTGATGTGATTACCGTTCCTACTGCCCGATATGATGCACAGGGTACGGGAGGAATTATAAATATCTCAACTAAAAAAAGCGGACAGGAAGGTCTTTCGGTATCGGCCAACGGATTACTAGGTGGTGCTCCATGGGGCAACATTACCGATAAATATAGCACGTACGATTTAAATGATAACCGCCTGGGAAGTGGGATGAACATCGTTTATCGCAAAGATAAACTTAGCCTTTACGGAGGCATTAATTACAACGACCGGAATGTAAATGGTTCGCGAATTGGAGATGCCCGATTGTTACAGTCTGATGGTTCGTACTTTCACATGGTGGCCGATGGCGAACGTCCGGAATGGTATGAAAATTTTGCGGCCAATGCAGGCATTGACATCAACCTGTCGGAGCAAAGCACCCTTTCGGCTTCCTATTTTTATGGCGACCGCACCGAAGGACGATCAGCATTTTATGTGTACAACAATTTCTATGGTGATGTGAATAAAAACCCAATTTCAGGAATTGATCCTACCAGCGAGTGGGTTTACAATCCGAATACCGATAACCGTTACGGAACTTTTCAAACGGGAAATATCGATTTTACACATCAGTTTAATCCAAAATCACATTTACAACTTTCTTTATTGATAGAACATGCAGAGCTAAGCCGCCATCTGGAGAATCAGGATTTTGCTTTCAACAAGCAAGCCGATCAGGTAGGTGGACTGCAGCGCCACTTTCGGGAGACCGATGACACGCCGCTGGATGGCTATCGCTTTTCAATCGATTATCAGAAAGAATTGGACAATGGCAATCAACTTGGATTTGGTTTTCAGCCACAATTGGTAAAACAGGACGGTGGATTTGCTTACGATACCTTGAATGTAGCCACAAGTCAGTGGGGAACGAATGCACAATTCAATAATAACTTTGATCTTTCACGTGCTATTTATGCTGGATATATTGATTATTCAGGAACTATAGATAAGCTTAGTTTCAGTGCCGGGCTTCGCCTGGAATACACTGATCAGTTGTTGACTCTGGAGAATCCCGACTACCTCAATATTTTTGAACGTCCATCGCAATCAGAATATGAAGTCAATCAGCTGGATTGGTTTCCAACTCTTCATCTGGATTATAACATCAATGAAAGCAACTCACTGATTTTTGCCGCCAGCAAGCGGATTAACAGACCTCCAACCAAAAATATGGCACCATTTCTTTACCGCCGTCATTACGAAGTGTATGCGGTAGGTGACCCGGAGTTAAAACCTGAGAACCTGACCAACCTGGAGTTGTCGCTCGACAAGCGGATGGGCAAACAAAATGTTACGCTTACCGGATTTTATCGGGGTACTGACAATGCAATTTTCAGGGTGAATACGGTCTTTGAAGAAGAGAATGTATTGATTCGCAGCTATACCAATTCAGGAAATGTGAAAGCATTGGGTGCTGAGCTAAATGCGAATTTTGTAGCTGGCAAATTTGCCAAGTTCTTTTTGGGCGGTTCACTATACAACTTTAAGGTGCAAGGTGATGTTTTCGGATTTAAGGAGGACAACAGCAGCACCAACTGGAGCCTGAAGGGAAATACAAACCTCTCACTTACCCGTGAGCTGAAGTTCACCCTTGATTTTGATTTTAGATCGGCTACTGTTACAACACAGGGACGCGATAAATTATTTTATGCAGCAAATACGGCGTTTAACTACACACCCAGAAAACTTGCAGGCTGGGACTTTGGATTAAAAGTACTTGATATCCTTCGATCAAACGTTACCGCACTAAACACACGTGCATTTGATACGGCAGGAACACAAATCTTCTTTCAGGAAGTGGAATACGATCGTTACGGTCCAATCGTTGAGCTTACAGCATCCTATTCATTTAACGTGAATGGCAAATCCGGTAAAAAATCGGGCAGTACTTTTGGTGCTGAGCAGTTTTAAGAAGATAATCGACACTCAATAAGATATAAAATAGCCTCGGAGAGATTCGGGGCTATTGTTGTTTAAGGTCTCCTCTATATCATAGCTATCCCTCGTTTGTACCTTAAATCCGCATGTTGTGGTTGAAAAAAGCTGTAAAACTATTCAACTGAATGCTTTACAGCTTTGGCACTATCACCTAAATTGGTGTTGCTAAATAATACCAATATGAAAGTAATAAATTCTTTACCGGTTTCATCTTTCGGTGGTTTAAATTTTGTCATCAAAGAAGCAATCGACTTAAAAATCAAAAGTTTACTAAATAACAATCTGCCAACTATGCCCAAACAGGCCAAATATAATTGGTTTGATGTACTAATGTCTTATTGGTCAGTATTTTTCTGTGGGGGCGATTGTGCCGAAGACTTGGCTATTAATTTAAAAGATGGTCTTCGAAACAATCCATTTATCAACGTACCTAGCCCAGATCGGGTTTTAGAGCGAATTAAATCCTTGTCAGATACCCCTCAAATCTATACCACTAAAAGGGGTAAGAGTGAACACCAATTTTCATTGGCCGATGAATTAAACCGGCTAAATATAAAAATGCTATCGTTGTTGCCCGGATTTAAAAAGGATAATGTGGTTTTGGATTACGACAATACCTTAATCTATACAGAAAAAGCCGATGCACGAATGACTTATAAAAAAGAGAATGGATATTGTCCTGGTGTTGGTATGATCGGGAAACATATTGTTTATGTGGAAAACCGGAATGGGAACAGTAGTGCTCAGGTATTGCAACACGAAACTATCGAACGGATGACTTCCCTTTTGCACGAAGCAGGAGTTACGATTGATGTGATAAGGGCGGATTCTGCATCATATACCTATGAAATAATCAAGTCGATGGAAAAAAATTCCAATCGCATTTTCATAAAGGCAAGAATGACCGATATCCTGGAAAGGGCTATTTCTAGTATTGAAGAATGGAAAGAAATAAAGATAGGCAATACTGTTCTTCTCCGAGGCTCAACTTTCTTTACTCCATT
>CBDVCE010000028.1:0-55564 GCA_965372405.1 uncultured Sunxiuqinia sp.
AAACTTTCCTCTATACCCCGAGGCAGAGCCTCGAGGAATTCTCTTGATTAAACCTTTATTCTTTTTTGGTTTCGATATAAATCTAGGTTCCAAAATTGGAACAGTTGGAGCTGATTTTAGTCGAATAAAGATTGATTATATCTCAGAGTCAGTGTACCAGTTAAATTATGCATATACTGCTTTTAGTAATGAAAAGGCAAAGCTGAGTTTTGGATTAGGGGTTGGACTACAAAGTATTCATAATGATTTGTCTGACTTTAAACTTTACCCAGATTCTGAGCCTGATCCGTTCATTAATTCCAGATGGAATAATTTGAAAGTGGATATAGGTGTACTTTATAACTCCGAGGCTGTTGATTTTGGCTTTAGTTATTATCGTTATGAGAAATTGAATGAAAATTTCAATAGAAATAATTATTCAGAATTAACTTTGCCTGACGTTTTTACATTATTAGGTGCATATCGGATTAATGTTAATGAGACTTTCGTTATCGAACCAAATGCATTTTTTGAGTTTATGGATTCTAAAACCGGAAAATATCTTGGTGTATTTATAGAATGTTATGAACGTATATGGTTTGGATATACCAATATAGATTTTAATGATCTTCATTCATTAAGTTTAGGAATAGATTTGAAAGGGAAATATAGAGTAGGCTATAGTTATGATTTCTCAAAGAAAATTTATAATGAAAGACTAAGCATGCATGAGTTTTTATTGGCAGTTCGAATCAACTAAAAATACATACTCACTATAGAAAATAACTGCCCTTCACTTTTATGTGGAGGGCAGTTTCATTAAGCTTTATTCTGTTTTCATCACCAACTCTTCCCAATAAGTCCGAATTTTGAATTCGTTGCTAATCTTATTATACTCCCCTTGCTCGCCCTCCGCTCGCGCCGATTTGTAATCGGTGTGCAACTCAAAAGAGTTGGTATTATATATTTCCAAGTCTTTAGCTGAGGTACGAATTACAAATTCGCACCAGCTAAGTTAATTCTCCGTAGGAGATATAGAATAATGAAATCAGGTTTATCTCCTAACGGAGAAATTGGGATAATGTAATATTGCAGCTATTGAGCTTAATCCCCCTACCGGGGGAATGAACCCCTGCTGGTGCGAATTTGCAATCTGCACGTTAATATACAGATCCCGGACTTCCACTGCGTTTCATCCGGGATGACTTTTTGCATTAAAGGCTGGGCAATCCTGCATCTATCTATTTCTTCCAACTTCCAAGCTGCTAGCGTGAATTTGTAATTTGTTCCATTTTAAAAATTAGAGGAGCTGCATAATCTCAATCCTAATTTTATTAAACCTTAGTAGAACATATTTAACAAGAATGCTGACCTTATTACCTTATTTACTATCAAATGCATGTAATCGAGAATAAGGTAATAAGGTTTATGATTTGAGATTTGCCTTAGCTACTAAGGTTTAAACAAGGGAAATAAGCCACAAATATCATTAAGCATTATTCTGTTTCCATCACCAACTCTTCCCAATAAGGCCGAATTTTGAATTCACTGCTAATCTTATTATACTCCCCTTGCTCGCGCCGATTTGTAATCGGTGTGCAACTCAAAAGAGTTGAAATTAGATATTTTTCAGTCTTTGGCTTTAATTGCTCTTACCAATGCATTCTTTTCTAATTGAAATTCAGGTATTTCTCTTGAAGAACGAAAAAAGACTTATTTAAAGATCTCATGGCATTATTGTTGTATTCTAAAATCTTCTTCTTATTAACAAATTATAAGGTTATATTAGGAAGGAATAGTAGTGAGACAATACCCTTGATATTAGAATATGAGAAATAGAAGTTTATGGGCATTTGGTATATTGCTTGGTTTCATCCTGGCATATATCGGTTGGGATAGTTTTGAAATGTCAATGATATGGGCTAGTAGCAAAAACGTTAATGGTCGAATAATAGAAGTTTTCCCTTCGAAGGAAGTAAGAACGTATACAAGAAGGGTGAAATATGTATATTCTGTGAATGACAAATTCTATTATGATTTTGAAAAACTTGGAACCAGAGTTGATAAACAATTTATAGGAAATAAGGTACGAGTTAGTTATTCAGTAAGAAATCCGAATAATAGTCAGGTAGTTAGATTTATTAACGATCATAAAAGTTTAAGGGAAATTAAGTTTTACTCAAATAAGGAGCAGGGATTCTTTGAATTTAGATTGATTAATGGGATTTTCAAGTATAAAGAATATGCAGAGAAAGGCAAGGTGATCAATGATTTTATTGGTGACTATACTATTGTTGGTGATACTCTAAAGTTTAGGCATTATTATTTCGAATTAGAGAGTATTGGAACAACCAGACCTGAATTGTTTATAGCAGACTCTGCAAATGGAAATCAGTTAATAGAAGTTAATACGAATAGAATTTTTAAGAAAGTAATAACGAGACGTTGACCAGGTTGGCAACTAATATGATTTCAAGAATGTGTATGTCTAAATAGTAAACCTATAATCTCAGTTTTTAATCATTATTCCCTTGTCTAACCGATCTCGTTTATCATACCCTTTTCTCACAATCATAAAAAGTTGAAGCAAATTACTCAATAGACTATTGAAAAAGATAATGATCATTACCATTACCTGATATTTTACTGCTAGAACAGGATCAGAACCTCCAAGTATCTGTCCTGTCATTACACCGGGTAGTGAAACCAGACCTACAGTTGCCATTGTTGCAAGATTAGGAGCCATGGCAGTTCGTATGGCTTCTTTCAGAAAGGGACGGGTTGCTTCGAGTCGTGTTGCACCAGTTGCCAGCAAGTATAGATAAGTTTTGTCTTCTCTTCGTGCCTGATTGAAAAAGGTTTTCAGTGCAACAATATTCGATTTCAATGTATTTCCCAACATCAATCCGGCAACAGGAATTAAGATTTCAGCCTGAAATAGGTTTTCCAGTTTTACAATGGTAGCGTTGAAATAGATTAAGGTAAACAGAGTAGGGAACAGCATGGATAGAAACGTAGGAAACCAAAGCTTTTTTACATTTAGGTTTGATGTTCGAATTGCCGAAAAAGCAGCGATTAAAACCATTCCCAAGACATATGCGATATTGATGAATGCATTGTTGAGCAAGAATATGTATTTTAAATAAACAGCTACAAAGCCAAGCTGAATCAGCATTCTTAAAACGGCGATTCCCAATTGCTTGTTAAAGCCCAGACGGAGTTGCCAGACCAACAAAAGGCATGGAGCAACGAGCAGCAATCCAAATAATAAACCGCTTACGGAAATGTCAATAGCATTCATACAAGCAGACTGTTAATATTGGTGAATCCGGGCACTTGCCAATCTGGATCATGGCTAACACAAATCACCGTTTTTTTTGTTTTCGATATGTAGTCGATAAAGAACTGCTTTTGCTTATCATCCATCGCCGAAGTTGGCTCGTCAAGTAACAATACTGAACGTTCAAGAAGCATGATGAGTGCCCAGCCCAAACGCTGTCTCTCGCCGCCTGAAATATCACTCGTGTTTTTATGTAGGATTTCTTCAGAAAGATCTACTTCTTTTAATTTCTCGATTAGTGTTTTTTCTGAAAAATGAATGTGCTTATTTGCCGAGTAATTGAAGATCTCCTGAAAAACTTCTACAACTTTCCCGTTTGGAAAATCAATATCTTGACTGAGATAGCCTATTTTTTTTCGAATTCGGTGAAGGTTTTCTGTTTTTACTTCTTTCTGATTAAAGAGAATTTTGCCTTCATCCGGATCACTAAATCCCATGATAAGTCGGAGCAAACTTGTTTTACCACTTCCTGATGGTGCTGAAAAAATAAGTTTCTCACTTTTAGCAATAGTAAGATTGAAGTTTTTCATTAATTGCTTATTCCCCAACTTGAGGGCGACGTTCTTGAATCGTATCATGAAGAATAAGGATTATGGTGTTCCCTTCGTTGGGAGACCGATACTTAAAGATAGAAAAAGGAATCAGGATATGAAGGATCACTTTAAAAACTTGTGGGGAACAATGTTATTTATACAATACCAGACTTTTCGTCCGGGGAAACTTAACCGCTTCATTCCAGCCAATTCCGCCGGACGATTTTCACAAATCTATATTAACCCAGCGCTTTGCACTGGCCTATTTTCTTCGACACTTTCAGCGTCATTCCGTATTGCCATGAAAGGGCATTACAGCAATAACCCCGTGTAAAAGAATGAAGTGAGAGCAACCCGGGGTAAGGGATGATGAGATAAAAAGGCGCAACAGGAATGTTGATTGAAATTGTGACTATACATACCTGCCTGCCTTTAGGCAGGCGCCGCACATTCCAAATTAATTCTTTACTAATCTCTATACTAAACTATTTAATGTAAATAGTATAGTTAAAATTAGAGATGAAAAGGAATCTCGCACAGAAAGTTTAATTGATCCAATGTATGCCCCCAAAGGCAAGCCTTAACGAATTCTATTGATTAACAAAAAAGCCACTTGTCCGTAGACAAATGGCTTCAACTATTGGTTCTATATTATTTTAATTTACCAATGCAGCTAAAGCGGCACCGACCATACTTGATTGTGCAACTTCCGCTATTTCATAATAGCGCTGTTGATCACCACTCAGGTATTCCTGCAGGTAATTCTCAAACTGAATGCGTAATCCTTTCAGTTTATAAAAAGTAGTTCCTTCAATAGTCATTAAAACAGGTTTCTCAGCATTCTTCCCTTTACCCGTTTTAAGGATGACAGCAGCAAGATTACCAGCAACCAATTTGGCAGCACGTTCAATTAAACCATCAACAATTTCCATAATGGCTTCAGCGTCGTCTTCAGTTGCGGCAGCAGCCTTTAACGGGTTATTAGCATCAGCAACTCCCATCGTGAAAGAATTTGCTTGTTCCGAAGTTAATGTGCGCATTTGCTTCAGTGCATTTGTAGTTTCTTCAGTAAAGAGACCTTCATCACCAGCAGTTTGTAAAGCCTTTAGGCACAATCCTCCGAAATAACCTCCCGCATACATTTTCTCAAAAGTATATCTTCCCGGAGTATCTGTTCCATTATCAAAATCGATATCAATATCTGTTCTTTGAGCTTTATTGAAATTGCCAGATTCAATATTTATAATTTGACTTTGTTCCTTATTAATACCATCAACTTTTACGATGTTGCTGTTCTTCTCAATGTAAGCAACGTTAGTTCCGGTTCCCAGAATAAATCCAATAAAAGAATCGTACGCTTTTTTAGTTGAAGCAGATTTACCAGCAAGAAGAGTTGCTACTGTGTCATTCAAAATAACAATTTGTTTTTCGGGAATACCTGCCGCTTTTAACAGATTCTCACCAACCATTTCGCCTTCAACTTCTTTTGCCTTTACTTCTTTACTGAAATGAAGTAGCTTGCCGTCTTTGTTTGGAAAGATTTCAATTGGATAAGAAAAACAGAACCCTATTTGATCAGATTGTTCTTTATAACCTTCCAGGTATCCAGCCATTTGCTCAAAGAATTCTTCTTTAGAAGTTTCAGTGGCAACACCAGGCATGCTCCCGTTTTTTTGTTGATCGATGATCAGGTCTCCATTCTGATTGAATTTCACCATTGCTATCCTGAAATTTGTTCCACCAGCATCAATTGCAATCACTGGTTTTTCAACCTGAAATTCATTATCAGCTTCAATATATGTAGGAAGCATTAATAATGATTCAGCCTCACTGGTAAGACCTTTATTCATCTGATTGGTAAAGAGATTTACCAATTCGTTTAGATCGAAATCTTCTGCTCTCATTTTATGAGCAGCTAAAAATTTAGTTGCTTTTTCAATACTCATGGTATCTTAGTTTAGATTGATTTAATTGTACTATACAAAGATATAGTAATTGAAAAAAGAGCCTAGCCTCACGATTTGAAACATTATGTATTTCATCTTTTTTAACATTGTTTCAAAATAATCAGACATAAAAAATCCCGCAAAAAGCGGGATTCAATTTATACAGATACTTTAGCCATTTTCTCTTTTAATAACTTCGGAATCTCCGAAGGTTCTTTTGCAACGGGGACACCTGCTTTCTCAAAAGCTTTTATTTTTTCTTCAGCCGTACCAGCACCACTTGAAATGATTGCACCAGCATGCCCCATTCTTTTTCCTGGAGGAGCAGTTTGTCCGGCAATGAAAGCAACAACTGGCTTTGTCATATGTTTGGCAATATATTCGGCAGCTTGTTCCTCTGCGTCACCACCAATCTCACCAATTAATACAACAGCTTCTGTTTCGGGATCATTTTCATACATCTCAAGCAAATCAATGTAATATAACCCGGCAACAGGATCTCCACCAATACCAACAACCGTACTCTGTCCCATATTATTAGTAGTAAGCATATTTACTACCTCATAAGTAAGCGTTCCACTTCTCGACATCAATCCAACATTACCTCTCTTGAAAATCATTCCTGGTAATATACCAATCAATGCCTCATCAGGAGTTATTAATCCCGGGCAGTTAGGCCCAATCAGTTTGGTCCCATTCTTTTTTAGA
The DNA here is from genome assembly GCA_965372405.1 of uncultured Sunxiuqinia sp. GTDB lineage: Bacteria > Bacteroidota > Bacteroidia > Bacteroidales > Prolixibacteraceae > Sunxiuqinia. The sequence goes on from CBDVCE010000028.1 coordinate 6,507, forward strand.
ATCGGAGTAACTTTAATCATATCCAAAATTGGCAATCCTTCTGAAATAGCAATTACCAATTCAATTCCTGCGTAAGATGCTTCCAAAATTGCATCAGCTGCAAATGCTGCAGGTACAAAAATAATTGATACGTTTGCTCCTGTAACCTGAACAGCCTCTTCAACTGAATCAAATACAGGAACACCTTCAACCTCCTGACCTCCTTTACCGGGAGAAGTTCCAGCAACAATGTTGGTTCCATATTCTTTCATTCGACCAGCATGAAATTGTCCATCACGACCTGTAATTCCCTGCACCACCAATTTTGTATCGTTATTTACCAGAATACTCATAGTATTTTATTTTTTTTCCTGACTTAATTTAATTGCCACTCTTGCTGCCTCACTCATTGTTTTGACCGTGGGAAGACCTGTCTTCTTTAAAATTTCTAAACCTTCTTTAGCATTTGTTCCGGAAAGGCGAACCACAATTGGAATGTCAGCATGAATAATATCCAATGCTTCAATCAATCCACGAGCGACATCATCACAGCGAGTAATTCCACCAAAAATATTGATCATTACCGCCTTCACATTCCTGTCAGAAATTAAGATATTCATAGCATCAACCACTTTTTGTGGATTTGAACTACCGCCAATATCTAAAAAGTTTGCTGGTGAGCCACCATAAAGTTTGATCATGTCCATGGTTGCCATTGCAAGTCCGGCTCCATTAACCATACAACCAATATCTCCATCAAGCTTCACATAAGAAAGTCCATGTTCCTTTGCATCAATCTCCTTTTGCTCATCTTCATCAACTTCTCTCATCGCTAAAACTTCTGGCTGACGGTATAGTGCATTCTCATCAAAATTCATTTTCCCATCAATTGCCCAAATTTTATTATCAGGCGTGAGAACTAAAGGATTGATTTCAGCAATAGTTGCATCTGTTTCGACAAAGAGTTTGTACAATTTCTGAAAAATCACTGCTGCTTTTCTTGCCAACTTCACATCTCCAAATAGTTTCATCCCAACATTTCTGGCCTGAAAATCAAGCAAACCCGTTAATGGGTTAATATTGAATTTATGAATTAACTCTGGATTCGTTTTGGCAACTTCTTCAATCTCAACGCCACCTTCAGCACTTACCATTAAAGTCACCGATTTTGAATTCCTGTCGTTTATCAAACCCACATAAAACTCCTTCTCAATATCAACAGCATCGGCAATTAAAACCTTCTCCACAATATACCCTTTGATATCCATTCCAAGGATTTGACCAGCCATTTCAACAGCTTCCTTTTTGGTTTTAGCCAGCTTAACTCCTCCAGCCTTACCTCTTCCTCCTGCAAGAACTTGCGCCTTAACTACCACCATGTCCTTTTTCTTTGCCATCGCTTTTTCTACTTCCCTGACCGAATGGCAAAGCACATCGTCCGGCACTGGAAGGCCATATTTCTTGAAGATTTCCTTGGCTTGATATTCGTGTATCTTCATAAATAAATTATTTAAAGGTTAGTACACCTGTTTAAAATATAAAAGTATCAAAACATCTAGAACATTAGAAGTATATTTATCAGGTTTTTCAAGTATTTTAAAACATATTAACATCTGATTTCTCGAAATGTTTGGTCATAAATTCACCATTGGGTGCACATTCACATTTTTTAAAACATATATTTAGTTTTTGTGTCAATTCTGAACTGAACAATGCTGATTGATTGGCGAAAATTTAAAAAATAGCGTAGTTTTGCATGGACAAAATTCAGTGATAATGAAAGAAGAAGTACACCAACTTATAAGTCAGGAAGCGAAAGCCATAGCTTCTATTCCTGTTACTGACGAATTTGAAAAGGCCATTAAAATTATTGAAGAAAGAGTACACAAAAAAAATGGCAAACTGGTAGCAAGTGGTATGGGTAAAGCCGGACAAATAGCTTTAAACATTGCTACAACTTTTAGCTCAACAGGCACACCTGCGGTATTTCTACACCCAAGTGATGCCCAACATGGTGATTTAGGAGTTATTCAACCCAATGATGTTTTACTACTAATTTCTAACTCGGGAAAAACCCGTGAAATAGTGGAATTGGTTAAGCTTGCAGATAACCTTTACCCAGATTTACCATTACTTGTAATTACTGGAGATGCTGAAAGTGAATTGGCTAAAATGTCAGACGCATTATTGGCAACAGGCAATCCTAAAGAGGTTTGCACCCTTGGATTAACACCAAGCACTTCAACAACAACAATGACAGTTATTGGTGATATTCTGGTGGTTTTGATGATGAAGAAAATTGAATTTACAAATGAGGAATACGCCAAACGCCACCACGGTGGTTATCTAGGCAATAAATCAAGAAGTCAGGCACGGCTTAAAAAATAAAATAACATTATGCGCATTACAAAAGAAAACACAGTAGGATTAGTAGTTGATATTCAGGAACGTTTATTTCCACATATTCATGAACACGAAACATTAGCTAAAAATTGTGGTATTTTAATTCAAGGTCTACAGGCTCTTGATCTCCCAGTTGTGGTAACACAGCAATATACTAAAGGACTAGGCGAAACCATTGAACCTTTAAAATCATTGTTTGAAGATTTCAAGCACATTGAAAAGAGAGATTTTAGCTGCTGCGATGAGCCTGCAATTGCTGATAAAGTGAAAGAGCTTGGAGCAAAAAATATAATTATTTGTGGTATTGAAACTCACGTTTGTGTTATGCAAACTGCCGTTGATTTAAAAGAAGCTGGACTCAATCCTGTTGTAGTAATGGACTGTGTTTCTTCACGCTCAACAAGCAATTATGATTTGGCAAAAGAACGTTTCCGTCATGAAGGAATTATGATGACTTCTTTCGAGTCTATCCTTTTTGAACTGACCCGTTCTTCAGGTGCTGCTGAATTTAAAGCCATCTCAAACCTGGTAAAATAATAAGATTAGTTATTCGATATTATATGAAGCTCAACTTTTGTTGGGCTTTTTTTATGCCCTTCCTCTTTAAAATAAAAAAATCCCTAACTCTACTGAGTCAGGGACAAATCTCTTTTAGATACTAATCTTCATTAATGGTATAAAAACCGCTTAATCTTTAGGGTTGGAGTTTTTTCAAATGGTACAGGCTGAAGAACAATTGTTTGTATTCGTGAAAATTTATTGACTTCTTCATTTACCTTCTTTTGAATCTCAATCAGGATATCATCAGCTTTAGCATTCACTTTCGAAACAGCTTCTTCTTTCAATTGCTTAAATCGTTGTTCAATCTCTTCCATATTTAAATGAACCATTGCAACCAGACGTCCTTTTTGTTGAACGACCAAGGATTCTAACACATACTCCATACGGTTGATTACTGATTCAATTTCCTCCGGATAAATGTTTTCACCACTCGATCCAACAATCATATTTTTAATCCGCCCTTTGATGTACAAAAAGCCATTCTTATCGAATTTCCCCAGATCCCCAGTTTTAAACCAGCCATCTTCAGTGAAAACCTCTTTAGTAATACCCGGCTCTTTGTAGTAGCCTTTCATTATATTAAAACCTTTTGCCTGAACTTCTCCTTCACCACTTATAGGATCAGCATTTGCAACTCTCAGCTTTACTCCCTGCATTGGAATCCCCGTTGACAAATAGCGAATATTCTCAGCAACAGCTCCTGCTAACAAAGGAGATGTTTCTGTTAGTCCGTATCCAATTGCTAAAGGAAATTTCCCATCCATAAGGAAGCGCTCTACCTGATCATCCAGCTTAGCACCACCAATTCCAAAGAATTTTAGTTTTCCACCAAAAGTTTCGTATAATTTTTTCCCAGCTACGCGATTCAATAAAATTTGAAAAGGCCTGACTTTATACAATGCTCGTGTAATGGCTTTACTATTAATTTGAGGAAGTATTTTTCCTTTATATATTTTCTCTATAATTAAAGGAACAACAAGCATAATTGTTGGTTTCACAAGCTTTAAGGCAGGCAATAAAACCGGAGCTGTTGGTGGTTTCTTTAAATAATGTACCGATGCACCGAACATAATTGGAAGCATCAGTCCGAGCGTATTTTCAAAAGTATGAGAAAGTGGAAGTACTGACAAGAAACGATCCTCAGGAATGATGTATTGCAGAGTACGACTTTGCTGACCAGTCCAAACAATATTCTTATGAGTAAGCATTACCCCCTTCGATTTCCCTGTAGTTCCTGACGTGTAAATGATTGATAGTAAATCTTCTTCACCGACGTCTTCGTATTCAAAATCTCCATCAGCATTCGCATTATTGGTTGATGGATAATCTTGAGCATGAAGTTCCTGAAAGTTTTCAATCTGAATGATTTTCATTAATGGATATTCTTCCATCTCAATCTTACTCATTAAACCTTCTGAAACAAAAATGGCATCAACGTCAGCATGTTTAATGATATTACGGATTTCTGCTGTATGAAAATCCGGAAGAATTGGAACCACAACTCCACCTACAGAAGCAATTGCAAAATAGGCTACCCCCCAGTTTGGCATGTTGGCACTCAAAAGTGCAACCTTAGTTCCTCTCTGAATGCCCATCGTACGAAGCTGTTTCCCTAAAGCCTCAACTTCAACTTTCAATTCACTGTACGTTCTGTCCTTCTCCCCTACAAAAATCAGCGAATTCCTCTCTTTGTACTTTTCAAAACTTGCCTGCAACATAACGGGCAAAGTCATTTTTCCCAAATCTCCCATAACGTTTTTATAACTCCCTGTAAAACAATGAAAATACACTTAAAGTTCAGCAAAAATAACGATTTAGATAATACATGATGTGAATTTTAACTTTCTTTTTAGGTTAACTGGTTTTACTATTTCTATTTTTTGCTTGTTAATTAATCCAGATCGCCGTAATTTGCATATTCCAAAGCCGGGAACAATACTGGAATACCCCGCAATCACTTACGTTGAAAAATAGTCATGAATAAACGAGAACAACTTCTTGAAACCGAATTATATATTCGCCGTGAATTTGAGAAAGAAGGTAGCGGTCATGACTGGTGGCATATTGAAAGAGTCAGAAAATTATCATTAAAAATTGCAACAGCTGAAGATGCTGACCTTTTTATTGTTGAGCTTGCGGCCTTGTTACATGATCTGGATGACTGGAAATTAAATGGAAACGATCCTGAATTATACACAAAAACAAACCTATGGCTTGATAAAATTAAACTTGATAAAGTTACCAGGAATCAAATAATAAAAATTGTCAAACAAGTTTCGTTTAAAGGAGCAGGAATAAAAACAAAACCCGATATAATAGAAGCGCAAATCGTTCAGGATGCTGATCGGCTTGATGCTATAGGGGCAATTGGAATTGCACGGGCCTTTTCTTACGGTGGAAATAGAAACCGTTTGCTGTATGACCCAAATTCTGAACCTGAATATCATGAAACTTTTGAAGCTTATAAAGCAAATAGTGGATCAACAATTAATCATTTTTACGAAAAATTGATTTTGCTAAAGGATTTAATGAATACTGAAACGGCTAAGAAATATGCTCTTGCCCGACACGTATTTATGGAAAAATTTCTACATCAGTTTTTTGATGAATGGGAAGCCAACAACTAAGCCCGTTCATCCTTAAAAAAATAGAACTATGAAAATTACACACATTGCAATTTGGACAACAGATCTTGAAGGGATGAAGAATTTCTACCTTCACTATTTTGATGCCAGTTCAAGTAGTGGATATTATAACCACTCCAAAGATTTTCGTTCATATTTCATTTATCTTGATGGAGATTGCAGCATTGAACTAATGCAAATGCCAACAATTCGAAAGTCAAAAAACATTGTTGAAAAACAATATTTAGGCATTACTCATTTTGCAATTAAGCTTGGTTCGAAAATGAAAGTTGATAAGCTAACCCAACAGATTCGTGAAGATGGGTTCAGGGTAGTTGGTGATCCTAGAAGCACTGGAGACGGATTTTATGAATCAGTCATTCTTGATCCGGAAGGAAACCGTATTGAAATTATTGCTTAATATCTGTAGAATAACGTGTTCTGAATTTTATAAATAGGTATTGTTTTATAATTTTATCATCGATAATTAAAACAAAACCTATGACACTTATTAAAACCAAACAACTTATTCTTGTAGTGGTATTTTTTGCCGCAATCTTTTTTTTAAATTCCTGTACAGAAAAAGGCACAGAAGAACTTCCAAACATTTTATGGCTTACATCCGAGGATAATAGTCCAATTGCTGGTTGCTACGGCGATGAATTTGCCACAACACCAAACATGGACAAACTAGCCTCTGAAGGATTTCTCTACACACATGCTTACGCCAATGCTCCCGTGTGCGCACCCGCTAGGAATACGATTATCACCGGTGTTTATGCAAACTCTGGAGGAAATCAACATATGCGTAGCTATTACACAAAAGGTGAAGAGGTTCGTTTTTCTCCACAATTCCTGAGAGAGATTGGTTATTTCTGCACCAATAATTCTAAAACTGATTACAACATTGATCCTTCGCAAACAAAGAATATTTGGAATGAAAGCGATGGTCAGGCACACTATAAAAACAGAAAAGCAGGTCAACCATTCTTTGCCGTTTTTAATAGTGGAATCAGTCATGAAAGCTGCATCCATAAATCAACACCAACTGAAGAATTAAGACATGATCCCAAGAAGGTTCCAATGGCACCTTATCATCCAAGAACAGAAGAAATGGAACATGATTGGGCTCAATACTACGATAAGATTGAAGACATGGATATCTGGCTTGGTGAAAAATTGAAAGAACTTGAAGATGCAGGCTTAGCTGAAAACACGATTGTTTTCTATTATGGAGATCATGGAGGTATTCTTGGTCGAAGCAAACGCTATGTTTATGAGACTGGCACAAGAGTTCCTTTCATTGTGCGCATCCCAAAAAAATACAAGCATCTCTTCCCATCAAATGAAACTGGTTCAAAAATAGACAGGTTAATCAGCTTTGTTGACCTTGCTCCTACCTTACTAAGCATCGCTGGAATACCAATTCCTGAATATATGCAGGGAAGTGCGTTTCTAGGAAAACAAAAAACTGAGGATCCAGAATATGCTTACATGTTTCGCGGACGTATGGACGAACGCTATGATATGTGCCGGGCTATTCGTGATCAAAAATTTCGATATATCCGGAATTACATGCCTTACCGTATTTATGGGCAGTACCTTGAATATTTATGGAGAGCTCCTTCTATGAAATCATGGGAACAAGCTTACTTGAATGGTGATTGCAATGAAACTCAAAGTATTTTCTGGAATCCAAAACCTGCGGAAGAACTTTACGACACTGAAAACGACCCTTGGGAAATTAACAACCTGGCAAAAGATCTAAAATATAAAGAAATAATTGATCGAATGAGAGTTGCATCAACGCAATGGAGCTTGAAGATAAAAGACACTGGTTTTATTCCCGAAGCTGATCGTTTGGACAGAAGTGATAAATTGGCATCTTATGACTACTTCCGCTCTGGTGATTTTGAACTTGAGCCAATTGTTGAAGCTGCAAATCTAGCCACAACTGGGAATCCTGACAATCTAGACAAACTCTGTGAGTTCCTGAAAAATGATGATTCGGCTATTCGTTATTGGGGAGCAACTGGTCTTCTTATTTTGGGAGAAAATGCAAAAAGTAAAATCTCTGAAATAGAAAAAGCTTGTCAAGATTCATCAATAAACGTATTAGCAGTTGCTGCCGAAACAGTACATAAACTTGGCAACAAAAAGTTAGCCAGAAAAGCATTATTGGCCGGGTTACAAAGCCCAAATCAATTTGCACGAACTCATGTTTTAAATACAATTGATTGCTTGGAGGAAGATAACGATGCAATCAAAAAAGGTGTAATCACAATGTTAAAAAGCTACGACAAACTTGACAGACAGAAATATGATGTTAGGGCAGCAAAAGGCCTACTCGAAAAATGGGGAACAAACCCATCGGAATTCGACATTGTTTTTTCCTGGAATTAACAAAATAGCATATTCAATAAAGCGGAAATACTTAAATTGCATTTCCGCTTTATCATGGTTTGTGGTTAATTTTTCTTCTCGGCTGTTAAATTCATCTTCCCTTCTGGGGAATCAACTTCACCTGTCAACTTACCGCTGCTTAGTTTACACGAAACACTCACGTAATCGTAGTCTACATAAAGACCAAATTTAATTGTACCATTCTCACATTTTACGTTTTTAGCTTTTGCTTTTGAACCATCACTAAACTTAATAGTAATTGCTTCTTTACCATCAATTTTATTAACAATAAGCTGACCGGTGCTATACTCGTATGGTGCCGACGGAACTTTATAAGCCCAGGTTCCTTCAAATTTTTTGAACTCTGATGCATTTACGTCATTAAGCATCACTAAACTTCCAACCATTACAACTAGCAATACAAATACTTTCTTCATTCTAATTTTCTTTAAAAGATTATAATTATTTTATGAACTCTATATCAGCTCTTTCAAACTGATGCGATCAAAATTATTCCTCTTCAAGCAAGAAAAAAAATCAAAGGGACGAATGAACGTATAATGGGGTAAATAACATTACTGCCGGTCAAGGTAAGGTTTGAACATTGGAAAATACTTGCGAGAAACAGGAATATCGGTGTCAGAACCCAGCAGTTTTATTGTGCATTTTGCTTTTTTATAATCAACAAACTCAACTTTTTTCAGATTGATCATAAAGGATCTATGACATCTGATAACTGATAAACCTTCCACTATATTTTCTACATTCTTCATTGAATTTCGGATAATCCCCTTTTCAATTTTATCATTTAAAACGTAAAAAATAAAAACATAGTTATCTGCCGACTCAAAATAAAGTAACTGATTTGCTGAAACAGAAAAGCGAACAGTTCCCTTTTCATCAACAAAATCTAATAAATCATCATTTCTCTGAGCTAAATCAGATTTTTGTTTTAATTCACGAATTTCCTTCAGTTTAATAACTTGAGAAATAAATAACAGAGCAAGGGAATAAGGGATAATACTTCCCAAAATTGTATATCGAAGTGAAATCGGGAATATATCTAAAAACTGTTCAAAACTATTTGACCAGATATTATCATAAATTACAAAAAAAAGGGTCATCAATAAAAGCTCGCCAAATGCCCACAGAAAGAAAGTGCCTAGCTTAAAGCTTTTTATTCCAAAGAGGATTCTAACAGCAAATTGTGATAAAATAAGAATTAGTCCAGCAAATACACCAAAGCCGGATAAACGAAGAAATTGCTCGATGCCCGAATCGTTATGCCAATGATTTATATTGAAAGGAACAAAAACATTTACAAAGAAGATACTGAATATTGTAACAAAAGCGATCAGCACCCACCGATGCTTCGGATGGTCTAAAAGAATAAATGGGGATTTATGAAATACAATTTGCTCCATTTTTAATAAGCTGAACTTGATTCCATAAAAATACAAATTCAAACTACTTTCTGTAGCAAAATCTATGTCTTATTTTTTCCAGGGTTTTTCGGCAGCAGCAATCGAGAGTTGTTCGAACCAATTCTCTCCATATTTTCGGATTAATGGTTCTTTTAGAAATTGATATAATGGAAGTTGCTGACCTCTGCCACATTCTTTGCCTGGTTTGCAAATATCTATCTGTTGATAATTGACAGCATCAAATCGTTTATATTTAGTTATACGAATTGGAAATAAATGACATGAAACTGGTTTACGAAAGTCAATTCGTCCTTCAAAATGAGCTTTTTCAATGGCACATTTTAAAATGCCTTTCTCATCTGTAAATGTATAAGCACACTGGCGATTATCAACTAGTGGGGTAACAACATCACCGTCCTCATCAATAACAGAGAATCCTTGCTTCTTAACTTCTACTTTGTGTTTTTCAGAAAGATATTCTTCAAATTCAGAATAGGTCTTTTCTATCTCTTTAGCTTCCTCTCCGGTAAGTGGAGCTCCAGAATCTCCTTCAATACAACATGCACCTTTACATTTCATCAAATCACATAGGAAATGTTCTTCCAGCACATCAAAACTTACTATTGTTTTCCCAATTTCTAACATAGCAGGACAAAAAAGCCTCCCCAGGTAACGGGAAGGCTATAATTTATATTACTTGTTTATCTTTCAATTAAAACTTTTCCCGTCATCTCTGCTGGCACTTCCAATCCCATTTCTGAAAGAAGCGTTGGAGCGACATCAGCCAAAACACCATTATTCACTTTCAGGTCTTTGTTATCACTCACATAGATACAAGGAACAGGATTTAGCGAATGAGCAGTATTTGCAGATCCATCTTCATTTACTGCATTGTCTGCATTTCCATGATCAGCAATAATCATTACATTGTAATTGCTTGCACGAGCAGCTTCAACCACTTCCTTCACACATTGATCAACAGCCTTTATTGCAGTAGAAATCGCATTGTAATCGCCAGTGTGACCAACCATATCTCCATTTGCAAAATTCAGGCAAACAAAGTCAACCTCTCCTTTTTTGAGTTCTGAAACAATTGCATTTTTCACTTCTGGAGCAGACATTTCTGGTTGAAGATCATAAGTTGCCACTTTTGGAGATGGAATCAAAATGCGACTTTCTCCTTCAAACTCATCTTCACGACCTCCGCTAAAGAAGAATGTTACATGTGCATATTTTTCTGTCTCGGCAATACGAATCTGCTTTAAACCGGCATTTGAAACCACTTCACCCATTGTGTTCGTTGGATTCACTTTGTCGAAAATCACATTTACATCTTTGAAAGATGCTTTGTAATTGGTCATTGTATACCATTGCAAGTCCATTGTTTTCAATCCAAACTCTGGAAGATCTTGCTGAGTGAAAGCTATTGTTGTTTGACGCAAACGGTCTGTACGGAAGTTAAAGCAAATTACAACGTCCCCTTCTTCAATCACACCAACTGGGCTTCCATCTTCATTAACCATCACAATCGGTTTCAGGAATTCATCAGTTACACCAGCATCATATGAAGCTTTAACTGTTGCTAATAAATCAGTCGATTTTTTGCCTTCGGCTTTTGTATAAAGATCGTAAGCCAATTTCAGACGATCATAATTGCTATCACGATCCATTCCATAGTAACGACCAATTATTGAAGCAAATTTTGCGTTTGTAGACTTGATTGCTTCAAGATCAGCCTCCAAAAAACCATAGCCTGAACGTGGATCAGTATCACGACCGTCAGTCAATCCGTGGATAAACACATCTTCCAAGCCCATGTCGGTAGCAACCTGACAAAGAGCTGCCATATGCTTACTTAATGCATGCACACCACCAGGCCCAATCAACCCTAACAGGTGAACTTTCTTATTATTGTCTTTCGCGTAATTATATGCTTTTACAATTTGTGGGTTTTCCCACATGCTTTTATCTTCAATGGCTTTGGTAATTTTCACCATGTCCTGATATAGGATTCTTCCAGCACCAATATTCAAGTGACCTACTTCTGAATTACCCATTTGTCCGTGTGGCAAACCAACGTCCCTTCCCGAAGTTAATAACTGCGAATTTGGATATTCTTTTTGAAGTGAATCCATAAATGGTGTAGGAACAGAAGCAATCACATCTTTCTTCGAACCATCTCCAATTCCCCATCCATCAAGGATCATTAATAAAGTCTTTTGTACGTCAGCCATAATTTATAATCGTTTTAAATAATTGACAATTAGCGGACACAAAAGTATTCTTTTTTCAGATGGTTTGGAAATCTATTCAAACTAAGAAACAATATTTAAAAATTAATTGATGTCTTCCTAATTTTAAATTGAATGAAAGTTCTTTAGCCAATTGGGGAAGCACGATTGAGAGAAGTAATAGCACAGTGATATATACTCTAATACCTGCAATCTCAATCATCCTTTGAGGGAACAAAAACAATACAATGTCTCAACAAATATTACGCCATTTGTACTGCATTTATTATCACCCCAAGAATTTGATCAAAAAGGATCAGAAACCAAAAAACCGCCTAACTTATTAAGTCAAGCGGTTTTAAATATCTAGCTATTCTATTTTTATTCTAATAGTTCGTAATCATGCATCGATTTCATGAATTTTACAAAATCATCTTTTTCATCTGAGTCCATAACTGCCATAGCACTTCGAGGATGTTCGTTTAACGCCCCGGTAACCAGATAGGGAACATGATAGCCCCAATCAATTTTATTTTGCCATGGTGCCACTTGATCCTGTATTGATTGTAGCAATGGGAGTAAACGATATTTTGGATTCTTAAGGAAAGCAACTAAAATTTCAATTGGACAGTTGCCAGCTCCACGCCCCATCCCAAGCAATGTTGCATCAAGCATGGTCGCACCATTTATTAACGAAGTAATCGTATTGCTCATTGCCAATTGCATATTATTATGAGCATGAATTCCAATCTCTTTCCCTGGGAGCGCTTCTTTATACTTTTTCACTAAGTGCTCAATAGACTCGCAATACATGCTTCCAAAGCTGTCGACAACATAAACCATTTGAACCCTTGACTTTGCCAGATCAGCTAATGCCTCATCCAAATCACGTTCATTTACTTTGGAAACAGCCATTAAGTTAATTGACGTTTCATAACCTTTATCCATACAATGGTGCGCAAGCTCAACAGCTTTATCAATTTGATGAACATAACAGGCTACACGCATTAATGAAATAGCACTCTCCGATTTGGGAAGAATATCATCAAAATCAATTCGACCAATATCACACAATGCGGAAAGTTTTACTTTAGGCTCACCTTTCCCAATGACTCTACGGATATCTTTTTCATCACAGAACTTCCATGGCCCAACTTCATTACGGTCAAAAGCATGTTCACTACTTTTGTATCCAATTTCCATGTAGTCAACACCTGCTTCAACACAAGCATCATATACGCTTTTAACAAATTCGTCGCTAAATTGCCATTTATTCATTAAGCCGCCATCACGCACGGTACAGTCAAGAACTTTAATATCTTTTTTATACATCATTAATTTGTTGAGGATTATTTCTTAGAAGCTTTAACTCATGCTCAATGTTGTGTTGTACTAATTGCCTGTATAATTGCTCAATTAAATCAGCATCTAAACCCAGCTCTACGGCCCACTCTCTCCTTTTCTGATATACGTTCAACTGACGTTTGTGAGCAATCACAGAGTCTTGATCAGTCTTGAATTTGACAATTTCTTCTACAAATTCTTTTCTGTCAGATAACAATTTCAGAATGGCATGATCGATCCGATCAATTTCATCTCGAACATCCGAAATATCATTATATTTCTTATTATCTTTCATTTTCGATTTATTTCTAGCCCAAAAATAACAATTTGAAAGCATTCTGAAAATAAAGATGATAATTTATTATTTGCATCGATTTCATGAATCAACAATTATTTCTTCAAACATGAAAGATTAAGAATGGAGTTTAACAGATAAGAAGAACACAAAAGGAGTTCTTCTTTTATCCTATAATAAAAACTCCGGCTTTTCATTCGACTAGGGAGATGTTTAGAGAAACATGGAATTTTGTCATTACTTGTATTACGTAAGTTATAAGCATTGATAAAGTGAATGATTATTTGGAATCTCTTTAAATAGCAAAAGTTCGAATTTCTATTCAAACATTTTCCCCAAATTCATGTTAGAAAAATCGAAAACAAAAATCAAGAAGTTTAACCTTAAAATTTTACACAAATGGCTTTTGAATTACCCAAATTGCCTTATGCCAACAATGCGTTGGAGCCTTTTATTAGTGAGCAGACACTTAATTTTCACTATGGAAAACATCATCAGGCTTACGTAAATAACCTGAATAATTTAGTTCCGGGAACAGCTTTTGAAAATGCAGATCTGGAGACAATTGTTAAAGAAGCCGAAGGTGGTATTTTTAATAATGGCGCTCAGGTTTGGAACCACACTTTCTACTTTATGCAATTCTCTGCAGATGGTTGCAATGATCCAAAAGACGAATTAAAAGCAGCTATTGAAAAAGATTTTGGAAGTGTTGAGGCTTTTGTTGAAGCATTTAGTAAAGCAGCTGCAACTCTTTTCGGTTCTGGATGGGCATGGCTGGTTAAAGATGCTGAAGGGAAATTGAGCATTGTTCAAACAAGTAATGCCGCGAACCCGTTGCGCGATGGTTTAGAGCCATTGATGACTTGCGATGTTTGGGAACATGCTTATTATTTAGATAAGCAAAATGCTCGCCCGAAATATGTTGAAGATTTTTGGAAAGTATTGGACTGGAAAGTAATCTCAGAGCGTTTCTCTGGCTAAACATTAATTGATTATGAGCGAAGAAAAAGTACTGGAGACTTTAAAAGCTTCAGTAAAACCTATGAAAGCTGGAGAGATTGCGGAACAGTCTGGTCTGGATAAAAAAGAAGTTGATAAAGCCATGAAGGTTTTAAAAACTGAAGGGAAAATTGTATCCCCAAAACGTTGTTTTTGGGAAGCTAAGAATTAACAAGGCAATGATGTTAGGGATGTCATCTTTTGAAAAGATGACATCCTTAGCTTTTTTAGATATTATACTTATCGTGAGATAATTTTAAGTTGGCAGCATCTTCCAGTTTTGGCAACATGGTTACTTTTTTCTTATTGAAGCGCTGCATCCGGCGCAATATTTTATCCAACATCTTTACTGCTTTTTCAATATAGGCTCCTTTATTAAGCATCACACATTCGGCACGCTGAGCCATCGCAGCATCAGTAATCTCAGAACGGGTTGGCACTCCTTTTTTTGCTAATGATTCTAACACTTGAGTTGCCCAAACATCGGGGATGTGAGCCGCCTCGCAAATGCGCAAGATTTCTTCCTGTATACTTGCAAAGTTTTTCCATCCGGTTTCAATAGCCAAATCACCACGTGCAATCATTACCCCAATCGGATAAGTCTGCATTGCTCGTAATATAATTGAAGGAAGGTTGTTAAAACCTTTCTGTGTCTCAATTTTTAGAATAATGCCAGTGTTGGCCTGAAGTTCTTCAAAAACATTGAGCAAATCCTGAACATCATCTTCACTATTGACAAATGAAAGGTTAACTGCATCTGCATTTGCGCAAACAAAATCCAGATCTTTTCTGTCTTTTTCTGTCAGACCACTAATTGTTAAATCAGAGTTTGGAAGATTAATCCCTTTATCTGAACGGAGCCTGGTTCCTGTTTCTTTTGCGTAAGTAATTCTTATTTTTAGTTCTTCTGAAGAAGCTTGCTCAATAACCCCTTCAATTTTACCATCGTCAAAAAAGATTGGCTCCCCAACTTTTACATCATTAAAAATCTCAGGCAAGGTACAAGAAACATGAGCTGGCTGTAGCACATTTCCATTCTCATCATATTGGGTTGGCTCTCCAACTTTCGGATCACTATGCAGTATCAAATAATCTTCAGGATGTAAGGTTAGCGATTGTTGAATGGGAAGAAGTTCCCCAACTTTCATTACGACTTCACCGGTTTGTTTTTCTTTCTTCAAGCTTAAAAATGAACCCGTTTCAACATAAGCGGAGTCATGACAAATTCCCCAGCGTCCTTCTCCTTCTTTACTTTCAATAATAATTTCCCGATGTTTTCCACGAGTGTCAGAAAATGAAATGATATTGCCTTTTTTTAGTTTTGAAAACCATTCCTCATCAATAGGGATAGTGGCATCGGCAATATCCTCAGGAGGATTAATCCCCGGAGGGGCAATCCATATAAGTGCAGGCTGGGTAACCTTACCTAGTGCATTTCGTTTGGGTTTAATATGAATAACTTTGGGCCCTTGAATGATACTTCCTGTTCTTAATTTCGGCCCACCCAAATCCATCATTACTCGGCATTTCTTTTTTACTAGTTTACGGGTTCTTTTCAGATTCTGAATCATCAATCCCCATGTTTCAGCATCATCATGTGCACAATTTATTCGCGCAGAGTTCATTCCTAAATCGAGCAGTCGATATATGAAATCCTGATCATTCGCAGCTGTGTTGGGCAAGGTGACCATAATTCGTGTTCGTCTCTTTTTTGACTTATATCCAAAAAGAAGTTTTGTGTTCCGGTTCAGTAACTTTTTGCTTTCTTTTATTGAGAGCGTCCCAGTTTCTTTTTCTTCAAGGGTATTGCCGCGTAAATGATTAAGAATTGTTTTAATGTTTAGCAGACTGTCTTTTACATGAGCCTCAATATTGGAAAGGCTTGGTAAACTTAACTCCCTCAATTTGTCTTGAAGGTTATCAACGTCAAAACTTCTAAATGCTAAATAATGGATGAGATTTTTTGCGCTTCGAGAATAAATTGGATGAACAGTTGAGAGTTGTTCCGTATAAACATTCTCTATCTCAGTTAACTTCTGAAGGATGCTACAAATTTCCTTGTCGATTAGTTCGAGCTTCTGCTGATTTATCATGCCTTTATTATTTTGTTCCAATAGAAATTAAAAGTAGGTATAAACTAATCAATGTTTAAAGATTTAGCAAAAAAAATGAGCACCCCAAAAAGAGTGCTCATTTCATTCAAATAAAATACTAAACTATAAAAATAAAGAATTATTTTTTCCAAATGTCTTCCATTTCCTCTAGCGTTTTCCCTTTGGTTTCAGGAACCATTTTCCATACAAAAATGAATGAGAGGACACTCATAAGTCCATAGAAACTATAAGTCATTCCTCCACTCAATTCCATCATTGCCGGATAAGTTGATGATATAAAATAGTTGGCTGCCCACTGAGCGGCAACAGCAAGTGCGACTGCTCTTCCCCTAATTTTATTTGGGAAAATCTCAGCAATTAAAACCCAGCAAACAGGGCCCCATGAAAACATGAATGATGCTGTATATATAATGATAAAAACAAGTGTGCTAATGCCAATTATATTCATGAACGAAAGTGCTCCAATAGCAAACATTCCGATAGCCATCCCAATTGATCCGGTCATCAGCAAAGGTTTACGACCCCATTTGTCAACCGTAAGAATAGCAACACATGAGAAAAGGACATTAACTATTCCCATCACAACAGTTTGCAACATGGAGGCATCTTTTTCGGCTCCCATGCTTTCAAAAATTCTTGGAGCATAATAAAGGGCTACATTAATTCCTACAAATTGCTGGAAAATAGAAAGCAATACTCCAATGGCAATAACAATTTTACCATAAGAAAAAAGCTTTGCTGATGACTTCTCAACCGTGCTTTTAATATCGTTTAAAACAACTTTTGCTCTTTCTTTTCCATTAATTTTTGTAAGAATCCTTAATGCATTAGCATCATCATGATTTAGTGCCAGATAACGAGGACTTTCCGGGACAACAAATAATAATAAGCCGAATATTCCTGCAGGGATGGCTTCTGAAACAAACATCTTTCTCCATCCTATTGTATTAATCCATTCTAAAGGTTGACCATTGGCAATTCCCCAGTTCACAAAATAAACAACCAACATTCCTGAAATAATAGCAACCTGGTTGATTGAAATCAGGCGACCACGGATTTCTGCTGGTGCAATTTCACTAATATACATTGGAGTAACTGCCGATGCAAGTCCAACACCAATACCGCCAATTACACGGTAAAAATTGAACATGTATAACAAACCCATTGTTGGTTCACCTTTTGTGAAAAACAAAAATTCAGGATGACCTGAGCCTAATGCTGAAAGGAAAAACAATCCAGCTGCAATCATCAATGATTTTTTTCTTCCGAGTGCTGAAGCAAGTAAGCCTGATAGACCACCTCCAATAATACATCCAATTAAAGCACTGGATATGGTTGCTCCGTGTGCCCACGAACTAAGACCAAGCCCACTAACAAGAAAAGCCTGAACAGATTTCTCCGCACCTGAAATTACTGCAGTGTCATACCCAAAGAGTAAACCTCCTAAAGTTGCCACCATAGTGATGGCAACTACATAGAATGAATTTTGTTTTTTCATGGTACTAAATGTAGCAATTAATTAGTTGCTCCATCATTTCCTGCTTACCACTGATTTGTTTTGGTTCGCCAATTTCTTTAGCGGCTGAGTATAAATCTTCAAGAGTTAATTTGCCGGCATCAAATTGAGCGCCAAGACCTGAGTCAAATGAGGCATAACGGTTTGTGCGGATCTTTAAGTAGTCAGATTCTTTAAGGATTTTGTCAGCAATTACTAGCGAACGAGCAAATACATCCATACCCGAAACATGTGAGATAAAGATATCATCCAAGTCAGTTGAATTACGACGTGTTTTCGCATCAAAGTTAATACCACCATCAATGAAACCTCCAGCCTGGATAATTTCCATCATTGCTTCGGTTGTTTCGTAAATGTTGGTTGGGAATTCGTCAGTATCCCATCCATTTTGGTAGTCACCTTTATTTGCATCAATTGAACCTAACATACCAGCATCTGCAGCCATGCGAAGTTCGTGAGAAAAAGTATGACCCGCTAAAGTAGCGTGGTTTACTTCGATATTCATTTTGAAATCATCAGACAAACCATTTTTAGCAAGGAAGCCTAAAACTGTTTGTGTGTCAAAATCGTATTGATGTTTTGTTGGTTCCATTGGTTTTGGTTCAATAAGGAAAGAACCTTTAAAACCTTGCTTACGCCCGTAATCTTTAGCCATTGTAAGGAATTGGCCTAAGTGATCAAGTTCTTTCTTCGTATCAGTATTCAACAGACTCATGTAACCTTCGCGTCCTCCCCAGAAAACATAACCAGTTCCACCTAGAGCGATTGTAGCATCAATTGCATTTTTAACCTGAACACCTGCATTTGCAACAACATTAAAATCAGGGTTTGTTGAAGCACCATTCATGTAACGAGCGTTTGAGAATACATTTGCAGTTCCCCAAAGTAATTTTGCTCCAGTGGCCTCTTGTCTTTCTTTTGCAAAATCGATCATATTTGCAAGACGTTGTTCGATCTCAAAAACAGAACCATCACCAACAACATCAGTATCGTGGAAACAATAGTAAGGAGCACCAATTTTACTAATAAATTCAAATGCAGCATCCATCTTTTCTTTTGCAGCATCCATTGGATTAGCTGCTCCAACCCATGGGAAAATTTGTGTTCCAGGACCAAAAGGATCTCCACCATCACCGCAAAACGTATGCCAGTAAGCTACTGCAAAACGCAAGTATTCTTTCATGGTTTTTCCACCTACAACACGGTTTTCATCGTACCATTTAAATGCTAATGGATTTTTTGAATCCGGTCCTTCGTATTTAATTTTATCAATTCCTGGGAAATACTCTTTGTTACCTTTAAAAACTGTCATGATTAATTATTTTGATTAATTATATTTTCGAAAATATTAGATCGATTTTTCAAGCTGATTTTTCCAATTCTCATAAGCTGATTCATATTCAGCTTTTTTCTTAAGATCAGGAGTGATTGTCTCCAGTTTCTTTAAATTACTGAAGGCTTCTTTGGCATTAGCATAATAACCGGAACCAATTCCAGCTCCACGTGCTGCACCAATTGAACCATCAGTATTGTATAATTCAATAGTAGCTCCTGTAATTCCAGAAAGTGTATTTCGGAAAATAGGACTCAAGAACATGTTTGCCTTTCCTGCTCGAATAACCTGGGTATCAATACCAATACTCTTCATAACGTCCATCCCATATTTGAACGAAAATACGATCCCTTCCTGAGCTGCTCTGAAAAGATGAGCACTAGAATGGATATTGAAATTCAATCCTCCCATACTTGCTCCCGGATTTTTATTTCCAAGAACACGCTCAGCACCATTCCCAAACGGAAGGATACTTAAACCGTCAGAACCAACAGGAATTTTACCAGCTTCATCATTCATTTCCTCGTATGAAAAGGCACCATTTCCAACGTTCTTATTGAGCCATGAATTTAAGATTCCGGTTCCGTTAATGCAGAGTAAAACTCCTAAACGGTTAGCATCTGCAGTATGGTTAACATGCGCAAATGTATTTACGCGCGATTGTGGATCATATTTAATTTCATCACTCACGCCATATACAACACCAGAAGTTCCTGCTGTGGTAGCAATTTCACCAGGATTCAGTACATTCAGAGAGAGCGCATTGTTTGGTTGATCTCCGGCACGATAGCTTATTTTTGTTCCTTTCGCTAGTCCAAGCTCATTTGCTGCAGCTTCAGAAACTTCACTTTGAACGGAGAAAGTTGGAACAATTTCTGGAATAAGGTCTTTGTCAAAGCCATAATAATCAAGCAGGGTATCAGCAACCGAATTCTTCTTGAAATCCCAAAGAATTCCTTCAGACAGCCCACTGGCAGTAGTTTTTATATCACCACTTAATTTCATGGCAATGTAATCGCCAGGCAGCATAATTTTGTGAATCTTAGAATAAAGCTGAGGCTCATTCTCTTTCACCCACTTCAATTTTGATGCTGTAAAATTGCCTGGAGAGTTTAGTAAGCTTTGGAGACAATTATCTTCTCCAATTTCTTTTAAAGCTTTCTCTCCAATTTCCGTAGCACGGCTGTCACACCAAATAATGGATGGGCGAATAACTTCCTGGTTTTTATCTACTAAAACCAAACCGTGCATTTGATATGAGATACCGATTGAATCAATATCTGAAATGTTTACTTTACTTGTTGCAAGCACATCTGCTAGTGAAAGTTTGAGGTTCTCCCACCATTGTTCAGGTTCTTGTTCAGCCCAGCCTGCTTGAATGGCTGTAATCTTCATTTCCTGTTTGGGATAAAATGCAGAAGCCAGACATTTGCCTGTTTCTCCATTGATAAGTGATGTTTTAACAGACGAACTGCCTATGTCAAAGCCGAGTAAATGCATGTATCGTATTTTTTATTATTGTTCAAATTCGAACCGTTCTGTTCTGGTATGATTATATGGCAAATGTATATTCAGAAAAAATGTTTTCAAAATTGGAATTTATGTTTTAAAACATGTGGATTACAGAGAACTCCTAACTTTCAAACTAGTAGGTATTTGCATGATTATGGCTTCTCCATTCACAACAAATTCTGCGGCTTTTCTTCCCATTAGCTCAAAATCTGTAGATATGACCGTAATACCATCTTTTACATATTTTTTCATTGGGGTTTCGTTATAAGAAATCACACCAACATCTTTTCCAGGTAAAAGTTTTTTCTGATCACTTTGATCTAGAAAGCGGGCAAGTGTTCGGTCGCTCACCAAAAGGTATAAATCACCTTTTTCAAGTTGAAAGTTTTTCGAGTTAAGTAGAACTTCGTTTTTTAGCTTATAATCTTTACAGAACTTTTTGAAGTATTCAACAGATTCTTTTGGGTGGTAAGTATATTCGGGGTATAAATAAATGAATCGTTTGTATTTTTTTATTTTATCAATATTTTCTTCAAAGCAATCATAAAGTGACTGTCCGAAATTTTGAAACAGGATGGAATTGTTTTCGTTTGAATTAATTTTCCAGTCGATCACTAGTAATTTATTTGCTGGGATTTTTTTTGTGATCTCAGGTACTTTTTTATGATCGAAATTCATGACAATATACTTTGTGTATTTGCCGAGGCTTTCTTTAATTATGGTCTCGAATACATTGATGTTGTAATGATGAAAATGTAGGTCAACAGTTATATTCTCCGGAAGATTTTCAAGAAATGAACCGTAAAGGACTTCCTTGTATGCTTTAAAAGTGTCAAGAAACAAAAAAACTTTTGTTGTGGCTTTGGCAACAAAATATCCTTTATTTGGAACAGATTCAATTGTTCCCCGGCTTTTTAATTCAGAATAAGCTTTAAAAACGGTATCTCTGGAAAGTGAACTTTCTTTACAAATTTGATTTACTGACGGTAGAATATCTCCTGCTTTTAATAATTCTCTACTAATTGCATCGTTAATGGAATCAATAAGTTGTTGAAATTTAAGTTGAGTCGAAAGAGGGTCAACTTTAAAATGAAATTTACTCATTATTAAATGGGTTAATAGGTGTGCTGTTCTGTTACGCAAACATACAAAGAAAAGTCAATTAAACCCAATAAGTTTTTCATTTTACTAATACTATTTAAGAAAGGATGTCGTTTAATGAAAAAGGATAAGTGGAGAACTTAAATTCTATACCTCTAGTTTGGTCAATTCGGTATACTCTCCCTTATCCTTTTCTGTATTTAAAAGTAATAATTTTCCTCTAATTATTATCCTCATTTTCTAAATCTTATTTAACTTGCTCTTTCCTAAAAAGAAAAACCATGATTAAAGACTTAATAAAGCAAAACAGAAGTTATCGAAGATTTATTCAAAATGAACGTATCGATTGTCAGCTTTTATTGGACTGGGTTGAATTGGCAAGGTTTTCTGCAAGTGGAAGAAATGCCCAGTCATTAAAATATGTGCTTGTTACCGAGGATGAAGCTTGCGCTAAAGTATTTCCATTATTGAGTTGGGCTGGTTATTTGAAAGAATGGGCGGGGCCAAAAGAAGGGGAACAGCCTGCTGCATACATTGTGATGTTACATGATACCAAAATCTCGAACAATTATTATTGTGATGATGGAATTGCGGCACAGAGTATTTTGCTAGGTGCAGTAGAAGCTGGATTTGGTGGTTGTATTTTGGCTTCAGTAAAACGAGCTGGTTTACGAGAGTTATTGGCATTGAATGAACGCTTTGAGATTATTCAGGTTTTAGCACTTGGAAAGCCAGCCGAGAAAGTAGTTCTGGAAGACATGAAAGATGATGATATTAAATACTGGCGCGACGAAGAAGGCGTTCATCATGTACCAAAAAGAACTTTGGATGAGATGATCTTATGTACAATATAAAATGAGGGGCATCTGTGAGGATGCTCCTTTTTTGTGGTTTAAATTCTTTTTACATTTGGCGCTCACAACTTTACATTAAATAATTTGAAATGATTATGAAGATTCAAAAGTTAAGTCTGCTTTTATTCCTGATATTTCCTTTGCTTTCTTTAGGCCAAACATTGGATCAGGATAAGGTGAGTGAAATACGTGAGTCATTTAAAAAAGATGCTTATACAAAAGGGATGCAAAATGCCCTCTCCGCAAATGATATTACTAAACTTGCCTGGAATCGTGAGAATGAAGGAACTGTTGATCACTTTTTCACTTACAAGGTTGATGTGTCTGGAATTACAAATCAGAAGAAGTCTGGGCGTTGCTGGCTTTTTACGTCGTTAAATATTTTTAGGCCAGTAGCCATGAAGACCTTTGAGGTTTCATCATTTGAGTTTTCTGAAAACTATCTTTATTTCTGGGATTTATTTGAAAAATCCAACCTGTTTTTAAATAATATAATTGAGTCTGCAGATTTACCTTTGGATGATCAAAAAGTTCGTTGGTATTTTCGTTCTCCGGTTGATGATGGTGGGCAGTGGATTAATTTTGTGAATCTGGCCAATAAGTATGGAATGGTGCCAAGAGAAGTCATGGAAGAAACCAATTCAAGTGAAAATACGGGCTGGATGACTCGTCTGCTAAAACGCAAGCTCCGTGAACAAGGGCTTAATCTTCGGGAATTGAAAGCTTCAGGCAAGACCAAAAAAGTTTTACAAGCTGCGAAATTCAATATGATGAAGGATATTTACCGCATGTTGGTTTTGAATTTGGGTGAACCTCCTGTAGAATTTAGCTATCGTTATAAAAATAAAATGGGTGAACTTTCTGAAACTAAAACATACACACCTCAATCATTTATGCTGGAAGTTTTAGGAGATGTTAAACTGAATGATTTTGTGATGCTGATGAATGACCCTTCCCGTCCTTATTGGAAACATTACGACATTGAAAACTACCGGAATGTAGAGGAGGGCGAAAACTGGCACTACGTTAATCTGCCAAATGAGGTAATTAAAAAATTCAGTATCGAGTCGATTAAAAATAACGATGCCATGTATGCTTCATGCGATGTGGGGAAACAATTGCGTCGTGATTATGGAATTCTTGATGTTGACAATTTTGACTTTGAAGAGGTTTATGATGTTTCATTTGGGATGGACAAAATTAAGCGTATTCAAAGTGGTGAAAGTGGTTCAAGTCATGGGATGGCCTTGGTAGCTGTTGAAGTTGATGAAAATGAAAAGCCTTTAAAGTGGCAGTTTGAAAATAGTTGGGGTGCTAAGGCCGGTGAAAAAGGTTACCTAACGTTTACTGATGATTGGTTTAGCGAGTACATGTTCCGAATTGTTGTTCACAAGAAATATGTTGATCAAAAAGTGCTCGATATTTATAAGGAAGAGCCAATTAAATTACCACCTTGGGATCCGATGTTTTAGTGAGACCTTAAAGTAAAAGATATTATATAAGAATGGCTGCTTCAATAGAAGCAGCCATTCTTTTTAGAAGTCTTAATCATTGAAACCTTCTTCACTGAATCCTTCTTCACCTCTTATTCCAATCAGCCAGTCTGTGATTTCATCAGCGGCTGAACTTGTATTTTTTTGATAGATGTCACCTCGAACTTGTAGTAAATAATTAGTTAGCTTATTGCTATCTTTTTCCCCAATATAAATGGTGTAACTTTCACCACCTGCATCAGCCATAACAAATTTTCGCTCAGTCAGCTCTCCATTTTCAGCACTTGATGCAAGATTCAGCATCCGATTCAATTCGTCAACATCAACGGTTTTTGAACTAGTTTCTGTTTGGCTAAGGTTGGACTGAAAATCTTCTAAACTAATTTGGTTTTTCTCGGTATGAGTCCAATTCTCAGGCTTGTCATATTCATAAATATTCCCTTGCATATCAACAATAAATCCATTTTGTTGGTGACCCCACGCTTCGTTAGCATATTCATATTGAAAATATACCACATCCTCTTCTATCGAATAATCTTCACCCTCACATGCAAATAGTGCAACCAAAAATAACAACAGTAAATATTTCATCTTAATCAATCTTTATGGTTAATTCTTCAGTATAATAACTATCTCCAGATTCGTTCGCCTGGAATACAATCTTTACATCATCATTAAATTCATCGGCCAGAGCAGATAAATCAAAACTATATGTTTCAGTCAGCCAGGCTTCGCATAAATCTCCTTTCGAATCATGCCTGATTTCAAAAGTTGGTGGAGGTATTGGCGGTGTTCCACAAGAAGGATGAATACGTGCTAAATCGATTACATGGTCAGCGCAACCACCACTAAAACTTAAATTAACTAGTAAACAATTACCATCCAAAGATACCTCGTTTATTTTTACAGGATCGGACTTTAGGCTATCGTAATTATGGAAATATAGATCAACGTATGGCGTACATTCAACAAGCTGATATTTCAATAACTGGCAATCCTGACCTTCACATGTTGATGTTTTTAATATTACTTCATATTCAACCCAAACACGATCATCAGCTACCAAATTATAATCGTCCCAATTGGAAGGGATAATTGTTTCTCCATTATCCAACACAATTTTCTGGGCGCAATCTGCCAGTCCACCGCTAACATAAACTGTCCCGAAAGATTTTAGAACCGTATCATTTGTATTTTCTTCGTTGCAAGATATTGCAATGATCAATATAAGTAAGATGGCGACTAGTCTTGACATATTATTCTTTTTTAGTAGGATCAACAACTTTACCTAAAAACAGGATTGAATCTGTATCTTTTTCACGAATTGCAAAAACAAAAGGTTTGTCGGCTGCGAAAATTAAGTCAGGCTTAATTGAAGTTGTTTCAAAAGTAATTCCAGTTACGGCAGCTGCTTCAGTTCCACGCTCATCAACTTTGATATAAGTTTTATGTTTTACTTCAGAAATATACAAATTAGCATCATCCGTAATTCCGGAGAAATTGCTATCGTTTGCCTCAAAAGCATCAGTCATACCTAAAGCTTTCAGGTTATCAACCAAACTGTTTTCATAGGCAAACTCAAACTTGGGAAGAAATACCTTTTTGTTCCATCCAGCCATATTTGAAAGCCAGTTTTGAAGTTTTGATGGTTCAATTTCTTCAATAATATCTTTGGTTGAAAAATCATCATGTGGAAGAAATATCAGCATGGAGAACTTGTCACTGCCATATGGCATCTCTAAAAGTTCAAAATGATCGGTATTCAAGTACATAAATTTTTCTTCAACGTACATGGTTGGTACATTAATCTCAGTTCCATCATTTAAAACAAAAAGCTGATCGGCAGTATCATCACCATCAAAGCGGGTGGTCCACTCGCCATTAAAATATATGGCATTAATCAGGTACATCACATCATACGGAGAAACCTGATCAATAATGCTTTCAATTTTATCGTGGGTTTTATTTTTCACCCATCCATTCACACGATCAAGCGTAGCAGAAGAGTTTGAAAAATCAAGATCATCAACTTCTGCATTGTAGAACGATTTATTCGTTGTAATAAAATCGTTTTTGATATTGTAGTTTTCATGATAAAAAATGGCATTAGCAATGGAAAGCTCAACCTTTGGGTCGTGACTTTCCAAAGCATCTACCAGTGATTTATATGATTGATTGATTTCATCCGGGGTCATTCCTATTTTATGTAGCATATCCTCCATCTGATCCTGCGTATTTCCTTCAGCACCATTGTATGCCATTGCCAAAGCAAGAGACACACTAAGAGGCGACATCATTAGGTTTTTATCTGCATCTTCTTCATTATTAATAAGCTGAAAAAGTTCTATCCCAAACTGATTATCAGCTTCAACAATCTTTTCAGATTTAAGGTCAAGTTCAATGTTTCCGGGAAGCCTAACTTCAGGCTCATCATCTGAGCATGAAACACTGGAAAAAACCATGATGGCAAATAATAATAGGATGTGAATTTTCTTCATAACTATAATCTTTGTTTTTACGGCTTATGAGATAGATGAAAAAGTAAGCATCAGGTTGCGTGTTTACAAAAAAAAGTATCAACGCAACCTTTGTTGATCAACTTTCATCTGATACACGGTAAACCAGAACAAATGCGGAGGTAAATGAATAAACCCGCAAAATAAAAACGGGCTAATAAAATAAAGATTGTCCGGCAGAAAAACTTAAATTTGATCTTGACCAATTAACGAATTTTGGAAGACTTAGGTAAACTCATAAAAGAATGTGCTGCTGGAAAGTCGCGGGCTCAGGCTCGTGTATACGAGTTATTTGCACCAAAAATGTTTGGGGTTTGCTTAAGGTATTCAAGAGATTCTACTGAGGCTGAAGATAATTTACAGGAAGGATTTTTAAAGATCTTTGAAAAGATTGATACGTTTCGGCACGAGGGGTCGTTCGAGGGATGGATTAGAAGGATAATGGTAAATGTTTCTTTAGAGAAGTTTAGGAAACAGCATATTCTTCATCCTGTTGAAGATGTAACGGTATTTGAGGAAGCACAATTTTCGAATGATATTATTGCATCTATTTCAGCTAAAGATTTACTGAATTTGATACAGGAATTACCACCCCGATATAAAATGGTGTTTAACCTGTATGTTTTAGAAGGGTTAAGCCACAAGGAAATCTCCGAAGAGATGCAAATCTCGGTCGGTACTTCTAAATCGAACCTGGCTCGTGGCCGGTTAATTTTGAAAAAGAAAGTTGCAAGGGATTTTGGGGAAATGGAAAATAATTTTTCAGCATGACAAAGGAAGACAAATATTTTGATGATTTGCTTCGCGATAAACTGACTGGTTTCGTGGAAACGCCTCCAGCGCATGTTTGGGAAGGGATTCAGAAGGCACAGATGGCTGCCAGAAAAAAGAAACTGTTCTTTTACCTGAGCCTCACCGGAGCTGCAGCTGCAATATTTATTGCTTTTTTGGTAGGTCGACAAATTGCCATCCAGCCAGGAGGGGAATTGTTGCCAACTGAAGTTGTTGAAGCACCTGTTAATTTACAGAAAGAACAAGAAAGCGAATCAAAAACGATTACTCTTGATCAAGCGACTAAACATGATAGTCAAGACTTGATTACATCGAACGTTAATGAAAGTGAAGCTGCCAACTCGGCTGAGGAATTAGAAAGTGGTAAGACTTTGGCTGATTTCAATCAGACCCAGTCTACTGCAACTCAATCAAGCTCAAAAGCAACTGAGACAAATCAGTTGTCTGAGGCAACAAAAGATAATCTTGTGGCCACTAACGATCAGCAGAATGGTTTTGAATCAAGTAGCTATAGTCAAACTCAACAATCCATCAGCCTTTCGGGTGCACAAACCCAGAATAGGGAAAGTGAGAGTTTCTCATTTTTGAAATCCTTAACCAAGGATATTTTTTCATTCGATTTTAAACCAGAAGAAAAACAATTAGCAACAATAACTAGAAATATAGAGCCTCAAAGCCTTACTGTTGACGATTTGGATGCCATTGAACGCAACCAGCAGCTTTTAGCTTTAAATGGAAAGATTAAGCAAGTAAATCCATGGAAAATTGCTGCGATGGTTTCCCCAAATATAGCTGTAAATCAAACCAGTTATAATGAGTCTTATGCAAGGAATATGTCTAATCCGGGATCTAAAGAGAATCTTAGTATTGGCGGTGGGCTTGCTGTTTCTTATAAAGCCGGGAAACGTTTAAGTGTTCAGAGTGGTGTTTATTATAGCCAGCTTGGTCAGTCATCTTCAAATCAATTCGCAAACTATCAGAGTGAATTCATTGGTTTGGATAATACGGCCAAATACTTTAATACATCACTTGCTGTTAAGTCTGGTCAGGCATTACTGAATGCTTCAGCAGGAGTTGTTGAGTTTGATAATCTTCCATCAAATGCACGAATTGGGAATAGCTTAGAATCAGAAAATTCAAATGAGGCTGTCTTCCTTACAGCAGCAGAATTTCAGCAGAATTTTGAATACATTGAAATTCCATTGAATCTACGCTATCTGTTAATCGATTCAAAGATTGACATTAACTTGCTCGGAGGCTTTAGTTCGAACTGGCTGATTGCGAATGATGCTTATTTAGAAAGTAATCTTGGGCGTGAAAGAATAGGAGAAACCAGAGATATGAATAAGGTAAGTTACAGTACTTCTTTTGGTATTGGCTTTGGTTATGGAATTTCAAACAAGGTAAGCATGCATCTTGAGCCCCAGATCAAATACTTTTTAGGTTCTTTAAGTAGTAATTCTCAAGTTAGCTTTAAACCCTATACAATTGGTATTTATACCGGTTTGAGTTATAAGTTTTAGAGCAGAATCTAGAGTCAAGAACAAAGAGCCAAGAGATAAGATTGCTTATAATATAATCAAGTGAACAATTCTTCAGAGTAACAATTCATTCCGTAAAAGTAGACTACCTTTATTCTGAATGTCTAATTCGTGTTGAGATGTATGAAGACAATTTCCACATGTCTGTTTTAGAAATTGTTTAAATTTTATCCTTTGGTCTCTTTTTGCGCCTTAAGCCCTCATGCTTCGTTAAAATCTCCTTAAATAGCGGTGCTATTCGCGTCAATTTTGCCTTGCCTGAGAACTTAATCCATCAAAAACCTATCTCAAAAACAAAACTTAAACAGTTTCTTAGATTTCGATATCTCATTTCAGTATTATAAAAATCTCAATAGTCATTGAGAGAGCTCCCCTCTTGGATCTATATTCTTGGTTCTTGATTCGAGTATTTCTGACCCATAGTGAAATATTCTGTTTGCTTCTCACGCAACTCTTTTATAAGCTGCCCCATCTCTTAGGTGTTGATTAACCATTAAACACCGTATAATGAAGAAAATTGTGTTTTTAATGCTGTGTGTTCTTCTTACCACAGGCATATTCGCCCAAAAAATCAAAAAGGAAGTTATTTACCTTAAAAATGGTTCTGTCCTAAAAGGTAAGCTTGTTCGGATTGATGATGAAAAAGTAGTTGTTCATTCCTCCAGAAATGTTTTCGTATTTAAAAACTCGGAGATTGATACCATCACTTCAAGCTTGCTTTCAGCTCCTGAAACCATTAAAGAAAAGCCTTGGTTTGTGAAAACCTCGGTTGGTATTCTAGCCGGAAGTTCCAATAACAGTAAATCAGCTCCGATATCTTTTATGGCCTCATTTAATTATAATCTGACAGGAAATTTATATGCCGGTTTAGGTACAGGGGTTGAGTTTTTCGAGGAATCATACATGCCTGCTTTTATTAATCTGGAGTACTATTTTAGGGATTCACACTTTACTCCTTTTGTTGGCCTTCAAGGTGGCTACTTAATTCCACTTGATGACAAAACTCACTCCTTAGATTATCGCTATTATTTGTCTTCAAGTTCTTATTGGCCCGGGCCTCAAACACAGGAGGTTGAGCCTGATGGTGGATTTATGCTAAACCCTTCTTTTGGTTTCAAAGGGATGGTTAGTCCGAATTTTGGATGGATGTTTTCTTTTGGATACCGTTTTCACCAGCTTGATTTTACGGGTGACGACGATTATGGAATCGAACGGAACTACAATCGTCTGTCAGTTCGGGTAGGAATTATTTTCAACTAAAAAATAAAGACATGAAACAAACAATAAAATATATTACACTATTTATTGCCCTGTTGGGTGTGTTTTCAACTGCTTGTGAAGATGAGGTATTTGAAACCTTTAAAGGGAATTCTCCAATTTATCTTTCTTATGAAGACCTTCGTGAATCAATCACTTTGACTAATGTACAAACGATCTCAAAACCTGGAAAAATCTATTTTAAAGACAACTTCATTTTTATCAATGAAATAATGAAAGGGGTGCATGTTATTGATGTGAGTGATCCTTCAAATCCAAATGCGGTAGGGTTTATTGAAATACCGGGGAACGTTGATATTGCTATAAAGGAAGACATATTGTATGCCGATAGCTATATTGATTTGGTAGCGATTGATGTTTCGAATCTGAGTGACATAAAAGAAGTAGGACGTATTGAGAACATTTTCCCATATACAATACCGGAATACAAAGAAGGTCACCGTTTGGCACAAATTGATGAAGACAAAGGAGTGGTGATTGATTGGGAAATAACCACTATAAAGCAGGAAATTGAGCCAGTTTATTACCCAGTTTACTATACTCGTGGATTTGCTGAAGATGCTTTGATGGGTTTTGCCAGTTATTCAAAAGCGAATGGTGGAGTTGGTGGTGGCTCCGGATCAACCTTTGGCGTTGGTGGCTCTATGGCACGGTTCGGATTGTATAAAGATTATCTCTATACCATTGACGATAATCAGCTATATACTTTTGATATTAAAACGATAGATAGCCCGGTTGAGTTAGACCAGAAAAACATTGGCTGGGGAATTGAAACCATGTTTGTATACAATGATCATGTATTTTTTGGAACAAACTCTGGCATGTTAGTCTATAGTTTAGAGATTGAACAGAACCCGAAATACGTGAATCAATATAATCATATTCGAAGTTGTGATCCAGTTGTTATTCAGGATGATTTGGCCTATGTAACCTTGCATGATGGCAATGATTGTGGGCGTTCTGTAAATCGATTGGATGTGATAAAAATGAACGATGATTATTCCGAGATGGACTTGTTGGTTAGTCATTCACTGGCAAATCCTCATGGTTTGGGTATTGATGGTGATGTGCTTTTTATCTGTGATGGTGATGCTGGCCTGAAAATATTTAATGCATCTAATCCCATGACTATTACATCAAATAAAATTGCTGAGTTCCCTGATATTAACACCTATGATGTTATTCCACTAAATGATTACCTGTTTATGGTTGGTGATGGTGGTTTCTATTTATACGATTATTCAGATTTGCAAAATATCCAACTACTTGCTACCATTCCTGTTTCAACGGGTAGTAATTAATTTGAGTTAGTTTTTTTGTTACAAGGAGTCTCGCATTTTGTGAGGCTCTCTTTGTTTGATAAACCTCCTGAACTTCTATCTTTGTAACATACACATAAAACACTAAGACCTACTTCTATGAAATATTTAAAACTAATCCTGTTTTGCGTGCTTGTTAGTTTCGTAACAGCATGTCAGCAAAATATAAAGCTGGAAGCCGTTCAAATTATTCCAGAACCATTATCAGTGGTTGAAAATGAAGAAGATCCATTTATAATCAAAGAGAAATCATCGATTGTGATTAGCGACTCAACCATGCTTCCGGCTGTCCGATTGTTGCAAGATGTTCTAAATATGGAATTGCCTATTGTATGGAAAAAGGAGAACACGAAAGTGAAATCGGCCTTTGTTTTTCAATTCAATTCCAAGCTTGATTCCCTGACTTCCGAAGGCTACTCGCTTCATGTTTCAGAAGAAACTGTGGTCATTGGGTCGGCTGGTCCTGAGGGTTTATTCTATGCAGTAGAAACAATAAGACAATTGCTTCCTGCAGAACTGGAACAAGAATCAATCGCAAACTTGGGTTTACCAGCTGTTGACATTGTTGACAGTCCTCGTTTTCCATGGCGAGGTATGCATTTGGATGTTTCGCGTCATTTTATGCCTCTTGAATTCATTAAAAAATACATTGATTATCTGGCTATGCATAAACTCAATGTTTTTCATTGGCATTTGGTTGATGGTATTGGCTGGCGTATTGAGATAAAATCGCATCCTGAATTAACTGATATCGGAGCATGGCGTGTCGTTAAAGAGGGTAAAAAACCATGGCAGGATTTTGAAGTTTGGAAAGAAGGAGATGATCGTCCGAAATACGGTGGCTTTTATACGCAGGAAGAAATTAAAGAAGTGGTGAAGTATGCACAAGAGCGTTTTATCACGGTACTTCCTGAAATTGAATTGCCCGGACATTCAGAGGTTGTTTTTCAATGTTACCCGGACTTGGGATGTAAAGATTCACATGGGAAAGGCCTGAATAATGGGGGTGTTTATTGTGCAAGTAATTCGGATAGTTACAAGTTGCTTGAAGATATTCTGGATGAAGTTATTGATTTGTTTCCCTCGGAATTCATTCATATTGGTGGTGACGAAGTGAATAAAACGAATTGGAAGAATTGTGCCGATTGCCAGACTATGATGAAAAAGAATGGGTATGATCCACATGAGTTGCAAAGTCATTTTGTAAATCATTTTGACGAATACTTAAAGGCTAAAGGACGCAAGTTAATTGGCTGGCATGAAATATTAGAAGGCAAGCTTTCTCCTTCGGCAACCATTATGTATTGGGGTGGGGAGAATGGTGTCGCCAGCCATTTAGAAAAGGGACATCCAATGGTTTTAACAACTGGATCGCCTCTCTACTTCGACCATTACCAAAGTCTAAGTAAAAATGAACCCAAAGCTTTTGGTGGTTATGCTTCGTTGAAGAAAGTATACAATTACGAACCTGTTCCCGAAGGATTGACGGAGAAGCATCGTTCGCTTATTATGGGCGTACAAGCCAATGTATGGACAGAATATATGAAAACTCCAGAGCATGTGGAATACATGACCTTGCCACGAATGGCTGCTTTGGCAGAAATAGCCTGGCAGGAAGAAGGAACAAAAGATTGGGCCACCTTCCGGAGTAAGATGGATCGTTTTGTTGAGCGATATCAGGCCATGGGAGCAAATTATGCAAAGAGTGCTTTTCGACCCGATATTCAGTTTGAATTGAACAAAAAAACCAAGCACTTAAATGTATCACTGGAGACTGATTTGATTGCTGATATTTATTATTCTCTTGATGGAACAGAACCTACAATAGATACTGCAAGTCTTTATGCCCAGCCGTTCGTTGTAAAACAATCTGGAACTATAAAAGCCATTGCGGTAAAAGATGGAAATATTATGGTTGAACCTGAAACAAAAGATGTTATTCTGCACAAGGCGGTTGGAACGAAAGTTGAATTGAAATCAGAAGGCTACGGGAAGTATAAAGCCAAGGGAGGTTACACTTTAGTTGATGCTGATTTTGGTGGTGACAAATGGGGCAATGGAAGATGGTTAGGTGTGCTAGGCAAAGATCTTGAAGCAATCGTTGAATTTGACAGCCCAACTGAGATTCAGGAAGTTGGTTTTAGCTGTATTGAAGAAACGGCTGCTGGTATTTATTTCCCCGCAGGACTGGAAGTGGCTGTTTCTAATGACGGAAAAAACTTTGAAAATCTCAAAAGCTGGAAGAATCCTAGAGACAAAAATATTCCACGTTTATCTGAAATTTACACTAAAACTTTTGTAGTAGAGTTTCAACCAAAAACTTGTAAATATTTACGCGTCAAAGCGCAATACCAAAAGGTAAAGAATCAGGGCGTCTTTATTTTTATTGATGAGTTGATTGTGGAATAGAGAGGTAATTATACTCTCCTGCTGAGGTTTTTTGATTTCCTGCGGCTGAAATACATGTCCTGCGGAGAATTGAACCTTCCCTGCAACTCATTCGCCTAATCCTGCGGCTCTTTTTGTTTCCCTGCGATTCATTTAGCTTCCCTCCTGCACAAGGATGGCTGATTTTCAGGCGGAACCTCCAGGTTTTGCAAAATCACCATCAGATTTGGCAGAGAACCGGTAGGTTTTGGTACTGTACCACTTGGAAATCGAAGAGTACCATTCGGTTTTGACAACGTACCACCGGATTTTGGGAAATGACCACTAAGTTTTGACAGATGACCGTCAGGTTTTGACAAATGACCACCAGATTTTAAGAGATTACCGGTCATCTCTCATTTCCCCGTGGTAATGTCTCATTTCTCTGCGGTTACTTGTCATTATTTTATGGTAATCTTTCATTTCCGTGCAGTCATCTCTTATTTCCCTTCGGTCACTTGTCATTTATTCGTGGTCGCCTCTCATTCCTGTGCAGTCATCTCTCATTTATTTATGGTAATGGATGAAATCTGGAGAGTGTTGGATCAAGTCAAATCCATTCCATTCCTGCGGAGGCAGGAATCTTTTCAAAGTAGTTGTATGTACCTTTCCAACTAAGGGCAGTTTCTTTTTCAAATTCCAAAATACAAAGAACAAATTCCAAATTTGAACTATCAGGTCAAATCCCGAAGATATTTTTGCAGATCTTTTTAAGAATAAGGGAATAAGGCTTAGAGGGGTCGGGTGCTTTTTCTACTAAGGTTCTCATTTAGAAAATAAGGTTTAACGATACAAAACCTTATCGTTCGACTTAACCTTAGTAAGTGTTTCCTACGTTTAACCCCAACCTTATTAGCCGGTTCAGGTTTTAAAGTGCCTTTGTTTCGTTCCACTATTTCAAAGACCGGAGTAATTCGACAGAGATCCTGAATCTTCACTTCGTTTCGTTCAGGATGACGAGCCTTGAGGGTGGTTGATTTCTCATAACCCACACATTGTAACTCAATTAATTGTTTATACCCTTCAAATTATCAAAGATATTCAGACGAAAAACTATTCAAATTAAATCTAACAATCCGAGAATCTTTAAATAGCTGTTTTCACCCTTCAAATGGGTTAGTCTCAAGTCTCAAGTAGGAAGTCGTAAGTATTAAACCAGTATCAAATACACAGTATCCAGTCGAAGTATCAATATTTCAAAGATCGGAGCATTTTGAAGCAGATCCCGATCCTGCAACTGCCTTTCAGGATTACGGCTCACTATATTTAGGTCTCCAGCTTTAAGCCTTTCTATTTCTTTGCGGTTTAAAACCACAACACCCTTTTTTTTATAACAAAACCACTACTTTTGCTGTTTGGTAATTTTTGAAGGAGAGATTTTATGAAGCGAGTTATTGGACGATTATTTTTCAGCCTGTTTTTGATAGTGATACTTATTGGAGGAATTCATTTTTTTGGAGGATCAACGATTCCTCAAACTACGGATACAGAACCCGATCCCTTTTTATATGAGGCTATAGAGTTGCCCGAAAGTTTATTGTTTGCAGGGGAAAAAGTACCTCTTGAATATTTTGATGTAAAGGAAAGCCTTGATCGTGAGATGCTGGTGAATTCCTATTTTCATTCGCAAACACTTCGGTACATTAAACTGGCTCCACGTTTCTTTTCAATAATTGAACCTATTTTGAAAGAAGATAGTATTCCTAATGATTTTAAATACCTGGCTTTAGCTGAAAGTGGCTTTAATCCCAAAGCTGTTTCACCAGCGGGAGCCGTTGGCTTCTGGCAATTTATGAAAGGCACTGCCCGTGATTATAAGCTGGAAGTGACCGCTGAGGTTGATGAGCGTTATCACATTGAAAAATCAACTCATGCAGCTTGTGCTTATTTGCATGATTCATATAAAAAATACGAAAGCTGGACAATGGTGGCCGCTACATATAATGCTGGCAGGAATCATTTAAGGCGCCAGATTGAAAGGCAAAAGGAAACCAACTATTACGATTTATTGTTAGGAGAAGAAACGAGTAGGTATGTTTTTCGGATATTAGCCTTGAAACTGATTATGCAGAATCCGGTGAAGTATGGGTTTAAGGTTTCAGAAGAAGAACTTTATCCGGCATGGGATACAAAAACAATAACAGTTAAAGGCAAGATTGAAAACTTTGCAGATTTTGCACAAACTCATGGAACAAATTATAAGATCCTGAAGATGCTTAACCCATGGTTAAGGGAATCGTATTTGAGCAACACCGCAGGGAAGACCTATGAAATTAAATTGCCTGCAGTAGGGTTCAGGACTAATACCAAATAGAAAGATGCAGAAAACAGAAACACAAGTTGTTGCAGAGGAGCTTATCGAGAACGAAGATAAGGTGATGGTTTATGGAGCTCGTGTGCACAACCTTCAAAATATAAATGTTGAAATTCCACGCAACAAGCTTACAGTTATTACTGGTTTGAGTGGAAGTGGAAAATCGTCCTTGGCCTTTGATACTATTTATGCAGAAGGTCAGCGTCGTTACATCGAAACGTTTTCTTCCTATGCCCGTTCTTTTCTAGGCAATATGGAGCGCCCGGATGTTGATAAAATTACGGGGCTTAGTCCGGTGATTTCTATTGAGCAAAAAACAACGAATAAAAACCCACGATCAACAGTTGGTACAGTTACCGAGATATACGATTTTTTGCGTTTGCTGTATGCCAGGGCAGGTGAAGCTTTCTCCTATGAAACTGGAGAGAAAATGGTTAAGTACACCGATGATCAGATCATAAAATTGATCAATGAGCATTTTGAGGGCAAACGGATTTTAATCATGGCTCCTCTTGTTCGTGGAAGAAAGGGGCATTACCGAGAGCTTTTTGAGCAAGTCCGAAGAAAAGGTTTTTTGCATGCCCGTATTGATGGTGAGATTCAGGAGTTGCAACCGAATATGAAGGTTGACCGTTATAAGAATCACTTTATAGAGATTGTTATTGACCGGGTTGTTGCAGACGAAGGCAGTCGAAAGCGATTAAAAGAATCAGTGTCAATAGCTATGCAACAAGGACATGGTGTAACATTGGTTAAGGAAAACGAAACCGATAACATTAAATTTTATAGCCGCCAGTTAATGTGCCCGACAACCGGGATTTCATACAATGAACCAGCTCCACATAATTTTTCGTTTAACTCTCCACAGGGTGCTTGTCCGAAATGCAATGGGCTGGGAATGGTTTCTGAAATTGATTTGGAGAAGATTGTGCCCAATTCAAATTTGAGCATTGCCAAAGGTGGAATTGCACCACTTGGATCGCAAAAGAATACGCTCATCTTTTGGCAGATTGAATCACTTGGTGAAAAGTATGGCTTTACGTTGAAGACTCCAGTAAAAGATATTCCTGAAGATGGATTAAATACAGTTTTGTTTGGAACGAATGAACGCATTCAGTTGAAAAATTCACCGCTTGGAAGTTCAGTCAATTATATGATGACTTATGAGGGAGTGGTGAAATATATTGACGCACAGAAAGATGACAACCCATCGAAAAAAGCACAGAAATGGGCAAATCAGTTTGTGAAAGAAAAATCGTGTGCCGAATGTAATGGTACTCGATTAAAAAAGGAATCGCTGCATTTTAAGATTGATGGGAAAAATATTTCACAGCTGGCTCAAATGGATATTCTTGAGTTGAGTTCATGGATTGAAGGATTAGAGGAAAGGATTACGGATAGGCAGCGAAAAATTGGTACGGAAGTTATTAAAGAGATTCGTGACCGCATTCGCTTTTTAATGGATGTTGGACTGGAGTATCTTTCGTTGGATCGTGCGTCAAGAACGCTTTCCGGGGGCGAGTCTCAACGTATTCGCCTGGCTACTCAAATTGGTTCGCAATTGGTGAATGTGCTTTATATTTTGGATGAACCGAGTATTGGCTTGCACCACCGTGATAATCTTCGATTGATAAATTCATTGGAGCAATTGCGGGATACCGGCAATTCGGTAATCGTGGTTGAACATGATAAAGACATGATGCTATCGGCCGATTATGTGGTTGACATGGGCCCGCATGCCGGCCGCCACGGAGGAGAAGTAGTGGCGAAAGGGAGTCCGGAGGAAATATTAAAAGCAAATACGCTTACTTCAAAATATCTGAATGGGGAAGCAACTATTGCTATTCCTGAAAATAGAAGAGAAGGAAATGGCTTGTCGTTAAAACTGACAGGTTGCACAGGAAACAACTTGAAAAATGTGAATGCTAAATTTCCATTAGGCAAACTAATTTGTGTGACTGGAGTTTCAGGGAGCGGTAAATCTAGCTTGATCAATGCTACCTTGCAACCTATTCTAAGTCAGTATTTCTATAAATCAGTAAAAGATCCTCTTCCGTTTAAAAAGATTGTTGGCTTAGATAATCTGGATAAAGTTGTTCAGGTTGATCAATCTCCATTAGGGCGTACTCCCCGATCGAACCCGGTTACATATACTGGTGTGTTTTCAGATATCCGGTCTTTGTTTGCTCTATTGCCCGAGGCCAAGATTCGTGGATATAAACCCGGACGTTTTTCATTTAATGTGAAAGGTGGACGTTGTGAAGAGTGCATGGGTGGTGGATTGAAACTAATAGAAATGAACTTTTTGCCAGATGTTTATGTGCATTGCGATAGTTGCAATGGGAAACGGTACAATCGGGAAACCCTGGAAGTTCGATACAAAGGCAAGTCAATTAGTGATGTGCTTAATATGACTATGAATCAGGGTGTCGAGTTCTTTGAGAACCTGCCATCCATTGCTCATAAATTAAAAACCTTGCAGGATGTAGGCTTAGGTTACATCACATTGGGGCAGTCATCAACAACCCTTTCAGGTGGTGAGTCGCAACGGGTAAAACTGGCTTCTGAATTGGCAAAACGAGATACAGGACAAACACTTTACATTCTTGATGAACCGACAACAGGACTTCATTTTGAAGATATTCGGGTATTGCTTGGGGTGCTTAATAAACTAGTTGATCGAGGCAATACGGTAATTGTAATTGAGCACAATATGGACGTTATAAAAGTGGCAGACCATGTAATTGATTTAGGCCCCGAAGGTGGTAAAGGCGGTGGTGAAATTCTTTGTTCAGGGACACCCGAAGACATCATCAAAAACAAAAAGTCGTACACTGCAAAATATCTGAAAAAAGAATTAGTTTTGGATAAGGAAGTCGAAAGTAATAAGTAAAGGATATTAGATTATGTGCTGATTATAATCTTGCATCTAGTATCCTGGTTCTAGAATCTAATCTTATCATGAAAACAATCGAGATATATTGTGAGAATACAAAAGAAACCAAAGAGTACCCTCTTGGTATTACTTTGAATGAAATAAAAGATGATTTTCAAATACAACTTGCCAACCCCATTTGTGGCGCATTGGTAAATCACAAAGTTAAAGAGTTATCCTTTTCAGTTGTAAAACCAAAACGAATTTGTTTTATCGATTACTCTCATCCTGACGGCAAGAGGCTTTATGTTCGTTCTTTATTGTTCTTGTTGTATGTGGCAGTTCGTGAAACCTTTCCGCAAGTTAAACTTCGGGTTATGCATGGCATTAGCCAAGGGTACTATTGTGAGCTTATTGGTTTGGAACGACCAATTACCGAATCGGATATTTTTGAATTAAAGAATGAAATGCACCAATGGATTTTGAGTGATTTACCTTTTGAAAAAAAGAGTGTTCCAACTGCTGATGCTGTTGAAACACTTCATCAGCAGGGACTGGAGGAAAAGGCTCGATTGTTTGATCAGCAGGGAACAATGTTCTCTTACCTTTATTTTTTGGATGGACAGGTGAATTATTTTTACGGACATCATGTTCCTTCCACCGGGTATCTTACTTCTTTTGATATTGCACCATATTTTGATGGAATTTTATTGCAGATTCCTAAATCTGATAATTTTGAAGAAGTACATGAAGTAGTTCATCAAGGACAACTATTTGATGTTTTTCAGGAACATAAACAACGTGCAGAGATTTTAAATGCACCCAATCTTGGTAAACTGAATGAGTTTGTTCTGAATAGACAAAGTGGTGATATCATAAAAATTTCTGAGGCTTTACACGAAAAGAAAATTTCTGAGATTGCAAATGTAATTCATGAACGAAATGGGCAGATTAAGGTTGTGCTGGTAGCTGGTCCATCTGCTTCAGGAAAAACGACTTTTAGTAAGCGTTTGTCTGTTCAGCTTGCAGTGAATGGTTTAGTACCTCATATGATTTCGTTGGATGATTATTTTGTAGATCGTGATAAAACTCCTCTTGATGAATATGGTGAGTATGATTTTGAAGCACTCGAAGCGATTGATATCGATTTTTTCAATAAACAACTTCAGCAACTTTTTAATGGCAAAGAGGTTGTTCTTCCTAAGTTTAATTTTGAATTGGGGAAAAGACAGACTTCTGACAGACGTTTGAGTTTGGGTGAAGGTCATGTATTGATTGTTGAAGGTATTCACGGTATTAATCCGGGGCTCACTCCTCATATTCAAAATGGGCGTAGCTTCAAAATTTTTCTATCGGCACTGACACAGATTTCTTTTGACGACCACAATCATATTTCTACTACAGACAATCGATTAATCAGACGGATGATCCGCGATAGTAAGTACCGGGGTTATTCTGCAGCAGAAACGATTAAACGCTGGCCAAGTGTAAGAAGAGGAGAGGAAAAGAATATTTTCCCTTATCAGGAGAATGCCGACATCATGTTTAACTCAGCATTGGTATATGAGCTAGCTGTACTTAAAAAATATGCAGAACCACTGTTGAAAAATGTTCCTGAAAATCAGATTGAGTATTGCGAAGCCAATCGTTTGCTGAAGTTTTTTAGTTACATGAAAGACATTGACGATTATGAAATTCCACCTACTTCAGTAATCCGTGAATTTTTGGGTGGAAGTAGTTTTCGATATTAATTGATAACTTATTCTGATCCTGGATGCACGGGATATGGAAACCATAAAGAAAGAGTCATCCCGTCCTTCAATTGTCGGATAGGATTTATAAGATACATGATTGGGTACTTTCTGAATTCTTAATTGTCATTTCGATTCGAAATAATATTGCCTCATTCCGTAGGCATCATCATATATACTTACCAAAGGGGATAGGCATCCAAAAATATTTCATAACTTGAAGTAGGATTATTTGTTTTCTCTCCATGCTTTGTCCTGACGCCCAATTTGTCAAAAGTTTGAAAGTGAAAACATCATTCCAAAAATTATTCTGTTTGAAAAGAAGATTGACTCCCAGAATAATAAACAAAGAGAGTTCAATGACTATTTTTTGTAATAATGACACTGAGGATCTAGAATATTAGTCTTAACCATAAGAAACAAATCAATGTAAATACAATTTTAAAGACTGAAATAAATAAAACCAAACTTAAATGACAATCCTAAGTATCCCTATTTTTAAGCAGCTACTTATTCTAATGGTGGTAATTTGGGTAATTGCTGTTGTTCTTAGACGAATTGGTCTTCCGACCATTATGGGTGAATTAGTGGCTGGTATTATTATTGGTCCTGCCGTTTTCGGTTTTATAGAACCCAATGAAGTTATTGATGTATTGGCTCAACTGGGAATCTTTTTTTTGATGCTTCATACTGGTGTAGAAACCAACCCACGTGAGTTTATTTCTGCAATTAAAAAGTCATTTGGAGTAGCAACTATTGGGGCACTTGCTCCATTCTTGGTTTCAATGTCAGTTGCTTTGCTATTTGGTTTTTCTTTAAATGCTGCACTTTTTGTAGGTATTACTCTTACTGCAACAGCAGTTGTAGTAACGGTTAAAATCCTTAAGGATTTGGGACTTCAGAATACCAAGTTGGCCAGGGTTATTATTGCTTCATGTATTATTGATGATATATTGTCCTTGATTTTTTTCAGCCTTATTCTTTCGGTCGTTAAAAGTGAGGATATAAGTTTATTGTCTTTGTTATTGGTAGCTTTTAAATCAACTTTCTTTTTTGCGATTACTATTATTGTAGGTTACTACTTATACCCCTTATTTAAAAAACCATTTCGTAATTCAAATGGGAAAGGTTTTACTTTTTTACTAATACTTGGTATTGGATTTGGTTTATTTGCTGAATTAATAGGTTTGCATATGATTCTTGGAGCGTATTTGGCTGGCTTGTTCTTCCGAGAAGAAGTTGCTAGTAAA
Source organism: uncultured Sunxiuqinia sp. (assembly GCA_965372405.1). Taxonomy (GTDB): domain Bacteria; phylum Bacteroidota; class Bacteroidia; order Bacteroidales; family Prolixibacteraceae; genus Sunxiuqinia. Next base: position 48,756 of record CBDVCE010000028.1, read on the forward strand.
GCACTATTAAAGAAGGTGGAAGATCGATTATTTGGAATTTCATATTCCTTTTTAGGGCCAATCTTTTTTATATCGCTTGGGTTCCATATTACTTTTGATGCTTTTTCAACTTCCGGAATAGTTTTAATGGCCTCACTTGTAATAATGTGTACCGTCGTGCAAATAATAAGTGCTGGAGGTATGGCTAAGTTGGCAAAATTTTCAAATCTGGAATCTCTAACAATAGGTATTGGCATGGTTGGAAGAGCCGAAATGGCTTTTATTTTGGCAGCAATTGGTCTTAAAATGAATGTAATTTCTGATACCTTATTCTCAATCCTGGTTTTTTCAACCTTCATATTGAATATAATTGCCTCGTTTGGCTTAAAATGGGTATCTGTCTTATTAAAAAGAAAAAATGTTTTGACGGATTAATTTGTCTCAAAAGATTCTCTTTAAAAGTTAATTAGGCTTTTCCCCGGACAATAGTGATAGTAATAGAAGGATCGATAATAAAATCTCATTGAAAATTACCCATACTTCTCAGTCTTACTTCATACAATTTCGGATATAGCTGTGATATATAATGTGGCAATTAAAAGTCGTTGTCCAATACTATTAACACCCTCATTATTGAATCCTTAATAAATCTGCAATACAACTTAAATGTGTTTCTGTTTGAACTAAAACGTCAGGTTTTCTTTTCGGTTGCAAATACAGAGGTAAGGAAATAAACCCCGTGATTAGTATGTGGTTTTGTAGCTGATTACCATATTGGCAATTCCATTTTTCACACCTACCCCTTCAATAATAATGTTATATTCTGCTTGTTTTGTTGAGTTCAGGTAACTGACTTCTGCTTTGCCCTGAGAGTCAGTTACGAGATATGGAATCCAAAAAAGGGTTGTCCTGTTTTTGGGTATATTTTCATAATCTGCTGCTTTATATTTGGGTTTGTACTCTTCACGAGATCGATAAAATCCTTTCGCAATAATTGTTGATATTCCGACATTTGATTCTTCCAGTTCTTTGAGCTGATCTCCATTTTTTGTGTAAATTAAAATAGCACCATTTGCTCCTCTTGAACCAAAAATGGCTGCAGCAGCACCTTTAAAAATTTCTATTGATTCAACATTTGATGGATGAATATTGCAGATTGTTTTATTATCACATATTATACCGTCCAGTAAATAAAGTACATCTTGAGGGCTTCCGGCATTGGTCAATGAAGTTCTACCCCTAATCATAACATTGACGTTCGGACATTTCCCATTTACCTTAACACCAGGGAACTTACTTTGTAATAACTGAAAAATATCTATTGCTCCAATTGGTATATCTTCGACCTTAACGATATGGTTTGTTCTGTGAAATTTCCGAATTGGGTCAACTGCCTTTTCTATTTTTGGGGCAGACACGGTCACTTCTTCAATATTAATATACTTATTGGTTTTTAAGCTTAGTTGCTGTGAAATGACATCAGCCATTTTCTTGTAATCTTCAAAACTAAATTCATCCACAATATTACCAGATATTTGAGGTCTAAATTTTACAGGCGGGCTTTTATATTGCTCCTGATGCATTTCAATACGCGAGCTTAATTTTCCATTTTTGTTATACGACTTCGCTTTCACATTCACAGAATCGTAGAGCATAATATTTCGGAAGGAAAACTCGCCTTTTTCGTTGCTTATTGTCTTGTCAAAATAAAACTGTCCTTCGGTAATTGAGAACGTTGTTTTCATACTAGTCTGTGGTTTATCTGAAAACGGTTTCTGAACCACTCCTGAAAAATTAAAGCCTTCCTCAAATTCGTAAGGAAAATCAAAGCAATTTTTCATTGTATACTCTGTCCATATATATCTTTTCCATCCGTTGGTTAGCATTACCAAATCAAGGTATTGTTCTTTCTTTGGATTTCCATCTGTAAAATAGTAGTCAGGATCTTCGATGTTCCCTTTTAAATCGGAATTAAGTAGGATTTGTGAGAAAATATTAAATCCCGGTTGCATTTGGGATTCAGAGCTAAGCTTCTCCGTTACCGCTAACGAAAGGTTTGCTGCCACCGGATTGCCACCATGATCAGTTGTTTGAATGGCAAGTCTAACAATCCCGTCAACCTCTTCTTCGTTTTCCAATTCAACAATTTCTACATTTATTTTATTCAAGGTACTATTAAACACAAGTCGTTCCGCTACAGGCACACCATTCTTGTCAAAAAGTATTATTGAAGCTATTCCTTCAGGGAAAATATGCCATGGGATATGCACTTTACTTTGAAGTGATTTCAAAATGAATTCTCCATTGTATATTAATATTCCACGAGCTTGAACCAGCAGTGACACTTTTTCTTCTTCCACAAGCGTGTCTGATCTGTTTATTTGTAGGGCTAAATTATTTTCTGAAAGAGAATCTAGCATTTGTAATGTATGACCTTCAGGCGTTACAGGTGGAAGTGGATATTTAACCTTCCTTTTATCACCTTCGATAAGGGCAAAATAAAAGTCGTTTTTTTTGGGCTTTAGATATAGATACCCCATTCCCCTGAATTGGCTTAAACCTTTTGCAACCAATGCATTGTTCTTATTATAAATCGAAAATTTAACATCTACTCCTTTGCCTTTCTCATTAATTGCTTTAACTGCAACTTTACTTTTTATTCCGGCAACGAGGTTACCACTTTCAGGGAAAAACTGTAAATCGATTTTGGGCTCTGGTATATTAACAACTTCAACATCTGAGCCTGACTGGAGTATCATTATTTCTTTGGTAAAGAAAAGTCCTTCATCGAAATTTCGCATAAAATTAGTGTATGCTCTTATTTGATAGCTCCCAGCAGGTAAATCCTGTCCTAAATGAAAATCACCATTCCCGCAGCTTAATTGAATGAAAATCACTTTTTCATCAATAATATCCCCACTGGAGGATATAAGTTCCACATGCAGGTTTCTGCTGGATGTATTCGGGTAATGTGTTGTCCCTTCCAATAAATATGCTTTAAACCATATGTCTTCGCCCGGTGTATAGATGCTTCTATCAGTATGAAGATGTACTTTTTCAGTATTGCATTTGTAAAGCGAATCTATATTAGAAAGAAAATGGTCTATCTTCTTTTCATTTGAGTCGTTGATTGCAAAAGTGCTAAAGTTTATAATAACAAGGAATATTGCAATGGATGCTTTCATAACTAGTTGGTTGTTAGTATAATTTATTAAAGCAAATTGTGTGCCATCTCAAAGAAAACTATTGGAATTATCTAACCATCCAATCAAATGCAGCATTTCCAAAACATATACAAACCGATGATGTGTTATGGTGCGGAAACAAAACTCTTGCGAATAACTTTGGGATAAAGCATGGTTTGAAATACGCCACGCCCCAGCATAAAAAGCATCATACTCAGCCAAAGTGCATGATTTCCCAGTGTATTTTGAAATAGGAAATAGGCTGGTACAAATACAAAGAATGTAGCAGCTATCATTGTATTCCGCATTTCCTTAGAGGCAGTTGCGCCAATGTAAATTCCATCCCAAATAAAGGAAGTAAACGTAAATATTGGGGTTAGGATCATCCACCATTTAAATTCCATAGCTGATTCAATTAACTCTGATTGACTAGTTAGAATACTGAGAATTTGTTTACTTGCCAAAAGATAAAGAATGCCAAAGCAACCAGCTAAAACAGCACCCCAAACAAAAAGCAAGCGAGTAAGCTGATAAAATTTAGCTTTATTTTTTTCACCCATATACCTCCCTGCCAATGCCTCTCCTGCAAATGCAAATCCATCTATAAAAAAGGAAAAGAGCAAAAGAAATTGAATGAGAATTGAATTTACTGCAAGAATATGGTCGTTGATGCTTGCAGATTTGGAAGTGAAAAATGTAAATACCGCAATTACACAGAATGTCCGAATAAAAATATCCCGATTTACACGAAAGAAGCTTTTCAATTCATTGATTTGTATAATTGCTTTAAAACTGAAATGGCGAAATAGGCCTTTGTATTTTTTTAGTAGAAGAAAGATGCCAACTGCAATTCCAAGGTATTGAGCTAAAACTGTTCCTAAAGCAACACCAACTGTTTTCATATCAAAAACCAGTACAAAAAACATGCTTAGTCCAATATTAAAAACGTTCGCAAGTACTGAGATGATCATTGGATATTTGGCATTTTGCATGCCCAAAAACCAACCATTCAAGACATAAAGTCCGAGTGTTGCCGGAGCTGCCCAAACTCGAATTCGAAAGTATTCTGCTGCAAGAGTCTCTACTTCCTGACTACCGTTAATCAATTTAAAACTTAAAAATTCAATTGGAATTTGAAACAGGATAAGTAACACACTTATTGCACTTGAAACAATGAATGCACGGGATAATAAATGAAAGCACTCTTTCTGGTTCTTTCTTCCATAAGCTTGTGCCACAAAACCACTGGTACTCATTCTTAAAAAGCTAAAGCCCCAGTATATGAAATTGAAAATGACCGTTCCCAGAGAAACCGCACCAATATAGATTTCGGAACCCAGATGCCCCATTAAAGCTAAATCAACCAAGCCCAGTAAAGGAATGGTGACATTACTGATAATGTTTGGGATAGCGAGGCGTATAATACCGCGGTTCATACTCATGGCGGCAAAATAAGTAAAAATATTTCGTTGGCAGAAAATAATGCAAACTTACTTATTGATACAGCCTATCACGAATAGAAAAATTCAATTAAAATAGATAAAAGTGAATTTGGAATCGAACAATTTTGCCTGTAGATTTGTATTAAAAGATAAAAGCATCTACAAACCTTAAAAAGAATATATATGTCATTTGAATTACCGAAATTAAATTACGCATATGATGCGCTTGAACCTTACATTGATGCACAAACCATGGAGATACATCATGGCAGGCATCATGCTGGTTACACAAATAACCTTAACAATGCTGTTGGAGGTACTGGGCTCGAAGGAAAATCTGTTGAAGAATTGTTAGTCGGAGTTTCATCTCATGGAGCTGCAGTTCGAAATAATGGTGGTGGTTTTTTTAACCACAATTTATATTGGGAAGTTATGGCACCAGGTGGTGCTCCCAATCCGGAAGGAGAATTATTGGATGCAATAAATGATTCGTTTGAATCAATAGAAAACTTTAAAGATGCTTTTACTAAAGCTGCCTTGACCCGTTTTGGTTCGGGTTGGGCGTGGCTGGTAAAGCAGGGTGATAGTTTGGTGGTTTCATCAACCCCCAATCAGGACAATCCGCTAATGGACGTTGCTGATGTAAAAGGAACTCCTATTCTTGGAGCTGACGTTTGGGAACATGCTTATTATTTAAAGTATCAGAACAAACGGCCTGACTATGTTAACGCGTTTTGGAAAGTCATTAATTGGGACGAAGTCGCCAAACGGTTTAAAGGTTAGTTGATTTTTGGTTTTTTTCCCCGAAGCAGAGGCTTCGGGGTTTTTCTTGCCTTTATTGCAATTATTATGTTATCTAGACGAGCCCTACTAGATAATCAGTTAGAACTTATTATTTTTCCTTTGTTTTTTGAAGGTTTTAATTACTTTCCCTAAGTCTTTGTCCTTCTTTTTCCGTTCTAAAGCATCTGATTCAAAATGCATTTTTTCCTTTTCCATTTTTTGAAAGTTGGAGTATGCATCTTTATCAATTTCTCCCTTCTCAACAGCCGCAAGTATAGCACAGCCTTTCTCATGCATGTGTGTGCAATCTTGGAATTTGCAGTTTTGAGCATAGTCAAGAATAGTTTCGAATGTAGTTTCCAAACCACCTTTTGTGTCAGCAATTCCAACTTCCCGCATTCCTGGATTATCGATCAAGATGCCACCATTATTCAATACAACTAATTCTCGGTGACTAGTAATATGCCTTCCCTTGTTAACACTTGAGCTTATTTCGCCGGTTTCCATCAATAATTCGCCTGAGATACCATTTAATAAAGTGGATTTACCCACACCCGAAGAACCAAGAAGACAATAGGTTTTTCCTTTCTGAATAATTTGATTTAGATCATCATATCCATTGGCTAGTTGACTGCTGACAGTAATTATCACAATATCCTTAATTCGAGACTCTATTTGAATTATAATATTTTGCAATTCCGATTCATTTAGTAGATCAATTTTGCTTAAAACAATAATTGGTTCAACCCTAGAGGAGTTGCAAATCGTTAAATACCGTTCCAATCGGTTTAAGTTGAAATCTCGGTCTACAGCTTGAACAATTAAACCAAAATCAATATTTGTAGCAATAATTTGAGTCTGACCCGATTTGCCAACAGCTTGTCTTTCTATGATTGAGTTGCGAGGATAAATAGCGTGAATTATAGCCTTACCTTCGTCATATTCAGAGAAGGCAACCCAATCACCAACAGCAGGGAAGTCTGATCTGCTTTCAGCTGTAAACCTTAAATTTCCGATAAGCTCAGAATCATATTCATCTGTTGGAGTTTTTACTACATACCTTTCTTTATGCTCTGAAATTACTCTTCCAATTTCAAATGATTCTAAATTCTGCTCGATTCTGTACCTTTCAAAGCTATCATTATATCCAAGGTCTTGATAATTCATTAATCCTGTGTTTTGTTCGATGTGAAATCAATATCAAAATAATGTTCGAGCAATAAAATCCTACTTTTTCGATGGTCTTTCTTGAGGCTATAATATCAAAAGTAGTTAACTATTGTGATTTTATGAAGTTACTTATGAATTCAGTCGACTAGGAAGATGCTTAGAGAAAATGGAATTTTGCCATTACTTATATTACGTAAATTAAGACCGTTGCAAGGTAAAAACATTACGAAACTACGATAATAATACGCTA
>CBDVCE010000029.1:0-53978 GCA_965372405.1 uncultured Sunxiuqinia sp.
AATATGATAAAAATCCATATTTAACAGTCGCGACTTAAACGCCTATACCTATAAAATAAAATTTGTCTTTTTTTTGGAAGAATTAAAAATGGCTTACTTATGGTTAAATAGAAGGTGGTATGGAAGGAGTAAAAAAGCTATCAGTAATATAATGTATAGGTAGAAAAATGTAATTATTATTGATTTTAGCAATTATTTCGAAGTATTCTGCAACTACAATTTAGCCCCAGGCAAACTATCAGAAATTGAAACCCGATAAGAATGAACTATAATCTTGAGAATAATTCTGGGAAATCCTTCTCTTTATAACTATTGAAAGATTTATTTTCAAAAGACAAATAGAAACACGATCTTTAATTTAACAAGAAGTTATTGTTATTCATCCCTTATTCAAAGAGGACTGAAACTAGAAATTCAATAAACAAACCTCATATACAACTGAGGTTCATCTAAATACTAAAGCACCTCAAATGTCTGCAAATCCTTAATATTTAATACACACTAATACATAAATAAACGTTGTAAACTTAATTTGCAGTTCGTTATCAACATAGTAAATGTTCATAATTTGTTTATAATAATCTATAAAACAGGACATTTCCACAATTTTTAAAAGCTTTTGATTTGCTAAATTGAAACAGACTTTACAACCAAATTATTATTCTATGAAAACACAACTTTTAAAATTTACCCTGGCTACTCTACTTGGCTTTCTTGGCTTAGTTGGTTATTCGCAGGGGCTAACTACTGCGGAAATGAATGGTTCTGTGAGTGACACAAATGGTGAAACTTTGCCAGGCGCTACTGTGATCGTACTTCATAACCCTACGGGAACACAAAATGGTACGATTACAAATGTTGAAGGACTGTTTCGGCTTCCAAACTTAACTGTAGGTGGACCTTATACAGTTAAAGTTTCATTTGTAGGTTTTCATTCCTTCACAAAAGAGAATGTTTACCTCTCACTTGGACAATCATTTAAAATTAATGTGGAATTGGCTTCTGTCGATATGGAAATTCCAGAAGTTCTAATTATTGGTTCAACAGTACATCAACATGACTTATTTGATGGAAACCGTACAGGTGCTGAGACAGTAATTAACAGGGATCAATTAGAGAACCTACCTTCTTTAACCGGAAACCTGCATGATTTTTTGCGCTTTACCCCACAAGCCAATACAAGTGTTGGTGGTATGTCAATTGCTGGTAGCAATAACCGCTACAATTCACTTATGATTGATGGAACAATGAACAATGATGTATTTGGTTTAGCTTCAAATGGAATGAACGGTGGATCAGCCGGCGTATCTCCAATTAGTGTTGAAGCTATTGATCAGTTCCAGGTTGTGATTGCTCCATTTGATGTTCGCCAGAGTGGATTCGTAGGTGGCGGTATAAACGCTGTTACCAAAAGAGGTACCAATCAGGTAAAGGGATCAGTATACTACAAAGTGCGGAATGAAAGCATGGCAGGTAAAACTCCAGGAGATGTTGATGAGCACGAAAAACTGGCTGACTTTTCAGCAAAACAGTATGGTTTTACAGTTGGTGGTCCAATTATTAAAAACAAACTTTTCTTTTTTGTAAATGCTGAAATTCAGCGTGATGAAACTCCAAAGCCATTCAACTTTAGCGAATACAGAGGAGACTCAAATGCTGGCACTTTGGATCAGATTGCAAGCAAATTGCAAAGCTATGGCTACGAAGCCGGAGGTTATGGCAATGTAATCTCAACATTAGATGGCGAAAAATTTCTGGCAAAACTAAACTGGAACATTAATGAAAAGCACAGTTTAATGGTGCGCCACCAATATACAAAAGGAGAAAGCTTCTCTCCTTCTACATCCAACTCAGGAAATATTTATTACGCAAACACGGGTGTTCTCTACCCATCAACAACCCATGCTTCGGCATTTGAACTTAAAAGTCATTTTAATACAAGATGGTCAAATAACCTAAAAATCGGTTATACCCATGTAAACGATGACCGTGCTCCATTAGGTGGAAGCTTCCCAGGTGTAACAATTGACGATGGAAGTGGTACTATTCATGTAGGTTCTGAAATATACTCCACAGGTAACCAACTGAAACAATCAATTCTTACAATTACTGATAATGTACAATTGTATTCAGGAAAACATACCTGGACATTTGGTACTCATAATGAATTCTATTCCATTTATAACATGTTCATGAGAAGGGCATTTGGAGATTATAGCTTCGACAGTGTTGCAGATTTTATGAACGAAAATCCATCTTACTATCGTATTGGTTATTCATTGATTGATGATATACGTGGTGATGGTTCTGCTGCTGCTGCTGATTTTAATGCTATGCAGTTAGGATTATTTATTCAAGATGAATTTCAGGTAAACAAAGACCTGAAAATTATTGCAGGGATACGTGCTGATGTATATTACCTGAATGATGATCCAATTGCTGTTCCTGATTTTAACTCAAATACCATTCCTACCTTGGAACAATACTATGATTTAAAAGGTGCTAAAGCTGGTAAAATGCCTTCAGGAAATATCATGTGGTCACCACGTGTTGGCTTCAACTGGGATGTAAATGGTGATAAAACAACTCAGCTTCGAGGTGGAATTGGTATTTTTACTTCACGAATTCCATTTGTTTGGCCTGCTGGTTCATATACAAACAATGGAATGGTTATAGGTGACTATAAAAAAACAAGTGATATTACTTTCAACCCGGATTGGAAAACACAAGAAGTAGGTGGAACTGATGCTCCTTCGGGAAGCCAGATTGACTTGTATGCCAAGAATTTTAAATACCCTCAAATGTTGAGAGCCAATATTGCTGTAGACCAAAAATTGCCTGCAGGAATTATCGGCACCTTGGATTTCATGTACACCAAAACAATTAATAATGTTCTTTGGAAAGATGTAAATATAAAACCTGCATGGTCCAATGCCAGTGGCACAGGCGACAACCGTCCATTATACAAAACTTATAAAAATGGTGTTGATTCTCAGTATGGTCAAATCATGTTGGGTGATAACACCAATGAAGGGTACACATATAACATTACTGCAACTCTTAGCAAACGATTCGACTTTGGGTTAAGTGCAAATGTATCTTATTCTTACGGAAAAGCAGAGTCCATTTTTGATGGAACAAGTTCTCAAAACTCTTCACAATGGAACTACCTGGTATCTAGTCCTGTCCCAAAAAATGAAGCTCAATTAGGAAACTCAATTTTCGATATGGGATCAAGAATCACTGCTTCTATTTCATACCAAAAAGAATGGTTAAACAACCTGAAAACAACTGTTTCATTATTCTATAATGGACAAGATGGAGCCCGCTTCTCATATATTTATGACGATTACTATGGTAATTTTACAAGCGAATCATACAAAGGTCCACAATTATTGTACATTCCTAAAGATCTAAACGACATCAATTTGGAAGATCCTACACAATGGTCTGCTCTAAATGAATTCATAGAGCAAGACAAATACTTAAGCAAACACAGAGGAGAATATGCTGAAAGAAATGCGAGCAGAACTCCCTGGACAAATATTATTGACCTGAAAATTGTACAAGACATATGGGTAAATATTGCTGATAGAAAACAAACACTTCAGTTTGGCTTTGATGTTTTCAATATTGGAAATATGCTGAATAAAGACTGGGGGCGCATGTATACCACTTCGAATAACAATATTGGCCTAATTAAATTCGAAGATATGATTGAAGATCCTGCTAGTGGTTTGGAGACTATTCCAACTTTCTCTTATTCTGAACCAAAACCAAATAAATTCGAACCTTGGTATTTGGATGATTCGGGTATGACAAGCTCCCGTTGGCAAGCACAATTTACAGTTCGTTACATTTTCTAAAATCTCATTCCCTTCAATATAAAAGACCGGTTAGTCCCGGTCTTTTATTTGTACCTTGATTTAATTGCTTTCATTATCCCTTTCGGGGTTCTCGCAGCAAAATCAAATCTACTCATTCGAAAAAGGTCAGGTCATTCAACCCTGAATTATCTACGGTAGAACTGCCTTCCAAATTGATCCAGTTGCTGAGAAGATTCTTAGCGGCGATTTCAAATGTCCAAAAGAAGGGGATGTTTTTGGTAAGAACTTCAAGAACGAAGATGCAAAATGGGAAAGCTAACATCAAGGCGAGTTGGTTTTAAGGTTCCGTAATTATTTTACATGAATGTTAATTATTGAGTCATACACGCACATTTACTGATGTTTAATCTGGCTTTAATAATTACATTTGCAGTCACACTAAATATCAATTGTTTTGAAAAATTTTGAAGAACTGGGAGTACGCAGAGATTTTGTTAAGGGACTGGACGATATGAAGATTACTATCCCGACCGACATACAGAGCGAAGTAATACCAATATTATTGAAAACCAATACCGACCTTGTTGGACAAGCTCAGACCGGAACCGGCAAAACTGCTGCTTATGGATTGCCATTACTTCATAAGATTCAAATCAATCGAAAGGCAATTCAGGGTTTAATTTTATGCCCGACCAGAGAATTGGGACAGCAAATTGCCAAGCAATTATTTAAATACACCAAGTTCACCGATAAGATTTTTACCGAAGCGGTTTATGGCGGTGCTCCTATTGAGAGGCAAATTAATGCTCTAAAAAGACCAACTCATATTGTTGTGGCAACTCCAGGCCGACTCATCGATTTATTGAAAAGAAAAGCATTGGATTTAACTAACGTTAAAACCGTTATTTTAGATGAGGCCGATGAAATGCTAAGCATGGGTTTCAAAAAGGAGCTTGACGAAATACTATCACACGTAACCAAGGCCAAAAACAAATGGTTGTTTTCTGCAACCATGCCTCATGGAATTAAGCAGATTGTTAATGATCATCTTTCTGAAAATGCACACCGCATTGAGGTTGCTGGCAAAAATGTGGTCAACAAATATATAGAGCATAAGTACCTTATTTGCGACGAGCATGACAAATTCCATGTCTTAATGCAATTCCTAAAAACTGAAAAAGGCAATCGTGGAGTTGTATTCTGCAAGACGAAAGCTGCAACAAAAAAATTGGCTGAACAACTTGACGGCAAAAAAATAGTCGTTGGAGCCATTCATGGCGATCTTTTGCAAAAAGAGCGCGACAAAGTTATGAGAGCTTTCAAAAAGGGTACTTCTCAAATATTGGTGGCTACCGATTTAGCTGCTCGTGGACTCGACATTGAGGCACTTGCATTTGTGGTGCATTACCAATTGCCTGACAAAGATGAATATTACACTCACCGAAGTGGAAGAACTGCCCGTGCCGGAAACGATGGAGTATCTCTTGTACTAGCAACTCCTGTAGAAATGAAACAAGTTCGCTACTACGAAAAAACTTTAGGAATTAATTTCTCACAAATACGACAGGTTAAGTAGAGAGTTTTGAGCCGCGAGATTGGAGGGTTTAGGTTTGAGGTAACGGAACTGTTGAGATTTTTTCTGATAAAGACTTTAAACCCGACAACTATTCCAACTTTCTCTTATTCTGAACCAAAACCAAATAAATTTGAACCTTGGTATTTGGATGATTCGGGCATGACAAGTTCCCGTTGGCAAGCACAATTTACAGTTCGTTACATTTTCTAAAATCTCTTATTCATTCAATATAGAAGACCGGTTAATACCGGTCTTTTTTTTGCTCATTTGAAAAAGCTATCAGCATTTTATACTTTAGTACCAGATTTATAAACAACTAAACCCAACCTAATGAAATCTATTTTATCTGGATTATTTTTCTTTCGTTTTTCTTTCGTGCTGATTATTACTCTAATCTTCAATACAGCATATTCACAAGAAGATGTTATTTATAAATTTGAAGAAGGACTGGTCATTCAACCCGGGATTATTTACGGTAGGACTGCTTTTCAAAAGGATACAATTGCTCAACAAATCCTAAATGGCAAATTCAAGCGTCCGGTTGCAAATGAAATCTATGGAAAGGGATTCAGAGGAAAAGATGCGAAATGGGAAGTCTTAACTCTGGGTGATAAGGGCTACTTCCATAGCATGAAATTTAGAGGTGGTGGCTTCTATCTGGAATATGAAAGTGAGAAAAGCGAAGTTGCTTTGCTAAAGGCAACTGGACATACCATGGCATTTATAAATGGTATTCCAAGAGAGGGTGATCACTATGATTTTAAGTTTACAGTAACTCCGGTAAAACTGAAAAAGGGAATTAACCAATTCTATTTCACAGGTGGGCGTTTTCCTCGTATGAAAGCTGAACTAGTTCGACCAACAACACCTCAACAAATTTTAGATGTTGATCTGACTTTACCCGACCTGATTATTGAAGATGATGGTTTTAAATGGGGTCAGGCAATTGTTGTTAATTCTGCTGAAAAAGCTACAAAAGGACTTACTTTTAAGTGCCTGGTAAATGGTTCAGAAATTGAAACTGCAATCCCTGTTATTCAGAAACTAACTACTCGACGAGTTGGGTTCAAGATTCCTGAATTAACTGGAATGTTGGAAGAAAAGATTGAGGTGGAATTAAAACTACTTACAGCTAAAGGGAAAGAATTATCGAATATAAACTTCAGCATTAAAAACAAGACGTTTGATAAACATCACGACCGAACTTTCATTAGTGAGATTGACGGAAGTGTTCAATATTATAGTGTTCAACCTGGAAAAATTAATTCAGGAAATAAGCCGGCATTGTTTCTTTCAGTTCATGGAGCAGGGGTGCAAGCCCGTGGGCAGGCAGGTTCATACAAGCCAAAAGATTGGGGACATGTTATTGCTCCAACAAATCGCCGTCCTTATGGTTTTGCATGGGAGGATTGGGGGAGAATTGATGCATTAGAAGTACTCGAATTGGGTAGAGAGCTATTTAATCCGGATCCTTCAAAAATATACCTCACTGGTCACTCAATGGGCGGACATGGAACCTGGTATTTGGGAGCAACTTACCCAGATAAATTTGCTGCTATTGCTCCTTGTGCCGGATATCCGGATTTAATGGGATATGCCAGACGATTTGGAAAAGAACATGACTCTCCTGTCACAAAAATGTTTGACCAGGCAGGAAAGCCAGTTCGGACAAAAAAACTAGCCCGTAATTATTTGCAACAAGGTGTTTATGTGCATCATGGCCAAATTGATCAAACTGTTCCTATTGAACAAGCAAGGGAAATGCGCAAACTACTTGCAACCTTCCATACTGATTTTGCTTATTACGAGTACCCACAAGGAAAGCACTGGTTTGGAAGTGAGTCAGTAGATTGGCTACCAATATTTGATTTCTTCAAAACCCATCAAATACCAGAAAGTAAAAACGTTGATAAACTTGAATTTTATACTGCCAACCCGGGAGTTTCATCAAAAAATCATTGGATTGAAATCTACCAGCAAAAAGTTCCTTTCGATATCAGTTCTGTAAAACTTGAATTGGATAAAGATTCATCAAAGGTTTCTGGTGCAATTGCAAACGTGTCAGTTTTAGGAGTTGACAACCACATTCTTGAATTGAATTATCCTTTTTCTATCATCCTGAATAAAGCTGAAATAACGATTAACGAAGCCGATTCGAATGGAATGGTTTGGTTAAAAATTGAAAATGATAAAGTGACCCAAATCCAAAAGCCCTCTGCTGACGAAAAAGGACCACTTCGAAATGGTAATTTTAAAGATGCTTTCCGGAATAATATGGTTTTTGTGTATGGTACAAATGGCAATAAAGAAGAGAATAAATGGATGTATTATAAAGCTCGTTTTGATGCAGAAACTTTTGGTTATCGTGGTAATGGAACTGTTGAGATCATTTCAGATAAAGAATTTGAAGCCACTAATTATACCAATAGAAATATTATTGTTTTTGGTAATTCAGAAACCAATACTGCTTGGGCGAGTTTGCTTGCCGATAGCCCTGTACAGGTGAAAAGAGGAGAAGTGCAGATTGGAGAAAAAACAATAAGCGGAGATGATTTGGCAATATACTTTGTGCAAGCAAGGCGTGATAGTGATGTTGCATCGATCGGTGTTATTGCAGGAACTGGAGTTGATGGTTTTAAAGCCGGATATGCCAATCAATATTTTCTTTCTGGCTCAGCATTTCCAGACATAACTGTTTTTAGAAAAAGTGCAATAACAAAAGGATCTGAAGCCGTAGAATGCTTAGGCTTCTTTGGCAATGACTGGAGCGTTAAGAATGGTGATTTTGTATGGTCTGAATAAAAAAAATAGGAATCGACAATCACCACAAGATAAGGGATGGGTATTTCATTTAGGAAGTTAATCCTTACATAGCGAATACTCATCCGATCAAAGCGAGGCCTCAGTGAACTAAAGCGAGGTCTAATCCATCTTAAGCGGAATATTTCCGGGTTTAAGCGGGCATTTTCCGAGCTTGGAAAATGCCCGCTTAAAGTTACGGGAAGCCCGCTTAAAAAAGAAGAATCCCCGCTTAATACCGGCTATTGCCCGCTATAGTATGCTGCAAGCCCGCTAAAACTCGCTGAATAGCCGCTACAAATTATTTAAAACCCGCTTCAATTCAATTGATGTCAATACCAAAAGAGTATTCATTAGTTTTAAAAAAATTACTTCATGCTCTGAATATATTCTTCAATGCTCTTTTTCTCTACTTCTTCATTCTTTTTCCGCTTATTCAAATAATAATCATATACTTCCATTTCTTCCTTTGTCCAGGTATTTGCTTCTTTATAATCGCCACAATAGGGAACTTGTAAATCAATCCAACAGGCAATCTTTTCAAATTCTTCTTTGCTTAGTTTGACTTCACCATGATTTTCTTTGAGCATTTTCATCAACTTACTGGTTGCAGATCCTCGATAATAGGGTGGCAAAAGAGTAGGAACAGATTGCATTCCTGGCCAATTGATTAACTCGCTTTTAAACTCTCCTTTAAAGCTTCGATTATCAGAAACCATTTGAGCCTGCAACAAATTCAGGTAAGCATCGTTCCATTCCCGTTTTGCGATGTCTTCCTTCACAGGTATATCCAACAAGCTAAAGGCCTTCTTTTCCAAGTTTTCAGCTTTCACTTCGACCTCTATTTTGGCATAATCGGCAACCGAATTATTACCCTTATTCAACCTTTTTGCATCCCGATCCCAATGACATTGAACGCAGTGTTTATCAAGAATAGGCTGAATTTCATTTCTGAAACTAAAGCCCCTTGTATCTCCGTAGAAAGGATTCAATTTCTGAACTCCTTTTGCCATTGCCATAACGCGCGTTTTAAGCGGCACTGACTGGTTTTTATTTTCATGGCAACCTACACACGAAAAGGTTTCTCCCGGCTGTAAAGTGCTCCATGAACGCATGGTTTGAGCTACGTAGCCACTGGTGTCAACCATCTGGAAATATAAGGGAGTTCGGGCAGGTACTTCAAACAAAGCAGAACCATCCTCTTCCACATCAATTTCACCCAATACTCTCTTCACATCCCATGATCCGTGACCTAAAGCGATAGGCGTTGAAGTAAGATTGCCAGTGCGAACTCCTTCCTCAACATTGTGTGCATGATTCTCTCCAATTGGGGCAGCCCGAAAGTCTAAAGCGACAACACGTATTTTTTCAATTGTTCCGGGTTCAATTCCTTTTGAACCCTCACCGTGATATACATTCTGAATGAAATATACTCCATTTTCTTTCGTATAGTCCACAAAGGCTGGTTTAACATGTTTTACCTTTCTTGCTGATAATGGAACGGCCTGTACCGAACCAAATAATGGATGTGAATCCAGTAATTCCCGACAACCGTTCTTGTCCATGAAATACAGGTTAAAAGAACTTACATATTGCCTGTTACCGGTATGGTAGGGTTCAAAAGAAGTGATAAAATAGTCTTCGGATAATGGAAACGGATATTGAAACTGTGCACCTTCCTGACCATATGCATCAATCCGTACAGGATCTTCAATCCGTTCCGGAGCTAATAATTGTATCCCTTTGTTTTCCTGCCGACCTTTCTCCGGATCAATAACCGCAAGTTGTCCTCGTTGTGCAGTATGATGCCCACAAAGCGTAGCCATTATCTTTCGTGTTCCGGGAATTTGGCGGGCATGAACAATGGTAGTTGGATACCAGCTGTTATTCCCATACAATTCTGTTTGAGCAGTCCCGTCAGGGTTCATAACAAATAATGGCTGTGGAAATGTTTGCCCCCGATCGTTATAATCCCAGCGGGTATAAATTACTCGACCATCATCCATTACAGTTGGGTAGGGAGTATGAACCTGATCAAAACCAATTCTTCTTAAATATTTCCCATCCCTTCTCACCAAATACAAATTGCTCACCTCGGTTCTCCAGCAATCGACGGTTTGCTCACAACGAGTTGAGTTAAACACGATATCACCATTTTGCAGATATTTCCCTTCATAATCAGCAACGTGCTTGCCAAAAGTTATTTGAGTAATTTCTCTTGAATCAACATCCATTTCATACAAATGGTAATCATCCTTATAAAGTGATTTCTTCCATGCAAATAAGATGCTTTTCCCATCGAATGAGACATCCGGATCACGAATTGCTCCATTCGGATCATCCAGAAGAACGGTAACATTATCTTCTTCTTTTGAAAGATCAAGCATACAAAGCTGTGCTCCCGGTGTAAAATGAAACTCATAACGATGATCAGAAACCCCTTCAGTATATGCAAAGAAGGAAGGAACAACAGGATAGTTTCGAACGAATACCAGTTTATCGTATTCCTTAGTTAAAACAGACAAGAACTCTTTTCTCCTTTGTTTACAAGCGTTTAGATATGAATCAATGCCTGTTTCTTTTCCCTTAATTACAGAAGGTGCAATCTTTTGAGCCAGTTTTTCCCATTTATACTGATCCTGATTTTTGGCAAATCCAAGCAAATCCATTTCTAAATCTTGCATCAACCAATCGGTTTCTATTGGAAATTCTTTTTCAAAAGTTAGCCAAAGGAATTGATTATTTTCAATCATTCCTTCTTCATAAGCTAACGACTTAAGAACATCCTCCCATGAATCACTGTTTTTGAATACCATAGCTTCAGTCCCCCAAGCCTCCAGTTCGGTAATTGCACACCAGCTATTTTCAGGTTGTGCTTCAAAAAATTCAATTTTAAAGTCGGTTATCTTTCTTGCCGAGAACTGAAATACCTGCTCTTCTTTTGTCCTTTTAATACTAATTCCCTCAGAAGAACCATCGCTAAAATAAATGGCTCCTTTCTTCCAGTATCCATCGTGTGGGAATTCAGCACGAATAAAAAGTTTGATTTGATCTAGCTCAACCAATCTTCCAAAATCAAGTTTCAACCAATTTTCTGATGACTTCTCCGGCCCCCAGGAACAATACTCCCAACCCGAATGATTTTCATTCTTAGTTTTCCCATTAATCACATTTCGGGCAGCATACTGAGCTTCATTTCTGCACTCGCTACTTGCAGTTATATGAGGATAAAAAGACACAGAATTCTCTTGCCAATCAAAAGGATTATAAGCCAGGTTACGATAGCCTAAAATTGCCTCATTGGTAGCTTTTGAAGCAACGATCTCATGGCTTGTTCCTGCAAAATCTTTCACAGCTGCATTTATATCAACCAAAATTCTTTTTGATGGAGAATACAGAGTTGCAGGCACTGGACTAAAATTCATCGACACAGTTGAAAACAGATTTCCCTCAACTATAATCTGATCAGAATCGGAAAACGTTTTATCATAGTTGAGTTTTAGTTCTGCCTGAGCTTTATTCTTGTTGAAGTTTGTGATTTTAATCGATGTTCGATCTGGCTTATACATTCCCGGGGCATTCTGGTTAAGTCTGGGTTGCCCCCAGCAAAAGCCAGAAATTAAGAGGATTAGTAAAGTTGGTGTAAGTTTCATGGTTTAGTTTTTTAGGATACGCAAAACTAAATGGATAATTCCAATTAACGAATCTGCAAATAAAAAAACTACAAGTTACAAAACATAGAAAACTTCAGATGCTTTCTTGATACTAGTCTGATTTCAATCTGAAATAGCGTTTGTACAACACTTTCTTTAGATCGCGAAATATAATTTGGTGAGCAATTACTTCCACATCATTGTATTCGGGAAACTCAAATTGAGTCTGAGCAATATCTTTCTGGCTAATATCCACCTGATACAAAACAGACATCAATAGCTCTGTTTTATTTATCAGCAAAGTTTCAACTTGTTTAACCAACTGTTGAAGTAATTCACGATACGCTTGATCAATATTTCCTGAGAATTGAATTTCAACCCCAAACATGCCAAAATCTTTCATGATCTGAGCTACTGTCTCCAATATGATTTCTTCTTTATCTAAGAAGTTTTGAATGTTGTTTGGTTGAATATTGGGAAGGTTCATTTTCGTTCAATTTGATGATTGAAAGATAGGGAATAAAAAAATAGGGAAGCCATCTTTTAAGATTGACTTCCCTATTCCTAAATCCAATAGAATACCCTAAAACACAGCTTCTACAATCTTACGGGTATTATCAGAAACACCATAAGTGTATATGTGCAAGCTAGGTACTTTATTCGTTACTAAATCTTTTGATTGATGAATGGCCCACTCGGTACCAACAACTTTGGCATCGTCGTTATTTTTGCATTTAGCAAGCTCTGTGGCCAACTCCATTGGCAAGTTTATAGCAAATATCCTTGGTAACACAGTCAGCTGATTTTTCAGGTTTATTGGCTTAATCCCTGGAATGATTGGAACATTGATTCCAGCTGCACGACATTTATCAACAAAATCGTAATACACCTGATTGTCAAAAAACATTTGAGTGACGATGTAATCAGCACCGGCATCTACTTTTTGCTTCAGACACTTCATGTCTGTATCAAAGTTAGGAGCTTCAAAATGCTTCTCCGGGTAACCGGCAACACCAATACAAAAATCAAGTGGCGAGTTATTCTTTAAGTCCGGTTCCATGTATTTTCCTTCTCGCAAATTCACAATCTGCTCCACCAGCTCATTGGCATTGCCATGCCCATTCGGATCGGGACGAAAAACATTTTCAGATTTTAAACCATCTCCTCGCAAAGCCAGAACATTGTTAACACCCATAAAATTCAGGTCAATCAATACATGTTCGGTTTCACTTTTTGAAAAGCCACCGCATAAAATATGCGGTACAACAGGAATACCATACTTGTGCTGAATGGCAGCTGCAATTGCAACTGTTCCGGGACGTTTGCGAACTGTTCTTTTTTCAATTGAACCATCAGATAGTTCTTTAAAAACCATCTCATCACGATGAGTGGTAATGTTGATGTATTTCGGGTCAAAATCTATAAGGCTTTCAATCGTCCGGTAAATCTTGCTGGCATCATTTCCTTTTAAAGGGGGAAGTAACTCAAACGAGAAAACTGTTTTATCTGAATTATTTATGCTATCAATTACTTTCATTTTTTATTTTTTGAAGAGGTTTTCAATCTTCTTTCCTGCTTTTTTAGTTTCCCTGTCAACTTGCTTTTCAACCGAGTTATTGAAATGGAAAACCATATCCAGTACAAACATAAGCAGCATTCCAATAATGAAGGCAATTATTACTTTTTTGCCGGAATTTTTCATTATCATTTAATTTACACTCCTTTATAATTCATATTAACAGGAAGAAATTGCTCTACAGTATCAACTGATACACCTTTGCGATTGGCATAATCTTCCACCTGATCTTTTCCTATCTTTTCTAAACTGAAATAGCGTGATTCAGGATGGGCAAAAAACTGTCCGCAAACCGCTGCGGTTGGATACATGGCAAAATGTTCGGTTAGCGTAATGCCAATCTTTTCAGCTCCAAGAATGCTGAATAGGTTTTCTTTTTCGTGATGCTCAGGGCAGGCAGGATAACCCATTGCCGGACGAATTCCCTGATAACGCACTTTGAGGATATCATCCCAGCTACAACTTTCATCAGGAGCATACGCCCAATATTCTTTGCGAACTTTCTCATGCAGCAATTCTGCAAAAGCTTCAGCCAGGCGATCGGCAAGAGCTTCTAACATAATAGCCTTGTAATCATCATGATCATCCCGATATTGCTTCATCCATTTCTCAATTCCTATTCCTGAGGTTACTGCAAATGCACCACAATAGTCTGTTTTATTAGCTTCACGTGGAGCAACAAAGTCAGACAAACAGAAGTTAGGTGAACCGGCCTTTTTTGCTTCCTGTTGACGTAAATGATAGAAACGTCCTAGTTCTTCAGAACAAGCTTCATCTTCAAATAAAACAACATCATCACCATCCGATTGGGCAGGCCATAAACCATAAATACCATTCGCCTGAATCATTTTATTTTCAATGATTTCATCAAGCATTTGCTGGGCATCAGCATACACTTTGCGAGCCTGTTCGCCCTGACGTTCATCATCCAAAATCTCAGGGAATTTGCCTTTCAATTCCCAAACAAAAAAGAAGAAATTCCAATCAATATATTTTCGTAATTCTTCAATTGGAAAGTCAATTAACTCATGAATACCCGTTTTTGTTGGCTTATAAATCTCGTTTTTATCCCAGTCAATCTTGAATTTATTTGCCCGAGCTTTCTCTAAAGTCAAATACTGTTTGGCTTTTTTCTGACTATGGAACTTACGAATACTGGCATAATCATCTTTTACAGATTGAATGTATTCCTGATTATTCGCAAGCAATTTAGACACGACATTTACTGTTCGGCTGGCATCCTTCACATGAACTACAGGATTTGAGTACTGAGGTTCAATTTTTACAGCTGCATGTATTTTTGAAGTGGTTGCTCCACCAATCAATAATGGCTTGGAGAATCCCTGACGCTCCATTTCCGAAGCTACATTTACCATGATTTCCAATGATGGCGTAATCAATCCACTCAATCCAATGATGTCAACATTTTCCTCTTTTGCCTTCTCCAATATCTTTTCTGTTGGCACCATTACGCCCATGTCAATCACCTCGTAATTGTTACAGGCCAATACAACACCAACAATATTTTTACCAATATCATGCACATCGCCCTTTACCGTTGCCATTAATATCTTTTTCTGCCGAGTCTGCTGATCCTTATATTTTTCTTTATCCTTCTCAATAAATGGCAACAAATAAGCTACTGCCTTCTTCATCACCCTGGCTGATTTAATTACCTGAGGAAGGAACATTTTTCCATCTCCAAACAAATCACCAACCACATTCATTCCATCCATTAACGGACCTTCGATGATGTTTAATTTTGGATCATATTTTGGAACTGCCTCTGCTAAATCTTCCTCTACATAATCAGCAATACCTTTTACAAGTGCATATTCCAGACGTTTCTCTAAAGGAAGGTCACGCCATTCATCTTTTTTCTCAGCTTTGGTTTCATCCTGCTTTAAATCCTGTGCAAAATCCAATAAACGTTCCGTCGCATCCGGACGTCGGTTCAGTACCAAATCTTCAATATACCCTAAAAAATCTTTGGGGATATCATCATAAATCTGCAACATTCCAGGGTTAACAATCCCCATATCCAGGCCAGCCTTGATGGCATAAAACAGGAAGACCGAATTGATAGCTTCCCTCACCATGTTATTCCCCCTAAATGAGAATGAAACATTGCTGACTCCACCACTGGTTTTGGCCTTTGGAAGATTTGCCTTGATCCAGCGAATGGACTCAATAAAATCAACTGCGTAATTATTGTGCTCTTCCATCCCGGTTCCGATGGTCAAAATATTTGGATCGAAAATGATGTCTTCAGGTGGAAAATTAATTTTTTCAGTCAGCAAATTATATGCCCGTCCACAAATCTCTTTACGCCGTTCCAGATTATCAGCCTGCCCCTTTTCATCAAAAGCCATAATGACTGCTGCAGCACCGTATCTTTTAATCTTTTTTGCTTGTTCCAGAAACTGTTCCTCCCCTTCTTTCAAACTGATTGAGTTCACAATTGCTTTTCCCTGCAAACACTTCAATCCGCCTTCAATAACTTCCCACTTGGATGAATCTACCATAATGGGGAGTTTGGCAATATCTGGTTCTGCCATTAACAAATTCAGGAATGTGACCATCTCCTTTTTCGCGTCAAGCATCGCATCATCCACATTCACATCAATTACCTGTGCTCCATTATCAACCTGATTGCGGGCAATTGCTAAAGCTTCTTCATATTTTTCTTCACGAATTAAACGGGCAAACTTTCGTGAACCAGAGACATTACAACGCTCACCAATGTTCGCAAAATTGGTTTCTTCCGTGATGGTCACCGGCTCCAAACCACTTAAGCGGGTTAATCCATCATTCTTAGCTCTGATATGTGGTTCAGCTGCTGCAGCAATACCGGCAAACTTTCGAATGTGATCAGGCGTTGTACCACAACAGCCACCAATAATATTTACAAAATGATGGTCTAGAAAATCTTTCACTTGCGAAGCCATTTCTTCCGGTGTTTCATCGTATTCACCAAACTGGTTTGGTAGCCCTGCATTGGGGTACGCACTTACAAAGAATGGAGCTTTTTGCGCCATCTCTTTCAGATAAGGACGCATGTCTTTTGCACCCAAAGAACAGTTCAATCCAATACTCAACAAATCAATATGTCGAACTGAGTTCAAAAACGCCTCAACCGTTTGCCCGGACAATGTTCTTCCGCTGGCATCAGTAATCGTACCCGAAACCATAACTGGCATTTGTAATCCACGCTCCTCCAAAACTTCCTCAATAGCAAACAAAGCAGCCTTGGCATTCAGCGTGTCAAAAATGGTTTCGACCAAAAGCAGATCAACACCACCATCCAGCAAACCTTCAAGTTGTTCGCGATAGGTTTCTTTTACCAAATCAAAAGTGGTCGCCCTATATCCCGGGTCATTCACATCTGGCGAAAGGGATAAGGTTTTATTTGTTGGCCCCAAAGCACCTGCTACATAACGAGGCTTATCGGGATTCTTTTGCGTAAATTCATTGGCGACATCTTTCGCTATTTCAGCCGAGGATTTGTTTATTTCATATACCCACTTCTCTGTATGATAATCAGATTGTGAAATGCTGGTTGCGTTAAATGTGTTGGTTTCAATAATATCGGAACCAGCATCTAAAAATTCAGCATGTATAGCACGAATTAAATCGGGACGTGTTAATGACAGAAGGTCATTATTTCCCAACAAATCATTTTCAAAATCAGCAAAATCTTTATTCCTAAAATCCTGCTCTCCAAGTTTATATCTTTGGATCATTGTCCCCATAGCACCATCCAGTACCAGCACCCGGGTTTTCAATTCTTCTCGTATATCTTTTTTAGTTGTCATTTTCTTTTCTTTGTCGTCATTGCGAACGTAGTGAAGCAATCTGTATCTATATTTTCTTTCAGATTACCTCGTCGTTCCTCCTTGTAATGACGGGTTATATTTATTATTCAATATCATCTGATAAATCCTTCCATTCTGGATTTAACGAATTTATTAAATCAATTTTTTTCTTCCTTGAACCACCTTTAATTTGTTTTTCTCTAGCAATTGCCTCTTCTATTGAATGAAAAACTTCATAATAAACTAACTTGTCGACATTGTACTTTTTAGTAAAACTTGTCTTATAAATTTTATTCTTATGCTCATACATTCTCTTCACTAAATCAGAAGTAACACCTGTGTAAAGAACAGTGTGATTTTTATTTGTTAATACGTATGTTGCTCCACCTCTTATCATTAATTTTTTGACATAGATTGCTTCAGTCGTACCTCCCTCGCAATGACGTTTCACTTCAATAGTTTCATTTCAAACTCGCCACGAATACCAATCTGGTCATCACAAATCATAACAGCAGCTATGATCTCATCGTGTGTTTCTGTCCTCTTTAGCACCTTTTCAATGTCTGTCGGTTTTTTAATCAGATTGCCAAAACACGTAGCAAAAGCATCAGCCAGAGCTGTTTCTGTACAAACAATCATTACCGCATCGGCCTTCCCAAAACTTCTGGAGGGGCCAACTGTGCCGGCTGAAGTACAAACCCCGCAGGGTGTTTTCTCAGGGGAAATCTCCAAACCAACCATTCCTGACAGAGGTGACTCTCCTGCAAAAATACTCATTACCAAAGGATCTTGAATCTTTAGAAAAATATCGCCGCCGTTCTCAATAACCAATTCATTAATCGAAAAGTTCTCTAAAAGTGCTTGACCAATGGTTTCGCTGAAAATACCAGCCACTGCAGCCATTGGTCCTACTTTTGCCTTTTCTGCAGCAGCAGCCATTTTCTTAGCTAAATCCGGAGCATCTTCATTTACAGGACAAGGCTTCAAGCTCTTCTTGAAAAATGAATCATCAGCCACATAAGCTTCCAGCTCATCCCGAATGGTTTTCAGTTTATCAAGAGCAAAATCAGCCATTTCCTTTTTGTAAGAAGCCGGATCAATACCAACCCACAAATCAGAATCGTTGTAGGTAATTACAAACGATTCAAAACGTTCTTTTGAGAAACTGTTTCGATATGTTCTTGGTTCAAAAATCATCTATTCTCTAAAATCGATTTCAAATAAATTGAGCGGACAAGCAGGAACACACAATTCGCAAACAATACACTTTTCAGGATCGAACGAAAGTTCCCAGTTGCTATCCATGGTCAATGCGCCAGAGAAACATACAGCTGTACAATTCCCGCAGTTAATACATTTTTGCTCATTCCAATGAATCTTCTTATTCAACGGTTCACAGCTCACATGGTTTTCTTCTAACCATGCGATTCCGTTTTTTAAATTTTCTGCAGTGCCTTGCAATTCGAGTACCAGACTGCCGGTTTTCCCCGGACGAACCTCTGCTTTCAGAATATTGATTCGGATATCGTAATCTTTTACCAGGTGATAACTGAGTGCTTTATCCCCACTTTGTGCAGGAAATTTTAATATATATCTCTTTTTCTTCATGATTCACCTCCTACTTCTTTCAGTCCGTTAAGACTGGTATTTGATGGAAACATTTTTACTGGTTGTTGCAACTCAAACTCACCTTTTTGGATTTTCTCTTTCAGCAATTCAGCAATCTTACGTGCTTTTGCCAAACTAGCGACAGGAGCTGTTCGAACTTTCTTGCCATTCACCTTAATTGATCCTGAACGAAGTTGCTCGTAATTTACCCTGCCAAGTGCCGGAGTTCCTTCGCTTCCGTAGTCCAAAACAGTAGTTTCAATTTGCTCATTTCGGATTGAAAGTCGTTTGGCCATATCTTCATCTAAAACAGGTATAGGAATGCCTATTCCAACAAATAAGCTTGTCCCGTATTTTTCGTAATAAGCAGCTTGCAAATACTCAGAACTCATTTGTTTCAAATCGCCAATCACCGCAATAGTGGCTGCATTACTCATAGGAACACCATGTTCGTTTTTAGCTTTGCTGGTATTGAATTGTGTACCGGGCCAGCTTACGTAACCTTCAGTTCCTCCCAAAAATATTCGGGTTCCCATGCCAATTGTTCTAAACTCCGGATCATTTAATAATGGACTTAATTCACCGGATGTAGAATAGGTTGCATTGCGCAAATTGGGCAATAAAGAACCCATATAAGTGTACTTTATTTTCTCAGTTGAATTGACGGCCACATTGTAATTTTGATACGCATTTCGTGGATTAAACAAGTACATCTCGTTCACTGTTTCCCGGCTAATTTTGGTTTTTATGTGCTTACGTGGATAACAATCAGTTCCTTTTCCCCAAGCTTCCAATTCCAGCTCTTTACCTTCCACCAAATCCTGAATGACATGTGCTCCACCATATTTTGGATTGTCGGGATTACAGGCTGTTGCCCCAACATAAGTATCAACAGCAGCCAAACCTTCGTAAACAGGAACGCCATTTAATCGAATTTTTTCCATTCGAATAGGAGGGTCAGCATGCCCAAAGTTGATGAATGCACCACTGGAGCACATCGCTCCAAAAGTTGCGGTAGTTACCACATCAACTTTTTTTACAATCTCTGCAGGCGAAAGCTCTTTGCTCATGGCCGAAACCTCTTCAGCAGTCAGCACCACAGCTTTTCCTTTTCTTATTTTCTCGTTAATTTCTTCGTATGATTTTTTGATAGCCATTCTATTGATTTTTCTTTTTAAAACGAAACACAAGTTCTCCATTCCGATTTGCGGAATAGTTCTAATTTTTTGATATTGAAAATATATACGCGCAAATCAGCGCATACAACTATTGGAGAAGTGCATTTGGCTAAGCCTGAAGAGAAGCAATTTTACTTTTTTCACGTTTGTCATGCTTTTGGTTTTAATTATAATTCCGTTTCCGGCCGGGTTTTGGCACCTTTCTCATCTGCTGACGATTGGTTGCCAGGGTTTCACTGAGCCCGATCTCTTCGCCCTTCGTTATAATCAAAAACCCCGAATTGGTGGGATCATTTGATAATCTATTGCAAATGTAATGTCAAAAGTGATGATTATCAAATTATGTATGTATTTGCTTTCAAAATTAATGATTCAATAAAAACACCCCTGTGAAATACCTGATCATTACATAATTCGCCTTTTTACTTTCATTTTATATGTTATTCATCATTTAAAACTAATGTTCTATAGTTATTTCCCTAAATATTTAATAATTTGCCTTTTATGACATTTATCATGTCTTTGTCTTACTTTTATCAAAAAAACTATGTTACAACAAACCAAAAACAACGATGCCCTAGGGGCAGTTAACAGAGGAGTTCCTTGTGAATCAGGCTTATGCACATTATGCGATTCGGCCTGTAAGGGTAAATGTGAAACATGGCTTTCCTGTATGGAAGGTCGTAAAATGCTTTATCCCAGAAGATTTGGCTATTCTACTTCAGGATCTTCACATGTTACTTCAGTAGGAGTGGGATATCATGCCCTCCGTATTCAGGGATATGCCTACGGTTCAAAAGGTATGCCGGAAAAACTTACTGATAACCCTGATGACTGTATTTTTACAAATGCAAGTATTGAAACATCCTTCGGTAATGAAGTAAAAACCAAATGCAAAATCCCTATTATGACAGGGGCACTCGGTTCTACATTTATTGCAGCACGATACTGGCCTTCTTTTGCCGTTGGTGCAGCTCTTTGTGGCTTCCCTATTGTGGTTGGCGAGAACGTAGTGGGTGTTGATAGGAAATCTGTTTTAGATAAAGGAAGGATTAAGGAAGCTCCTGAAATGGAAAGAAGAATTGAATATTTTAAAAGATACTATGATGGTTATGGAGCAATTATCATTCAAATGAATGTTGAAGATACCAGAAACGGGGTAGCAGAATATTTGATTGATAAGTACGGAAATGACATAATTATTGAATTGAAATGGGGACAGGGAGCAAAAGATATTGGTGGTGAAATTCAGGTGAAAAGTATTGAATATGCACAGTTCCTAAAGGAACGGGGATATATAGTTGACCCGGATCCACTTGACCCAATTGTAATAAAATCTTATGAAACCCGGAGCATAACATCATTTGCTCGTCACAGTCGTTTAGGCGCTACTGACTTGCATTCGGTTGAGCAAACACGCAAAAGCTTTATGGAATCAGTAGCTTATTTGCGAAAATTAGGTTTTAAAAGAATTACTTTAAAAACTGGTGCTTATGGCATGGAAAACCTGGCCATGGCTATTCGCTTTTCTGCAGATGCTAAACTTGACTTGCTCACAATTGATGGCGCTGGTGGTGGAACTGGAATGAGCCCTTGGAATATGATGGAACATTGGGGTATTCCTTCACTTGCCCTACATGCAAAAACATATGAGTATTGTAAAATCCTAGAATCCAAAGGAATTAAAGTTCCCGACATTTCATTTGCTGGTGGTTTTGCACGTGAAGATCATCTCTTCAAAGCACTTGCTCTTGGTGCCCCATTTTCGAAATTGGTTTGTCTTGGACGTGCACCAATGATTGCAGGATTTTTAGGAAGTAATATTGAGGGTGCTCTGAACCCAGAAAAAAGAGCTGAGCTAAATGGACATTGGGAAAACTTGCCAAAATCCGTTTTAGAATATGGAAAATATCCGGAGGAAATCTTCTCTCAATGGGAAGCTGTTAAAAATAAAGTTGGTGCAGACGAAATGAAAAATATTCCATTTGGTGCAATTGCCATGTGTGGTTATGCTGATAAGCTTGCTGGTGGATTACAACAATTCATGGCCGGAGCGCGTAAGTTCTCGCTTGACACCGTTTCTCGAAATGAATTAATGTCTGCTAATAGGGAAACTGAAGAGATAACTGGAATTCCGTTTATGACTGATGCTTTAAATGAAGAAGCGCTTCAGATACTGAATGCTTAATATTATTATGATTTTCCTATAATTTCTTAAAATATCTATTGAGGGTCTCATTTCTATGGGGCCTTCAATAGTAGGAATTTTTCTACCTTTGCATAAATTTTTGAATACCGATGGAAAATCAGCTACAGATTTACAACACTTTAAGTAGAAAGAAAGAGTTATTTAAACCTATACATCCGGGTAAAGTGGGTCTTTATGTTTGCGGCCCAACTGTTTATGGGAAAGCACATTTAGGACATGCTCGTCCAGCTATTACATTTGATTTACTATTCCGTTATTTACAGCATTTAGGAAATAAAGTTCGCTATGTGCGAAACATTACCGATGTGGGGCACTTAGCCAATGATGCTGACGAAGGAGAAGATAAAATTGCCAAAAAAGCAAGGTTGGATGAGTTGGAACCGATGGAGGTGGTTCAGATTTACACCAATGACTACCATAAAAATATGGTGAAACTGAATGTTCTTCCACCAAGCATTGAGCCTCGTGCTACTGGTCACATTCTGGAACAAATCGAAGTCATTGAAAAGATATTAGAAACTGGTTACGCTTATGAAAGCCAGGGATCGGTTTATTTTGATGTAGAGAAATACGCCAAAGATCATCCATACGGTGAGCTTTCAGGACGCAAAATTGAAGACCTGCAAACCAACACACGGGAGTTAGATGGACAAGACGAGAAACGTTCATCTATGGACTTTGCTATCTGGAAAAAAGCAGCTCCCGAACACATTATGCGCTGGCACTCTAAATGGAGTGATGGTTTTCCTGGCTGGCATTTGGAATGTACAGCAATGAGCACCAAATATCTAGGTAATCGCTTTGATATTCATGGTGGCGGAATGGACTTAACTTTCCCTCATCACGAAGCTGAAATAGCACAATCTAAAGCTGTTTGTGGTCATGCCACAGTCAACTATTGGATGCACAATAACATGATTACCCTAAATGGTCAAAAAATGGGAAAATCATTGGGCAATGCCATTTCATTGGATGAATTTTTTGATGGAAGTCATCCACTTCTGGAAAAGGCATATTCAGCAATGACCATTCGTTTTTTCATGCTGACAGCCCATTATCGCAGTACACTGGATTTCTCAAATGAAACCTTACAAGCTTCCGAAAAAGGAATGGAGCGTCTACTGAAAGCTACTGAAACACTTGAAACACTTCAATCATCAGATCAATCAACAATTAATGTTGCTGAGCTAAAAGATAAGTGTTATGCTGCGATGAATGATGACATGAACAGCCCTGTTACCATAGCTCATTTATTCGATGGTGTAAAAATGATTAACTCCATTGCTGACGGTAAAGCAAGCATTTCGGAAGCTGATTTGATTGAATTGAAAAGTCTTTATTCAACTTTTGTATTTGAATTGTTTGGACTTCAGAAACAAGAAAGTGAAAGCTCTGAAAACTCTTCTGCATTTGAAGGGGCTGTTGACTTGTTACTGCAACTTCGAATGGATGCAAAGACAAATAAAGACTGGGGAACTGCCGATAAAATTCGCGATGAACTAGCAAAACTTGGATTTGAAGTAAAAGATACCAAAGATGGTTTTGACTGGGAGTTGAAGAAGTAATTAATAGATTTCAATAGATATTCAAGTTCCGCATTTTCATGTGGAACTTTTTTTATGCCTTCATTTTCATCTCTACTAAACCTCTTCGTACAAATTTTGTTAAAGTGGTAGAATTTATAATCAGTAAAACTTTCTATCATGAAAAAACTTCTTGTACTTATATTTTTCGTTAGCAGTTTGGCAATCAGTCAAAAAGGATTTGCGCATTGCGAAATTCCATGTGGAATATATGGGGATTCAGTTCGTGTTCAATTAATTGACGAGCATATTGCAACCATTGAAAAGTCGATGAATCAGATCAATGAATTGTCAAACGCAGGTGATAAAAATTACAACCAGCTGGTTCGTTGGGTCGTAAATAAAGAAGAACATGCCAAAAAGATTCAGGACATTGTAAGTCAGTATTTTTTACACCAACGTATTAAACCTGTTGATCCTTCGAATGTTGAAGCATACGCTAAGTATACCAATCAATTGGCATTATTGCACCAACTCCAGGTATTGGCAATGAAAGCAAAACAAAGCACCGATCTGCAGATAATTGGCAAGCTGCAAAAGACATTACACAAATTTGAACACAGCTATTTTCACAAGCACGATCATAAACATTAATTAGTTAGAATCAAGATACTAGAGCCAAGAATCAAGACATAACTGAAAATTTTAGTTCATATATCTTGATTCTTGAATCTTTGTTCCTGCTTCTGATTTTTTATTACTTTTACCAATTCGTAACACCTTTTTAAAGAATAATAACACCATGGCTGTAACTCGTTTTGGGGTTTCGTTAGAAGAAGAGCTATTAAAGGCACTTGATGAGTATGTGAAAGAGAATGCTTTTGCAAACCGCTCGCAGGCACTTCGTTTTTTGGTAGAAAAAAACCTGGTTGAAAAGAAATGGCAATGCGATAACATTGTTGCTGGAGCCATTACACTGGTTTATAATTTTCACAAGAAAGAAGTTCGTTCAAAGCTAATGGATATTCAGAGTGAATTTCAAGATGTGGTGCTATCTTCTCAGTATTACCATATTAATGCTAAAAACTGCTTAGAAATAATTGCCGTAAAAGGTCCTTCATTCAAGCTAACCAAGTTATCTGATCAGCTAATTGCTGTAAAAGGGATTCAGCACGGAAAATTGAATATGAGTAAAGTGGAATAAAAAAAATTACACTAATCGTGTTACTATCTGAATAATGTGTGCTACCGTTCTAAATTTTAAATAATGACCAAGTTTATTTGTACTGTTCTTTTCTTGAATTTTTTAATTGCTTCTTCCTTTTCACAAAGCATTCATGGTGTTATAACTGATGCTAAAACAGGAAATATGCTTCCAGGAGCATCAATTGCTATCGATAAAAAGAATGGAAATGTTTCAGATGAAAATGGACATTATAAAATTAAACTCCCAAAAGCCGGGCAATTCGAAGTTTTTGCAAGATATATTGGATATGAAAATCAAACAATTCGAATCAACATTAAGGATGGAGAAACTAAACAAGTAGATTTTGTATTAACTCCAACCTCTTACCAACAGGAACAAATTGTTGTTTCAGCCAACAGAATTAATACACACCGGGATCAAATCCCGATGACCATTTCCGTCATTAACCAAAAACAAATTGAGCAAAGTTCAGAATCGAATGTTTTGCCAATTATTAGTAGTCAGGTACCCGGATTATTTGTTACAGAACGTGGTATTTCAGGTTTCGGATTGGCTCCCGGATCTGCTGGTAAAATTAGCATTCGTGGAGTTGGCGGCTCAGGAAGTTCATTCCCTGTACTTGTTTTAATTGATGGGCAACCACAGTTTATGGGAATTTTTGGTCATCCAATTCCAGACAGTTATGCTTCTTCAGATATTGAAAAGGTAGAAATTATTAAAGGTCCGGGATCTATTCTTTACGGAACAAATGCGATGGGTGGAGTCATTAACATGATTACAAAACAGAATAATAAGGACGGTTTTCATTTTAAAGGAAGGGGAATGCTGGGCAGTCATTCCACGTGGAAACTAAATGGTTCCGGAGCGTATAAAATGGACAAATTTAGTGCATTTGCCTCATGGAACCACGATGAAACTGATGGGCATCGTGCAAATTCTGCTTTTGAAATGGATAATGGTTTTGTAAAACTAGGATACAATTTCAATGATCATTTTTCAATTTCAGCCAATATAAACCGTAGTGATTTTAAAGCATTTGATGCAGGATCAATTTATGCAAATGATCCAGCAATATATGACAATAACAGTTTTTATGTTGATATCGTTCGTACAAATACATATTTCACATTTTCCAATAAGTTTGACAAAATTGAAGGAGGCTTAAAAGTTTATTACATGAATGGGGATCATTTGGTTACCAATGGATCAAGCCCTGATTGGAATTCCATTGATGAAAATCTGGGTTTTAGCTTTTATCAAGGTCTTCGTCTTTTTGAAAACAACTTAATCAGTGTTGGCCTTGAAACCAAAAAGTATGGAGGAAAAGGTTCTCCTGTTATGCTTCCAAAATTTGAAAATGGTCAGTTTACAGGAATGATCCCTTCCCCATTTAATGATAGATGGATTTCGGTTACTGAAACAGGTGCTTACACGATTATTCAGCATCAGTTTAACCATTTAACAATTAATGCCGGAGCTCGAATTGATAATCATAGTCTATATGGTTCTGAGATCGTTCCTCAATTTGGTTTGGCTTATAATGTCAGTGAAAATACCAAGTTAAAAGCATCAGTTGCAAAAGGTTTTCGAAATCCTTCTATTCGGGAATTGTACCTATTTCCACCTGCCAATGCGAACCTGAAACCTGAAAAGATGTGGAACTACGAAATAAGCTGGATTCAATATTTTCTACAAAAGCGGCTAAGCCTTGAAACCAACGTTTTTGTAGCAGATGGGGATAATCTGATAATGGCTTTGCCTAATCCATCACCTCCACCAGCTGTTTTAAACGTTAATTCAGGCGATTTTACGCATAAAGGGATTGAGATCGACTCGAAATACAGAATCACCAACAAGCTCAACCTACAAGCCAGCTACAGCTATTTAGATATGGATAGGCCAAAGATTTCTTCACCTGAACACCAGATTTTCTTAGGAGGCAGTTATCATACTGAATTGTTTGATTTCAATATCAACTTGCAACATATTGGAAATCTGTATACAAATATAAACCCAGAAAGTACTCAGGATTACACTTTGCTTAATGCAAAAGTGAATTATCGTTTGTCTAAAAATATTATGCTTTTTGTTTCAGGCGAAAATTTATTTGATGTTGAATATGAAGTACAATACGGATACCCAATGCCAGGAATCACTCTATTCTCGGGTATTGAAGTTAATTTCTAGCTCAAATTTCGAAGTCCTCAATCTCCGGTTTTATGCTGCACTTAAAATCGAACTCACACTTTATAGGGTTTTATCTTTTCAAAAAGATGACATCTCTCAAGCTTCATTTTTAAAATTGGTTTTAACTTGCAGTTACTTAATTAATGCATAAACATGAAGGCAATTGTAAAAAGTAAAGCTGAAAAAGGCCTTTGGATGGAAGATGTTCCCATGCCAAAAGTTGGTCATAATGATGTTCTGATAAAAATTAAAAAGGCTGCTGTTTGTGGTACTGATCTTCACATATATAAATGGGATGAATGGGCACAAAATACCATAAAAACGCCAGTGACTATTGGTCATGAATACATGGGTGAGGTTGTTGAAATTGGATCAGAAGTTAACCGAGTTGCTCTTGGTGAACGGGTTACTGTTGAAGGTCATATTGCCTGTGGTTTTTGCCGTAATTGCCGCCGAGGTCGCCAACATATTTGCGATCATACTGTAGGAATTGGTGTTCAGCGCGATGGTGGATTTGCTGAATATGTGGTGGTTCCGGATAAAAATGTATTGAAAATTGATTCTCGAATCCCAGACGAAATCATGTCTATTATGGATCCGCTTGGAAATGCAACACACACTGCACTTTCTTTCCCTCTTTTAGGAGAAGATGTTTTGATAACTGGAGTTGGTGGTCCAATTGGAGCAATGGCTACAGCAGTTTCCCGTTTTGCAGGTGCACGAAATATTGTTGGAACAGACATCTCAAAATACCGACGTGATTTAGCACGAAAAATGGGTGCTACCAAAGTTATTGATCCGCTTAATGACAATATTAAGGATGCCATGGGAAGACTGGGCATGGTTTCTGGATTTGATATTGGTTTAGAGTGCAGCGGTTCGCCCATTGCCTTCAACGACATGGTAGAAAATATGTATAATGGAGGAAAAATTTCACTATTAGGACTCCTTCCTAAAGACACGAAAATTGATTGGAGTAAGCTTATTTTCAAAGGATTAACACTAAAAGGAATTTACGGGCGTGAAATGTACGAAACCTGGTATCAAATGGAAATGATGCTCACAACAGGATTAGATGTTTCTTCTGTGATAACCCATCGCATGAAAGCGGATGATTTCCAAAAAGCATTCGATATTATGGAAGAAGGAAACTGTGGAAAAATAATTTTAGATTGGGAATAATTACTTCTTTTTCAACTGCAAACGGCGGCTGATTGTTAAACGAATAAAATCACTGCCGTTTGTAATTGACATCTCTGGTACTTCCAGCGATGAACCATGCGTGAAACGTACAACACTAACCCCTGCCATATATTCTTTACACTGGTAGCTTAATGCAAGCCTAACCTGAGTGCTAAAATTAGGCCTCAATTTCTGATGATTGCTTTGTTCAAAATACCTAAAACGCAAATGCTCCAATCCAATACTTGAAATAAATGAACCTGTAAGCAACCAGTTTTTTGCAAATACCAATGAATACGCATAGCCAGCATTTACATTTACAGAAAAAGCTAAGCTTCCCTTAAAATCACGATTTTTTGAAAAGTATCTCTCATCTATTTCACGTGGAACAATTGAGGAGTCTGCTGAAGTCAAAAATGAATAAAGACCAAATCCTCCTAATAATGATCCAGCGCTTATTTTTTGTCTTTCAGTTTGTTTAAACGCAGCACTGTGCGAAAAACGTTCATTATTAAATATATAATTGACGTTTAATCCAAAATTTTGGGTCTGAACATCTCTTCGGCTATACTCAATACCTGTATCATCAAAACTCGGAAGAAGTTCATCACTTTCACTAATGAAGTAACCATCCGTCTTTTTCGCTAGTAAATCAATTGTGAATTTTCGTCGGTAAACATAGCTCTGAATTCCGAAAGTAGTGGTCTTCCCGTATTTACTTTCATCTTTAGTTGAAAGAGGGAATGGGGTTGCAATATTAATTCCAAACCACTTATAATTAACACCAATGCCAAGATTATAAAAGTCATTTGGCTTGTATTTCAAACTAATATCTTGCTCAGTATCTTTAAGTTTGAAAAAGTTGATTTTGTTTGAAGTATAAATTCTAAGGATTAAATCATTATTATAAGTGTCAATATAATTCGTATCAGGCACACATTTACAAAAAATAGAATTCGATTGTGCGAAACCCGATACGACCATTCCAACAATAAAAAAAACAAATATTACACACCTTATTCTCATCTAATCTTCTATTTCAACCCAAACCGGGCAATGATCGGAATGCACCACATCTGGAAAGATTCCT
This sequence comes from uncultured Sunxiuqinia sp., assembly GCA_965372405.1. Classification (GTDB taxonomy): domain Bacteria; phylum Bacteroidota; class Bacteroidia; order Bacteroidales; family Prolixibacteraceae; genus Sunxiuqinia. Next base: position 29,431 of record CBDVCE010000029.1, read on the forward strand.
GCATTCTTAATTTTATCTTTCAAATTATCCGTAACCATATTATAATCAATCCTCCATCCCTTATTTCTGGCTCTTGCCCCAGCTCGATAGCTCCACCATGAATAATGATGTGGCTCTTCTACAATTTCTCTAAAACTATCAGTGTAACCATCATCTACAAACTGCTGAAACCATTCACGTTCTTCAGGCAAAAATCCAGATGTTTTTTGCTGCTTTTCAGGATTATGAATATCAATCCACAAACGGCATATATTATAATCTCCCGAAATAATTAGCTTCGATCTCTTTTTCTTCAATTCGTTTAAATACAAGTTAAAATCAGCTAAAAAGTTCATTTTGTATTCCTGTCTAATTCCACCAGTAGTACCTGAAGGAAAATATGTACTTATAACTGAAAGATCCCCAAAATCTGCACGAATCACTCTGCCTTCTACATCGTATTTTTCATTGCCAATACCATATTCAACATGATCAGGTTCTTCTTTACAAATAATTGCAACTCCACTATAACCTGGCTTTTTTGCAGAAAAGGAATAAATCCGATATCCAGCTTTTTCAATTTCATCTTCATTCATTTGTCCAGCCTGAGCCTTGGTTTCTTGAATACAAACAACATCAGGGCTCTCTTGTTGCAACCACTCCAAAAAACCTTTTCTGAAAGCAGCGCGAATACCGTTTACATTATACGACAAAATCCTTTTCACAATATTTTTATACTTTTGGTTGAACTTAGCAACGAAAATACAACGAATCTTGATAACAAAAAATTACATTGAAAAAAGGCATAGTCATAAAATCAACAGGTAGCTGGTACACCGTACGACAAGAAGACGGAGCAAAACTAGAATGCAAAATCAAAGGAAAGTTCCGTATTAAAGGAATAAAAAGTACAAATCCTGTTGCGGTTGGAGACTTGGTTGAATTTAAATTAGTTGAACCGGAAAAAGAAGACGACAGAGAGCATATTGGACTGATTACCAAGATAATAGATCGAAGAAACTACATTATTCGTAAATCACAAAATCTATCAAAACAGTCTCACATTATTGCTGCAAATATTGATCAGGCCTTTTTGGTTGTTACAGTAAACTACCCTGTTACGACAACTACATTCATTGATCGTTTTTTAGCATCAGCTGAAGCCTACCGTATTCCTTGTACATTGATTTTCAACAAAGTAGACAGGTATGACCCCGATCAAATCATCCGAATGGATGAACTGATTGATATATATGAGAATATTGGTTATAGATGTTTAATTACATCAGCAAAAAAAAATATCGGAATGAGTACTCTTAAATCCTGGATGAAAAATAAAACAAATGTTTTTTCAGGTCATTCCGGTGTGGGAAAGTCAACTTTAATAAATATCATAGATCAAAAGCTAAATTTAAAAACCAAAGAAATTTCTGATTATCATCAAACCGGAAAACACACCACTACATTTTCTGAAATGTTCGAGCTTGATTTAGGTGGTTATATTATTGACACACCCGGAATAAAAGGTTTTGGTATGCTTGATATGGAAAAGGAAGAAATTGGTCATTATTTTCCTGAAATATTTAAACGACTGGAAAAATGTCAGTTCTACAATTGCACCCATATTCATGAACCAGGCTGCGAAGTAAAAAATGCAGTGGCAAATGGAGAAATTTCTGAAAGTAGGTATTTTTCTTATATGGGACTACTGGATGGTGAAGCAAAGTACAGAATTTGATCTGGTTGCTATTTTTTTCATACATTGAATTCTATAGATAATAAACACCCAAAATGCTTATTTATCAATGCTTTAACTTATAAAAATCAAATATTTTAGCTGCTTTAGAATGGCCTATTTCATCAACAACAGTACCGTAGGCCTCTTTTTTTATATTCTCAAGGCTCTTAAATCGTCTTAAAAGTTGCTGAATCGTCTTTTCTCCAATTCCTGAAATTTCTTCCAACTCTGTTTTGATAAAATCTTTTGATCGTAATTTTCTGTGAAAAGTAATTCCAAATCGATGAGCTTCGTCACGAGCTTGCTGGATCACTTTTAAAGTTTCTGAATTTTTATCAAGATAAAGTGGAACTGAATCGCCTGGAAAATATATTTCTTCCAATTTCTTAGCAATACCAATAATGCTAATTTTTCCACGAAGATCTAATTTTTCAAGTGCTTTTAATGCCATACCAAGTTGTCCCTTGCCTCCATCAACAACAATCAAGTGTGGCAAATCTTGTTTTTCTTCGAGCTGTCGTTTATATCTTCGGTACACAATTTCTTCCATCGAAGCAAAATCATTTGCCCCTTCAACGGTTTTAACATGATAGTGTCTATACTGTTTTTTTGCTGGTTTTGCATTTTTAAATACTACACATGCTGCAACAGGATTTGACCCTTGTAAATTTGAGTTATCAAAACACTCAATTCGAGTAGGCAATTCTTTCAGTTGCAAATCTTTTTTAATCGTTTCTAAAATTCGATTTGATGATTCTTTTGGCTTGGCAAGTATCTTTTGTTTCTCCTTTTCGAGTCTGAAATATTTAGCATTTCTCTCCGAAAGATCAAGCAATTTCTTTTTATCCCCACGAACTGGAACTTTAAAGTTGACTAGTTCCAATTCAATTTTAGGTTTAAATGGAACAATTATTTCTCTTGCGTTTGAAAATATTTTCTGACGAATATCAACAATCGCATATCGAAGTAGCTCCTCTTTTGACTCGTCTAAGGCCTTCTTTATTTCAGCAGTATAGGTTTGAACAATTGCTCCGTTAATCACTTTTAGATAATTAACAAAGGCTGATTTTTCATCAGTTTCAATTGTAAAAACATCGACATCTGTAATTGTTGAACTAACAACAGTAGATCTATTTTGGAATTTCTCAAGAATTTCAAGCTTTACTTTTATCTGGTTTGCTTCTTCAAATTGATAATTATCTGCAAAACCTTGCATCATATCACGAAGATATTTTATCACTATTGAAATATTTCCTTTCAAAATATTCCTAATTTCATCGATGTATTTCTTATACTCTTCTTCTTCCTGATGAGATTCACAAGGCCCTAAACAGTTCCCAATATGATATTCCAAGCAAACCTTAAACTTGCCTTTTTGAATATTTTCACCCGATAAATTTAAATTGCAGTTCCTAAGTTTATACAACTTTCTAAAGAGATCTAGTAATGTACGAACAGTCATTACTGAAGTGTATGGACCAAAATAAAGTGATCCATCTCTAATCACATTTCGTGTTTGAAATACGCGCGGAAAGGGTTCATTTTTGATGACAATCCATGGGTAGGTTTTATCATCTTTTAACCGAATATTATACCGAGGTTGATATTTTTTGATTAGATTGTTTTCGAGTAAAAGAGCATCTTGCTCTGTCTCAACAACCATGTGTTTGATGTCAGCAATACTGCGAACCAATAAAGCTGTTTTTCTATTTTCGTGCTTTTTTGTGAAATATGAAGCAACTCTTCTCTTAAGGTTTTTGGCCTTTCCTACATAAATAATTTTACCAGTATTGTCAAAATACTGGTAAATTCCAGGTTGATCTGGCAACACAGAAACCAGTTTTTTAAGCTGATCTTCATTTCTATTTGATGCGGTGTATTTCAATTTTTGGAAGATTAATACTCCACTAAAGTATGAGTTTCATATTTAGAAATTTCATTCTTTTTTCCATTTTCAATGAATTTCAAATCACAGATAAATGAAAAATACACCTTCTTAACATTCATTTGTTTTATCAAATTCAAAGCAGCTAAAGCAGTTCCTCCGGTAGCCAAAAGATCATCATGAATCAATACCACATCGTCCTCAGAAATGGAGTCTTTGTGCATCTCAATCGTATCAGTTCCATACTCCAATTCATAAGATTCTTCGATGGTTTCAGCAGGTAGCTTCCCTTTTTTTCGAACTGGAACAAAACCTGCTCCAAGATGATAAGCTATAGCCCCCCCAACAATAAAACCACGTGATTCTAAAGAAACTATTTTAGTGATTTTGTGATCCTTGAAGTAATCAGTAATTTCATCTACAACAACCCGGAAAGCTTCCGGATTCTTAAGCATTGTTGTTATATCTTTAAAGTTAATTCCTTTCACTGGATAGTCAGGAACCTCGCGAATTGTTTCTTTTAAATTCATAAAATTAGATTTTTGTTCCACGTGGAACATTATCGGCCAAGCATAACTAAAAGCACATTAATATCTGATGGGTTCACACCTGAAATACGACTAGCCTGCCCTATTGTTTTGGGGTTTATTTTATTCAATTTTTGACGAGCTTCGGTAGAAATTGCATGGATACTTTCGTAGTCAAATTTATTTTCAATTTTGATATTTTCAAGCCGTTTAAACTTATCTGCAATTAATTTTTCGCGATCAATATATCCTGAATATTTAATCAAAATTTCAGCAGATTCTAAAATTTCCTGGAACATATTTTTTGGAAAATCGCTTACAAATTTCTGCAAAGGTGCAACAGGTTCAATCACATCAAATAATGAAATTTGAGGTCGTGAAATAATATCTTTTAGCTTCACCCCTTGTTTCAATGGAGTGGTTCCTTTTGATTCTAAAAGCTCATTTATGTACTGTGCTTTAATTGAAAAATTAGAAATGAAATCTATCACTCCATCTCGAAGTTCAATTTTTCGATTAAGCAAATCAACTCGTTCTCGTTTTGCTAATCCAAGTTCATATGACTTCAATGTAAGTCTTGAATCTGCATTATCTTGACGTAACAATATTCTATATTCAGCACGCGAGGTAAACATACGATATGGTTCATCAACTCCTTTTGTCACCAAATCATCAATCAAAACCCCAATATATGCCTCATCCCTATTTAATACAAAATCATTTAAATCATGCGATTTTTGATGTGCATTTATACCAGCCATCAAACCTTGAGCAGCGGCTTCTTCATATCCTGTTGTTCCATTAATTTGCCCAGCAAAATATAAATTGGAAATGTATTTCGTTTCTAATGAATGATGAAGCTGAGTAGGATCAAAATAATCATATTCGATTGCATAACCTGGTCTAAATATTTTTGCCTTCTCTAAACCAGGAATCATTTGCATAGCTTTATACTGAACATCCCAAGCTAATGAAGAAGAAAAACCATTCAAATAATACTCCTCTGTTATTTCACCTTCGGGCTCTAAAAACAATTGATGCGAAGTTTTCTCAGCAAAGGTTACAAGCTTAGATTCAATACTCGGGCAATACCTCGGACCAGCTCCTTTAATCGTACCATTATACATTGGAGAATCATCAAACCCTTGTTCTAATATTTTATGCACCTCCATATTTGTATAACTAATCCAACAACTTCTTTGCTTCAAATTAGTTTTAACATCTGGTAAATACGAAAACTTATAATGCCCCTCCTCTCCTTTTTGTTCCTGAAGACTGCTAAAGTCAATTGTTCGACCATCAATACGAACGGGAGTTCCCGTTTTTAATCGACCAGTAGTAAACCCAGCTTCAGAAAGCTGATCGCTAATAAAATATGAAGAAGACTCTCCTATTCGACCACCTTCCATTTGAGCACGTCCAACATGCATCAACCCGTTCAAAAAAGTTCCATTGGTAAGAATAACCGTTTTGGATTTAAACTCAACCCCAAGCTTAGTTTTAACACCTTCAATATCTCCATCCTCAATTAAAAGATGAACTACTGCATCTTGCCATAAATCTAAATTTTCAGTGGCTTCCAACTGCCATCTCCAAAACTCAGAAAAACGAAAACGATCACTTTGGGATCTTGGACTCCACATTGCGGGTCCTTTTGAACGATTCAACATTCTAAATTGAATGGAAGATTTATCAGCAATTATTCCAGTGTATCCACCAAGAGCATCAATTTCACGAACAATCTGCCCTTTGGCAATTCCTCCAATTGCAGGATTACAAGACATTTGGGCGTATTTTCCCATGTCCATTGTAATAAGCAATGTTTTCGACCCCAAATTAGCGGCTGCTGTTGCTGCTTCACAGCCAGCATGCCCTCCACCTACTACTATAACATCATAATACGGAAACATCGTACTTAAAATTTTAGACCGCAAAATTAATAGAAAAGCTTAGAAAAGAAAAAGTTACAACTTCGAAAGATATTCATTTTCCTTATCAGTCATCATTTGCTTATCTTCCACCACTTTATCCTTGTACCCAAGCAAATGTAGAACACCATGAATCATGATTCTGTTCAGTTCATCTTCAAAAGAAACTTTGAACTCAGCTGCATTCTCCTTTATCCTATCAACACTAATAAAAATATCACCTGATATTTCATCTTCTACCACATAATCAAAAGTAATTACATCAGTGAAATAATCATGATTCAAAAATTCCTTATTAATATTTAACAGGTAATTATCAGAGCAAAAAATAAAGCTGATTTCACCAGCTTTATTTTTTTCAGATTGAATCGTTTTTTCAATCCATATATTTTTATTTTCAGATAGAGAAAATTCATCAACTTCCTCAAAAAAGTAATTCAGATTCACGTTTTAGATTAAATTTAAATTGTATGGTAGAACCATTATTATGAAAAGTAACATCATCAGCAAGATTCTTAATTAAGAATAAACCTCTTCCACTTTCATTACGAATATAATCCGTTGAAGTTGGGTCTGGTAAATTCAAATAATCAAATCCATTGCCTTCATCTTTTACTGAAATACTAAGTTCAGATTGATTATCGTCTACGACAATAAGAACATGCTTCTTTAAGTCTTGTTTATTTCCATGCAATATGGCATTATTAACTGACTCACAGATTGTTAACATAAAATGGCCTTGCATAGCAATGGGCAAATCATAAAATTCAATCACTTCTTGAATAAACGATTCAACTTCGTTCAAATGATGTATATGAGAAGGTATGCTTAACTTATGTTTCAATCTTTCTCGCTTACTTGGTTTATATAATCTCGGTACTTCTCTTTATAAAATTTCTTTAACTGGTATTTCTTCCTTAAAATTATATCGTCAAATTTAGTTTCTTTCTTTTTATACTCAAAAAAAGCTGCGGGGTTACTATAAAATTTTTCTTTTGCTGTTTTAGAATCTCTATCATCATCAATCTCTCTTTCAATCTCTGCTTTCTCAGCTTTTAACAAACGATCAAGTATTAAATTCTGCCTATTAATAGTTTGTTGAGAAATTTGTTTATTTATTATATCATTTTTTGAGTTTTCAATTAACTGATTTATTTGCTTAAGTTGTTCTTTTGAAGAACTTCCAATCTCATCGTTACTTATCAAATCACGAATCATTTTTTGCATAAGCTCCTGTTGCGATAAAGTTTTGCCGAGCTGCTCACTTAAATTTTGACTGTTCCCACTTTTCATTTGCTCAATCATTTGCTGCAATTGCTGCTTAAGTGATTCCTGATTTTGTTTGAGCATATTAAAACTGCCTTTGTTTCCCGGTTTATCACATTGTTGATCACCAGGCATTGAATTTGCCATTTGTTCTTCAAGGTTTTTTAAAGCCTCATCTAAAAAAACAGCCATATTATTAAGTGCAGTTATGGAGCTTTGTTGTGATTTCTTAGCTGAACTAATCCGGTCTTCTTTCAATTCTTCTTTGCTATTGTTCATACTAAATTCCAAATCAATAAGCTCTTTATTAATAACATTCCCAATAGCGGCAGTACGATTACTTAAAGCATACAACGAATCTTTTACATGACTTGTCTGATCAATCAATATATCCTGAATACCAATAATCTTATTAATTTGTGGATCACTCGCACTTCTTAAATTCAACTCTTCAAGCAAGATTTCCTGCTGAAGTGAAAGAAAAACAAGGTTGTCTAAAATCTGTCGGATATTCTGAATATTTTCAAAATTTTGCTTTTGCCTGTTTTGTTCTAATGCGTCGGAAATAGAATTAGAAAATGATTTTAATATTTTACTATTCTTATCAATCGATTCAATTGACTTATTCTTTTTCTTCTTTGTAAGCTTATCTAAAATATCTTCAAATTGATTTCTAATTTGCTCATTCACTGTATCAAAGGATGGAATATTCAAAGGCTTTTTTAATTCTTTATTTAATTCGAAAATTTGACTAATTTCTTCATCTACATTTTTGAAAGAATCACTATTTTCTTTTTCAGACTTTATTGCGATTTCGAAATTTTTTGTTTTTTCAAGTTCAACTGAATTTGTTTTTTCAGTTTCCGATAACTCACTTAAAAACTTAGCCAAGCGTTCCATTTTTTGCTCAACTTTCATTCGTTTTAATGCTTGTAAGTTTCTTTCCAATTGTTTTGATAAATCATCAAGTGACAATTCATATTTATCATTCATTTTATTGAAATCATCACTTTTAAAATCCTGAGCGAGTTTATTAAATTCTTCAAACAACTCTTTTAACTCATCACTTAAAACATCTTCTAACAATTGCTCAAGCTCTTTCTGCTTTTCAATAATTTCAAGTTTTTCTTCAGAAAATGAATTCATAAACTCATTCATCATCTTGTTCTTCTCTTGTATCTTTTCCAAAACAGAATCGAGTTGATTTTTCTTATTTACAATTTCATTTGCAAGTTGCTGTTTTTCCCAATTTGTAGAATTTCCAGAAAAGTTTTTAAACTTCAATTCTTCTATTGATTCTTTAATATCATTACTTATTTGAAAACTCTTTTCCATAAGTTTTTCAAGCTCCGCAATTGATTGATTTTCAAAATTCAATAACTCTTCATTTTTAGGAAAATTGAATTGAAAGGATTCACTAGTTGTCTTTTTATAATGATTAAACGGATCATTATCAGCAACTTCAAAATAATAATGAGCAGTTTGTCCAGGTTCTAGTAAATCTTTAAAATTGAATGTATAATAAAAGTCCTGTTCATTCAACTGCTTTATAATTGGTAGTTCAAAAACAGTATCAGTTTGATTTATATGAACATTAAAATTTAGACAATGAAAACCATAATCATCAAGTATTGAACCTTTAAAAAAGAAACGACTAAAATCTAATGAATCTTTTAACTGAACTAATTCTATTTCAGGATAATAATCTGGTAAAACAGTTACATTAAAATTTAACAAATCAGGATAATCAAAAAACTGATTACCAATACTAATGTGGTAACTCTCATTCTTTAAAAACTGATGATTTATTTTATTTTTTTCCATTGTCAAAGAATCATCTTCAAATAGCATAGTTAAATAATTAACATCAGCTGTTTTAAAATGCCAATTTACCTGTGATCCAAAAGGAACATCAAAATCCCCAACATTATTTAATTCATCAATTATTAATCCTGTATAAGCTGGAGGATCGATTTTAACTTTATAATCAATTATCACAGGATTTGGAAAAACCTTTAATTGGTAGCGTTCTGAATTCACAAACTTATCAGTAAAATAAAATGAAAAAGAACTATTAATATGCTTTAATTCAAATTCAAAATAATCATCAGATTGTTCCATTAAATAATTAGTTCCCGAAATATTTACAAAAACAATTTCAGGTACTTCCCTACCCTCACAATTCACTTTCAACAAAAGACTTTCTCCTCTTTTAATATTTAAATCATCATTTATTAAATGAAAAGAAAATTTTGCTGGTGAGGCATAACTAACTTCGTAGTTAATAATTCTTGAAAATCCTTTATAAACCGGATAAACAAAATTTACAAGAACCAACATTAAGCAAACTATTAAAAAAGTGTAGAATCTATTTAATAGCGTTTTTAATGTAAATACTTCGCTAAAATTATATTCCAATAATTTTTCTGCTTTCTGATTAATACTTGCCAATAATAACTCATTCTCGTTCGTACTATAGTCCTGCAGTAGCTCAATGAAATTAATTAGCCTATCCTTAACCTGTTTAAAGTGCCTTGAAATATACTTAGAAAGCTGTATATCAGTTAGTGAAGGTAATACTCCAATTAACCTAAAAAATGGTACAATTAGAAACCATACGATCGCTATTAATAGAAAAACAATTAATGAATAAAAAACAACTGCTCTAACAGTAGTTGAAAAGTAAGCTTGAGTTTCAACTAAGGCTACAACGAATATAAAAACCGATCCAGCAGTTAAAACAACTAATAATCCTTTCAAAAGTTGAAAAATATAGAACTTATTACGTGCTAAATTCAGTTTACCAACAAGATGTTTATAGCTTTCATTCATAATTTTTAAACCTCACAAAAACAATCATTTATAAAAAACGCAATTGTTAGCTTTCTTTTAATAGTTGTTGATAATAATAAAACAAAAACGTAAAATTAAATTTTTATAACTGATTCAAATTCTGATTATATTATTTTCTTCAATAATCCTAGAAGAAAGATTAAATAGTAATCCTCAAATAACTAACAGAAATTCACATTCATCCTTTCTACTTTTTTTCAATAACAATTGAAACTAACAACTGTTAATTAAATCGTTATTTCATTGATTATAAGAAAAAAGCTATGTGTATTACTCGTTAAAAAGTCAAGATAAATCCTCTTATTTCATTTAAACAAACATATCATAAATTTTTTTTCAAGGGTATTAACAGGCTATTATTATAATCATACTTTATTTAATTCTTTAATATTTAAATATATTATACATTTGAAAAAGAAAAACTGGAGTGAAGAGGGTTTCCTTTTAATTGAAATCAGAATTAATCTAATAATACTAAGATTGGGATTGGATGAGTGAAAGGCTTTCTATATTACTTGTGGAAGATAATCTCCTTAACCAGAGGATTGTAACGTTTAGCTTAAAAAAATATAAGCATGAAGTTACTATTGCTAATAATGGTCTTGAGGGATTAAATATTTATAAAGAACAGAAATTCGATGTTATTCTTATGGATATCATGATGCCTATTATGGACGGTTTAGAAGCTACTGTGAAAATAAGAGAGTTTGAAGAGAGTGGCAATAAAAATAAAACTCCAATTATCGCTATTACTGCAAATACCATGGATAACGACCGTGAAAAATGCATTTCATTTGGAATGAATGATTTTATGGCAAAACCGTTTGATATGGATAAACTTTTGAAAATTTTCGAAGATTTAAAAATCACTGTTTAAATCTATTTTTTACTTCCTTGAAGAATTAGAGCTATATTTGTTCAGATTGAAAAAAGATAGCATTCATGTCAGATCACATTGATCTTCATAACCACTCATTTTCTGATAAAGAGCAAGATCTCGATAAACAATTGAGACCCTTAACTTTTGATGACTTTAAAGGGCAAAAGCAAATTGTTGAAAACCTGAAGGTATTTGTTCAAGCTGCAAAAATGCGCAGTGAAGCACTTGATCATGTGTTATTGCATGGTCCTCCAGGACTTGGAAAAACAACACTTGCCAATATAATTTCCAATGAAATGGATGTTGGGTTTAAATTGACTTCAGGACCAGTTTTGGATAAACCTGGAGATTTAGCCGGCTTGTTAACCAATCTTGAAGAGAGTGATGTGCTATTTATTGATGAGATACACCGTTTAAGCCCCATAGTTGAAGAATATCTGTATTCGGCTATGGAGGATTATAAAATCGATATAATGATCGATAAAGGGCCGAGTGCACGCTCAATTCAATTGGAGTTAAATCCATTTACATTAATTGGAGCCACTACCCGATCAGGATTATTAACAAGTCCCCTTCGAGCTCGATTTGGAATAAATTCACATTTCGAATATTATGATCTTTCTGTTCTTACAGGAATTGTAGAACGTTCGGCTAAAATTTTAGCTGTTGAAATAGATCATGAGTCAGCTGTTGAAATAGCTTCCAGAAGTCGCGGAACACCTCGTATTGTTAATGCTCTTTTACGTCGTGTTAGGGATTTTGCTCAGGTAAAAGGAACTGGAATAATTGATTTGGAAATTACACGCTATTCACTTGAAGCTTTGAATATTGATAAGTATGGTTTGGATGAAATGGATAACAAAATTTTAACCACCATCATCGATAAATTCAAAGGAGGACCTGTTGGAATAACCACCATCTCAACCGCTGTTGGTGAAGACTCCGGAACCATTGAGGAAGTTTACGAGCCTTTTTTGATTAAAGAAGGATTTATTAAGCGAACTCCACGCGGAAGAGAAGTTACTGATTTAGCCTACAAACACTTAGGAAAAATAAAATTGGGTGATGAACCTAGTCTTTTTTAATCAACTTCACCTCAAATAATTTAGGCCATAATTTACCGGTAATGTACATTTTATCATTGTCAGGATGAATGGCAATTCCGTTTAGTACGTCAATACGTTCTTCCGGATTATACATAACAGGAAGCAATCCATTAAAATCAATTCTACCCAGAACTTTACCAGATTCAGGATCAATTTTTACCGCAAAATTTGTGGTCCATATGTTTGCATAAATCACTCCATCATGATACTCTAATTCATTTAATAGTTTAACGGGGCCTTTGTCATCATATACCTGAATTTTTCTTATAACTTTCATGGATTCTGGCTCAATGAAATGAATAAATTCTGAACCATCAGTTTTGATAATATACTTTTCATCATGAGTTAATCCCCATCCCTGTGGAGTATCAAACGTAAAACTATCAATTCTGGCAAATGTATTAACATCATAAACAAAACCTTTTTGAGCTTTGTAAGTCAACTGATATATTTTGTCTTTTAAAATTGTAATTCCTTCACCAAAATATTTTTCCTCGAGTTTAATTGTTTGAGATGCATTTCCTGTTTTTAAATCAAATTTATAGATAGCTGAAGTTTTATTTTCACCTGTGCTTTCGAAAAATTGATTTTTATAAACTTCTAAACCTTGTGTAAAATGACCCGTATTATGCGGATATGAATTCACAACTTCGTAAGTAAACTGTTCAGGTTTTATATCTGAAACAACTTCAAAAGATTTAAAATTTACACCTTGAATACTATCTTTTTTAGTAGCAATAACCTTTAAATTATGTTTTCCAAGTTGCTTCATTGAAGGAATTGAATAATTGATATTCAGTTCATTCGTTTTCTTTACTAATTGATTATCAAAATACAAGCTGGCATAAGCTAATTCACCATCCTTAATTTTTATTCGTACAGAAACATTTAATGAATCGCCATATGTAAACCTCTTTTTTCGAGGCTGAAAGGTAATATGCGCAATGGGCTTTCTTGATCGTTTGGGTTTATTCGAGCACGAAAGAAAACTCACAAAAAAACTAGCAATAAATAAGATGGCGAAAATCCGAACTTTCATTTTTAATAATTTAGAATACCGGATAAAATTAAGAAATCTTGCTTACCCTGTTAATTCAATTCTTAATAAGATTTCAAATTTGTAATAAAAAAATATGGTTTGGCTATCTTTGACAAAAAATTTCACTTTTGAATTCATTTAAAAAATTAGCTGGAGATACTGCCATTTATGGTATGAGTAGCATTATAGGGCGGTTTCTTAACTGGTGGCTTGTACCCTATTATTCCCATATATTTATCACTTCAGAATATGGAGTTGTTACGAACCTTTATTCGTATATGGCTTTTATGTTGGTCATTCTTACTTTTGGATTGGAAACCGGATTTTTCCGATTTGCATCACAGGATAACGATAAACAAAAAGTATTTTCAAGTACGCTTTCCTCACTTTTTATAACTACAGGAAGTTTTATTCTATTGGTTTTTACTTTCACAGATACCATTTCAGGATGGATGGACTATGAAAAGTATCCTGAATATATTCGATGGATTGCTCTTATAGTTGGAATTGATGTTATAACTGCCATTCCATTTGCTAAACTTAGAATTGAGTCAAAGGCTTTAAAATTTGCTGTTCTAAAAATGGTGGGCATTTTCACCAATATATTTCTCAATATTTTCTTTTTAAGCATTTGCCCGGCGTTGGTGAAAGCGAACCCTGAGAGCTGGGTTCTTCATATTTATTCACCTGAAATTCAGATTGGGTACGTGTTTATCTCTAATCTTATTGGGTCAGCTCTGGTTTTTATTTTGTTGCTACCTGAAATGCGTGTCAAATTTCAACTTGACAAACGTTTGCTCAAAGAAATTATGTGGTATTCTTTCCCTATTTTAATAGTTGGAATTGCAGGAATGATCAATCAAAATATCGATAAAATTTTAATTCCAAAGCTGGTACCTGAACATCAAAATCCAATGGGACAATTGGGTATTTACGGGGCAAATTATAAACTGGCAGTTTTAATGAACATGTTTATTCAAGCCTTCCGGTACGCATTTGAACCTTTCTTTTTTTCTCAGTCCAAATCAGAAAGTAATAAAGAAGGCTATGCTATAATTTTGAAATATTTTGTGATTTTCGGACTTGTTATTTTTCTTGGGGTATCCCTGTTTTTAGATGTCTTTAAATCATTAAATATAATTGATGAAAGTTACTATTCCGGATTAAGTATAGTGCCAATAGTTTTAATGGCGAATTTATTTTTAGGTATTTATTATACGCTTTCACTTTGGTATAAATTAACTGATAAAACCCGATTTGGAGCCTATTTTGCCCTTATAGGAGCAGCTATTAGTTTAGTCGTGAATATTGCATTTATTCCTCGCTATGGTTATCATGCTTCTGCTATTGCAGTACTTATTTGTTTTATAACAATGACCGTCCTTTCCTATTATTTTGGGCAAAAATATTATCGTGTACCATATGCAATTGGGCGAATGATTTTCTATTTAATAGCTGCACTTTCCATTTATTCAATATCCATATTAATCAGCATTGAAACGGTTTCATTTAAATATCTGTTTCACCTTTTCTTGTTGATTATATTTCTTGGTATCGTATTTTTCTGTGAAAAAAGAGATTTTTTTAGGTTTATTAAATCCTAAATGGTAATTAAATACTTAGAAGTATTATTTTTGCTAAAGCTTTTGTAAAGGGAAGGACTAACAATTAGTTATTCTTTAAAAATTAGAAAGATGAAGATTGCAATAACATCGGATCATGCAGGTTTTGAAAAAAAACAGCTTGTAAAGGATTTTTTTCAAAAGGAAAACATTGATTTTGAAGATTTAGGAACTTTTTCAGATGAAAGTACAGATTATCCTGATTGGGGACATTTAGTTGCTACAGAAGTAGAATCTGGAAAATACGAACTTGGAATATCGCTTTGCGGAACAGGAAATGGAATTAATATTGCTGCAAACAAGCATCAGGGAATTCGTTCTGCACTTTGTTGGAGTGAAGAAATTGCTGCTTTGGCAAGGCAACATAACGATGCAAATATTTGTGCTTTACCAGCTCGTTTTATTTCTGATGATGAAGTAATTGCAATCGTGAAAGCTTTTTTGAACAGCGATTTTGAAGGTGGAAGACACGAACGTCGTAAATTAAAAATACCAATTCAATAATATGGCTCATCAAAAGAAAGAATTCTTAAAAGATTCGGAAAAGATTGCTTTTGATAAAAAGCATCGCGCAACAATCAAATTCAATATTGGGCGATATGATGTTGCTGTTGAACGCGGACGAAAGCGGTATTCGCAGCTCGCACTTGCCCGTGAGCGTGGATCATACATAAAAGCAAAAGCAATCAATGGCTTGCATGACTATTTGGTTGAATTCGAACAAAAAATAACTTCACGAGGAGCTGAAGTTATTTGGGTCGAAGATTCTAAAATGGCAATTGATGCCGTTCAAAAAATTCTTTATGAAAATCAATCGAAAACATTGGTAAAAAGCAAATCGATGACCACTGAAGAAATTGATTTAAATGAGCATGTTGAAAAAATGGGAGTGGAGTCGTTAGAAACCGACCTGGGCGAATATATTGTGCAGATAGCAGGGGAGAAGCCTTATCATATTGTGACTCCGGCAATGCATAAATCGAAAGAAGATATTTCAGCTCTTTTTCAGGAAAAATTTGATACACCAGAAAATAGTACCCCTGAGTTTTTGACTGACTTTGTAAGAAAACTACTTCGAAATAAATTTGTGAATTCTGACGTAGGTGTAACAGGTGCCAATTTTTTGGTTGCCGATGTTGGCGGAATTGGAATGACCGAAAATGAAGGAAATGGCATGATGACTTTTTCTTTTCCCAAAGTGCATATTGTAATTGCTGGAATTGAAAAAATGGTTCCTTCTTTTAAAGATTTAGGTTTGATGTGGCCTTTGTTGGCAGCACACGGAACTGGACAACAAATAACGGTTTATAATTCAGTTGTTACCGGACCAAAAAACGATAAAGAGAAAGACGGTCCTGAGAAAATGTATGTTATCCTTTTAGACAATAAACGCTCAGAATTATATCAATCTGACGATCGTTATGAAGTCTTAAAATGTATACGATGTGGTGCCTGCCTGAATGCCTGCCCAATCTATAAAAATATTGGTGGTTACACTTATGATTCAACTTATGGAGGGCCAATTGGTTCTGTAATTACTCCTTTTTTCAAAGGATATAGCCAATACAATCATTTAAGTTCGGCTTGTTCTGTTTGTGGTAATTGTACTGAGGTTTGCCCGGTAAAAATTCCGCTTCACAATATGCTGCTTTATAACCGAAGGGATGCTGTTGAAAAAGGAGATTCTAGTTTTATGTGGAATGCTGGAATGAAAGCATTTGAATATGCTTTTTCAAAAAGAAAACGCTTGGATTTGGTAGGGGGCAAAACAAAAAATAAACTTGCGATGTTTGGTAAAGACGGATTGGGTAAGAAAAAGGAAATACCTCGTTTTGCAGAAAAATCGTTTAGTCAACAATGGAAAAATAAATCCTAAACATATGCTTTCAAATACTTGTAAATATGCACTTCGTGCATTGATATATCTCGGTAAAAATTCGGAAGAAGATACTAAAATTGGGATTAAAAAGATTGCTAGCGATCTGGATATTCCAACTCCATTTTTAGGTAAAATCTTGCAAAACCTGGTGAAGCAAAAGATACTTAGTTCTACCAAAGGGCCAAATGGAGGTTTTGGCTTGGGAAAGAATCCTGAGGATATTTCGTTATATGAAATTGTTTGTATTGTTGATGGTGAAGATTTTTTCAAAAACTGTCTGATCAGTCTGAAACCATGCTCTACGCATCATGATGAAGGAACTTTGTGCCCTGTACACAGACAGTTTAGTGAAGTACGTGAGAAACTTCATAAATTTTACGAAGATACTTCCATTGCTACTATTATTCATGATATGGAAGGACATGAAGATATAATTCGAATGTAAATTTTAATCCGGTCAACCGGGAAACGATTTCACTATGGCCGGAATTTATATTCATATTCCTTTTTGCAAAACTAAATGTCATTATTGCGATTTTTATAAATCGACTGACTTTGGAGCAAGAATCGATTTTATTTCTGCATTAAAAACCGAAATAATTCAAAGGAAAAACGAATTAGAACAACCCATTGAAAGCATTTATTTTGGAGGGGGTACTCCTTCGGTTTTAAAAAAGGAAGAAATTGATGAAATCCTCACTACTATTCGATTTCATTTCAAAATTGCACCTGATGTAGAAACTACTCTTGAGTCTAATCCTGATGATTTAGACCTTCAATTTTTAAATGAATTAAGAGAGATCGGATTTAACCGGATTAGCATTGGCACACAATCTTTTTTAAACGATGATTTAAAGCGAATGAATAGACGCCATAATTCTGCAGATGCTGTTGATTCAATCAAAATGGCTCAGGAGGCGGGTTTTGAGAACATTAGTATTGACCTGATTTATGGGTTACCAAACCAAACAGTTGAAGCCTGGCAAAACAACGTCGAGCAAGCGTTGGCTTTAAATGTTCAGCATATTTCGGCCTATCATTTGACCTATCACGAAGGGACAGTATTTTTTGATTATCTGCAAACAGGGAAAATCAAAGAATTGCCTGATGAAAGAAGTTTGGAGCAATTTAAGATGCTAAAAAAATTGCTTGAAGAGGATGGTTTTGAGCAATATGAAATTTCAAATTTTGCAAAAGACGAACTGTACTCCAGACACAATAAATCATATTGGGAACGAAAATCTTACCTCGGATTTGGCCCTTCAGCACATTCTTTTGATCAAGCAAGCAGACGTTGGAATGTCTCCAGTCTTAGTGCGTATTTGAAAGCAATTGCAGAAGGTGAGAAGTTTTGGGATAAGGAATTGCTTTCAGAGCAAGATCAATACAACGATTATATAATTACTTCCCTGCGTACAATGTGGGGGATATCGAAAAAATATTTGAAAGAAAATTTTCAAAAGAAGTTTTTATATCATTTTACAAAAGAAGCAGAATCCTTTATTAAATCAGGACATATTCATCTAGGAAATGAAACCTATAAATTAACTACCGATGGTTTATTTATTTCTGATAAAATCATGGAAAACCTACTGTATGTCGAAGATATTTAAATATTGTTAATTGTAAATCAGGCTGGTTGCAACAAGGGATAATTCCCTATCTTTGCAACTTGAAAAAAAGCAAGTTATGAAAGTTAAAATTGTAAACAAATCAAATAATCCGTTACCCAATTATAGTACTTCTTCCTCTGCCGGAATGGACTTACGCGCCAATCTTGATGAAGAAATTACACTAAAGCCGCTTGAACGAATTTTAGTTCCAACTGGTTTGTTTATTGAGTTGCCTGTTGGTTTTGAAGCTCAGATTAGACCAAGAAGTGGTTTGGCTCTCAAAAAAGGGATTTCGGTTTTAAATACTCCTGGCACGATTGATGCAGATTACCGGGGCGAAATAGGCATTATTTTGATTAATCTTTCCAATGAAGAATTTGTGATTATACATGGTGAAAGAATTTGTCAGATGGTAATTTCTTCACACGAAACGGTAAGTTGGAATGAAGTTGAATTGCTTGAAGAAACGGAACGTGGAGCAGGTGGTTTTGGCCACACAGGGAAAAATTAACACACTTGAATGACATTACAAAGAACCACATATTTACTATTTGTTAGTTTGTTTTTTGCGTCTTGTGCTACAACTAAAATACCGGTTGAAACCGAAGTTGTTAAACAAGAAGTGGATGAAATTGAACTTTCAGAAGAGAAGGAAAAGGAACTTGAATACCTGTTTATTGAAGGGTTAAAGCAGAAGAAGCTTGGCAAACAACAGGCTGCGGTTTCTCTTTTTTCAAGATGCCTGGAAATTGATCCTAACTCTGCAGTTGCTATGTATGAATTAGCTGGTTTGCACTTTGCTAATAAAGATTTAACCAGTGCCGCTTTGCTGCTTGAAAAAGCAATCGAAATAATTGAGAAAGCACCAGAAGTAAATCCTGAACATAAATGGTACAAGTTTATGTATGTTCAGGTTCTTCATCAGCGAAAACAATTTGCAGAAGCAGCTAAAATTCTTCAGGAACTGCATGAGAATGAGCCTGAAAATATGGATTACCTCTACCAGTTGGCAATTACGCATATGGCTGCGAAACAATACGAACAAGCCATTGTAGCATATAATAAGCTGGAGACGAAAACAGGACTTAATGAACAGATTTCAGTAGCCAAAAGGCAAGTTTATACAGCTTGGGAAAAACCTGAAATGGCAATTGCAGAGATCAATAAACTCATTGAATCTAATCCTGAAGAACCACAATATTACGGTTTGCTTGCAGAACTTTATCAATCACAAGGAGATATGGATAATGCGTATAAGTATTATCAGAAAATTCTTGAAATTGAACCCGATAATGGTTTTGTGCATTTCTCATTTGCAAGTTATTACGTTGAAAAAGGAGATAAGGAAAAAGCTTTCGATCATATTAAAAAAGCTTTTGCAAATAAAGAATTAGAAGCTGATACTAAAATTCAGTATTACATGATTCAAACGGCTGATCCTGAAAATGCAGAGTGGGATAATAAACAGATTGAAAGTCTTTTAAATATTTTATATAGTACTCATCCGGACGATAACCGCATGTATACCATGTTTGCTGAGCACCTGATCAGACAAGGGAAACTGATTGAATCACGCGAGTATTTGCGTAAATATTTAGAAACGGATCAATCAAGTTTTATGATTTGGCAGCAAATGATTTTCATTTCAAATGATTTACTCGATTTTGAAAATGTTTACACAGATACCAAAAAAGCAATTGAATTGTTTCCTAATCAATCGGTTTTATATGCTTTGAATTCAGTAGCATGTATTCAGCTTGAAAAAAATCAGGAAGCTCTTGATATTTTGCTTGAAGGTGAACCTTATTTGTTGGATAATCAGCAAATGAAAATTCAATTTGAATTATATAAAGCCGAAGCAAATTATAAACTTGGTTTTATTGAGCAGGCCTTTAAGGCTTACGATGAAGTTGTTCGTTTAGATCCGGATAATTACATGGCAATGAATAATTATGCCTATTACCTGTCTATACGCAACGAAAGTCTTGATAAGGCTGAAAGACTAAGTGGTAGGGTTGTTCAGGAGAACCCGGATAATGCAACCTATCTTGATACTTATGCATGGGTTTTATTTAAACGAGGGGATTATCAGCTAGCCAAATTTTATATTGAATCAGCAATTGATAAAGGAGGGAAGGAAAATGCTGTGCTGATTGAACATTATGGTGACATATTGTACATGCTGGGGGAGAAGGAAGAAGCAGTTGAAAAATGGAAAGAAGCTTTTAAGCTTGGAGATGGTTCAACCGTGCTAGAACAAAAAGTAAAAGAATCGCGATACATTGAAGAAAAAGAAGGACTTTGAAAACTAAATTAATTCTACAACTATTATTTTTATTCGTTGCTCTAATCTTAGGATTGGCTTCGTGTAAAGCTCCAAGTACCATTACCAAAGAAAGGGTTAGGTCTATCAGCTCAAATAAGTTGATAAAAAGTATTGAGGAGAATGCTTTCGATTTTGATTGGTTATCGATTAAAAGAATCGCCTGCCAATACGAGACTCCTGATAATAAAACCTCCTTTCGCGCAAATCTGAAATCTGAAAAAGATAAACGTATTCTGCTTACATTTAGCAAGTTAAATGTTCCAGTTGGTCGATTATTGCTAACTCCTGACAGTGTTAAACTGATTAATTATTTGGAAAAAAACTACTTGCTGAAAAACTATGATTTTTTAAGTGGTGTTGTAAATACTGATCTTGATTTTGGAGTGGTTCAATCCGTATTAAGCAATAGCCCATTTTCATATCGGGATGATCCACGGGATAATGATTATAAAGAATTTGTTTCTTACATCGATTCAGGCATGTATGTGTTGCAATCATTGAAAAAAAGGAAATTATCGAAAATTGAGAGGAAGGGGAAAGAAGTTAAAATTGATAGATATCTTAAGAAGTTGGATGAAGAGAACTTCGTGGTTCAATATCTTTATGTCGATCCAAATACATTTAAAATCAGAGAGATTATTCTTGATGATAGATCAAATAATCGAAAGGTAAACATCGAATTTTCTAATTTTACAGAAGTTGAAAAACAACTGTATCCTGGGAATATTGACATTCATTTTGAGAGTCCTACAAATACTTTGAAAATGAAAATTAAACTCAGCAAATTTTCACTTGAAGAGGAATCGAATTTCAATTTTAAAATCCCTGAAAAATATAGTCAGGCTCACTAAGTTTAAAACATCATGCGGAGCATTCTTTTTTGCACAATGCTTTTATTATGGGGATTGTTACTTCAGGGACAATCTTTGACCGAATTGCGTGCTAAAAAAGTAAACACATCCCAAGTAATCAAATACACATCTTCATTACTTGAAAAAGCCCGTAAAAATGAAAGAGCCACAATTGGCAAGCTTAGACTACTAAACAATCAAATAGGTCAAAGAAACAGGCTAATAGGCAATATTAACGATGAAATTGGTGCTCTTGATTATTATATCAATGAGAATACCGAAGTTGTTTCGATGATACGTCATGATTTTGATGAGCTGAAAAGGGAATATGCTTCAATGATTCAGTTTGCTCAAAAGAACAAAAACACCTACGACAAGATTATTTTTCTTTTTTCGTCTGATAATATAAATCAGGCCTATCAGCGGTCATTGTATTTAAGGCAATACGCTAAATACAGAAAGAAACAAGCCAATTTGCTACAGGTTTTAACTAGTCTTTTGGATAGAAAAATTGTTGACTTAAATAAGCTGAAAGATGATAAACTTATTTTAATAGGTGAAAAAGAGAATGAAGCAGGACAATTAGTGTCAGAAAAAAATCAGCAAAGTAAATACGTTCAGTCATTGAAAAAGCGTCAGCGAGAACTCCGCAGTAAGCTAAAGGATCAGCAGAAAATTCAGGATAAACTGAATCGTGAGATTGAAAAACTGGTGGAGGAACAAGCTCGTCAAGCTCGCAAAAAAGGAGGATTTGAGCTAACACCTGATCAGAAACTAATAGCTGCTGATTTTGAAAAAAATAAGGGAAGAATCCCCTGGCCGGTTGAGCGAGGATTAATCACCGAAAAATTTGGGATTCATGCACACCCTATCTTGAAGCAGGTAAAAGTAAAGAACAATGGAATAGATATCACCACTTCTAAGAATTCAAAAGCTCGTGCTGTATTTGCTGGTGAGGTAAGCCGTGTTTTTGCAATTTCAGGAGGAAACATGGCTGTTATCATCCGGCATGGTAGTTTCTTATCCGTTTATTCCAACTTGCAGGAAGTATTTGTAAAAGCGGGTGTAAAGGTTAAAATTAAACAGGAAATCGGCTTAATTTACAGTGATAAGAATGAAGGTGATAAAACAATTTTAAAATTCCAGATCTGGAAAGAAAGTCAGAAGCAAAATCCAGAACAGTGGATTAGCAGGTAAAAAAAATCCCGGATGAACCGGGATTGAATTTTATAAGTTTGCAACTCGCGTTAATGCCGGAATATCCAGTAGTTTTATTTTTCTACCTTGCAATTCAATCAACTTGTCGTGCTTAAATTCAGAAAGTAAACGAATGACACTTTCCGTTGCTGTTCCAACAATATTTGCCAGTTCTTCGCGGGTAAGTGAAATTTGAAGTGTATTCGCATTGTCAAGGTCAAAACTTTCTTTTAAAAGAAGTAGAACCTCTGCTAAACGTTCGCGAACAGTTTTCTGGGCAATATCAGTAATATAATCATTTGCTTCACGCAATTCTTTACACACGATTTGAAGCATGTGATGAGAAAATTGCCAGTTATTCTGAATAAGAAATAAAAGCGTTTGATAAGGAATGTGGCACAACACTGCCTCTTCGATAACTTTAGAAGTGGTACAGGCTAATTCCTGACTTAACAGGGAACGGTAAGCAACAATATCGCCTTGTTTGGCAAAGCGAATAATTTGTTCTTTTCCATCAATTCCTGTTTTAAATATTTTTAGAATCCCTTTTGTAACGCAGTAAAATCCGGTTAACCGACTGCCTTCTCTGTAGATTATGCTGCCTTTTTTGTACAACGAACAGGTTTTATCATAATTCAATTGTGCAAATTCCTGATCATTTAGTTTTTTAAATAGATGGAAACCAGAAAGATCACATTCTTCTTCTGTCGGTCTTTTTATGGAATTTCTCATGAACCTTTTTATTAATATTTTATTAAATCAAGAAATTTAGACTTAAATATACAATGATCTTTTATATTTGTAAAACTATTTATTTAGATATGTCAATGTATATTACATTGGAATCAAAGTAAATAAAAACCAGATTATTAAAGTATATAAAATAGCTTGTTATGAAACACATTGTAGATTTGAACTGGAAACAAAATATGGCTTTTGAAACTGACATGGATGGTCATAAATTAACTATTGATGCAAATGTAGAATCGGGGGGTGAGGATTCGGGGCCACGTCCTAAAAAATTGATGCTTACAGCATTGGCCGGATGTACCGGAATTGATGTTATTATGATACTGAAGAAAATGAAGGTTATTCCTGAATCTTTTAATGTTATTGTTGAAGGAGATTTGACAGACGAACATCCAAAAAGATATAACAAAATGAAAGTTATTTACCAATTTAAAGGAAAAGATTTACCATTGGAAAAACTGGAAAAGGCGGTTAAACTTTCTGAAGATAAATATTGTGGTGTTAGCGCAGTATATAAGGAAGTAATGGAAGTGAAAACGGAAGTGAAAATTATAGAATAAATTTAGATTTAAGTTTATTTAACGATGAGGGTTCGCATTTGGTGAACCCTTTTATTTTGCCTGCGTTACTAAAGAAAACATATATCTTTTATTTAGATTTAAAGACATTATAGCAATGAAAATAAAACAATTCAAACTAACAGTTTTAAGCTTGCTGATTGCAATTTCAACAAGCTTTGCCGGGGGGTATAAGATCCAAAAGGATATGAGTTCTGTAAAGTGGAACGGGAAAAAAGTGAGTGGAGAGCATTATGGGGCAATTGCTATAAAGAATGGCGAACTGGTTATTGAAAACGGGAAGGTTGTTGGTGGAACATTTGTAATTGATATGACTACAATCACCAACGAAGACTTAAGCGGAGAGTGGAACGACAAGTTGGTTGGTCATTTAAAATCGGATGATTTTTTTAGTGTTGAGAATTATCCCACATCAAAGCTTGTTTTTAAAGAAGTGGAACATAGAGCAGGAACTTTGCACTCTTTTAGTGGGGATTACCGGGTAGCTTACGCCCCCTAAGAACTGTACGTGCGACTTTCACCGCATACAGC